>PAJO01000034.1:0-116090 GCA_002706085.1 Alcanivoracaceae bacterium | reverse complement strand
CGCCTCCCCNTCCTGAGGATANCGANCGCACAATACCGNCNNATGACGNNAGNCCAGGNNGCTCTCCNTCTCACCCTGNTNTGACTGCTCAGTCAGCCANNGAGTGTTAGTGAAACCCNGNCNNTNNGCAAGCNACAAANTCCTTGCGTATNCGNACGNCANNCNACTGNGCATTTACNCTGAANNNNCTTCGATAACATTNCNCANTGAGACAGCCCTTCTTATTCACATNAANGCCATNATNNCGCTCGCCGTNNNCACAGTGACCCCNACCCGTTTTTATCGCTATCATCCTCTCTGCCAAGCAAAAAATCGGTTTTTTCACCGATTGGCACGGACGCTGCATTTCATTTTCAATAGCGGTAGACAGTCTGTGTAAATGGAACCACGACAAGAGANAAGGAACAGGACTCTATGAAAGCGCTAAGCCCGGTGGACCAGTTGTTCTTGTGGCTCGAAAAACGNCAGCAGCCCATGCATGTAGGCGGCCTGCAATTGTTCCATTTTCCGGAGGGTGCCGGCCCCAAGTATGTCAGTGAGCTGGCCGAGCAGATGCGTGAATATTCCAGCCCGGTGGCGCCNTTCAATCAGCGCCTNACCCGGCGCCTTGGCCAGTACTACTGGACCGAGGACAAACAGTTCGACCTGGACCATCACTTTCGTCACGAAGCCCTGCCCAAACCCGGCCGTATCCGTGAGCTGCTGGCACTGGTGTCNGCAGAGCATTCCAACCTGATGGACCGGGANCGGCCGCTGTGGGANGCCCACCTGATTGAAGGCATCCGCGGNCGCCAGTTNGCGCTCTACTACAAGATTCACCATTCGGTCATGGACGGTATTTCGGCCATGCGCACGGCTACACGCACCTTGTCTACCGACCCCNATGAGCGGGATATGGCACCGNGCTGGGCNTTCCAGATCAAGAAGCGCCAACGCTCACTGCCCAGCAACCCGGTGGATGTNGCCTCCAGNCTGGCCCGCCTCACCGCCGGCGTGAGCAAGCAGGCGGCGACGGTGCCTGCGCTGGCGCGGGAGATCTACAAGGTCACCCAGAAGGCCAAGAAGGATGAGAATTACGTTTCCATCTTCCAGGCCCCTGACACCATNCTGAATGGTGCCATCACCGGTTCGCGCCGGTTCGCCGCCCAGAGCTTCTGCCTGTCGCGCCTGAAAGGCATTGCCAAGGCGTTTGGCTGTACNGTGAACACCGTGGTGCTGGCCATGTGCGGTCACGCCCTGCGCGAATATCTGATCAGCCAACATGCCCTGCCGGACGAACCGCTGATTGCCATGGTGCCCATGAACTTGCGTACCGACGACAGCGCCGGCGGTAACCAGATCGGTATGATCCTGGCCAACCTGGGCACCCATATCTGTGATCCCGGCAACCGTATCCGGGTGGTGCATGACTCCATCGAGGAGGCCAAGCAACGCTTCTCGCAAATGAGTGCCGAGGAAATCCTCAACTTTACCGCCCTGACCATGGCGCCCACCGGCCTCAACCTGTTGACCGGGCTGGCCCCCAAATGGCGTGCCTTCAATGTGGTGATTTCCAACGTGCCGGGGCCCCGTGAGCCGCTGTACTGGAACGGGGCCCAACTCAAGGGGGTGTACCCGGTCTCCATTGCCCTGGATCGCATTGCCCTCAATATCACCCTGACCAGCTACCAGGATCAGCTGGAATTTGGGCTGATCGCCTGCCGCCGGACCCTGCCTTCCATGCAGCGCCTGCTGGATTATCTGGAGCAGTCCATCCGCGAGCTGGAAATCGCGGCAGGGATCAAGTGACATAGGCAAGCTCGGTAAACCGCTGAACCGCAGGTCGGAAATGGGCGCAAGCCCATCTCCGACATTTCCTGCCCGATGCAAACCCGAGCGGGTGCTTTATGACAGCGAAGATCGGCTAACGCCGATTTCCTCCTGACGACAATGGCAGGTAACGGATGACCTCTTCAATCTCCCAAATCACCCGCGGTGAACTGTCCTGCTGGCAGATTTGTCATCGAGGACAAACGCTGGTGATCGCAGAACAGGGCGCCCAGGTGCTGGAGTACCGCCACGACGACGAGCCCCCACTGATCTGGTTGAGCCCGGAAGCGGCCTACCAGCGTGGCCAGAGCGTACGCGGAGGGGTGCCCGTTTGTTGGCCCTGGTTTGGTGGGCTTGGCTTCAATCCCGACGCTGTCGCCTCACGCTATACCCTGGCCGACCCGCCCGCCCATGGCCTGGTGCGAGGCCTGCCATGGACACTGGTAGAGCAGGTGCAGAGCTCGCAGCAATGTGTGCTGCGGTTCCGGCCCGACCCTGATGAGCTACCCGATGAGGCCCCCGGCGTGACCCCGACACTGATCGTCTGTCTGGACCAGCACCTGACACTGACGCTGGTTAACCACAACCACAGTGAGTCCGAGGTCGCGCTGTCTCAGGCACTGCATAGCTATTTTGCGGTCAGCGACAGCCGGCGGATTACCCTGCAGGGCCTCGATGGGCACCCCTATGTGGATGCTCTGGACCAATGGCACAGCCATTTGCAGCAGGGCCCGCTGACACTGCAAGGCGAAACGGACCGCCTCTACCTGAAGCTGGGCAATCAGCTCCATATCGACGATCCCGGCTGGCAACGGCGCATTACCCTGTCGGTTTCCGGCAGCCAATCCGCAGTGGTGTGGAACCCCTGGGTCGAGAAAAGTCAGCGCCTGAGCCAGTTCCCGGACGATGCCTGGCAACAGATGATCTGCATTGAAACCGCCCGCGTGCTGGACGACATGCTGGTGCTGGCACCGGGCCAGCACCATGAGATGGCGGTCAGATTTATGACAACGCCGCTGTAAGCCGCAGAAATACGCCATAAAAAGAGGTGGTGATTGCCGTAAAAGGGGAGTAGAGTCGGAAGTGGCTGCGAATTATGGCCGAGGTTTGTGTTGGTAGTTGCCTTCCCTGCGTGAAGCTGAAGTTGTCTCCGAACACCCCCCATCATGGTTTGCAAGCAACACCCTAAGTAATAGTTTTTGAGGTATAGATTCACATGGCTACTGGTACTGTGAAGTGGTTCAACGAGTCCAAGGGTTTTGGTTTCATCTCCCAGGACGATGGTGGTGCGGACGTATTCGTTCATTTCAGTGCAATCACTGGCTCAGGCTTCAAAACCCTGGCCGAGGGTCAGAAGGTTTCCTTCGAGATCCAGCAGGGCCCTAAAGGTCCTCAGGCTGCCAACGTAGTGGCTGACTAAGTCACTGCTTCGGCAAACAAAAAAACCCGCTTCGGCGGGTTTTTTTGTGCCTGGCGAAAATGCCAGGCGCACGCGCCAAGTAGGAGCGTCGCTCGCGGCGCGATCACGGACCCTGGATAAAATGATTGACCACAGAGGTACAGCGCACGCGGTGGAAAACCCTTCGTTTCTCGGTGATTTCTGTGTCCTGTGTGATCGAGACGCCTTTTACACCGTTGTTTATCGCGCCGCGAGCGACGCTCCTACGGAAAGGGTCGTGACTGGCCTACACGTTTTTCGGTGTCGGCTACTTCTGCTCCGGCGAAGGAACACCGCAAGCTCGTGCCATGGAATCTTTGCATAGTGGCCACAAGCTTAGAAAGGGTCGATATTCCCAACAGCACCAGCGCTACCTGGTTACCGCTGTTACCCGGGACCGTATCCCCTGGTTTGAAGAAACCCGAATGGCCAGGCTACTCTCACGCAACGTACTGGGCATGGATAAACAAGGCGCGACGACCACTCTTTGCTTTGTGGTGATGCCGGACCATATTCACTGGTTGTTTGACCTCTCAGGAAAATATTCACTGTCTCAAACCGTAGGCATGCTCAAAAGCCAGACCGCCAGAGTCATTGGGCACCCCATCTGGCAACGGGGCTTTCATGACCATGCGGTCCGCAAAGAAGAAGATACTTTGCAAATAGCACGTTATCTCGTTGCCAATCCGCTTCGCGCAGGAATCACTAAAAGCGTACGCCAATACCCCTATTGGTACGCCGTTTGGCTGTAGGAGCGTCGCTTGCGGCGCGATTTCATACGCCAGGGGATCGCGCCGCGAGCGACGCTCCTACGGGAAGGGTGGGGGGTTTTCATTCACGGTTGGAACAGGGGTTGTTCGAGGAGGGTTTTGCGGTGGCGCCAGTCGGGCATGCGGGCGTCCATGAGGGCGTGGAAGCCGGGACCGTGGTCCATGTGTTTTAGGTGGCAGAGCTCGTGCATCACCACATAGTCCAGTGCGTCGGCCGGGTAGTGCAGCAGCGCCATGTTGAGGTTGATGTAACCGCGGGCAGACAGTGACCCCCAGCGGGTGCGCATTTTCTTGATGCGCAAGGTGGGGCGAACAAAGCCCTGTTGTTCAAACCAGTGAAACTGGCGCTCGATACTGTCTTCAAACACCGGTTTGGCCTGGCGGCGCATCCAGCCCTCCACGGCGCTGCGCACCGCCATTTCCTGCTCCGGCTCTGCCACACGCACCGACAGGTAGGGTCCGCTGAGCGCGACCCGGGTCCGCCCTTCACAGACATCCATCTGCAAGGGCTCGCCGCGCCACGCGAGCGTGGCACCATCTTGCCAGCGTTGCCGGGGGCGGCTGGCCTGGCGCTGTTGCTGGTCAGCTATCCACTGACGCCGGCTATCCACAAAATCCTGCACCATGCGCAGGGACGCCCGCTGCGGCGCACGCACCTGAACACGGCCATCTTCCAGCACACGCAACTCCAGGCTGCGGCGCTTACTGCGGATTAGTTGGTAGTCAGTCATGAATCAGCTACAAGCCTCAAGCGGCAAGCTACAAGGCGCGGTCAACCATTGTGGTTGCTTCCATTGGTTCTGCCCGCGACCAAGGCGATTGGCGCGCGGAGGAAGTGACGTTGCGTGTGGCAACAACATTATCTCGTGTTGCAGCTTGATGCTTGTCGCTTGCAACGCCGACCTCTCTATCTATTCAGAACCCATTCGCGCCGCGAGCGACGCTCCTACAGCGTAGTTAGTAGCTTCCCGGCATTTCCTTATCCAGCTGCTGCTTCACCGCATCGGCGGGGGAAGCGTAGGGTGCCAACCACTGGTACAACACCGGGATGATAAAGAGTGTGAGTACCGTGGCAAAGAGCAAGCCACCCAGAATCACCACGCCAATGGTAAAACGGCTTTCCGCACCGGCACCGGTGGCCAGCACCAGTGGTACGGCACCAAAAATGGTGGACACCCCGGTCATCAACACCGGCCGGAAACGCACAATGGCGCCCTGGTAAATCGCGTCTTTGACGCTGCTGCCTTCATCCCGTAACTGATTGGCGAATTCAACGATGAGGATGCCGTTCTTGGCCATGAGCCCAAGCAGCATGATCATGCCAATCTGGCTGTAGATATTGAGGCTGTCCCCGGTGACGCGGATGGCAATCACCGCGCCGGCCAGCGCCAGTGGCACGGTCAACATGATGATCAGGGGGTGGATCCAGCTTTCGAACTGGGCCGCCAGCACCAGGAACACAATCACCAGCGCCAGCGCAAAGGTAATCAGAATGGCCGAGGAGGATTCTTCCAGTTCTTCGGCCATCCCCTTATAGCTGATGCGCGCTTCCAGCGGCAGGATTTCCTGCGCTTTCTGTTCCACATAGTTCATGGCCGAGGCCAGATCGTAGCCTTCTGCCAGGTTGGCAGACAGGGTAATCGCGGGCAGGCGATCCACCCGGCGCAGCTCCGGGGCATCGCCGGTGGTGGTCAGTTCCACCACACTGGAGAACGGTACCAGATCGCCGTTACTGCCGCGCAGGTAGATCGGCAGTACGTCCTCGGGACTGCGGCTGGCGCGTTTTTCGGCTTCCAGCAGCACATCATATTCGCGACCACGATCCACATAGGTGGACGCGGTGAGGGTGGCGAACATGGCCTGCAGGGTCTGCCCCACATCGGTGGCGGTGATGCCCAGATCCGCGGCCCGTTCACGATTCAGTTTCACGTCCAGTTGCGGTTGGGTTTGTTCGAAATCGGTGTCGATGCTGGTCAGGTTGGGATTGTCATTCATGGCCTGCATCAGGGTTTCGCTCCAGGCCAACACTTGCTCATAGTCTGGTCCGGCGACCACCACTTCCAGTTCCTGATTGAAGGCACTCTGCCCGAGCCCCGGGGGATTCACCGGGAAGGCTCGCAGGCCTGTCACGTTCATCAGCGGGCCACGAATCCCGTTAACGATTTCCTGCTGGGTGCGCTCGCGATCTTCCCAGTCTTTCAGGCGAACAATGGTGAACGCCCGCTCTGGCACCCCCCGGAAACCAACGATTGCCAGAACCCGCTCTGCTTCACCGTTTTCCACCAGCGGCATGAGAATCTCTTCCACCGCCTGGGTGTGATGAGCGCCATATTCCACCGTGGCTCCCTGGGGCGCAGTGGCTGGAATAATAAAGACGCCGCGATCTTCTGTGGGGGCGAGTTCCTGGGGCAATTGACGGAACAGCACGACCGCCACTACACACAACAACACGCAGCCACCAATCAACAACCCCGGTGATTGCAGGGTCCGTTTCAGGGTGCTCGCGTAGCCATTGTTGAGTCGCGTCAACGCGCGCTCAAATGCGTTGCCCTGCCCTTGCTGATTTTTTTGGCTGTGACGGTGCAGCCAGCGCGAGCACAGCATGGGCGCAAGACTGAGCGCCACGATACTGGAAATGATCACTGCTGAAGCGAGGGTAAAACCAAATTCACTGAATAACCGTCCCACATCGCCGCCCATGAACGAGATGGGCACAAACACCGCGACCAGGGTCAGCGTAGTGGCGACCACGGCAAAGGCCACCTGCCGGGCCCCCAGGTAAGCCGCCACCAGTCGCGACTCCCCTTCATCAATACGCCGCTGAATGTTTTCCAGCATCACGATGGCATCATCCACCACCAGACCAATGGCCAGAATCAACGCCAACAGAGTGAGCACATTGATGGAGAAATCCATCATCCCGAAACCGATAAAGGCGCCGATCACGGAAACCGGGATGGTGACGGCAGGAATCAGGGTCGCACGCATATTGCCCAGGAAGGCAAAGATCACGGCAATCACCAGCACCACCGAGATCCCAAGGGTGATCAACACCTCGCGGATAGAGGCGCGAATGAACAGGGACTCGTCAGAATTGATATCCAGATGAATATCAGCCGGCAGGCTTTCGCGCACCGCCAGAATCTCTTCACGCACCAGGTCCGATACCGCCACGGTGTTGGCCTTGGACTGGCGCACGACCCCAAGGCCAATAGCGGTTTCACCGTTGGCGCGAAGAATGGAATCGTCGTTTTCCACCCCCAGGGAAATTCTCGCCACATCACCGAGCCGCAACAGGTAATCGCCCTGGCGGCGCACCACCAGATCCTTGAAGGCGTCCACGGTTGCCAACCGGTTGTCGGCGCGCAGCGTAAAGGCGCGCGAGTCGGACTCCAGCCGTCCCGCCGGCAGCTCCACATTGTTGCTGCGCAGGGCCTGCTCGATATCGGTCACGGTAACACCGTTGGCTGCCATCCTCTGACGATCCAGCCACACCCGCATGGCATAACGGCGCTCACCGCCGATGATCACTTCCGATACGCCATCGAGCACCGCAAAACGGTCCACCAGAGAACGCTCGGCAAAGTCCGTCAGCTCCTGTGGCGCCAGCGAGGTACTGGTCAGGGTCACCCAGATGATCGGACGGGCATCCGCATCGGCCTTGGCAATCACCGGTGTTTCTGCTTCTTCCGGAAGGCGATTCAACACCCGTGATACGGCGTCGCGAACATCATTGGCGGCGATATCCACATCCCGCTCAAGGCTGAATTCCACCGTGGTCCGCGCCGAGCCCAACCGGCTGCGCGACTCAATGCGATGCACCCCTTCCACCCCGGCAATGGCGCCTTCAATAACCTGGATAATCTGGGTATCGATCACCTCTGGTGCCGCGCCGGCATAGTCGACCGTTACCGACACTTCCGGCGGATCAATGTCCGGGTATTCCCGGATCGGCAGTTTCTGCAAGGCACTGACACCGAACACCACGATCAGCAGGCTGATCACCGTAGCGAAGACCGGCCGCTTGATGGACACATCAGACAGGATCATGCGGCCGCGTCTCCCGCCACGTCCTGTGTCGGTGGGGCAATCAAGACCCGCTGTTCCGGCAACAAGGCATCGGGGTTGTCGATGATGTTGACCGCCTGACCACTGCCCAGCCGGGTGTGTCCGTTAACGATGATCTCGGGGTTCCCCACCAGACCGTCACGAATCTCTACCCAACCATCACGCCGACCGCCGAGGGTCACCGGATGACGAATCGCCTGGCTGTTGGCATCCACGGTGAACACATAGCTCTGTGCTCCCTGGGTGATGATCGCCTGTTCCGGTACCAGTAACGCGGTGCGTTGTGCCAGTTGCACGGTAATACGCATGAACTGACCGGGACGTACCCGGTTACCGGGGTTGTTGAGCCGGGCCCGGGCGGTCAGGCTGCGACTGCTGGCATTGACCCGGGAATCCAGATGGCTGATGGCCCCGTCAAAATTCAGGTTCGGGAACGCCTCATTGCTGGCATGCACCCGCAGCCCCACGGTAAGCCGCCCCAGATAGCGCTCCGGTATTTGAAAATCCACTTCGATATGGCCCAGGTTATCCAGCGTGGTGATGGCATCACCGGTTTGAAGATAAGCGCCGGGATCCACCTGGCGTAGCCCGACCACTCCCGCAAAGGGAGCCTGAATACGGTGGTCGTTGAGGTTCGCCTGGGCTGCATCGCGATTGGCTCTGGCGGCTTCCAGGCTGGTGCGGAAAGTATCCACTTCCGATTGCGAGATCGCCCGGCGGTCTACCAGCTGCTGGCCACGGCGAAAATCGTCCTGGGCACGCTGGTATTCGGCTTCGGCCCGGGCCAGTTCGGCACGGGCATTGCGATCATCGAGCTGCACCAGCAGCTGACCCCGTTTGACTTTCTGACCCTGTTGAAAATGAATCTTCGAAACCCGCCCGGGCACCTCCGCCAACAGCACCACGGCCTGGGCCGCCCGGGCGGTGCCCACGGCCTCGACCTGATCAAACAGGTCCCGCTCAATGCTGGGTGCCACGTTGACCGCGGTGGGTGGCCGTTGTCGCGGTGCCGCACTATCGGGCACCAGTGCCCACCAGATACCCCCTGCCGCCAGCGCCAACAGCACCAGCCCCGCCAAAATCCGCCCCATGGGGTACTCCCTCAATTCAACACGCCAAGCCTAGCGCGTCATTATGCAAGCAATTCGCAATTCATACGCCAGTCTGACCGCCAAGTATGAAGCTAATTCATTCCTGGATACATTCTTTGCGAATATCGCGCCTTGATCTGCTGGTGTCTTGCCGGAAAGGTGCTCCAAAGCGGTGATCACCACAGAGGGCAAAGAGATAAAACCGGGCGATGCTTCGTGCGTCGTCATGCACTGCGGTTAAGGTGGGGTTTCCAGAGTACGGTTTCGCGGCGGAACCTCCGCTCCTACAGCACCTTCGTCGTGGCAACGCTGATTGCAGGTCGCTGTTCTGAGGGAACGGTGGTTCCACCGCGACGCGCCAAGCGTCGCTGACCCTTCGCGGTCGAACCACCGTATTTGCCAGGGCTTCTTACACCATTTCCGCCCGCATCTTCTTCTTGTCGAGCTTGCCCACGGAGGTACGCGGCAGGGCATCGACAAAAATCACCCGGTCCGGGATGCCATAACGGCTGATGATGCCTTTCTCGGCATAGTCGGCAATCAGGGCCTTGATACCCTCTTCGTCGGCATCACCGCTTTTCACCACCAGCGCCACCGGGCGTTCGCCCCACTTGGCATCCGGCACGCCGACCACTGCACACTCACCCACACCGGGGTGTTGCAGGACAAGGCCTTCCAGATCAATGGAGGAGACCCACTCGCCGCCCGTCTTGATCACGTCCTTGATGCGGTCAACGATCTTCAGCCAACCATCGTCGCTCATCACCGCCACGTCACCGGTGTGCAACCAACCACCCGCCCACAGCTCTTCAGACTTTTCCGGATCATTCAGGTAACCCTGAGTCAGCCAGGGGGCACGGACAACCACTTCCCCCTGGCTCTTGCCATCGTGAGGGACGTCGTTCATCTCGCCATCGACGATTCGCAACTGCACCATGGCCACCGGGCGACCGGTGCGGGTGCGGTAGTCGGCCTGGGTTTCCAGGTCGGCGTTCTCCAGCTCCGGGGTCAACTGTGCGAGGGTCAGCAGCGGGCAAGTTTCGCTCATGCCGTAACCGGTATAGATATCAATACCTCGCTCCAGCGCCCCCATGGCCAGGGCCTTGGGCAAGGCCGAACCGCCGATGATCACTTTCCAGCCACTCAGGTCCACGCTCTTGGCGGCTTCCGCCTGCAACAGCATCTGGATAATGGTGGGCACACAGTGAGAGAAGGTGACTTTCTTGCTGACCAGCAGCTTGAGCAGGGTAGCCGGCTCATAACGGCCCGGGTATACCTGCTGCACGCCCATCAGGGTCGCCATGTAGGGAATCCCCCAGGCGTGCACATGAAACATGGGGGTAATCGGCATATAGACGTCATCTTCGTTGAAGCGACCCTGACCGACACCGGACATGGTGTTACGACCGGCAAAGGTATGCAGCACCAGCTGACGGTGGGAGAAATACACCCCTTTGGGCAGGCCGGTGGTGCCGGTGGTGTAGAAGGTGGTGGCGCGGGTGTTTTCGTCCAGCTCCGGGAACGCATAGCGGGCCGGCGCGTCGGCCAGCAGCGCCTCGTATTCCCCCGCCAGGGGCAGGCTGTCACTACCTTTGACCCCATCATCGTCCAGCAGGATATAGGTTTTCACCGGCTCGATACGGTCTTTCAGCTCTTCCAGCACCGGCAGGAATTCGCTGTTCACCAGGATAGCATCATCCTTGGCGTGGTTGATGGTGTAAAGGATCTGCTCCGGGCTCAACCGTACATTTACGGTGTGCAGCACAGCCCCCATCATCGGGATTGCAAAGAAGGCTTCCAGGTAGCGGTTGGTATCCCAGTCCATGACGGCGACGGTGTCACCGGGCTTGATGCCCTGGGCGGCCAGCGCCCCGGCCAAACGATGAACCCGCTCCTCAAACTCGCGGTAGGTGTAATCACGACCATTGTAGGTGATGGTCTGGTTCGGCGCCTTGCGCACCCCCGCTTCCAGGATACGGTTGATCACCAGCGCCGGCTCCACGGCGGAAGCACTGCGCTGAATGCTCAGGTCGCTACTCATGTTGACTCTCCAAAGGTCCATAAATATGGCAATTATTATCGTTCCGGCGGCGGCAGGGTGTTCCACCTACTCACCAGTATGCCGGCCCCCAAGGGTGGCACAGCCTTCCCCGCAGGTCACCTGCGGCAAACCCGGAACGGTTACAAAATACTACGTCATGTAGACACCCTGTCTAGCTATCTCGTCGCCATCCGGCTCAGTTAGTTCTTTCGGTTAATGGTGAAGCCGGTTCTGGCGGTGCTACGGTGCCTCTTTCGATTTGTTCGCCTGCATGTTCTTCAAGGAGTGAAGATCTGATGCCCCGTTGGCTTGCCGCACTGCCTGTACTGTCTCTTGTGCCTGGACTGACCCTTGCCGCCCCCGCCTTCGAGCGCCCCGGACTGGGCCTGAATCCGGATTTGTTAGGCAAATACCGCATCGCCGTTGAACAGGGGTTGCCCGATGGCACCCTGGATAAACGGAGCAGCCCGGAAATCGCGACTCTGGATTTCAACACTCTGCTACGGTTACGGGTCGTCCGGCGGATGGAACTTCAGGTGGGCGTTAACAGCTACCGCTACCAGGAATCATCGGATGGCCAGGATTCCACCGACCAAAGCGGGATGGGTGACAGCAGCCTGGGCGCCAAATTCGCCTTGTACCGGGGCGATACCTTCCGCGCCGCTCTGCTGGGGGGCATGTTGCTGGACACCGCCAGCGATGCTTTCAGTGACGAAGAGGATGGCAGCTTCATGGCCATCAGCGGAGGTTGGTGGCTAGACGACCGACATCAGCTGCAACTCAGTGTTCGCTATGACGACAGCGGTAGCGAAAAATGGATTACCGTGGTGCCCAGCTGGCATGCACGACTCAATGACAAGTGGGCGGTCTTTCTGGACGCTGGCCTCAGCCATAACGAAGATGACGGCAACGATAACAACCGCGCCGGTGGCGGACTCACCTGGATGCTGACCCCGAAGATTCAATTCGACCTTTACGGTCGCGGCGGACTCGATAACGACAGCGTGGATAACGAAGCAGGTCTGGGATTCGCCGTCGCATTTTAACAAACCAGACGCTCCCCCCCCTTCGCCCGACAGGAACATAGCCGAGTAACACACGAAGGGGGGAGTAAAGCGAATAACCTTGCTCGCAAGGCGATTCCGAGCCTGGGCGAGCATAAAAACCTTACCCCCACAGAGGTCACCGGGATCACCATGGTAAAACCCGTCGGGTCTGGGTGCCCCTGTGTGTGTCGTGGTGGCAGAGGGTGAATCCCGGGTTGCGATTCGCGGCGGAACCTCCGCTCCTACAGCGGCTTCGATTACAAGATAAAAGGGTATCCCTGCCCTCAGGGCCCGGTCAGCCGTTTGGGATCCAGCAAGGCCTCCAGCTCATCTCTGGGTAACCCGGTGTGCTCTACGGCCACCTCGATAACCGGGCGACCACTGGCAAAGGCGTCCTTGGCGATGGCCGCGGCTTTTTCGTAGCCGATCACCGGGTTCAGTGCGGTGACCAGAATCGGGTTTTTGCCCACCCCTGCAGCAAGATTCCCCACATTGAAGGTCATGTCCCGGATCGCCCGGTCAGCCATATTGGTGCAGGTGTTGGCGAGCCACGCCGTCATGTCCAACAGGTTGGTCGCCACCAGGGGCAACATGACGTTGAGCTGAAAATTACCACTCTGCGCGGCAATGGCGTTGGCCTGATCCAGCCCCATGACCTGGGCTGCCACCATGGTTGCCGACTCACAGATAACCGGATTGACCTTGCCCGGCATGATGGATGATCCGGGCTGGGTCGCAGGCAACTGTACTTCTGCCAGCCCGTGGATCGGCCCGGAATTCATCCAGCGCAGATCGTTGGCAATTTTCATGATCACTACCGCCAGCCCACGCAAGGCTGAAGACAGGGCCAGCGGCGCATCCAGTGCGCTCTGTGCCACAAAGGCATGGGGCAGCGCCGTAAAGGCATGGCCGGTTTCCTCTGACAACTGCCGGGCAATGTATTCGGCAAAATCCGGGTGGGTATTGATCCCGCTGCCTACCGCCGTGCCACCTTGTGGGATACCGTGCAGTTCATCCCTTGCTACCGCTAACCGGCTACTGGCTGCCTGCAGTTGCAATACCCAGGTATCCAGTTCCTGCTCCAGGGTCACCGGCATGGCATCCATCAGATGGGTTCTGCCTGTCTTGACCGTGTCGCGGCCTTCCCGGGCCCGCATTGCCAAGGTCACGATCAAATGCTCCAGGGCCGGTATCAGCTGTTCGGTGACAGCCAATACCGATGACACATGCAGAGCCGTGGGGATGGTGTCATTACTGCTCTGGCCGAGATTCACATCATCATTGGGATGAATGTCGGCCCCTGCCTCATGACACAGGTGAGCAATCACCTCATTCACATTCATGTTGGTACTGGTGCCGGAGCCAGTCTGAAAAATATCTACTGGAAACTGGTCTGTATGTTGCCCGGACAAGAGGTCATTGCAGGCACCCACAATCGCGACGGACTTGTCAGAAGGCAGCTGGTCAAGTTCCCGGTTGGCCTGTGCAGCACAGCGCTTGATGCGCACGACAGCCTCAATAAATCGTGCAGGCAACGGCCGCCCGCTGATGGGAAAATTATCCACTGCCCGTTGTGTCTGCGCACCCCAACGGGCACTGGCCGGGACCTGAATTTCGCCGAGGGAATCTTTTTCGGTGCGGGTGTCAGTGGATGCCATGACCTGCCTCCTGCCTATATAGAACAACATGGTTCCATCATGGCATGGCAGCGACGAGGTTGCATTTCAAGGGTTCGCTAGACCGAAACGTTTAGCGTAGAGGTCACGGAGATTGCAGAGGAAAATAGAAGGGCACTCTGTGTTGTTGGAGACAGTCTGGTTGCGAGCGGTAGCAAACCGCCCCATCGCCAGCAGGCTGGCTCCCACCATTCCATCCATACCAATACCCCCTCTCTGTAGGAGCCTTGCTCGCAAGGCGATCCCGAGCCTTGGCGAGGATAAAATCCCTACTGGCATAGAGGCCGGGAGGAAGAAACAAGTTAGAAGTCAGTTCGATGTCAAAGAGCCACAAGCAAAGGCTCTTTGCAACGGTTCCTAAATTTAGCTCAGTATTACTGAGGAATTTTGGCAACAATTTCGCTATGCCAAACACCGCCGGGCATCGCGATCTGCCCATAATTTTGATCACCGAATCCCAGACTTCCTATCAGCGGGTCAAGATGATTTGCGCCCGTTTGGCCAAAGTCAGCGTTCTCACCAATATAAAGCTTATTGGCAATCGTCAGACTGGGAAGGTTATCAGCGGTTTCATTCTCTGATCGAACAGGGCAGGTGTACTGACTGTTGCCGTTTCTCACATCCACCGCAGTTAGCATGTACGCAAACGCATCAAAGTCAGCGCAGGTTGAGCATTTTCGAAAGAACATGCCGTCAGAAGTACTGTTATAGGCATTACGGTCCGGGTGCGATTGCGTACCACTAACGCCATGTACGGTTGGGCAACCTATCCCACGGCAAGGAGTACAGTCTCCCCAACGTGAGTAGCCATGGGTGGTGTTGTATTGATCCAACCAGGCCTGGGCATTGGCAAAACCTTCATAAAGGGTGACGCCATACTGGTTGATCACGTGTTGTTCGTATGTGGCGACATTTGGACTGCCAATATTGTGCAAGTAAGCAAGTCGAGCCGTGATGAAACCCGCTATACCATTCTCATAGGTGGTTCCATCAAGCACATAGCTACCGTGCACCACATCTTCGTCAACGGCGTACGAATAGAAGTGTTTCTGCGCATTGTTCAAAGCAACATAAGGGCTTTGAGCCGGGTCCCTGAGAAACGGCAGTTCCATAATGAAGTTACCGTCCTGACTGGGCACTGCATCAAGAGTGAACGCTTGGTAGAAAGGTTGGCCAAGGGCAATAAATGCTTCTACATTTTTAAAATGAAGCCCTTCCTGTTCATCAAAAATTACTGGTACACCAACAACATCGCTGGCAGCTCGGCTATCCTGAGCAGCCGAGAAACGGAAATCCCCTCGCAAATCACTGTGGTACATGATTGCAAAGGTTTCATTACCAGGCTGGGTATGCTGGAACAGCCTGAAAATGGAACCTGCCGCATTCCCCTGAATCAATGTCTGTGATTTAAGAAAATCTCCCACATCCCCCGTAACGCCGCTGGGCATATTTTGCGCATTCAAGTATTCATTGGGAGCAGTTCTGCCTGCTTCTATTTCCCCCATGAAGGCAAAGTTGTAGTAAGGCTGATTGGTTGGAGCAACGTATTCATAAACCGTTTTATCCGGGCTATCCGGATCCGCATTCAGCAAGGTGCCATCATAGCTATAGCCCGAAGGAGAAAAGGCCCGCAGCACATAGGGGTTATCGTAGGGGGAGAAATTTGGGATCACACCTCCCAGCGGACAAGCCAGACCGGTGCCAGTACACGCCGTACCAAAACTGCTACCAGACTGATCCCAATGGAAACCCTCGTTTCCGGTCGAGCCATGAGGGACTGCGGTGATGCTTAAGCCATACCAACGCATATCGGCACGTTGAAAAGTGGTTGTGCCGACAGGAGCTGTGCCCATCTGCTCAAAATAACTGGTCGGTTTGGTGAGCCAGCGAAAATCCTCAAAACCGAGTGCAATACCGGCCCCGCTCACATCGGACATGGCGGCGTCATCCATGCGCTCCAGTGCAGCCATGCCGCTGAGGGGCAACAGGGCCAGCAGGCCGAGCAGTCCCGCTCGCGCTGAATAGCACACAACACGCATGTGCTGACGAATCGTCTGCATGACGCACTCTCCCATATACAGTCTTTCTATTATTATTTCCTATCCGCTTAAATTAGTTCACAGATACTTGCTATAGATTTACATAAGGTGGCGCGATAGTACTGATCAAACAATGATCAGCAAGCGGGATTTTGTATACGCAACTTTATTCCCTTGTTTTATAAGGTTTTTTGCCACTGCTCGGCAGATGGGCGGAATGGTCATAAAGGCGATTTATTTGGCCAATCGTGTAGACGGTTTTTTATAAAACATTTTGTTTATCAATCGCTTACGGTGTGGAGGGGACCACACCCACAGGGGGATCCCCCCACCCTTGAACGCGAAGCCGCTGTAGGAGCGCCGGTTATTCGCAACGCTCACCCTTCGGTCCGCCCTGCGGGCGTTCCTTCGCTGCGCTCGGTGGCGGCGCGATTCCAGGCGTTAGGCTATCGCGCCGCGAGCGACGCTCCTACGGAGGGGGGATGTCTGGTGGGTTATTTGCCGATGCAGAAGGAGGAAAAGATGCGGCCGAGCAGGTCATCGGCGGTGAAGGCGCCGGTGATCTCTTCCAGCGCTTTTTGGGCGGCGCGCAGATCTTCGGCGAGGAGTTCGCCTGCGGCATGACCGTGCAGTTGCGCCCGGCCGTTTTCCAGAGCCTGCAGGGCCTGCTCCAGCGCAGTGATATGGCGGCGGCGGGCCGAGAATCGGCTTTGCCCCTCCCCCTGGTAGCCAGCCACCTGTTTGAGGTGGTCACGGAAGGCCGGGAGCCCCTCTCCAGTGGAAGCGGACAGTACAAAGCAACCATCCGAACGCGGCCCACAGGGCAAGCCCGACAAGTCCGCCTTATTGAGGATCACGGTGATGGGAAGCGCCAGATCCTCCAGCTGTTGCTGACTCTGCGGCAACAGGCTGTGTATATCCTGTGAATCTATTGGCTGTTCCCGGGAATCCACCATGACCAGCAACCGGTCGGCTTTTTTGATTTCAGCAAAGGCTCGGCGGATGCCTTCCTGCTCGACCACATCGGCACTGTCACGCAGGCCGGCGGTATCGATCAGGTTCAGCGGCATGCCATCAATCTGAATGGATTCACGCAGCACATCCCGGGTAGTGCCCGCAATGTCCGTGACGATGGCCGCATCGAACCCGGCCAGGGCGTTCATCAGGGACGATTTGCCCGCATTGGGCTTGCCCGCAATGACCAGGGTCATCCCTTCTCGGACCAACCGGCCTTGCCGGGCCTCATCCAGCACCCGCAGGCATTGCTGGTGCACCGCATGCAGGTCACCGGCCACCTTGCCGTCTGACAGGAAGTCGATTTCCTCTTCCGGGAAGTCGATGGCGGCTTCCACATAGATGCGCAGGCCGATCAGATCTTCTACCAGTTGATTCACTTCGCTGGAAAAAGCGCCCTGGAGGGAATTGAGCGCGGCTCTGGCAGAGGCTTCTGTTCCGGCATCAATCAGGTCGGCGATGGCTTCCGCCTGGGTCAGGTCCATCTTGTCATTCAGGAAGGCTCGTTGAGAGAACTCCCCCGCCCGAGCCTGCCGTGCACCGGCATCGATACACGCCTTCACCAGCAAATCGAGAATGACGGGGCCCCCATGCCCCTGCAATTCCACCACGTCTTCACCGGTAAAGGAGTTTGGCGCGGGGAAATAGATGGCCAGTCCTTCGTCGATGACCTGTCCTGCGGCATCCCGAAAGCGGGCAAAGTGCGCCAGGCGCGGGGTCAGTTCGCGATCGCCGCAGATTGATTTTGAGATGCCAGGGGCAGCAGGCCCGGACAGACGCACCACACCCACCCCACCCCGACCGGGAGCGGTAGCAATGGCAACGATGGTGTCAGCGGGATTGGGCATGGGAAAAAGCGACAAACGGCAAGCTTCAAGCCGCAAGGAAAACCTAAAAAGGGCGAAATGTCACGAATTTAAAAGGCTCGCTACCCGTAGGAGCGTCGCTGGCGGCGCGATCCCCAACGTCCAATATCGCGCCGCGAGCGACGCTCCTACGGATAGGTTGGAGACCGTGCACCCGGCAACGACGTTAGTCGTTGCCTTTTTCGATGTTTTTGGTGATTACCCACTGCTGGGCGATGGACAGGATATTGTTGGTCAGCCAGTACAGCACCAGACCAGCCGGGAACCACAACATGAAGACGGAGAACACGATTGGCATCCACTTCATCACCTGGGCCTGCATGGGATCCGCCGGGGTCGGGTTAAGGCGGGTCTGCAGGAACATGGAGGCGCCCATCAGGATCGGCAGCACGAAATAGGGATCCATCACCGACAGGTCATTGATCCACAGGAAGAACGGCGCCTGGCGCAGCTCCACCGATTCCAGCAGCACATAGTACAGGGCGATGAACACCGGCATCTGCACCAGCATCGGCAGACAGCCACCCAGCGGGTTGATCTTTTCCCGCTGGAACAGCTTCATGGTTTCCATCTGCGCTTTCTGACGATCGTTCTTGTTCTGCTCCTTGATGCGCTGCATCTCGGGAGCCACCTTGCGCATCTTCGCCATGGAACGATAGCTGGTCGCGCTAAGCTTGAAGAAGATCGCCTTGATGATGAAGGTCAGCAGAATGATCGCCACGCCCCAGTTGCTGACGCCGCCACCGATATCGATATCCATGCCGAAAACGGACACTTCGCCGCTCTGCAGGAACACCAGCAGGGCAAAGATCGGCTGGGAAATAAACCACAGCCAGCCATAGTCCACGGTCATGTTCAGGCCAGGGCTGATGGCTTCCAGGTGATCCTGGGTTTTCGGCCCGGCATAAAACTCGGCATACAGTACCTTCTCTTCGCCCGGCGCCACTTTCACGGTGGGGGACACAAAACGCAGCAGGTACTGGTCACGCTGCTTGAGGTGCACGCTGGAATAGTGGTTACGCTGCTGCGGGTCAGGAATCCACGCCGATACAAAGTAATGCTGCACCATGGCCAGCCAGCCGCCCTCAACAGTGAGGTTCAGCGGGCTTTCCTGCATGTCATCGAAGTCCAGCTTGTTGTAGGGCTTTTCGGTATCCCAGTAGGCTGCCCCAAGATACGTCGGCATGGGCGCCCAGCCCTGCTTGGACAGCCCCGGATCGTCATTGCCATCGCGTTTGATCTGCCCGTACAGGGCCCCGGACCATTCACTATTGCCCTGGTTGCGGACGATATGGCTGACACGCACCAGATAGCTGCCTTTTTCAAAGGTATAGCGCTTGATGATTTGCGCACCGTTGTCCTGACTCAGGGTCAGGTCAACATTCAGCTCATTGTCGCTTTCATTCAGGGTGTAGCGGTCTGACGCAGCTGACCACAGTGGCCGGCCAGCACTGGAATCGGTGCCGTTAGTCCCCACCAGGCCGCTCTGGGCAACGTAGGTACGGGTAGCATCCTGCTCCATCAGTACAAATGGCTGATCCGGTGTCTCGACGTGGGTTGGGTAGTCCGGCAGTGCCAGGCGGACAATATCCCCACCTTGCAGGTCGATTTCGACTCGCAATACGTCGGTGTTGACTTCGATCTGCCGTGACGAGGAGGAGGTCTGCGTGTTTTCCACAGCAGGCAGGCCCAGAGCGTCAGCCGCTGCGGTTTCGGCTTGCGCGGAGGGCACCCCGTTATCCTCGCCCAAATCAGACTGGGGAGCGGGAAGATCAGGGGTCGCGTTGCCCGCGTCAGCCACTTGCTCGGTGACAGCGGGTTGGGAGGGGTTGGCATAGTCTTTCTGCCAAGCCTGAATCATCAGGTAGGAGACGACGGCAATGCCAGTAATCACTAAGGCGCGCGGGATTTCCATAAGAGGCTTATCTTTGGCGTGAAAAACGGGCCGCAGTTTCTCAAGCCTGCCGGCACTTGGCAAGCAGCTTGTCGAAAAGCTGACCTAGCTGTTGGCTGACAAGGGCGGGATCGGGGTGATCCACACGACCGCGGACCAGCAAGATAATATCCAGGCCGTGAAGGCTCTGTTGGCGAAGCCGGAACTGTTCACGGGCGCGGCGCTTGATACAGGCCCGGTCAACTGCCCGTTTGGCACGCTTGCGTCCAATCACCAGACCCAGTCGCGGCAGGGGTTCCTCAGAGGCTTTTGCCATCAACAAAAACGAGGCATTGCCCACCTTCCAGGAAGCGTGGTCAAAAACAGCCTGATAGTGAGAACCGGTGAGAAGTCGGTGTTGCCGGGTAAAGGCCTGGGACAAAGGCACAGTTACCTCAGCCGGAGGGTAGGAGAAAACGGTTGGCTTAGGCAGCCAACCGCTTGCGACCCTTGGCACGGCGAGCAGCCAGTACCTTGCGACCATTCTTGGTGGCCATACGGGCACGGAAACCGTGGGCGCGCTTGCGCTTCAGTACGCTGGGCTGAAATGTACGTTTCATGGCGTCTTACCTGTGGAAATAGACTGCTATTTAGAAGGGCGGCAAGTCTAGGGAATCCCGGTCTCAGTGTCAACGATATTGCGTGACGGGATTGTCGTGGGAAGGGGCGATTTTTTGGGTTTCGAACTTTAGCGAGGAATGCCCGACAGCAAAGAGGGCTTTTCTCTGTGGGCGGAGTGTTCCCCGCGGTGAACTTGTTTTTAACCCAGGTCTGGAATCGCGCCACGAGCGACGGTCCTGCTGCAAACTGTCAAGAGTCATAAGCGCTTCATCTGGTTCATCACAACGCCGATTCACGTCTTTTCTTCGTTGAGGATTTAGCCTTGAGCATGCTCGATCCCTTTTGAAACGGTCACTGTTAATAGAATTTATATATTTAAGTATTTATTAGTTGTATTGGTAATTATAGGGCTCGCCAGATTCTGTGGGTAAGTATCAAATATCTAATAAATTCAAAATCTTGTGTTAATGATAACTTGCGTATGACCCTGTGTCGTCTGCGGGGACGACATGGGGATGGCCTGTCATTAACTGTGTGTATAACTCATCCCGGTGGTTATCCACGGGGTTGTCCCTGTGGGAATTCACACGGTTATGGTCATAGTTATCCACAGAGTGAATGATTGCAAAAAATGCCGGCCGCCCTGTGGATAGATGTGCCTGCCTGAGGGTAGAATGGCTGGCTCGATTCGGGTTCACCTTGAGCCCTCTTTCTATGTATAACGACAAGCGAGCAAGGCGGTTTTGTGTCTGAAGAGCTCTGGCAACGCTGTCTGACGCGGCTCGAAGATGAGTTGCCGTCACAGCAATACAACATGTGGATCCGCCCGTTACAGGTTGCGGCGTCCGCAGATGGTGCCGAGCTGACCCTGTTTGCGCCCAACCGCTTTGTGGTGGACTGGGTTCGTGACAAGTACCTGGATCGCATTGGCGAGGTGCTGGGCGAGATGCAGTCTGGCCCGTTGCCTCAGTTGCGTCTGGAGGTCGGCTCTAGCCGGCCTGTCCCTGCGTCCGTAGCGCCCGTTGCAGAGCCCGCCACGGCTCGTCCTGCCCCTCAGCCCTTTAATGGTATGCAGAGTCATCAGGAGGCCCCTGAGCCGCGCCCTGTTGTGGCGGAAGTCGGTGGTGCCCGCAAGCACCGTAGTAATCTCAATACCGGCTTTACGTTTTCCACCTTTGTAGAGGGCAAGTCGAATCGCATGGCGGCGGCGGCGGCCCAGCAGGTGGCGGAGAACCCGGCCAGCCATGGCTATAACCCGCTGTTGTTGTATGGCGGTGTGGGGCTCGGCAAGACCCACCTGATGCATGCGGTGGGCAACGAGCTGATGCGCCGTAACCCCAATGCCAAGGTGGTGTACCTTCACAGTGAGCGCTTTGTGGCGGATATGATCTCGGCGCTGCGTAACAAGACCATCAATGAGTTCAAGCGCTTCTACCGTAGTGTGGATGCCCTGCTGATTGATGATATTCAGTTTTTTGCAGGTAAGGAGCAGTCCCAGGAAGAGTTCTTCCATACCTTCAATGCTCTGCTGGAAAACGGGCAGCAGATCATCCTTACCTGCGACAAATTCCCGAAGGAAGTGGACGGCCTGGAAGAGCGTCTCAAGAGTCGCTTTGGCTGGGGGTTGTCTCAGCCCATGGAGCCGCCGGAGCTGGAAACCCGTGTCGCGATTCTCAAGAAGAAGGCGGAAGAGGCCAAGGTCGACCTGCCCAATGATGCCGCCTTCTTTATTGCGCAACGAATCCGGTCTAATGTACGGGAACTGGAAGGGGCGCTGCGACGGGTGATCGCCCATGTGCGATTTACGGGTGCGCAGATCGATATCGGGCTGATCAAGGAAGCGTTGAAGGACCTGATTGCCCTTCAGGCGCGGCAGATCAGTATCGACAATATTCAGCGGGTTGTGGCCGAGTACTACAAGATCAAGATCAACGATCTGCTCTCGCCCCGGCGAACCCGCTCGGTGGCACGTCCACGTCAGGTGGCCATGGCACTCTCCAAGGAGTTGACCAGCCACAGCCTGCCGGAAATCGGTGAGAACTTTGGTGGCCGGGATCACACCACCGTACTGCACGCCTGCCGTAAGGTGCTGGAGTTACGGGAATCCAACCCGGAAATTGAAGAAGATTATCAGAACCTGCTGCGGACGCTGACGTCCTGAGCAGGGACCACATCCAGGAAGGTAACCAGAACGGGATAGCGCGATGAAATTCTCAATCAATAGAGAACAGCTCCTCAAGCCCTTGCAGCAGGTGGCTGCGGTGGTGGAAAAACGTCAGACCCTGCCGGTGCTCTCCAATGTGTTACTGGAAGTGGGCGATGGGCAGCTTTCCATGACGGGCACGGACCTGGAACTGGAGTTGGTCGCTCGCCTGTCGCTGGAAGGGGAAATGCAGCCGGGTGAAACCACGGTGCCGGCACGCAAGCTGGTGGATATTGCCAAAAGCTTGCCTGCCGAAGCGGATATCCGGTTTGAGGTCGATGGCGAGCGCATGCTGGTGCGTTCCGGGCGTAGCCGGTTCACCCTGTCCACCCTGCCCGCATCCGAGTTCCCTAATCAGGAAGAGGATGCTGCAGGCTCTACGCTGGATATCCAGCCCAATGTGCTGCGCAGCCTGATTGACCGCACAGCGTTCTCCATGGCCCAGCAGGACGTTCGCTACTACCTCAATGGCATGTTGTTCGAGCTCAAGCCGGGTCGTCTGCGTGCGGTTGCCACCGATGGCCATCGCCTGGCGTTGTGCGATGCCGAGCTGGAGGCGCCGGTAGAAGAGGCTTCTGTCATTCTGCCGCGCAAAGGGGTTATGGAGCTGTCTCGTATCCTTGGGGATGCCGGTGAAGTCGCGCGGCTGACGATCGGTCGCAACCATGTGCGGATCGTGGTGGGCGCGATTACCTTCACCTCCAAGCTGGTCGATGGCAAGTTCCCGGAATACGATCGTGTGATTCCCAAGGAGGGCACTCGGCACGTGATTGCCGATCGTGAAACCTTGCGCCAGGCGCTGGCCCGGGTGGCGATTCTTTCCAATGAAAAGTACCGCGGCGTGCGTGTCCAGCTGGCCGAAGGCAGCCTGCGTATTGTGGCCAACAACCCCGAGCAGGAAGAAGCGGAAGAGGAAGTGTCCGTGGACTTCAATGGTCAGCCGCTGGAAATCGGCTTTAACGTGAGTTATCTGCTGGATGTGCTGAACACCATGTCTGGCACCCAGGCGGAACTGGAGATGGGGGACAGCAATAGCAGTGCCCTGGTCTTCGATCCGGAAAGTAAAGCGGCGGTGTATGTGGTGATGCCCATGCGGCTGTGATGTGACCTGACTGTTCTGGATAGAAAAAGCCCGGCATTTGCCGGGCTTTTTTTGTGCTTCATCGTGGATGAGCGCGTCAGCCTGTTCTTGCTCGCTGTTCATTTAAGCTTGGGCTTGGGGTTCCTCTGCCTTGTGGATAGGTCTGTGGGTAGCCTGTGTTTTGCTGTGGAGAAAGGTGGCTGGGGGTGCAGGCAGCCTGGGGCTGCCTGCGCTACAATCAATGTCCAATTCGTTTGCCGGTGCGGTTGTTTTGCGCTGGTGCCAGTGCTGTCTTCGGGGTCAGGATCCGGATTTATGTTGAATCGTCTCCAGCTGGGAGATTTTCGTAACTACCGTCAGGCGGATGTCAGCCTGTCTCCTTCCCTGAATGTAATCCTGGGTGATAACGGCAGTGGCAAGACCAGTCTGCTTGAGGCGATCTATTTTATTGGCAGTGGCGGGCGCTCGTTTCGGGGTGGTCGCCTGTCTCGTCTTGTGCGTGACGGGGCGGAAGCCGCGACGCTCTACGCGGAAGTGCATGATGGTGAAAGTGTTCGCCGTCTTGGGGTTCGCCGGACGCCGGGCGGCATTGATGCGATCAAGCTGGATGGTGCCACCCCGAAGGCCCTCAGTGAGGTGGCCACATTGCTTCCGGTATTGGCGCTTCATCCCGGCTCCGTGGACTTGGTGTTTGGGGCTTCGGCTCTGCGTCGCCGCTTTATGGACTGGGGAATGTTCCACGTGGAACATGATTTTATGCCCCTCTGGCGTACCGCCAATGCTGCGTTGAAGCAACGCAATGCGCTTTTACGCAGTGGCAGCATAAACCCGCGGGAATTGGGCTTTTGGGATCAGCAACTGGCGCAGACTTCTGATAGAATCGAAGGGTTACGCCGCAGCTATTTGAAAGAACTGCAGGCTGGACTTGATGACGCCCTGGCCGTGCTATCGCCGGACATGAAGATCCGTTTACGGCTGCAGACCGGGCGCCAAAAAGGCGAAGACACTCTTGCTGCGCTGCAGCGCTTGCGGCAAGACGATATCCGCAGGGGGTTCAGCCAGGCGGGTTTTCACCGGTCGGATATTCGCATTGATATCGGTGAGGTAGTGGCCCGGGACCGGTTGTCCCGTGGTCAGGCCAAGCTGGTGGCGTATGGCATGGTGTTGGCTCAGCTACCGCTGATACAGCGAGTGGGCAAGGTGTGTACCCTGCTGGTGGATGATCTGGCCGCAGAGCTGGACGAAGAGCACCGTCACCGTCTGCTTCAATACCTGGCGATGACGGGCCACCAGACATTGATAACCGCGCTGGATACGCCCCAATGGGCGGCCATCGTGAATGACAACAACGCTTTACAGGCGATCGAGAGCAAAATGTTCCACGTGGAACATGGCAAGCTTCGATCCCTTACCGGGAGTGAATAAGGAAAGAGCATGGCGGAGAAAAATTACGATTCATCCAGCATCAAAGTGCTGAAAGGGTTGGATGCCGTTCGCAAGCGCCCCGGCATGTACATTGGTGACACGGATGATGGCACCGGTCTGCATCATATGGTCTTTGAGGTGGTGGATAACTCCATCGATGAAGCTCTTGCTGGCTTCTGTTCCGAGATCAAGGTTGTCATTCACCCGGACGAATCCGTCTCCATTCAGGATAATGGTCGCGGAATTCCGGTGGATATCCATGAGGAAGAAGGGGTTTCAGCGGCAGAGGTAATCCTCACCGTACTGCACGCCGGCGGCAAGTTCGATGACAACACCTACAAGGTATCGGGTGGGCTGCACGGTGTAGGGGTGTCCGTAGTGAATGCCCTCTCCGAAGAGCTGAAGCTGACGATTCGGCGTAATGGCCAAGTCCACGAGCAGATCTACCGTCATGGCGTACCGGACAAACCCCTCGACGTCGTAGGTAACACGGACTCCAGCGGGACCAGCATCCACTTCCGCCCTTCTGCGGAGACCTTCAGCAACATCAAGTTCCACTACGATATTCTGGCCAAGCGCCTGCGTGAACTGAGCTTCCTGAACTCCGGTGTGCGTATTCATCTGAAAGATGAGCGTAGCGGTGAAGAGGAAGTGTTCGAATATGAAGGGGGCCTGAGCGCCTTTGTCAGCTTCCTGAACGAGAATAAGACGCCACTGAATCAGGTGTTTCACTTCCAGTATGACCGTGAGGAAGACGGTATTGCCGTGGAAGTGGCCATGCAGTGGAATGATTCCTATCAGGAAAACATCTTCTGTTTCACCAACAATATCCCCCAGCGGGATGGTGGTACTCACCTGGCCGGCTTCCGGGGTGCGTTGACCCGTACCCTGAACAACTACATGGACAAGGAAGGTCTGCTCAAGAAAGAAAAGGCCAACCCGTCCGGTGATGACGCCCGGGAGGGCCTGACAGCGGTGATTTCCGTGAAGGTGCCGGATCCCAAGTTCTCCAGCCAGACTAAAGACAAGCTGGTGTCCTCCGAGGTCAAGGGGGCGGTAGAGCAGACCATGGGAGAGCTTTTCCAGGACTATCTGCTGGAAAACCCGGGTGAAGCCAAGGCCATTACCCAGAAGATCATTGATGCCGCGCGTGCACGGGATGCGGCCCGCAAGGCGCGCGAAATGACCCGCCGTAAAGGGGCGCTGGATATTGCCGGCTTGCCAGGCAAGTTGGCGGATTGCCAGCAAAAGGACCCTGCCCTCTCTGAACTGTACATTGTGGAGGGTGACTCTGCGGGGGGCTCAGCCAAACAGGGCCGCGATCGCAAGAATCAGGCGATCCTGCCGCTGAAGGGCAAGATCCTCAATGTGGAAAAGGCGCGTTTCGACAAGATGCTCTCTTCCCAGGAAGTGGGCACCCTGATCACGGCCCTGGGCTGCGGTATCGGCCGTGATGAATACAACGTGGAAAAGCTGCGTTACCACCGCATCATCATCATGACCGATGCGGACGTGGACGGCTCCCACATTCGCACCCTGCTGCTGACCTTCTTCTTCCGTCAAATGCCAGAGCTGATTGAACGTGGCTATGTGTATATTGCCCAGCCGCCGTTGTACAAGGTGAAGAAAGGCAAGCAGGAAACCTATATCAAGGATGATCCGGCCATGGAGGAGTACCTCACGACCCTGGCATTGGAAAAGACCTCCTTGTACCCGGGTAACGATGCGCCGCCGATCAGTGGTGAACCGCTGGCCAATCTGATTGCGGAATACCGCAATGTGATGAAAATCGTGGATCGTCAGTCCCGGGTCTTCCCTGAGGAAGTGCTGGAGCAAATGATTTACATGCCCTCCCTGTCTGAAGACAGCCTGAAAGACCAGGCGGGCATGGAAAGCTGGTGTGAGAGTTTGGGCAAGCGTGTGGATGCCATTACGGATGCTACCCAGACCTTTACCATCAGTGCCCGCAAGGACGAAGAGCGTGGCCTCTTCTTGCCACGTGTGCGAGTACTTGCTCACGGTGTACCCCGCGAATATCAAGTGACTATCGATTTTCTTCAGTCTCCGGACTACCAGAAGATCAAGGCACTGGGCGAGACCCTGGAAGGCCTGCTGGCAGAGGATGCCTATGTGCAGCGTGGCGAAACCCAGAGGCCGATTCGCCACTTTGCGGAAGCGCTGGAGTGGCTGATGATCCAGGCCCGTCGTGGTACGGCTATCCAGCGTTATAAAGGGTTGGGTGAAATGAATGCCGAGCAGCTGTGGGAAACTACTATGGATCCCGAGAGCCGCCGTATGCTGCAGGTGACCATCGAAGACGCCATTGCGGCGGACCAGATCTTTACCTGCCTGATGGGCGATGATGTGGATCCCCGTCGTCAGTTCATCGAGTCCAACGCGTTGCAGGTATCGAACCTGGATGTGTAATTAACGCAACAGGGAACACGCCTAACCGAGGCCGCAGGCAGTGACTGCGGCCTTTGTTTATCAACCGGCGCCACCGTAGGAGCGTCGCTCGCGGCGCGATCACAAAGTCGCGAGTTTCGAAAGGCAAAATCAGCAGATCTGATGGCTTAAAGGTTTTCGACACTCGTTACTCGCTCCTGGCCAAGGTGATCGCGCCGCGAGCGACGCTCCTACGGGAAGCTGATTCTGATTGCGTCAATTGACGATGAACCCATAAAAAAAGCGAACCCGATGGGTTCGCTTTTCTTTGCGTGCAAGCGTGTCGCGTGTCAGCGTTGCCTTACACCGCAAAATCTTCCAGCTTGGCGCCTTTGGCCAGCGCATCCTGCAACCACAGCGGACGTTTACCGCGTCCAGTCCAGGTGTTGCTGCTGTTGTTCGGGTCGCGGAATTTCACTGCAGCAGGTTTGCGTACCCCTGCTTTTTTCTTGCCAGCCGTTTTCTTGCGAGGGGTCTTTTTCTTGTCGTTGGCCTTCAGCAGTTCAGAAGGATCTACGCCCAGTTCCTTGGCCATCTTCTCCAGTACCGCCTGGGCATTTTTCAGCTCAGCCTTACGCTTTTTATCCAGAGCGGCTTCCGCCTGCTTGATCAGTTTTTCCAGTTCGTCGATGGAAAGTTCATCAAGATTGATGGTCATTATTATGCCCTTGTGATTTGTCATTTAACTGCGCGACGACTCTAATTATTTTAAGCAGGGTTGGCAATAAGGGTTTGGTTAAAATAGATGTGAGATGTCAGCTACAAGCTACACTTGATTGGAAAGGCAAACCCAAAATAGTTCCCAGGTTTTTTAGAAGAACGGAAACGCCTTTCAGATCGTTGAGTTCGGCGCCAATAAATAACCCGAGCACTTTGTAGGAGCCATGCTCGCATGGCGATCCGAGTCTAAACGAGGTAAGGATTCCAGAGCCTATACAAAACACTCGCATAACGAACCGAGCCCAAGCGAGGCAACCGGTTCTGCTAGCCGCCCACGTTTCCCGAATAAACGCCCTGCCCTACCCCGGATAATGCTCCTGAATCCACTGCTGTACTTCTGCGGTGACCTGCTGGGCTTTCTTTCCT
Organism: Alcanivoracaceae bacterium; assembly: GCA_002706085.1. Lineage (GTDB taxonomy): Bacteria > Pseudomonadota > Gammaproteobacteria > Pseudomonadales > Alcanivoracaceae > Alcanivorax. The sequence goes on along the minus strand of PAJO01000034.1, from coordinate 87,498 downwards.
TCCGTGCCGATCGGGGGGCTGATGCGAACGGTGATGGTGCCGGGATAGCGAATCCAGCTGCCTTTGGGCCAGCAATCACCGCTGTTGCTACTGATGGCTACCACCGGGACACCGGCCTGGCAGGCCAGCATGGTGCCGCCATGATTGAAGCGACCGATGGTGCCCGGTGGTTGGCGTGTCCCTTCCGGGAAAATGACTACCGGTAGTCCCTGTTGCAGTCGTTCCTTGCCTTGCTTGAGCAGGGATTTCAGTGCGGCATTGCCTTTGCTGCGGTCAATGCGAATGGGGTTGAGCAGGGCCAGCCCCCAACCGAAAAACGGGATCCACAACAGCTCCCGTTTGACCACGGTAGTCTGCGGACAGATGAGCGTTTGCAGGAAAAAGGTTTCCCAGCTGCTCTGGTGATTGGAGAGCACCACGCAAGGTGCATCGGGCAGGTTATGGACCCCTTCCAGCTGCACCTTCACCCCATTGAGGTGGCGGTCGAGCCACATGGTCAGGTGAGTCCACTGGTTGATAAAACGATGGCGGGGGCGCATCGGCAGCCAGAAGCCAACGATGACGCAGAAAAAGCTGTAAATGATTCCGGCAAGGTTATACAGCACGAAAAACAGCGCGCTGCGAACCTTGATCGACAGCGACGGTGTGTCGTGCTGCATACCTAGTCCTTCAAGGTGTGATCAACAAAGTCGGCAAGAGAATCAAAAATGGCCACGTCACCCAATGTCTCGGGCAGGCCCTTGTCCAGGGTCTTTTGTCCCTTGCCGGTGAGTACCAGCACCGGTTGGCAGTGACGAGCGATTCCCGCTTGCAGGTCCCTAAGGCTATCACCAATCAGTGGTGCTCCGGTGACATCGCCATACTCGGTAACAATCTGGTCGATTAGACCGGGAAGGGGTTTGCGGCAGTCGCAGCCATCGTCCGGGCCGTGGGGGCAGTAGAAAATACCGCCCATTTCACCGCCTTGCGCGGCCACCAATTCACGCATCCGCGCATGCATGGCATCCAGGGTGGCCACGTCATAGTAGCCACGACCAATCCCGGACTGATTGGTGGCCACCACCACGGTATATCCCGCTTGGCTGAGCCGTGCGATGGCCTTGATGCTGCCCGGGATTGGAACCCATTCGTCTACCGTCTTGATGTAGGCATCGGAGTCTTCGTTAATGACCCCGTCGCGGTCGAGGATGATGAGTTTGTTCATGAATAAACCCTGTGCCTTAGTTGTAGGAGCGTCGCTGGCGGCGCGATCACCTTGGCCTGGGACGGGTAACGAGTTTCTAAAACCTTGAAACCGAATGGTCTGCGGGTTTTATCTTTCGAAACTCGTTTTCGTCACTCACGACGTTGTGATCGCGCCGCCAGCGACGCTCTTACAGCAGTGTTGGGTGTATAAACAAAGGCCGCAGTGACTGCGGCCCGGTTTTGCGTGTTGCTTGATGCGTGCAGCGTGTTGCGTCTTACTCTTGCAGCAGACTGATGTCCGCCACGTTCAGGAACAGATCACGCAGGAATGCGAGCAACGCCAGCCGGTTGTTGCGTACGGCTTCATCTTCGGCCATCACCATCACGGTGTCGAAGAAGGCATCGACCGGTTCACGCAGCTCGGCCAGCATTTCCAGCACACCCTGATAGTCACCCTGCTCCAGCAGCGGTTCGGATTGCTCATAGCTGGCCACGACCAGATTGGTCAGGGTCTGTTCGGCGTCGTCTTCCAGAAGAGCGCCGTCGATCTCTTCGGGCGGTTCCCCGTCGAGCTTGGCCAGAATGTTGGACACCCGCTTATTGGCGGCGGCCAGCGCGGCAGCTTCTTCACGCTGCTGGAAATCGGCAACGGCTTTCACGCGTCGGTCGAAATCCAGTGGCTTGCGGCAGGCGTCGTCGATGGCCAGTACCGACAGGATCACCGGGGTGGCAATGCCCCGCTCCTGGTACATGGCGCGGTAACGGCCCTTGATGAAATCGAACGCCTCGTCGATCTGGCTGGCATCAATGCGTTCGCCAAGTTGCTGGCCTGCCTGATCGAGCAGCTCACGCAGGTCAATGGCGAGACCGTTTTCGATGATGATGCGCAGCACCCCCAGGGTGGCGCGACGCAAGGCATAGGGATCCTTGGTGCCGCTGGGCTTCTGGCCGATGCCGAAGATGCCCACCAGGGTATCAATCTTGTCGGCCAGAGAGACGGCCATGCCAGTCTTGCTCTGCGGCAGGCTGTCGCCGGCGAAGCGCGGCAGGTACTGCTCGTACAGTGCGTTGGCGACCTCTTCCGGCTGGCCTTCACGCTGGGCCAGGTAGTAACCCATGATGCCCTGCATGGTGTCGAACTCGTACACCATCTCGCTGTTCAGGTCGGCCTTGCTCAGCTCGCCCGCCAGTTTGGCCTGGGCCGCGTCGCCACCAATCTGCTCGGCAATCACTGCCGCCAGGGCACCAATGCGCTGGCATTTGTCCGCCACGGTACCCAGCTGCTGCTGGAACACCACATTGGCCAATCCCTCGCCGTGTTGCGCCAGGGTCTTCTTGCAATCGTTGTCGTAGAAAAACGCCGCATCGGCCAGACGCGGGCGAATCACTTTCTCGTTGCCGGCGATGACCTGTTCAGCATCCTTGGACTGGATGTTGCTGATGGTAATGAACCTGGGCATCAGCTTGCCGTTGGCGTCCAGAACAGAGAAGTACTTCTGGTGTTCTTCCATGGCGCTGATCAGTGCTTCCTGGGGGACCCGCAGGAAGTCCTCGTCGAAGCTGCCGGTGAGGGCTTCAGGCCATTCCACCAGCGCGGTAACTTCGTTGAGCAGGTCAGGGTCAATCTGCGCCGTGCCGCCGGCCTGCTTGCCTGCGGCAATGGCCTGTTCTTCGATCATGGCCTTGCGGCGATTGAAGTCAGCGATCACATGACCGTCATTTTCCATCCGTGTCGGGTATTCACCGGCGTTGGCCAGCTCGATGGCACCCGGTGCGTGGAAACGGTGGCCATAGCTGGTGCGACCGGATTGCAGGTCCAGCAACTCGAACGGCACTACTTCGTCACCAAACAGCGCCACAAGCCAGTGCGCGGGGCGCACAAACTGTACCTTGCGTTTGCCCCAGCGCATGCGTTTGGGGATCGGCAGTTTCTGAATGGCCTGGGCAAAGAATTCCGGCACCAGCTCAACGGTGGGCTTGCCCTGCTCGGTAATGTTGGCGACCAGACGTTCGCCCTTGCCGGTGTCCTGGCGGCCCAGTTGGTCCACGGTCAGACCCAGTGAAGCGGCAAAGCCTTGGGCGGCCTTGGTGGGGTTGCCGTCCTTGTCGAAGGCCGCCTGTACGGCCGGGCCCTGGCGTTCGATGTCACGGTCAGCCTGTTTGTCGTCCAGGCCACGTACCAGTACCGCCAGACGACGGGGGGCGGCAAAGCTTTCTACGTCACCGTGATTCAGTCCTGCTTCATCCAGCTGGCGAACAAACTCGTCGGTGAGCGCCGCACTCAGGTTCGGCAGGGCTTTTGGGGGCAGCTCTTCGGTGCCCAGTTCAATCAGCAAATCCCGGGACATTATTTCTTCCCCTTCTTGTTCGCCTGTTTGGCGGCTTTCTCATCCTGCTTTTGCAGCTCTGCCATCACTTCCTCACGAATGGCGTCGTCGGCCATGGGGAAACCCAGCGTGCGGCGCGCATCGAAGTAGGCCTGGGCCACGGCCCGGGCCAGGGTGCGTACCCGCAGGATAAAGCGCTGGCGTTCGGTGACAGAGATGGCCTTGCGGGCATCCAGCAGGTTGAAGGTGTGCGAGGCCTTCAGGACATATTCATAGGCGGGCAGCGGCAGGCCGGCCTCGATCAGCTTGGTGGACTCGGATTCGAACAGGTCGAACTGCTTGAACAGTTCTTCCACGTTGGCATGCTCGAAGTTGAACGTGGACATTTCCACTTCGTTTTGCAGGAACACATCGCCGTAAGTGACTTTGCCGAAGGGGCCATCGGACCACACCAGATCGTAGACCGAATCTACGCCCTGAATGTACATGGCGAGACGCTCAAGACCGTAGGTGATTTCCCCGGTCACCGGGTAGCAGTCGATGCCGCCCACCTGCTGGAAGTAGGTGAACTGGGTCACTTCCATGCCATTGAGCCACACTTCCCAACCCAGTCCCCAGGCGCCCAGCGTTGGGGATTCCCAGTTGTCTTCCACAAAGCGGATATCATGGACCAGCGGATCAAAACCCAGCATGCGCAGGGAACCCAGGTACAGCTCCTGGATGTTGTCCGGCGACGGTTTCAGGACCACCTGGAACTGGTAGTAGTGCTGCAGCCGGTTGGGGTTTTCCCCGTAACGGCCGTCGGTGGGACGACGGGAAGGCTGCACGTAGGCACTGTTCCAGTTCTCCGGGCCGATGGCGCGCAGGAAGGTAGAGGGGTGAAAGGTACCCGCACCGACTTCCATATCCAGTGGCTGTACCACCACGCAACCTTGCTCTGCCCAGTATTGCTGAAGGGCCAGAATCAGGCCCTGAAACGTCATGATATCCGTCTGCGGTTGTTCCGCCATGGTGAATCCTGTTGTTCAATACATTTTCCGCGAAGGCGCAAGTATACCGGGCCGTCCGCAGCGGTGATACCGCTGTTGCGCCTCTCGCAACTACTGACAGCAGGGTGTCAGTAGACACCGGGTAGAATGGTGTGGATATCGGCCGGCAGGCCGTCAGGCGACATATCACAGGGAAGACCATGCGACGCGCGGAACGCTTGTTTCAGATCGTACAGATCATCGGGGCCAACCCCTGGACCACGGCCCAGACTCTGGCGCAGCGCCTGGAGGTGTCGGAGCGCACCATTTACCGGGATATTGACCATCTGTGTGGCAGTGGCGTGCCGGTCTACGCCCAGGCGGGCAAGGGCTATGCCCTGCTGGAGGGATATCAACTCCCTCCGCTGATGTTCAGTGCCGAGGAATGGCAGGCGTTGCTGACCGGGTTGGCCATGGCGCAAGGTTGGGCTGGGCAGCGCCAGGCGGGAGTTTTGCAGGCCGTTCAGGAAAAACTCGCCATGGCGGTGCCGGCCCGGTTACGGGCGCAGACAGCGACGGTAACCGCGCCAGCCTTGCCCGAGCGAAGGATGCTTGGTGCGTTGCTCGATCCCCTGCAGCGGGCTATCGCCGATCAAGTGAAGGTGCAGATTCATTACCGCGATGCCTTGGACGCCCAGAGTGTGCGTACGCTTTGGCCGTTGGGGCTGTATTTCTGGGGCCATTGCTGGACCCTGGTGGGATGGTGCGAATTGCGCAGGGCATTTCGGCATTTTCGTGTCGACCGGATCGTCATTCTGCAAACCCTGGGCAGCCATTATCCGGTCATGCCTGGTCAGACGCTTGCGGATTATGAAGCCCTGGAAATCGAACAGTGTGAAAAGAGAGAAGCCGATGAAAGACCGCTGTCCCTGGTGCGGGGATGACCCGCTCTATCAGCGCTACCATGATGAAGAATGGGGCGTTCCGGAATATGACGATCAGACCCTGTTCGAGTGCCTGAATCTGGAAGGTGCCCAGGCGGGCCTCAGCTGGATCACGGTGCTGCGCAAGCGTGAGCACTATCGGCAGGTTTTTGATGGCTTCGATCCGGAAAAGATCGCCCGTTATGACGAGGCGAAGGTGGCTGCCTTGCTGGCGGATCCCGGGATTATCCGCAATCGACTCAAGGTGGCGGCCACCATTGGCAATGCCCAGGCCTTTCTCGCCATGCGTGATCGCGGACAGAGCTTGTCTGGCTTTCTCTGGGATTTTGTCGACGGTACCCCGACGATCAACCATTTTGCGACGCTTGCCGAGGTGCCGGCCCTGACGCCTACCGCTGAAGCCATGAGCAAGGCCCTGAAAAAAGCCGGTTTCAAGTTCGTCGGGCCGACCATTGTCTATGCCTTCATGCAGGCGGTGGGCATGGTCAATGACCACCTCATCACCTGTCCGCGGCACAGTGAGTGCAGTTGAAAGCGGCAAGCTACAAGCTTCAAGCTTCAAGCTGCAACACGAACCAGAATCATGAGTGTATTTTCACGAATGTGACCCCGCGCTGAAATCTCTGGGCGCGTGCAGTGCATTTGAGAAGAGAAACGCCTTGAGTCGCGTTGTAGCTTGCCCCTTGCCCCTTGCCCCTCAAAAGTTGGTACGCCCCTTGCTGAGGGTAAGGATGGAGAGTAGTCAAAGACAGGATGTCGTTCAGGGTACCCAGCAATGAATAACAGCAAGCCCATCCTCATCATCAAGACCGGCAACACCTATCCCCAGATCAGCCAGCACTATGGGGACTTTGACCACTGGATTCACACGGGGCTTGGCAATACCCCTGCCTGTGTCATCAGTGCCCACCATGGCGACCCGCTACCCGAACCGGCATCGCTGGCCGGGGTGGTCATTACCGGGTCTCATGCCATGGTCACAGAGCAAACCCCCTGGATGCGGGCCCTGACCCACTGGCTATATAGCCTGGTGAAGGATAGCCCGGCGATGCCGGTGCTGGGGTTGTGTTTTGGGCATCAACTGCTGGCCCATGCCCTGGGGGGCGAAGTGGCTGACAATCCGATGGGAATGGAGGTTGGGACTGTGCCCCTGCGGCTCACCGAGGCGGGGCATCACGATCCCTTATTGAGCGCCATCGTCGGGCATCCGTGGGCACAAGTGGTGCACAGGCAGTCAGTACTGACTCCGCCCAGGGGCGCCACGGTGCTTGCCAGCAATGTTCATGACGCCTGTCAGGCCTTCCGGTACGGGGAGTGTGTCTGGGGGGTGCAATTTCACCCCGAGTTCAGCGCTGATGTAATGCGTGCCTACCTGCAGGCGTTGAGCGGTGACAGCCTCACCCAGCAGCAGGTGGATACCCATCTTCAGGATGTGCGGGAGTGTCAGGATGCCAGCAGCATCCTGGCCCGTTTCGCCCGCCTGACGTTGCCGCAGGTGGCGTAGGAGCAAGCGACAAGCTTCAAGCTTCAAGCTACAACGCGGCGGGTCTCGTCATTAAGCAGCCCGCCCTGCCCGCGCTCCTGATTCGGTCCGCGTAGGGCATTTCAGACACGATGAAGATTCCCGCGTTGTCGCTTGCGACTTATTCTGCCTGTTCACCGAACACCGCGCCGATCAGGGCACTGCCCTGCTGGAAGGGGTTCTGGCGGATCTGGGTTTCCTGCTCGCCGATGCGGGTGTAGAGCTGGTCCATGCTGGTGTCGATAACGTACTTTTCCAGGTCCAGGTTCGGCTTGTTGGTAAGTGGTAACTTATCGTAGGCCGCCAGTAATGTCTGGTATTGATCATAGAACCCGGTCTTGCGCAGGTTGTCTTCCACAATGGGTTCAAAACGCTGGCGCAGGCTTGCTTCCGTCTCCCCGCGGAAATAGGTGGTGGCTGCGGTGTCCCCGCCCTGAATAATGCCCAGGGCATCATCCACGCTCATGGAATTGATGGCATTTTTGAAGACCGGGGCGCCCGCCGCGACGGCCTTTTCTGCCCCCCGGTTCATGGCGGTTTCGAGCTGGTCTACATAACGGCCCAAGCCAAACTGGCGCAGGGTGTTGGCCACCGGCTGGGCAGCGTCCGGCAGTTGCAGGTTCATGGCCCCTTCGCGGGACAGCTGGGCAGCAGCGGTATCGGTGCCCTTGATCAGGGCTTCCTTGATGCCGGAGACCAGCCGCGACTCGGTATCGTAACCGGCGTCCTTGGCCATCTGGTTGCCTGCGTTGACCCAGGGCATGACCGCTTCCATGTGCTGACACCCGGTCAGAGCCAGGACAAGCAACAGGGGGACAAGTGAAAGTCGTGTCTTCAAGGGAGTCTCCTTTGTTTTGGCGGACATGCTACTGCACCCGTCCGCGCGGCTAAACACTTCTTTCAGGAGCAAGCTGCAAGCTACAAGCTACAACGCGGATCAGGCGAGTTGTAATCGATTGGATCTGCGCCGCGATTCATGGAATTAATGTTGCGCGGGCACAGCCTTTCAAGGCTCAATAAGCATGACCGCGCCTTGCAGCTTGCAGCTTGAAGCTTGCCCCTGCCTTATGACCGAAGACGATTACCGCGAACAACACAAGCAACGCCTCGCCTATATGCCCTGGCTGTATGCCCGGTTGAAACCGAAGCATCGCGCCTGGGCCGAGCCGTGGCAGCAGGCCCTTCAGCAACGCTGGATGGCGCTGGAAACGGTGACTTTTGGAACGGACTGTTTTGTGGCGCCGCAGGCGGTGCTGCTGGCCGAGCCAGGTCGCGACATTATCGTCGGTGATGGCAGCCAGATCGCCGCAGGTTGCGTCATTCACGGCCCGGTACGCCTGGGCCGAAATGTCAGTCTGAACCACCATGTGACTCTGGAAGGGGGGGCCTCCGGGGTGCATATCGGCGACGGCTCCCGTATCGCCGCTTACTGTACCTTTTATGCCTTCAACCACGGTGTGCATGCAGACCGTCCGGTGCGCGAGCAGCCGGTCACGTCAAAGGGGATCCACATTGGCAAGGATGTCTGGGTGGGCGCCCGGGTCGGGATCGTGGACGGGGTGACCCTCGGAGATCACGCCGTGGTGGGGATGGGGGCCGTGGTTACCAAGGATGTTCCCCCCTGGACCATCGTGGCGGGCAACCCTGCCCGGCCCATTGGCCGCCGGCCAGGTTCGCCCCCTGAACACCCCTCGACATAGCCGGTAACATCCTTGTTGTTGAACGGTGTTTAGTTGTTTGGCATTTTAATTAAACACCGTTAAACAAGAGGGTTTCACCATGGATGAAAGTGCGATTCAACGACACTCCGGGGGCTGGCTGTTCTACGTCAAGGCGGCATTCGGGATCAGCCTGGGGTTGATGGTGCTGGGCATCGTCTGGTTACCCACTGACCTGTGGATCAAGGGCTACCTGGTGATGGGCATCATGTTTGTGGTCGGCTCCACCATCACCCTTGCCAAGACCCTGCGCGATGACCATGAGGCCCGGCGTCTGATCAACCGGATCAGTGAGGCGAAGACGGAAAGATTGTTGAAGGAATATACGGATTAGAGACGGTCGGATGTCTGAGGTCGGACGTCGGACGACAAAAGATAAAGACAAAGCCTGTTTAGCGTCAGACGTCCGACTTCCGACGTCAGACCATTCAATAAGGAGAACACCATGGCAACAGCATGGACCAAACTGAAAACCCTGATGCGAGGCCAGGCCCGTATCAGCATGGAACAGATCGTCAACGCCAATGACATGCTGCTGCTGGACCAGCAGCTGTATGAAACCGAGCAATCCCTGCGTGACGCGCGCCGTCAATTGGCAAGGCTGATGGCGGAAGAGAAACTGAATCAGCGTCGTGCCGATGAGTTGAGCAGACAGAGTCGGCATTATGAGGAGGGGGCTCGCCAGGCCCTGGCGGCAGAGAATGATGTCCTGGCGTTGGATATCGGCAAGCGTCTGGCGGATCTGGAGCAACAGCAAAGCCGCCTTGCCCGGCAGGGCGTGACGCTGGAGCAACAGAAAACCGAGTTTCAGGCGTTTATCAAACAGGCAGCAGATACCCTGAAAGCCCTGCGCCAGGAGCAATCCATGGCGCGCAGCCAGGAAACCCTGTTTGGAGAATCCCGGCAACGTCATCAGGACCAGCGCGGTCTGGCGCAGCGATTGTGCGACAGTCAGCACACCCTGCAGCAGATTCAGCAACGACAGGAAGAATGTCGCCTGTTGTGGCAGAGTGAAGCGCAGTTACAGGGGGATCGTCTCGGCGATAGCCTGGACCAGCGCATGGCGGAAGCGGGGATCGGCGATCATCAGAGCCGTCGGGCAGAAGAGATTCTGGCGGGGTTGCGCGGCGCACAGACGGCACCGTAGGAGCGCCGCTTGAGTCACGAACCGAGCGATAACGAGGGCTGAATGCTCGTTATCCTGATGTGCTCAAGGTCCGCGGCTCAGGCGCTGCTGCTTCAAAAGTAAAAACAACCAGGAGTTGCTGTGGCACGTCGTAACCAACACAGCCGTGAAGAATTGCAGGCGCTGGCGATACAGGCGGTACGGGACCTTGTGGCTGAACACGGGTTGGAGAAACTCAGTGTGCGCAAGGTGGCAGAGCGCATCGGTTATACCGCTGGCATGCTTTACCATGTGTTCGCCAATCTGGACGATCTGATTCTGCAGGCCAATGCGGACACCCTGGCGCAACTGCTGGCAGCCATGATCGACTGTCCATCACCTGCCCCTCGCGAGCAGTTGCAGCACATGGCACAGGTGTATGTGTCCATGGCCCGTGACGAGACAGCCCTGTGGAAGATGGTGTTCATGCACCAGATGCAAAACGCCGCGGCGGTACCCGGCTGGTATCTGGAAAAGACCGCAACCCTGTTCCGCGAAGTGGAAGCCCGCATGGATCAGCTTGCGCAACAGCAGGACACCGCGCAGATTCACCTGGCCGCCAGAACCCTGTGGGGCAGCGTCCACGGTATTGCCCTGCTGGCCGCGGATGACAAGTTGGTCGTGGCCGGAGATGTGGATGCGCAGGCGATGATTGAGTCGTTATTGCAGCATTATTTGAATAGCTGGGCCGGGGAGTAGCAAGCGGCAACACGAGGACAGGTCGTCGTTGCGGAGAGGAATGCGGTCCGCGCCGAGATGATGAAATGCTGAGGCGCGGCTCAAACCTTTCCGTAGGGCAGTAAGATTGAATCGCGTTGTAGCTTGCAGCTTGAAACTTGTCACTCTGCTCCCTACCAAGGAAGAAAAAGGCGAAAAAATGAAAAAAGGGTTGTTCTCTCTGCTGGCGTCACGCCGTTTCGGGCCGTTCTTTTTTACCCAGTTTTTGGGGGCCTTTAACGATAATGTGTTTCGCCAGGCGCTGATTCTGCTGATTGCCTCCGGTGTGGTCACCGGCCTCAGTGTTAACACCCTGAACAATGTGGCCCTCGCGTTGTTTATCCTGCCATTCTTCCTGTTCTCGGCGCTGGCTGGTCAGGTGGCCGACAAATACGACAAGGCCAGCCTGGTGCGCAAGATCAAGTTCGTTGAGGTCTGCATCATGTCTGCGGCGGCGGTGGGTTTCTTCTTCGACGCGGTGTATTTTCTGCTGGCCGTGCTGTTCTGCATGGGGCTGCAGTCCACTTTCTTTGGCCCGATCAAATACTCCATCATTCCCCAGCATCTGGATGACAAGGAACTGGTCTCCGGCAATGCACTGGTAGAAATGGGCACCTTTCTGGCCATTTTGCTCGGCTCTATTTCCGGCGTACTGCTGAAGATGGAAGGGGTCGGCGATGGGGTGGTGGCCGTGGCAGTCATCGGGCTGGCGGTGTTGGGCTATCTGGCGGCCCGGGGAATTCCGTCCGCTCCGGCGGCGGATGGCGAACTGAAACTGAACTGGAATCTGTTCAAGGAAACCTGGCATATCGTTGGCTATGCCCGCGAAGTGAAATCGGTGTGGATGTGTGTGTTGGGGATCTCCTGGTTCTGGTTTCTCGGGGCGGCCTATACCACTCAGCTGAAAGTGTACGTGGATGATTATCTGCTCGGCACCGATGGTCTCTATGCGCTGTTGTTGGGGACTTTCTCCATCGGCATCGGGCTGGGCTCGTTCCTGTGTGAAAAACTGTCCGGCAAGCGGGTGGAGTTGGGGCTGGTTCCTTTGGGCTCCATTGGCCTGAGTGTGTTTGGTATCGACCTGTTTTTCTCCTATGCCGGTCTTGCCGGTACGGGCCAAGTGGATATCGCGGGCTTCCTGCAGCAGGCAGGCGGCTATCGGGTGCTGCTCGACCTGCTCGGTATTGGTGTGTTTGGCGGGTTCTACATCGTGCCGCTGTTTGCGTTTATCCAGCACCGCGCCAACCCAAAACACTTGTCGCGGATCATTGCCGCCAACAACATCATCAACGCCCTGTTGATGGTCCTTTCGGCGGTGGCGGGCATCGTGCTGATCGGTTTTCTGGAGCTCACGGTTCCGCAGTTTTTCCTGGCGCTGGCCATTACCAATGTACTGGTGGCGAGCTATATCTACAGCGTCGTGCCGGAGTTCCTGATACGCCTGTTGGTGTGGATGCTTACCCACACCCTGTACCGGGTGAAGCATGAGGGGATGGACAACATTCCTGAAGAAGGCCCATGCATGCTGGTGTGTAACCATGTGAGTTACGTGGATGCATTGCTGCTGGCCGGGGCGATCCGGCGCCCGGTGCGTTTTGTGATGTTCAAACCGATCTATGACATGCCGCTGTTGAACTACATCTTCCGCACCGGCAAAACCATTCCCATCGATTCCAAAACCCGTAACCCGGCCATTTACGAACAGGCGTTTGTGCGTATCCGCGAAGAGCTGGCCGCTGGCGAAGTCGTGTGCATCTTCCCGGAGGGCAAACTCACCAGTGACGGCGAGATTGACGAATTCCGTGCGGGTATCGAGAAGATCGTCGGGGAGACGCCGGTACCGGTAGTGCCCATGGCACTGTCCGGGCTGTGGGGGAGCTTCTTTAGTCACAAGGGGGGCAAGGCGCTTACCCGCCTGCCCAGCCGGTTCTGGTCACGGATCCAACTGGCGGTGGGACACCCGGTAGCGCCAGAACAGGTTGACGCCACGGATTTGCGAACCCGGGTGCTGGCCCTGCGTGAGCGCCCCTGAGGCCACAGCGGCAGCGCAGGTTGCGCAAAGCATACGGACGGTAACTTGCGAATTGGCCAAAACCCCGGACACTCGACAATAATAGTGGGTCTGTAACCCCTCACCACAATAACAATAGGGATTCAGCGTGTCAGAATCTTCCTTGTCGCCCGCCGGACTGCGGGCGCGCCTCCAGCAGTTGCTGCTGCAACTGCCCCCGGTTCAACGGGCGGATGCCCGTTTTCATCAGGTCGAGCATGATGTGCTCCAGACCCTGAAGCAGCGTCTTGAAGCGCTGGAGACCCCTGGCGAATTGGCCGGCCCCCCGGAGAACCTGCATCAGCTGTTGGATGTGTCCCTGGAGCAAAGCCGTGATCAGGCGGAAGATATGCTGGTGCGCCAGTTGCTGGCTGGGCTGACCGCCGATGAGGTGCGCATTCTGGCGGCACTGTCTGATGGCAGCGCGTTTCCCATGCTGGCCCTGTACAGCGGTGGCCGGTTTTCCCGTGGCCAAATCCTGTTCCGTCATTCCAACGTGGGTCGTGCCGCCGGAATTCAATGCACCGACATGATTGGCACCTACCTGCAGCGGTTGTTCAGCCAGGGTTGGGTGATTGCTACCGGTTTTGAAGAAGCCAACCGGACTGACTATGAATTGCTGGAAGGCGACAGCGGTTTCCGCCGCGCCATGGCCGGGCTTCAGACGCACTGGCCGAAAGTGAAACCTCACCGGGAAACCCTGCGGCTCGGGCCCATGGGTCAACAGATGTGGGCCCTGCTCAGTCAGCCAGCTGAGGCGGACCAGTCAGGCGATGAGGAGTAAGGCGTGATTACCGATATCGACCTGATTCTTGCAGACATCCAGGCTAACTGGTTGTTGTATCTGTCCATGCCCTTCGTGGCCGCGGCGATTGGTTATGGCACCAAGGTGGTGGCCATCAAGATGATGTTCAAGCCGCTCAGTTTTATGGGTATCCGCCCGTTTCTGGGCTGGCAGGGCATTGTTCCGCGCAAGGCGGCCACCATGGCCAGCATCGCCTGTGACCTGATGATGGAACGGCTGCTCAAGCCGGAGGATGTTTTCAACAAGCTCGACCCGCATCGGGTGGCGGAAGAAATTCGCGATCCGCTGATTCGCTCAGTGGACGACATCACCCGTCAGGTTGCGGCGGAGTACCAGCCGGGCCTGTGGGAGTCTGCTCCGGAATCGGTGAAACGGCTGGTGATTCAGCGCATCCAGAAAGAAGCACCGCACATGGTCGAGCAGATCATGGAGGATATCAAAAGCAATATTCACCGGGTGTTCGACCTCAAGGATCTGGTCATCAATGCCCTGGTGCGGGACAAGGAACTGCTCAACCGGGTGTTCCTGGAAGCCGGTCATGTGGAGTTCAAGTTTATCCGCAATTCCGGTATCTGGTTTGGGTTTGCCATCGGTATTGTTCAGGCCGTGGTCTGGGCCTTGACCCATAATGTCTGGGTGATTCCGCTGTTTGGGTTGTTCACCGGCTGGTTCACCGATTGGCTGGCACTGAAGATGATCTTCAATCCCAAGCAACCGGTGCGCTACCTGGGCCTGTTCGAATGGCAGGGCCTGTTCCTGAAACGGCGCAAACAGGTGGCCGCCCGTTACGGTGAACTGGTGGCCAGCGAGATTGTCACCCCGGCGGCGGTGATTGAAGCGATTCTCAAGGGGCCGTTGTCGGATCGCTTGTTTGGCCTGGTACAAAAACAGGTACAACGCACCCTGGACGAACAGGCCGGTCTGGCCAAGCCGCTGGTGGTGTTTGCGGTGGGCAGCACCAAATACCAGGAAATGAAACGGTCGGTGGCCGACAAGGTCATGGAAGCGCTGCCGGAAACCCTGAGCCACATGGAAGCCTATGCCGAAGAAGCCATGGACCTGAAGAACCTGTTGGTCAACAAGATGCAGGAGCTAACCGAGGAAGAGTTCGAGGGGCTCCTGCGGCCGGCTTTTCAACAGGACGAGTGGATTCTGATTACCGTTGGCGCGTTACTGGGGTTCCTGGTAGGGGAATTGCAGGTGCACGTGATGCTGCACTTTGCGGTGCCGGTGACGTGACGGTCCTGCAGCAGCCTGGCAGACCGTTGCGGTTAAGGCAGTAAGAGCGTAGGGAATGCAGGTCCATATTGCCTGCACATTTGGCTGACAGTATCTTGAATTTGAACCGTCAATCAGGAGCAAGCCAATGGCCAGCCAGGACACCACTGAACGTTACGGAACCGTCTCTCGCCTGTTGCACTGGAGCATGGCATTGCTGATTGCCTGGCAGTTCCTGTCGGCCATTGCGCATTATGGGTTTGAAGACAGTGCGTTCGAGGCCTTTTTCTGGCCGACCCACAAACCTCTGGGCCTGGTCCTGATGATCCTGATTGTGGTCCGCCTGCTGTGGGCCCTGAAGAACCTGGCCAGCCGCCCGCCCTCCATCAACCTGCCTGCCAAACTGGGTCACCTTGGCCTCTATGCGTTGCTGCTGCTGGTCCCTGCGTTGGCACTATTGCGACAATATGGCTCCGGCCGCGCCTTTGATCCGTTTGGTATTGCGCTGATGTCGGGTGGCGGTGACAAGATCGACTGGATGGTGGATCTGGGATCACTGCTTCATGGGGAGTTGGGGTGGGTACTGCTGGCCATGATCGCCGGTCACATCGCCATGGCCTTTGTGCACCGTCACCAACCCGGCCAGATCAATGTGCTGCCGCGCATGTGGGGTAAATGACGGCTGGACGAGCTCTTTCCACTCCCTTGGCAGTCGCCCTGACCCGGATCAGGTTTTCCAGGAACGGATTGAAATCCGCAATTTAAGACATTGACCACTATCCTTCCCCGGAGGGCGCTTTAGAATGCGCCCTTTAATAAAAAGTACTGGGGAAAAATCATGGTTATGGAACGACTCAAAGGGGTATTTGAGGTCAAGGGACTGCTGGGGGGTATCGTTGGGGCACTGGTCTTGCTGGTGGTAGCGAACAAGTCCATCTTCTATGCCGAACCGGGATATGTGTATCACGTGCGGACCATTCTGGGTCAGGAACATGTGGTCAGCGATGTGGGGTATCAGTTCTTCTTCTTCGGGCGCTGGAACTCCTGGAAGCGCGCCCTGACGGTACAGGCCGTGCGCGGCGGCAGTGAAACGCTGGATTATGTGGAAGTCGAACACTCGGAAACATCCGCTGCCTTGCCGCCACAGAACATCATGTTCCTGGATCAGGTGGATGCCAATGCCCAGGCCACGGTGCGCTTTACCATTCCCACGGACCAGGACACCTTCCTGCGCCTGGCCCATGAATATCGCACCCCGGAAAACCTGTTGCGCACGGCCCTGATTCCGGCCTTCAAGGAAACCCTGCAGGCCAACGCTTCACTGATGAGCGCCGAAGAGTACTACTCCGGTGGCCGTACCGAATTCAATACCGAATTCGAAAACCAGATGATCAACGGCATCTATATCGTGCGTCGTGAAGAAGTCAGCCAGAAACGCGTCGGTGACATCAAGGGCTCTGCCAACGTTGCCATGGGCACGGATCAGCAGGATTACGGAGATGACAGCAAGGTAATCTTCGTGGTGCGCAAGATGCTGGATGACACCGGTATTCCACTGCGTAAATCCCAGCGGTTTATCGATTACGGCGTCTCCGTGGTGGAAGCCCGTGTGACACAGATGGATCCCAACCAGCGTTTTGTCGAGCGCATGCAACTGAAACAGAAGGCGTCCGCCGACCGCGCCATCGCCCGTGAGCAACGGGTTCAGGAAGAAGAGCAGCGGTTGCTGGCCATTGCCCGCGGGGAGCGTGAAGTGGCAGAACGGCAGGCCAAGGCCAAGGGGGATCAGATCCAGCGCACTACCGAAGCAGAGACGGAAAAGCAGCTGGCCATTACCGAAGCCCAGAAACAGAAAGAGCAATCGGAAATCGAGAAACAGACCGCGCAGATCCAGCTGGAAAAAGCCCGTATCGAAGCGGAAACCCGTCGTACCCTGGCTGACGCGGAAGCCTACCAGAAGAAAGCCGTGCTGCAGGCGGATAACGCCCTGGCGCAGAAACTGGATGCGGAAATCGAAATCCAGAAAATCTGGGCGCAGGCTTTCGCCAACCGCAAGGTGCCACAGTATGTATTCGGTGGCGGTGAGGGCGGCACGCCTACAGGCTCTGATGGCGAAACCCGCGCCTTCATGCAAATGCTCACTCTGGATGCGGCCAAGCGTCTCAGCTACGACCGGGATGTGAAGAAATAAGAAGCACGCTACACGTTACAAGCTTCAACACGGATCATTCTGCGTACCAACGTTAACGTCCGACACCGCGCCCACACCACCAGCGCGGAGTCCGGGCAAAAGACGGTGTACAGACCTGCCTTCGTGTTGAAGCTTGCGGCTTGAGGCTTGTCTCTCTTTCCCTGCACCCGCTACAGTAAGCCCATGCTGTATATCACCCGAAACCTTACCGTCGCCGAAAACGAAATCGACCTGCAGGCCATTCGTGCCCAGGGCAGTGGTGGCCAGAACGTGAACAAGGTCTCCAGTGCCATTCATCTGCGTTTTGATATCCGTGCTTCCTCATTGCCGGACGTCTACAAGGAGCGGCTGTTGGCGTTGAGTGATCAGCGCATCAACAGCGATGGTGTGGTGGTGATCAAGGCCCAGCAGTTTCGCACCCAGGAAAAAAACAAGGAAAACGCGCTGGCAAGGCTGGCCCAGTTAATCCAGAGCGTGACGGTAGAGCAGAAAAAGCGTAAACCCACCCGCCCGACCCTGGGTAGCAAGAAGCGCCGCATGGACAACAAGACCAAACGCGGCCAGATCAAATCCCTGCGTGGCAAGATCGATCCGGGGTGAACAGCCGCAAGCTACAAGCTGCAACACGGGGTAAGGACGGTGACGGCTTGTGAGTCCGAACTCCGCGCTGGTGGCATGGGCGCGCGCCCTGGCGTCAAAACCGGTACTCACACTGATTCGCGTTGTAGCTTGAAGCCTGCGGCTTGCAGCTCCATTGACACAATCCCGCCCTCCCCTTGGCGTTATCGGACCCTCCCCTGCGCGCAGGGCTTTGTTAAGCTGGGCACCGAATTGTCATCACGGAGCTGTCCATGAAAGCCATCGTCACCACAGGCTGGGGCCTGAACGCCAAACTGACCCTGACCGAGACCGATGCCCCGCAACAGCCGGGGCCGGATGATGTGTTGGTACAGGTGCATGCGGCATCCGTGAATCCCAAGGACTGGAAGCTCAATTACCACTTGGCCGTGGCCGCGACCCCGGTGGGAATCAAGCGTCTGCCGCCTATCTTTGGTGATGACCTGGCCGGCGTGGTGATAGCCAAAGGCCGCAATGTACGTCATTTCGAAATCGGTGATGCGGTTTATGGCATGGACATGCGGCTGCGTACCGCCTCGCTCGCCGAGCAGGCGATCATCAGCCAGCATCGGGTGGCGAAGATACCCAAGGGCCTCAGTTTTAATGAAGCCGCCTCCCTGCCGCTAGCCGCCCTGACCGCCCTGCAGGGGCTGCGCAAGGGCGGTGCCAAGGCGGGTAAGTCCGTGTTGATCATTGGCGCCTCCGGCGGGGTCGGCACGCTGGCGGTACAGATCGCCAAGCAGATGAAGCTGCATGTCACCGGGGTGTGCAGTACCCGCAATCTGGATTTCGTCCGTGAGCTCGGTGCTGACGCCCTGATTGATTACACCCAGGGGGACTACCGCAAGACCGCTGGCGAGTTCGACATCGTGTTCGATGTGACCTCTTATGAAACACCGCTGACCTGCAAGGCATTGCTGGGCAAGCACGGGCACTTTATTTCCACCGGTGGCCAGGGAGCGTCCATGGTGGCCACGCCGTTCTACCGTCTGCTCGGCAAGAAGGCCGGCACCGTGGTGGTGGAATCCTACCGCGAAGATCTGGATACCCTGGCGGAGATGGTCGAACAGGGTGCCCTGACCCCCATTATCGACAGTGTCTTTCCCCTGCAAGACAGCGAAGCGGCCTATGAGCGCAACCGTAGCGGTCGTTGCCGGGGCAAGGTTGTAATCGAAGTGTGTTGATGGGGGTGTTTGACGGGAGCGGCATATGCCACTCCCGTCGTCCTTAAATCACCAGCATATCCATAAAGGCATTCACCGGGGTGCTCTCCAGAGTCTTCTGGTCCTTGCACAGCGTAAAGATTGCGTCGCTGCGGCCGGACGGGAAGCGGGTCGCCAGGTTGCTTTTGAACTTCTCCTCCAGCACCGGGATGCCTTCTTCACGGCGGCGGCGGTGGCCGATGGGGTATTCCACCGCCACTTGTTCGGTGTGGCTGCCGTCCTTGAAAAACACCTGAATGGCATTGGCGATAGAGCGCTTGTCCGGGTCCAGGTATTCGCGGGTGTAACGCTCGTCTTCCACGATTTCCATTTTTTCGCGCAGGGTGTCGATCAACGGGTTGGCGGCGTGGAAGCTGTCTTCATAGTGCTCTGCGGTCAGGTTGCCGAAGATCAGCGGCACTGCCGTCATGTACTGAATGCAGTGATCGCGGTCCGCCGGGTTGGCCAGGGTGCCGTGCTTGGAAATGATACGGATGGCGGATTCGTGGGTGGTGATGACGATACGCTCGATTTCGTCCAGCCGGTCTTTCACCTGCGGGTGCAGGGTCACCGCAGCTTCACAGGCGGTCTGGGAGTGGAACTCCGCCGGGAAGCTGATCTTGAACAGGATGTTTTCCATCACATAGGTGCCGTAGTCCCGCTGGAAGCTGAACTCGCGCTCGCCTTCCGGTTTCAGGGCCAGGTCCTTGTTGGTGTGGCTGAAGGACACATCGTAGAAGCCCCACTGCGGGGCGGTGAGCACGCTGGGAATGCCCATTTCGCCGCGCAGGGACATATCGGCCAGGCGCACGGCGCGGGAGGTGGCGTCGCCTGCGGCCCAGGATTTGCGTGAGCCGGCATTGGGGGCATGGCGATAGGTGCGCAGGGACGAGCCATCGACCCAGGCCTGGGACAGGGCCGCCATGATCTGCTCGCGGTCGCCGCCCAGCATATGGGTGACCACGGCGGTGGAGGCCACCCGTACCAGCAACACATGGCACAGGCCGACACGGTTGAAGCTGTTCTCCAGCGCCAGCACCCCCTGAATTTCGTGGGCTTTGACCATGGCTTCCAGCACATCCTTCATGATCAGCGGCGCCTGGCCGTTGGCCAGCCGCTGCTGGGACAGGTGATCGGCCACAGCAAGAATGCCGCCCAGATTGTCCGAAGGATGGCCCCACTCCGCAGCCAGCCAGGTGTCGTTGAAATCCAGCCAGCGAATGATGCAGCCGATGTCCCAGGCGGCTTTCACCGGGTCGAGACTGAACGACGTCCCAGGTACGCGCGCGCCGTTGGGGACCAGGGTGCCCTGCACCAGTGGGCCCAGGTGCTTGGTACATTCGGGAAAGCGCAAAGCCAGCAAACCACAACCCAGGGTGTCAATCAGACAGTTACGGGCGGTATCCATGGCCTCTTGGGACTGAATATCAAAGTTGATCACATAGTCGGCGATATCCTGGATTACCTGGTCGTAATCTGGACGGTTGGCGAGATCCATATTGGAGGACATAACGCGGTAACTCCTCATGCAACGGTCGAATGACGTTGTGCTGAAAGAAATACCTGGCCAGAAGCGTGGCGACGTGAGCGGCCGCTAAAAGCTGGGGTGCGTGTAACACAGTGTGCCTGTCACTACTGACAATGCAACGGGTACACAGTGGGCCTCATGCTGTCTTGCCGTGCGGCGATATGCCACATGGGCGGCGACTCTGCCCTCCCCTAGAATGCGCGCCGCCACTGTTGATTACTTCTGGGGAATGACCTCATGCGTTTATCTACCGCCCGCCTTGTGACGCTTGGCGGCGTCGTTATTGTTCTGCCCGCTGCGGCCATTGCGGCAGAAAATGCCCCTAACGAACTGGCACCGATCACGGTCCAGGAGCAACCGGTTTCCGAAGCGCAAAAGGAACGCGCGGGCCTGCAACGAGAACTGGCGCTGACGCCGGGTGGGGTAACGCTGGTCGAGGCGGAAGATCTGGAAGAGCGCAATGTGGCCACGCTGGGCGACATGCTGCGGTATGTGCCGGGCATGTGGACCGCAGACGGCAGCACCGGGGACGGCACCTTCCTGTCCAGTCGCGGCTCCAATCTGGATTCGGTCAACTATGATGGCAATGGCGTCAAGCTGATGATCGATGGCCTGCCGGTGACGGCGGCGGATGGCAACAACCACAACAGCTTTATCGACCCGCTGGCGGCCCGCTATGCGGTGATTGCCCGTGGTGCTAACGCCATGACCTATGGCGCCAGCACCCTGGGTGGGGCCATCGATTTTATCAGCCCCACCGCGCGTACCACCGATAACCAGGCCTACCTTAGTGCGGGTAGCCATGGCACGGTACAGAACAGCGTGACGGGCGGTACAGTTCACGGCAATCTGGATGCGTTGGTGACCGTGGAGCAACGCAGCTACGACGGCTTTCGAGCCCATCAGGAGCAGCAACGCAGTGGTGTTTATGCCAATACCGGTTGGCAGATTAGCGACAGCGTTGAGAACCGCCTCTATCTGACTTACGTGGACAATGACCAGGAACTGGCGGGCTCCCTGACTCAGGGCCAGTTCGATGCGGACCCGTACCAGGCTGGTGCCGCCAACGAGACCGGTAACTTCCTCAAGAATGTGGAGAAGTGGCGTGTTGCCAACCGCACCGCGTGGAACCTGAGTGACACCAGCAGTCTGGTGGTGGGCTTTTCATTCGAAGACCAGTCGCTCTATCACCCGATCGTCCAGAACCCGTTCTTCAGCCTGCTGATCGATAATGATCAGACGACTTTCGGCACCACCATTCGGTACGACAAAAAACTGGGCAATCATGACCTGCTGCTGGGCCTGAACTATGGCGAAACCCGCGTGAAAGGCGGCAACTATCAGCATAGTGGTGGGGTTCGTGGTGCGCTGTCTACCAAGGTGGATAACAAGGCAGACAACCTGGAAGTGTTTGCCATGGATCGTTGGCACTTTGCCGAGCGTTGGTCGCTGGTATATGGGGCCCAGGCAGTAACCGGTAACCGCGAAGTGCGCAACGTGACCGTTTCCAGTGGTGCGGAGCGCAACCCGGAAGAAGACTTCGATTCCATCAACCCTCGCGTTGGCGTGATTTACCAGCTGGCAGATCGCAGCGAACTGTTCGCCAGCGTCAGCAAGTTGTTTGAAGCCCCGACCCTTTACGAACTGGAAGATGACGTCTCTGCCAGCGACGAAGCGCTGGATGCCATGCAGGGCAAGGTGGCTGAAGTCGGCACCCGTGGCTCTGCGCCATTGGGTCAGGCCAGCGAATGGAACTGGGAATTCACCGTCTACTACGCGCAGATCGAAGACGAAATCCTGTCTCTGGATGACCCCAATGCCACGGGCACCAGTCTGGCCACCAATGTGGATGACACCATCCATGCCGGTGTGGAAGCCCTGGTTGGTGCCAGCATTGCGCTGGGCAACAGCGACCACCGTATCGCGCCGCTACTGAGCATGACCTGGAATGATTTCACCTTCGACAATGATCCGCTCTATGGCGACAACCAGCTGCCGGTAGCCCCTGAATTCTTTATTAAGGGCGAGGTAATGTACCGCCATGCCAACGGTTTCTATGCCGGCCCTACCTTCGACATTGTCGACGATCGCTACGCAGATTTTGCTAACAGCTACAACGTTGACGGCTATGAATTACTGGGCCTGCGCACGGGCTTGAACCGTGGCAACTGGGAAGTCTACCTGGAAGGCCGCAACCTGACAGACGAAGCCTATGTGGCCAATGTGAGTGCGCGCAACGATTTGAGCAATCCGGCGACAGCGGGTACTGCCGCGATTCTGCAGGCGGGCGAGCCGCGCTCGTTCTACGCCGGCGTGCGCTTCGACTTCTAGTACTCATCAGGAACGGATCACCATGACCGCCTCTGCGCCCTCTTCAACCCGCCCCGGCCGCTTCCATGCGGCTGTGTGGCGCTGGCATTTCCTGATCGGGATGCTGGTGATTCCTTTCCTGTTCATGCTGGCGGGCAGTGGTGCATTGATGCTGTTGAGCAAGCCTCTGGATAACGCCCTGAACCAGAAGCTGTTGGTGGTGGAGCCCGGGGAAAACCTGGTGCCCGCGTCGGTACTGCTGCAAACAGTGCGCGAGGCATACCCCCATGCCATGGTGAAGCTCTATCTGCCACCACAACAACCGGATCAGGCCGCGCGTTTCTCGTTACAGAGCGGTCATGGCGGAGGTCATGGTGGGCATGGTGCACCGAGTACCGTGGCGCACCTGAATCCCTACACCGGGGAATTGCTGGGTAGCATGGACCCGGCGGATAGTGTCTACGCCATGGTGAAGCAGTGGCATGGCACGCTCTATCTTGGCCGTACCGGCGAGCTGTTGATTGAAATGGCCGCTGGCCTGGCGGTATTGATGATCGTCACTGGCCTGTATCTAGCCTGGCCGAACAAGGGTTGGCGGGCACTCATCCCCACCCGCACGCTGGCCAATCGTGCTGCCTGGCGGCGCTGGCACCTGAGTCTTGGCTGGCTGATAGCGGTGCCACTGCTGTTCTTTCTGATCTCCGGCATGGCCTGGACCAGCATCTGGGGTGGCAAGCTGGTGCAGCCCTGGGGCTCCCTGCCTGGCACGCGCTTTGAGCTGCCGGAAAGTCAGCCAGCGCCGGCGATGGATCACGCCAGCATGAACGAGCACGGTCTGCATCGGGTGCCCTGGGCCGTGGAGCAGACGCCCCTGCCGCAAGGATCATCAGGCCCTTCGCCGCTGGATCTGGATGCGGTGGTCAAGCGGGCCGGTGAGCAGGGCTTCGAACACTTTCGCGTGCACTTTCCACAGGGTGGGCCACAGGGCGAACGCGGCGTCTGGACCCTGTCGGCCACCACCATTGCCGGCGATATCAACAACCCGTTGGACGAGCGCATCCTGCACCTGAATCCGGGTAATGGTGAAATACTGAAACAGATCCGCTTTGCCGATTACCCCGCCATGGGCAAGGCCATGGCCGCGTCGATTCCTTTTCATCAGGGTGATCTGGGGCCGTGGAACTGGTGGCTGAACCTGCTGTTTGTGTGCCTGATTCTGGCATTGATTGTCACTGGAGGCATGCTCTGGTGGAAACGCCAAACTCGCCGTGCTGCACCCTCGGCGCCCCCAAAGCCCGCCCTTGCGGTGGGGACTGTCATGTTGCTGGTGGCGTTGATGTTCCCTCTGTCGGCACTGGCCATGCTGGTGATGATCGCAGTGGATGTCTGTCTGCCACGGCGCGCAACACCCTAGCGCCCGCAGGAGCACTGCGGTTTCCCTCTGCGCATTGACGCTGTTATCTCCTTAACGGGAAGATGAACGGCACCGGTGAAAATGCGATGGCTGTCCATCTAACCGGATTCACTGCGGCAGAAAAATGGAATCAGCATGGGCCAGTATTCGGCGTATCACCTTTCAGATTGCGAGACCCTCTGTACAGAATCGCCTTCCCATAGCAGCGACTTGTTCGGTGACCTGGCCAGCCAATCCGGCATTCTGGCCACCCGAGCCAGTTATATCGCGGGCTTTCTCAAGCCGACGCACCGTTATCTGCATCGCGTGTCGTATGACGATAGTCAGATCGCGCATGTTCATGAAGAGGGTCACCATGACGGGGCATCCAGTTTCAGCACGCTGGAGTATGTGCTGTTGTCCGACGCGGAGATTGTCGAGAGCTGGACTTTGTCGGAGCGGGATGACCTGATGCGACTGGCGGCATCCGAGTTTATCCAGCAGCTGCATGGCGCGCTGATTGGCTCGCCGAATGATTTTATTGCGGTGCTGGTGCAGGGGTTGCAGGCCTCTTTGGATCGTGACTGTCTGGCAGCCTTCCGGTTAAAGCCACAAGGCATTGTCGACGTCATGGACAAAGTCCCGGTGGCTTTGCTGCGCAGTTATGTCAAAAGCGGTTTGCTGGCGGAGCAAGAGCTGTGCGCCCTGTATGACAATGAGCTGTTTCGTGCCGGCAGCGATTACCAGGAAAAACAGCGGGGCCGTGATCCGCAATCGACTCTGTTGTCATTGTTTGACGAAAGCTTTGCTCCGCAGCCCCCAAGCGTGCAGCAAGCGGTGGCTCGCTACCATTTTATTGCTGGCGCAGAGTGGAAACCGTTTTTGGCGCCCGGCGTGATGCTGGGTTTCACAGAGCGACAGTTTCGCTACCTTCGTGAAGCCCAGGGTGAACAGGCCGCCATCGCTGCCCTGCTCGATGATCGACTGGCGGTGGCGATAGAAAGCGAGCCTTACCTCTTGCGGGCCCTGGTCACCGGCAGAACACAGGATGCCGTGTCGCTGTTAAAGCGCTACGCCAACCATCGACGAGGCTTGCTGACCTTCATCCGTCATTTTGTCGCCTTGTACGGCCACCCGCCCCGTTTCCGGTTTGATGTTCTGCCCTTTTATGAAGAGGTGAAACGGGAACAGTTTTCAGCGGGCTCGCTGACCTTGCGACAGCTCTGTGAAAGCGGTTACGCGGCGGCATTGGAGCAGCACCTGAAAACCGAAAATCCGCCACTAAAGGCATTGAATTCAGCACTGCCCTACGCGGCCGACATGGGCTACACGCACATGGTCAAGCTGCTGCACGAGGCCGGGGCCGACCTGGACACCTGGGCGAACTATGCCATCAAGACCGCCACCAGCAAGGGTTATGGGCCCCTGCTTCGCTATCTTCGCGACAATGGTGTGAGCTGGGAAGAGCCAGAGAAATCTGACAGCGCGTGGGGTTTCTGACGCAGGTCAGTTGAATGGAAAGGCGGGTTACCTGCTGTAGGGGGGGGCAACGGGGTAGAGACCGAGGTTGCCGAAATCCAGAGCCAGGGTTGGTTAATGAGCCGAATCTGATGCATAATCGGCTCACAATATGATCCAAAAAAGCAGGTTATTCGGCTCATGTATATCTGGGAACAACCGGATTGGCCCCATTTCCGCTGGGATGCGAGCAAGCTAAAGCCCTGGCTCGACAATATTCGCCTGCTGCAGGGGCGGTTACTGGGTCGGGCTGAAGCTACTCCAGAACAGGCAGATCTGGAGGTGGAGATGGACGCCCTGATTCAGAATGCCATCCGCACCAGTGAAATCGAAGGCGAGCATCTGGACGTGGGCTCCGTGCGTTCTTCGGTGGCCCGGCAGTTGGGCCTGGAGCAGGCTGGCGTGGTGAACCGCGCTACTCCGGTTTCGGATTCGCTGGTGGCATTGCTGCTGGAAGCCACCCGTCAGCCGGATACCGCCTTGTCGCTCGAACAGCTCTGCCATTGGCAAGCCATGCTGTTCCCCGAAGGCGCAGTGTCGCTGGCTAACATCAATATCGGCAGCTTGCGTGGTGAACAGCCCATGCAAGTGGTCTCAGGGCGTAAGGTGCACTTCGAAGCCCCGCCTCGCGACAGGCTGGAGAAAGAGCTGGCAGCGTTTGTGGACTGGTTCAATCAGCCGCCGGTTGAGATGGATGCGTTAACGCGAGCAGGCGTGGCGCACTTGTGGTTGGTTACCCTGCATCCCTTTGACGACGGCAACGGGCGACTGGCCCGCGCGGTAACCGACCGGGCTCTTGCACAGGCAGAACGTCAGTCTGTGCGTTTCTATTCCCTCAGCGCCGCCATCATGGCAAGGCGCAGCGCCTACTATGATCACCTTGAGCAAACCCAGAAAGGTGAGCTGGATATCACCGGCTGGCTGGTCTGGTTTCTGGAAACACTGGAAGCGGCCTTGCAAGATGCATTGGCAAGCATCGACTGGGTGCTGGATAAAACCCGCTTCTGGCAGCGCCATGCCACCACCGTCTTGAGCGAGCGCCAGATCAAGGTGCTTAACCGGTTACTGGATACTGCAGGCGAAGAATTTGAGCACGGTATCAACGCGCGCAAATACCAGTCTCTGGCCAAAGTCAGCAAGGCAACCGCGACCCGGGATCTGGCGGATTTGTTGGAAAAAGGATGCCTTGAGAAATTGCCGGGTGGAGGACGTAATACGCGCTATGTTGTTGCTTGCGTAGTGCAGGCTTGGCTGCCTTGAGTGCTTTCAGGGGGTTTATATTGGGTTCATCACGGATTTCCGGGAAAAGCCCGATTCAAGCCTCCCCCTTTCCGTAGGAGCGTCGCTCGCGGCGCGATACCCAAATCTGAAAAACGATATTTAGCACAGAGGTCACAGAGCACACAGAGTGAAAACCTGTTTTCTCGGTGACCTCTTTGCCCTCTGTGGTGAGAACGCTTTTGATCCTGGTCGTGGAATCGCGCCGCAAGCGACGCTCCTACGCTCAGGTGACGGTGCCGAACACCTGAATGATGTTGCCCAGTCGAGCAGTGAACTTGTCGCCGCTGTTCAGCGGGCCGACGCCGGCGGGGGTGCCGGTGAAGACCACGTCGCCGGGTTCCAGAGTGAAGGTCTGGCTGATTTCGGCCAGCAGTTCGAAGGTGGGAAACAGCATCAGGCCGGTGTGGCCGTGTTGTTTCACTTCCTCGTTGATCTCCAGGGTCACATCCAGGTTCTGGCGCACGGAGATGCCGCGGGCATCGATAAAGCCGGATACCGGGGCGGCGCCGTCGAAGGCCTTGGCCCGTTCCCAGGGGAGCCCTTTTTCCTTTAGCTGGTTTTGCAGTGCCCGCAGGGTCAGATCCAGACCGACGCCGTAGGCGGCGATGCTGAAGCGAATGTTCTCCAGATCGGTTTCCTTGCGGATGCGTTTGCCGATCAGCACCACCATTTCCACTTCATGATGCACCGGCCCCTGCCCTGTCGGGATTACCACCGGTTCATGCAGGCTGGCCAGGGCAGTGGCCGGCTTCATGAACAGGATTGGGGATTCCGGTACCTCGTTGCCCAGCTCGCGGGCGTGGTCGACGTAGTTTCGACCCACGCACACGACCTTGCCTACCGGGATATCAATGGGGGAGCCGTCGATCCAGCGGTGCACGTAGCCATCGTCGTCGCGGTTCAGGGTGATGGCATCATCAAACATCAAACAGCTTCCCGGGGTTCATGATGTTGTTGGGATCGAACACCTGCTTGACGGCTTTCATGCAGGCGATTTCTTCCGGGCTGCGGGAGTATTCCAGGTAGGGTTTCTTGGTCATGCCCACGCCGTGCTCGGCCGAGATGGAGCCGTTGTACTTCTCCACGATCTCGAACACCCACTTGGAGACGTTGTTGCACTTGGCGAAGAAGTCTTCTTTGGCCAGGTCCGCCGGCTTGAGGATGTTGAGGTGCATGTTGCCGTCGCCGATGTGGCCGAACCAGACGATTTCGAAATCCGGGTAGGCGTCCTGCACCACGGTGTCCACGTCTTCCACGAAGTCCGGCACCTTGGCGATGCTCACGGAGATGTCGTTCTTGTACGGAGTGTGCGGGGCGATGGATTCGGAGATGCGCTCACGCAGCTGCCACAGCTGATCGAGCTGTTGCAGGGACTGGCTCATGACGCCGTCCAGTACCCAGCCTTCTTCCACGCATTTCTCGAAGATGGCCATGGCCTGCTCGCCCACCTGCTCGGAGAGCTGTTCGAATTCCAGCAGGCAGTAGAAAGGGCACTCGGTGTCGAAGGGTTTCGGCACGCCGTGGGCCAGTACGTGGGCCATGGCCTTGTCGGAGAAGAATTCGAAGGCGGTCAGGTCGATGTCCTGCTGGAACGCATGCAGGATGCTCATCACTTCGCGGAAGCCCGGCGCGCCCAGTACCAGGGCGGTCAGGTCTTTCGGCTGGCGAGTGAGTTTGACGGTGGCTTCCACCACCAGGCCCAGGGTGCCTTCAGAGCCGATAAACAGGTGACGGAAGTCGTAGCCGGTGGCGTTCTTGATCAGCCCCTTGTTCAGTTCCAGCAGTTCACCCTTGCCGGTGATGACTTTCAGGCCGGTGATCCAGTCGCGGGTCATGCCGTAGCGGATCACCTTGATGCCGCCGGCGTTGGTGCCGATGTTGCCACCGATCTGGCTGGAGCCGGCGGAGGCGAAATCCACCGGGTAGAACAGGCCTTTTTCTTCAGCGAATTCCTGCAGCTGCTGGGTGACCACGCCGGGCTGCACGGTGACAGCGCGGTCGAATTCGTTGAAATCCAGCACCTTGTTCATGCGATCGAAGGCCACCACCAGCTCATTGTTGGCCGCCACGGCCCCGGCAGACAGGCCGGTGCGGCCACCGGACGGCACCAGGTGCAGGCCGTGCTCGTTGGCGATTTCCACGATCTGCTGCACTTCCTCGATGGTCTCCGGCAGCGCGATGGCACAGGGGGCCGGGGCCCACACCTTGGTCCAGTCGACCCCGTAGCGCTCGGCGCTGTCCGGATCGGTGAGCAGGCGTTTGCCAAGCAAATCAGTCAGTTGCTCCAGCGCGGCATGGGCAAGGGCGGTCATCAAGGGTCTCCTGAGCGGGGTAAAACGCACGATCTTGAGGCGTTCTCACGACAACTTGAGCAATCCGACTGCCGGGTTGCTCTCAATTTGAGCGCGCTATGTTAACATACGCGCCCATTTCACAGGCTACCGAGACTTCAATCATGGCCGATACTTCTCTTGAGAAGGACAAGATCCGCGTTCTCCTGCTCGAGGGCATCCACGAAAATGCCGTGGAAAACCTGAAGGCACACGGCTACACCAACGTGGAACTGCTGCCCACCGCCCTGACTGGCAGCGATCTGACGGACAAGATCCAGGATGCCCATTTTATTGGTATCCGCTCCCGCACCCAGCTCACCGAAGAGGTGTTTGCTGCGGCGGAGAAACTGATTGGTGTCGGCTGCTTCTGTATCGGTACCAACCAGGTGGACCTGAAGGCGGCCCTGAAGCGCGGTATTCCGGTGTTCAATGCCCCCTACTCCAACACCCGCTCCGTGGCCGAGCTGGTGATTGCCCACACTATCAACCTGATGCGTGGCATTCCCGAGAAGAACGCCTCTGCCCACCGTGGCGGCTGGCTCAAGTCGGCCAAGGACAGCTACGAAATTCGTGGCAAGACCCTGGGTATCGTGGGTTACGGCAATATCGGCGCGCAGGTGTCGGTGCTGGCTGAATCCATGGGGATGAAGGTGAAGTTCTACGACGTGATTCCCAAGTTGCCGCTGGGTAATGCCGAGCAGGTCAGCAACCTGAACGACCTGCTGGGTCAGTCTGACGTGGTCAGCCTGCATGTGCCGGATACTGCTGACACCCGCTGGATGATCAAGGAAGAGCAGATTCGCGCCATGAAACCCAAGGGCTACCTGATCAACTACGCTCGCGGCAAGGTGGTGGACATTGATGCCCTGGCGGCAGCGCTGAAGGACGGCCATCTGCTGGGTGCCGCCATCGACGTGTTCCCGGAAGAGCCGAAAGGTAATGATGACGAGTTCGTCAGCCCGCTGCGCGAATTCGACAATGTGATCCTGACCCCGCATATCGGTGGCTCGACCCAGGAAGCCCAGGTCAACATCGGCACCGAGGTGTCCGAAAAGCTGGCCCGTTACTCCGATAACGGCGCCACCCTGGGTGCGGTGAACTTCCCGGAAGTGGCCCTGCCGGCCCACCCGGACATGCACCGCCTGCTGCACATTCACAAGAACGTGCCCGGCGTACTCACCCAGATCAACACCATTTTCTCCGAGAATGGCATCAACATCTGTGGTCAGTACCTGCAGACCAATGAAGACATTGGTTATGTGGTGATCGACGTCAATAAAGAGTACAGCCAGCTGGCGCTGGACAAACTGCGCACTATCGAGGGCACTATCCGTACCCGCGTGCTGTTCTGATTGACAGGAAGTGCCAGTAATCGGGCGGGTGGAGTGTGACCTGCTCGACAAAAAGCCGAAGTCGGGCTACCTTGCCTGCTTCGGCTTTTTACATTTTGGGGACCAACCGGGAAATGATGAGTCTAGCCAAGGGATGGCTGGCGCTGGTGCTGCTAGCAGCACTGTCGGGATGTGCGACCAACTCGTTGTTCGTGTCGTATCCCAGCCAGGCACAAAAATGGAAAACCTCGCTGGCCAGCGAGACGCCCAACCCGGCAGTACTGGGCAAACTGGAACAGTCCACCGCCGGGGGGGATGGTGTACTGTATTTTCAGGAACTGGGTCGTGTCAGCCAGCTGACCGATCAGCCTGAGGCCAGTCGCAACGCCTTTGCCAGTGCGGTGGCGGAATACGACAAGGAAGATGCCAGCGCCAAAATCCAGGTGTCTTCCCTCGCGGCGACCGGCACGGCCATGCTAACCAATGACAATGCCCGCCCTTATGTGGCACCTGATTACGAGCGGATCTTCACTCGGGCATATCAGGCGCTCAACTATTGGGCGGCCGGCGATGCCACCGGTACCTCGGTGGAACTGCGCGCCGCGGCACTTGAGCAGCAGGTGGCCGCCAACAAGCGCGACAAGGAAATCGCCAAGGCGGAAGAAGACGCTGACGAAAACAGCATCGATCTGAATCAGTTTGATGGCTATTTCGAAGGGCTCAATGCGGTGGCCGGCGATGTAAAGGCCAGCTTCCAGAATGCCTGGACCTTTTATCTTTCCGCCCTGTTCTGGGAAGCTCACGGCGAATACAACGACGCCCTGGTGGATTACAAGAAAGCCTTGGAGATCCACTCCTCCTCGACCATGCTCAAGGAAGATGTGGAGCGCGTTTCCAACCGAATGAAACGCCGCAAGGTCGACGGTGGCATGGTCGCGGTCATCTATGAGCAGGGTTTCGTCCAGCCCCGTCAGGAGTTCAGTCTGCCAATCCCCACCGTGCATGGTCTGTTCTCCGTCGCCTTCCCCACCTATGCTCTGGCTGACAAACCCATGCCCAATACCCTGCGGGTGCTGGACAGTGCCAGCCAGCCGTTGGGAGAAACCCAGGTGCTGGCGGATGTGGGCGCCCTGGCAGCCAAGGACCTGAAGGAACGCATGCCCGGCATGCTGGTACGCCAGACGCTGCGAGCCACTGCCAAATACAATGTGCAGAAGCAGGCCAACGACAATTTCGGTCTGATAGGCTCTCTGAGCACCCAGATCTATAACCTGGTCAGTGAGCAGGCCGACCAGCGCAGCTGGCTGACGTTGCCCGCCTATGCCCAGGCCACCCGTTTTACCCTGGAACCCGGTGAACACACCTTGTTGTTGAGCACCCCTCAGGGCAATGCTACGTTGACAGTACCGGTAGTAGACCGGGGCCTCACCGTGATCCATGCCGTGGCCATTCCCGGCCGCTTGATAACTCGCGTGTTACCCGTTCAGGAGGGACCCTTATGACGATATTCCGCCCATTGATGGCGCTGCTGGTAGCGCTGCTTCTTACGGCCTGTTCGGCCAGCAACATGGGGCAGCTGGAAGTGGATGAGAACGGAGAGACGGTTACCAGGGTCTATTCCAATAACAG
Source organism: Alcanivoracaceae bacterium (assembly GCA_002706085.1). GTDB lineage: Bacteria > Pseudomonadota > Gammaproteobacteria > Pseudomonadales > Alcanivoracaceae > Alcanivorax. Next base: position 55,545 of record PAJO01000034.1, on the reverse strand, counting down.
CCTGCTTTCCAGCCGTATTTCCGTGCCTGACCTGAAGCAGAAAAAGGTGGGAGACCTGCTCTACATGCAGGCCACGCTGGAAAACGACTGGAAATTCCAGCTCGATTTTCAGTACAAGGTGAAGTTTTTTGACGCCGACGGCTTTGAACTGCAGCCGGAAGCGCAACCCTGGCGGCAGGTGGTGATGGCCGGTCGCAGCCAGAACAATATCAAGGCCATCGCCCCGAACCCGTCGGCCGTGCGCTTTGAAATCTGGGTACAGGAATAACCTCTCGCGTTTGAGAGACTAAAAGGAACAAGGAGACAAGAATGCGACGTGTACTAACCATGATCATGCTGGGTGCCGCTGTGGCGCTGTCCGGCTGTTCCACCGTGGACTACGGCGATGCCCAGGCCCGTGAAACCGTGAATACCGATTTCGGTTCAACGGACCTGCAGATGATTGCCAGCAAGATGGTCGATGACATGCTGGTGTTCCCGCCCATCGTACAGCTGACCCAGAGCCGTCGTCCGGTTGTGTTTGTGGACAGCATCAAGAACAAGACCACCGAACACATCGACACTGAGTCCATCACCGACACCATCCAGTCCAAACTGCTTAACTCGGGCAAGTTCCGTTTCGTGGACATGACCAAGGTGGAAAGCGTGCGTGAGCAGCTGGACTACCAGAGCGAATCCGGCCTGGTGGATCCAAACACCGCTGCGCAGATGGGTCGTCAGATCGGTGCCGAGTTCATGATGTACGGTAACTTCTCTTCCATTGTGAAGCGTGAAGGCAGCACCAAGGATGTGTACTACAAGTTCACCCTCAAGCTGATGAACATCCAGACCGGCATCATCGAGTGGGCGAACGAGAAAGAAATCCGCAAGACCCAGAAGAAAAGTCTGTTCGGAATGTAAGTAGCGGGCTAACGCCTGGTTGCTAGAGCCCGCGGAGCCTACCGGGAAACTATACGGTGAGCTCTGTGGTCTCTTTGGTATCCCGCGGTGCGAATATCGCCCGTCAGAACAAGGAGGTCACATGTTCAAACGTCTATTTGCTCCACTGTTTCTCTTGCTGGCGATGTGCTCAACGGCAAGCCATGCGCTGACCGAAACGGTGTCCGTCACGGCCCGCGGGTTTGGCGACAACCCCGAGCAGGCCATGACCAATGCGCTGGTGGCGGCGGTGCGTCAGGGAGGCGGTGTGACCCTGGCGGTGGATCCCAACTTCCGTACGGATGTGTACGAGTGGGTGATTCAGCAGCAAGGGGATGTGTCCACCTGGATGGGTAAGGAAACCTCGGTGCCAGAGCCCCAACTGCCGACCATGGGCAACATCAAGACCTATCAGGTGCAGTCTGTGAAGCAGGTGGACGACGGCATGTGGCAGGCGGATATCCAGGCCGATATCTTGCGTCCCAAGTCCATTGGGCCGGACCGCTCTCATCTTCCCGGTATTGCCATTGCGACCTTTGATACCCGTGCCGCCAGTTATGACCTGGGCGACGTCAAGGTTTCCGCCTCGGAAGTACAGCGGGATCTGGCGGAAAACCTGTCCATGGCCTTCACTCAATCAGGCCGTTTCCGGGTGCTGGACCGAGCCTACTTGTCTGATGTCGACAAGGAGCTGGGTGTGGTGGCGTCCGGTAGCATTGCCCCGGAAGAAATGGCTCGCCTGGGCCAGCGCAAAGGGGCAGACCTGTTGCTGGTAGGGACCATTGAAGATTTCCAGATTGGTGACAGCGAGCGGGAATTCTACGGTGCCAAGATGGGCGGTTATGAGCCCTATGTACGGGTGCGTTATCGTCTGATCGATACCACGACGACAGAAATACTGTGGAGTGACCTGTATGTGTGGGACAAGTCTGAAGCGGAAATTCGCGAAGTGGCCCGCCAGTTGAACATTGATGACCGTAATCATCCTGAGCGCCTTGCCGATGTGATGTACCCGGAAATTGCCCGGGCCATCGCCGGGGATGCCACGGACGTGCTCTACCCGGTTCAGGTGATCAAGGTAGACGGCAGCACGGTCTTCCTCACCCAGGGTGAAGGGCGCCTGGAGCAGGATGCGCTGATGAAGGTGTATCGGCCTGCCGGAGAAATGAAAGATCCGGACACCGGCATGACCATCAAGATGGAAGGCGCTGCACTGGCCACACTCAAAGTGAGTGAAATCCGTCCGGATTATGGGATTGCCGTGATCGAAGGTGATGCCAGCAGCCCGCTCAAGGTGGGTGACCGGGTGCGCCCGGACAAGCAGGCCAATAACCCGGCGGCCCAACCCGCCGGCCAGCCTGCCACCCCGGGATCGTCTGACGCGCCGATCCAGTGGTAAAACAAAAACCCCCGCACTGCGGGGGTTTTTGTTTTTATGTAGGAGCATAGCTCCTGCAAAGGGACGGCGACGCGATTATCAGGATGCCGGATTCGCGGCCAGCGCAGCGGCTTGCTTCTTGCGCTTGCTTGTCACTCTCGCCTTGCGTTTCTTCCACCAGATCACCAGCCCGGTGATCGACAGCATCGCGACAGCGATGCCCATGATGGAAATGATGATACGACCGGGCAGGCCGGCGATACGGCCGGAGTGCAGCGGGAACTGCAGCTGGTTGAAGACGTCGGCGGCGGTGCCGGTCCAGGGGACTTCGTCACCCAGCAGCTCAGCGGTGTTGCCGTCGTAGTACAGGCTTTTCACTTTCATGCCACCGCTGTCGTGGTCTTCCCCGGGGAAGTAAAAACGCACCCCAAAGATGGCGAAGTTGTCGCTATAGAACGTATCGCCAATGGGCTCGTCCCAGCCACGGTTATCGGCTTCTGCGCGGGCCTGTTCAAACAGTTGCGGCCAGGATACCTCTGGCTCCACCGGGTCATGCAGGGCCGTGGGGGCGCGTTTCATGAAGGGGCCCGGGGTGGTTTCGGAAATCGTGGACATGATCGGGTAGAAGACTTCCCGGTACAGGTTCAGCGAGAACGAGGTAAAGGCCAGCAGCAGCAACAGCCCGAATACCCACAGGCCCACGGCCCGGTGCAGATCGAAATTCAGTTTGTAGGGCCCGGCCCCGCGGCGAATCATCCAGGCCGGTTTCCAGCGCTGCATCCAGCTTTTGCCGCCGGCGTTGGCGGTGCGTCGACGGCGCGGCAGAGTCAGGGCCATGGCAATAAAGGTATCGAACAACCAGACCAGCGCGACACCCCCCATCAACCACACGCCCCACTCATCAATGCCCCGCCATTCCGGAATGTGCAGGGAATAATGGAGTTTGTAGAGGAATGACATCAGGTGTTCCGGATGCAGGGAAATCTTGCCCCACTCGCGCTTGCCGACGATCTCGCCGGTGACCGGATCCACAAAGGCGTGGTTGTAGTCCAGTTCATAGCGCTTGCCGGTGTCCGGGTTTTTCAGGGCATCCACCCAGATCTCTGCGTTGTGGCCGGGCTCGGCGGCCAGCGGGAAGAAACTGACCCGGACACGGGGGTCGTCCGCTTCCACGATCTTGACCAGCTCCAGCATGGGCAGCGGTTCGCCTTCGCTCTGGCTCTCGAACAGGTGAGGATTAAGCCATTCGTCCAGTTCGTGGTCCCAGGAAATGATTGCGCCGGTAAGCCCGGCAATGATCAGGAAGACGGCAATGAAGAGGCCGAACCAGCGATGAAGGACAACGAGCAGCGAGCGCATGAGAAATTACCTGGAAAGTCCGCGATAAAGCCTGTCTGGGTGACGCGGAGCCTAGCACAGATGCCAATCATTCTCATTACAAATGTAAGGTGTCAGGGCTTGCCGCCCCACACAGGATAGGGAATACCGGCCAGGCGGTTGATAACGAATGCCTGCGCGACCAGCAGGGCCACGGCACTGACCAGGATCGGCAGTTGCTGTAATTCGTGCATCAAACCCAGCGAGACGATCAGGGCCGTGGCGCCGGCAGGCGGGTGTGCCACTCGAAAGAGAATCATCAGCGCACTGGTGAGCCCGAGCGATAGTCCTGCGGCGGCGACCCGGGACCATTCTACGCCGGTAATAAAGGCGGCAGGGGCATCGTGCAGACCGAACAGCCAGAGGGAGGCCCAGCCACACAGTGCACCGATAATGTGTCCGCACAATACATTGCGCGGCGATGCCGCATCAGCGGTGGGCACATGAAACAGCAGAAAGGCGGTGGCGCCGAGGGAGGGAAAGATAAAAGCCTGCTGCGTCACCAGCGCGACCATGGCGATCAGGGCAATGCTGAGTCCGCCGTTGACCAGGTTGAAGGCCGCCAGCACCAGTCGTGGATTGAAGCGCTGACTTAGCACTTCAAGGTGCAGCTGCCTCAGCAGCCCGCCAACCAGCTGCTGGCGGACCTGATCTGTCTGTTCGCTCATTGGCGCACCATATGCGGGCATTAAAAGAGCGGGAATGGTAAGGCTTGGGGGGTTAGTGATCAATAATGGTGCGCATTGTGTTTCTGGTTGGTGCGGAGAAATCGGGTAATCCGGTGTCGGCATAATCCAACCGCTGACAGCGAAATCCGGTAGCATCAGCAGCTGGATAATCGGGAGAACAACGTGGACGGATTTTTCTCGCAGGCACTGGTGTTATTGGGCGCCACCCTCATCCTGCTACCGCTGTTTCAGCGGCTGGGTCTTGGCAGCATTCTGGGGTATCTGGCGGCAGGGATCGCGGTGGGCCATTGGGGTTGGTGAGTGGGGGGGGGACGGATGTCCTGCACTTTGCTGAGCTGGGCGTGGTGTTGATGCTGTTTGTGGTGGGGCTGGAATTGGCGCCGCAACAGCTGTGGGCACAACGACACAGGTTAGTGGGGCTCGGAGCGACGCAGATGGTGCTGAGTGCGCTGTTGCTGGCAGGGGCCTTTATGCTGTTCGGGTTCGGTGCTCCTCAGAGTCTTGCCATTGGCGCGACGCTGGCGCTGTCATCCACGGCCTTTGTGGTTCAGATGCTGGTGGAAACCAATCAGCTTGGCACCCCCCAGGGGCGGTCGGCGTTTTCGATTCTGTTGTTCCAGGACTTGGCCGTCATCCCAATTCTGCTACTGCTGCCGGTGCTGGCGGGCACCCAGGCCGGTGACGACAGCCCACAATTACTGGCCGGGCTGGCGGCCCTGATTGCAATGGTGCTGGCGGGACGTTATGTGCTGAACCCGTGGCTGGGAAAGCTGGCCCGCTTGCGCAACCCGGAGCTGATGAGTGCCAGCGCCTTGATGGTGGTGCTGGGCTGGGCCGTTTCGGCCAGATCACCGCGCGAATCTTGGTGGGGCGCAATATCCCGTTTACCGCGCTGGACTCGGACCCGGACGAGATTGACCTGTTGCGGCGCTATGGCAATGAGGTGTATTTCGGTGATGTCACCCGGCTGGACCTGTTGCGTAATGCCGGGCTCGACCACGCCCGGGTACTGGTGCTGGCGGTGGACGATGTGGAGGACTCATTGAAAGCCGTGGAACTGGTGCGACAGCATTTCCCTGCGGTGACCATCGTCGCGCGCGCACGGGACCGTTATCACGCCTACCGTCTCCATGAATTGGGTGTAGACCAGGTGATTCGTGAAACGTTTGAGTCGGCTCTGTTGTCGGCCAGGGTTACCTTGATGCAGTTGGGGGTGCCAGAGTCTACCGCCCTGGATCTGGTGCGCAGCTTCAAGGATCTTGATGAGCGGCTGTTGCGAGAACAGATCGAATATCGGGGGGACATGGACATGCTGGTCGAGACCAACCGCAAGGGTCGCGAAGAGCTGGAATCGTTGCTGTCGGGCGGGGATCGTTGAGAGGGGGCGCCCTGACAGGCAGGGCGCTAACTGCTCGGGACTGAAGGGTGAATTACAACTTCAGTTTATTGAGACCGCGACGGATGCCCTGGTCCAGACCTGCCTTGATGATGGGGCCGATCAGCGGCAGTTTGCCTTCAAACTCGATGGTGTAATCCAGTCGGCTGCCGCCCGTACCGGTGTCGGAAAAACGCATCACACCCTTGTGATTCTTCAGCGGACTGCCTTTGGTGATCGTGTACTCGATCAGTTCGTTGGGCACGACCCGGGTAACGGTTTCGTGGAAGGCCGGAGCGATCAGGATTTTCATGTTACGGGTGGAGCCCACTCCGTTGGGGCTGTCCTTGCCCTCCTTGATACGCTGAATCTTGGCCGGGGCGAAAATCAGCTCCAGGTTTTCGTGGTCGCTGAGAAAGTTGAACAGCTTGTCCACGGAAAAGGGGAAGGTTTTGGAAATCTCGATACGTTGCATGCTGGCTCCACATTAGCTCTGGCCCGAACCGGGCCCTATACAGGCTGTTGATTCTGAACGCTGGCCATACGGTCGCAAGGTTAGTTCGGGCCATAGCAGTGTGTCGGTGTTCGGGGCGATGTTCAGGTTGGACATCCGTTGGCCAGCCAACGGGTAATAACGGCAGCGCTTTCTTCACGGCACAAGCTGGCGGACTGCCCGGCCCATAACGGGGAGCAATCGCCACTGCCAGCGGCTTCTGCCGCAGCCCGCAGGGGCCCGATGGCATTGCCTGCCAGCGGAAAAACGGGCGCCTGTGGCGGGAAATGGCCAAGCTCTTCCATCAAACGATTCACCATACCGCGCGCTGGGCGACCGGAAAACGCGGTGGTCAGTGCGGTATGCCTGGCTCGATCACTTTGCAGCCAGGCGCGGTGAACCGGTTTGGTGGTGGCTTCCGGGCACAGCAGATAGGCGGTACCCACCTGAACGGCATCGGCGCCAAGACTAAACGCCGCACTGACCCCTTGCGGGGTGGCAATCCCCCCTGCGGCAATGACCGGGACCGTCACGGCCTCGCGCACCTGTGGAACCAACGCCAGTGTGCCTTGCTGCCGTGTCAGGTCGTCACTGAGAAAATGACCGCGGTGACCGCCTGCTTCAAGCCCCTGGGCAATGATCGCATCGGCGCCGTGATGCTGTAGCCATAGCGCTTCTTCCACTGTGGTCGCGCTGGAGATGACTTGCGCACCGCAGGCCTTTACCTGCTCCAGCAGGGCGTTGTCGGGCAAGCCGTAGTGGAAGCTCACCATCGCCGGGCGAAACTGTTCTACCAGCCAGGCCGCATCTGCGTCGAAGGGGTGGCGTGAAGGGCCGTCAGGAATGGCTGACGGGTCGGCACCAAAGGTGTCATAAAGCGGGCGTAGTGCGTGGGCCCAGCGCTGTTCCCCCTGCGGATCGCTGGCCGGGGGCGTATGACAGAAGAAGTTTACGTTCCAGGGCTGCCGGGTGGCTTGGGTCAGCGCAGTGAGTTGTTCTTCCAATTGTGAGGCGGTCAGCATGCCTGCGGGCAAGGAGCCCAGGCCGCCAGCCTCACTGACGGCGGCGGCCAGGCGCCAGTCTTGCACGCCGGCCATGGGCGCCTGGATCAGCGGTAGGTGTGTGCCGGTAAAGCAAGTCATAACTGCTCCTGTCCATGGGGCCGGATGGGTGAAAGCGGCAAGGTGTTCTGCTGCAAACGCTAACGCGAAACAGTGACCGTTGTCAGTGTTGTACTCATGGCGACAGAGCCGAAAGTGTTTATGGGGCGTAGACTGAAATCATGGGCCGTGGTCGCCCTGTTCTCAGTACCGGCTTTCGAGGTGACGCTTCAGGGTTTGCAGGTCTGCAACCACCGCGTCGTGATCTGCCTGGAACTGCTGATCGTCCATGTCGTCACGGCGAAACAGGGTAAAGGTGCATTCGCTGCCGTCGCCATTGGGCACCACGCGCAGGGGGTTGTACACCACCTGCCCGTCGTCCATTTCTACTGCGTGATCCATCACCCCATAGGCATTGCGCTCAGCGAAGCGGATTCGTGCCCGGCCGAAGGGGGCCTGGGCAATCCAGGTGTCGCCGTCCTGCACCAGTTCCGCCTGGGTAAGGCCGGCTGCCCAGAGCGGCAGATTTGCCGGGTTTGAGGCAAAGTCGTACACCTGCTGTGCGGAGCACTGGATCGACACGCTGATGTGAATCACCGGCTTCACGGTGCGCTGCCTTCCTTGTGGGTGTCGTCAGAGGGTGCCGGGGCGCTGGCCGGCGCCCGTACGGTCGCCTGGCCAATCCCGCGGGGATCGCTTGCCGCGGTCAGTTCGTTGCTGTCGGTTCGCCACAGGATGGCATGCATATCGCCATAATCCCGGCCGGTAGAGACGACCTTGTGGCCCAGCAGCATCAGCTGTTTGGCTTCCTCGCTGCCGACAAACGCGGGTTCTGCCTGAACTTCATCGGGCAGGTACTGGTGGTGATACCGCACCCTGCCCACCCAATCTTCGACGGGCTGGTTATTGGCCGCTTCCAGCACACCGAGCATGACCATGGAAATAATGCGGCTGCCACCGGGGGTGCCGAGGATGGCAATGCGATCGTCGAACTCCACAAAGGTGGGCGTCATGGAGGACAGCGGGCGTTTGCCGGGCGCGATGGCATTGGCCTCGCTGCCGACCAGACCGTAGGCATTGGGGCTGCCGGGCTTGGCGGAGAAATCATCCATTTCGTTGTTGAGCAGGACGCCGGTGCCGGGGGCCACAAAACCGCTGCCAAATGGCAGGTTGATGCTGAGCGTGGCGGCGACCCGGTTGCCCTCGCTGTCGAGTACCGACAGGTGGGTGGTGTGGGTTCCCTCATCCACGCCAACCGGTTTGCCCAGACTGCTGCTGGGGGTGGCCTTGTCGAGAGTGATGCTGGCGGCGCGCTGGCGGGCATATTCCGTGCTCAACAGCTTATCCACAGGCATATCCACAAAGTCGGGATCGCCCAGATAGCGGGCCCGGTCCTGATAGGCGCGCCGCATGGCCTCGATGGCGATGTGTGGCGTCATGTCGCCGGTATGGCCGTCGTTGAACTGGCTGATGATGTTGAGAGCGTTGCCCATGACAATGCCCCCGGAAGACGGTGGCGGTGCCGAAACGATGCGTCCGCCCCGAAAGTGGCTGACCGTGGGGGGGCGCTCTACCACCGAGTAGTTGGCGAGATCATCCAATGTCCAGATGCCGCCGCCCTGCTGAACCCCCTCGACCAGTTGCCGGGCAACGTCTCCCTGATAGAAGCCGGCCTTGCCGTTCTCAGCGATGGCCGTGAGCACGCGGGCCAGATCAGCCTGTTTGATCACATGGCCAGTGGGCGGCACCTTGCCGTTGTGCAGGAAGATGGCCGCGGCGTCCGGGAACCGGTTGAGCACCTCTTCACGGTAGCCAGCCAACTTGCGGTAATGGGGGTCGATGGCAAAGCCGTCCCGTGCCAGCGTGATGGCGGGCGCCAGGGTGGTGCTGAGCGGCAGTCGCCCATAGCGACTGGCCAGATGCACAAAGGCAGCCGCCTGGCCGGGAATGCCAGCGGCGCTGGGGCCGTTCACCGCCCAGTCACGCATGACGTTGCCGTCCTTGTCCTGATACATGGTGGCGGAGGCGGCGCCGGGAGCGGTTTCGCGGGCATCCACAAAGGTCTGGAACTGGTCGCTTTGACGATGCAGCAGCCAGAAACCGCCACCGCCCATGCCCGCGGAATAGGGCTCGACCACCGCCAGAGCGGCGGCGACGGCGACGGCGGCGTCGAAGGCGTTGCCGCCCTGATCCAGGATCTCCAGGCCGGCCTCAGTGGCTAACGGATGCGCACTGGCCACGGCATTTTTGCCTGGGCCCGCGGCCTGGGCGGTCAGTGTGAGCAGCAACAGTAGAGGGATCAGGTAGCGCATGGGGGGTCCTCCTTGAAGGCCGGTGTTGGTGAGCAGTGTCCGGCGTTGTTGTTATGGCAGCTGCGAGCTATGAGCCTTGAGCTACGAGTAAAACCGTAAGCGGATTGCGGGCTATTGCCATTCTCAAGCAGTGCAGACTGGCAGTGGGCTGAGGGTGCCTCCGCTTTTTGCTCTTCTCGTAGCTCAAGGCTCATAGCTCGCAGCTGCTTTTTACTTCTGCCGCGCCTTGCGCTTCTCTTCCAGCGCGTCTGCCACCAGCGGTGGGACGAAGTTGTTTACATCCCCGTCCAGCAGGGCGATCTCGCGGATCAGGGAGCTGGAAATAAAGGACAAGTGTTCGGCGGGGGTGAGAAACACGGTTTCCAGATCCGGGGCCAGTTGGCGGTTCATATTGGCCAGCTGGAACTCATATTCAAAGTCGCTGACGGCGCGCAAGCCCCGTAGCAGGATGTTGCCGCCCTGCTCTTCACAGAAATGCGCCAGCAGTTTGGAAAAGCCGCAGACCCTGACATTGGGGAGGTGGGACAGCACCCGCTGTGTAAGTTCGACCCGTTCTTCAAGGGTGAACAATGGCCCTTTCTTTTCGCTGGCAGCAATGCCGACCACCACTTCATCGAACATCTTGGCAGCCCGTTCCACCAGGTCCAGGTGGCCATTGGTAATAGGATCGAAGGTGCCGGGGTAGATTACGCGGTTGGTCATAGGGGAATTGCCTCTCTGTCTGCAGGATCGATGGCGGTACAAGGTCCGCCATTACCGTGGCGCAAGGATACCCCAAGCGCCGGCTGCCGTGCAGGCCTGTCGGGTTACTCTGCTGGCCGCCGTAGGGGCACCAACTATGTCGTCATGTAGGCGCTGACTCTGGGCTTGCTGGCCAAGATGACAGAATGGTGACAGCAAAAATCGGTTAAACACCACAAAAGGCGAAGATTTGTGCCCATCGTGTAAGCAATATCCTACAAAAAAATAGGTGATTTCCGTGTTGTTTTGCCTTGCACAATTGGTCAGATTTTGATCTTGGCATGTGAAATTTTCTTCATCACCAAATAACGGCCGCTTGTCGCCCCATGGTTTCCTGATCCAGCCAGGGAGGACTAGCGTGAGAAGCAGATCACTACTTGGTAGAGAAGTGAAACAAAGGGGTAAAGGCATACCCTTACTGGGCATAAGGAAGTATCACTCCATGGATGTGAATGACGATGAAGCAGCAGCGGCTTGGATTTGTAGGTTTGGGGGATGACACGGCCAGTGCCTGTTTATCCATGTTGAAAATCATGGATGGGCGCTCCGGGATCAGTTGGAGTCTCAGCGATCCGGATTCGGCGGATGTACTGATGGTGGCCAACGAAAGCACCGATGAAACCCGGCGTTGGGATCACTCCAGCAAGCCCCGCATCATTGTTTATCACCACAACGAGCAAAAACCCTCTTCCTCTTTTGTCTTGCAACACCCCTTTCGTGTCATGCAGTTACTCAGTGTTCTGGAAGATGTCTCTACGCTGCTTGGGGCAGTCCGTGCAGAACCTGTCTCCCCAACCGAGAAAACGTCTTCTGGAGCGACACCTTCCAGCAACGTGGCGGATGTGGGTGAGTTCTGGAACAGCCTCCACGATCTGCTCTACGGTGAGGTGCCTGCTTCAGCGCATTGGTATGTCGCACAAAGCGATGAGGGGGAGTTGTGGCTGGATGCCCGTAGCCGTCGTTTCATGGCAGACCCGGCACTCCTCAAACGCATGATGCATCACAACATTCGTCCCGGTGTGCTTCGGGCCTGTAATGCCCCTGCGACCGAAGGCGCTGTGGCATGTTCCCTGTTCGCCATGAGCTGGTTAGTAACGCCCCATCTGCCTGCCGGCCTTTCCTCCTGGATCAGCTCTGATAGCGCATTCCAGCTGCTGCGTTGGCCAAGCTTTGGCAGCCTGGCCAAGAGCCGTTCGGATCTTACCCTGTGCGCCCTGTTGACGAAAAAGGCGCTTAGCCGTGAGCAGGTGCTGGCTCTCTCGCAGGCGGCGGGAGATGACGTTGACCGTTTTATCAATGCCTGCGCAATGAGTGGCCTGATGCGTTATGACAAGGCCGATTTACAGGCAGTGACTGACGCCACCGATGAGGCGTGGGGTAGCCGCTTCGGGGGCCTGATCAAGGGACTGCGCAGTCGATTGGGATTGAGTGCTTAGCGATGACGGACGGCGAATTCAAAATCATTTTTACCGGCCCGATGGGCGCAGGAAAAACCACCGCAATCACCGCGCTGAGTGATCAGGAATGTGTCTCCACCGACGTGGTGAATACCGATCTTGAGCAGTGTGACAAGGAGCTGACTACGGCCGCACTGGATTACGGTCATATCGATATTCCCGGTGCCAGCGGTGTGCGTTTGTACGGCACCCCAGGCCAGGAGCGCTTCCGTTTCATGTGGCCGATCCTGGCCAACAATGCGGCGGGAGTGATTGTGCTTCTAAATGGTCAGCATCCGGATCTGGATGAGCATCTCTCTACCTTTGTGGATGCCTTCTGGGAGGGTGGCAGCATGCCCATGGTGATCGGTGTGGGCCGGTTGTCCGATGACGACTTTTTCACTGTGGATGCCATCACTGAAGCGCTGGTGGAACGCAATATCAACCCGCCGGTGTTGTCTGTGGATGTGCGCAGAAAAGACGATGTGCTGCTTCTGGTAGAGGCACTGCTTTGTCAGATTGAAGTTAACGAACTGGGGTTGGCGGAAGCATGAAAGCAGGATCCGTTATCAGCAAGACAGCCATCAGCATGGCCGAAAAACAGCTGAAAATTTTCAGTGACAGTACCAAGGGGGTGACCTCGGCGGTGTTGTTGAGCAGCGATGGTTTCGAAGTGGCTGCACTGCAAGTGGACAAGAAAAGTGCCAGCCGTCTGGCGGCCATGGGAAGTTCGCTGGCGGCGATCAGTTCGGCGATTGCCAAGGAAGCGGGCATCTCTGAATGCAGCCGCCTGATCGTGGAGTCTGACGAGGGTGTCGTGGCCGTTATGAAAATTCCGAATCTTGAACCCCCCATGGCACTTGCCGTGGTGGCGAATGATGCCTCTTTGCTTGGGCAGCTTCTTTGGGGAGCCAAAACCTGCTGTGAAGAGTTAAGCAAGAAACTGGGTAACCAATCCTGAATCTACGTAGAAAAAAGCCTTTCTTTAGGAGAAGTATTATGGCGAATGTAAAAGACAGCATGGCGGCCCTGTTGGAACCCGATGGTGCAATGTGTACCGCTATTGTGGATGCCAACAGCGGTATGGTTCTGGGGCAGCAGGGGACGGGTCTGGATCTGGAGCTGGCTGCCGCAGGTAACACCGAAGTGGTGCGTGCGAAGATGAAAACCATGAAGTCTCTGGGGCTGAACGACAAGATCGAGGACATTCTGATTACCCTCGGTACCCAGTATCACATCATCCGACCGGTGTCTTCGAAGGAAGGGTTGTTCATCTACCTGGTGCTGGATAAGGCCAAGTCGAATCTGGCACTGGCTCGTCGAGCCTGTCAGGAAGTGGAAAGCTCGCTGGAGCTGTAAGTTTTCTGTCTCGTGTTACCGCCGGCACTCCCATGCCGGCGGCTCTTTTTTCGGGATGTCTTGGCATCGCCGGGACGCACACAGGTCCGCGCCCGGACCGCTATTTGCCCGCCAATGATAGTAACGGTCAATTCTGATCTTTTTGGTAACCCGCCCTGCCTGACAATTCGCTGACTTTTCTGGTGTCTGCCAAGTTTGGCTTCTAGGTTGGAGCCAACTGTGAATGCATACCAAGGAGTTCAGCATGGCCGCCACCCAAAGTGAAATGGCACACGATAATGCCGTGACGGGATTTGCCCAGGCACAACAGACCGGCACAAGCAGTGAGGAAGCCCTGGCGATTTTCGATGCACTGGAGCCGGTGGAGACCGATTTCATGCTGGGGGCGTGGAAAGGGGAAGGTTTTGAGACTGGCCACCCCATGGACGGTATGCTTGAGCGTTGCCATTGGCACGGCAAGCGTTTCGACACCACCGAGCATGTGCCCCCGCTGGTGTTTCGCAAACGCAACGGCGAGCTGTCCAGCGTCAAGCCGCTGCTGGCCATGCCGGGCCTCGGCCTGCTGGACAAGCTCACCTTCCTGAAAACCGATGCCGCAGGGTCCATGTTCCAAACCCTGATTCCCCTGCTGTCCGGCAACAAGTCTGCTGCCCGTCTGCGCATGACCACCTACCGCGGCAAGCCCACCGCGACCATGGTGTACGACAACCTGCCCATCAATGATGTCTTTCGCAAGGTGGATGATAATACCGTGCTCGGCATCATGGACCTGAAAGGCATGAAGCAGCCTTTCTTCTTTGTGCTGCGTCGCGACGGCTAATGCTCGCGCTGCGTGCAGCACAAAAAGTGCTGCACGCAGAGAGTCAGCACCTCGTCCGTGTCCGGGTGCACCAACCCGTGCTGTTTCATGTAGTCGCTGCTGGCCCGTGTATCGAACCGGGTTGTCTGAATGAAGTGCAAGGCTTCCGGCCAGGTATTCATTAACCGTGGTAACCCGGGCAGCCGTAATAATCCTCTCAACAGTGGTATCGGCATATAGTGGCGGGGCGGTTTACGTCCCAGTGCTGCCGCACAGTGTTGCAGGAGCCCGCCCAGTGATGGCGTGTTTGGATCCAGCGCGAGCAGTCGTGCAGGGGCCTGTGGGTCAACACAGGCAAGGGCGATAAGCTCGGCGAGCCCGTCCACGCAGACCAGCGGCAACCAGTGGCGTTGACTCCCCGGGATCATCGCCAACCGGCCGGTGTGCAGGTTGGCAATCAGCTGGTAAAGCGGTTGCTGGGGGTCCAGTTCTCCGCGTTGGCTGTGACCGGACACCGTCGCCGGCTGGATTTCTACCATGTCCAGCTGGTGTTGACGGGCAAACTCCCGTACCCGTATGGCCGCTTCCAGCTTGCTGGCTTCGTAACCGCCAGCCCGCGTGTAGACACTGGGCCATTCGGTCTTTCCTCCAGGTTGGGTATCGATCCCCAATCGAGCCAGATGCGCGTGGTTTTCGAGCATGAAACCACTGATGAACACCAGCCGGCATTGTTGTTGTCTGGCCAGTTCCGCTACCGCCAGGCTGCCCGCCACGTTGGTGCGCCGGGCTACTGCCATGGCGAGCTGCCAGGCAAAACGGGCGCCCAGATGTACGATCGCGGACAGCGCGGGTAACGGGCCCTGCAGCCCCAGCGAGGTCTCGTCCAGGTCGCCTTTTACGGCGCTGAGTGCGTGTTCGTCACCCCCAAGCTGGCGAATCTGTTGCTTCAATGTGGGCAGTTGTGTGGTCGGGTCCCGCAGTAGCGCAACGACATGATGCTGTTGGCTCGTCAGTGTGGCGCAGACATGGCGGCCAATAAAACCGGTGGCACCGGTAACCAGAATGGTCATTGGGTCAGGCTCCTTGCAGTGTGTGATGGGTGGGGTCTGTTGTCACCCTAAAGGCTGGAGTAAGCTCCAAGGTCAAGCACGACCTTCAGCCACTGAGACAGGGAGGGTGTCCGATGCGAATTGCCGAGTTGGAAGCTCGCACCGGTGTAAGCCGGGATACGCTTCGCTATTACGAAAAAGAAGGACTACTGCAGGAGGTCTCTCGCAGCGGCAATAACTACCGGGATTATCCGGAAAAGGCGGTGGAGCGGGTGGCCATGTTGACCCAGCTCAAGGGGCTGGGTTTCACCCTGCGGGAAATTCGCGACGTGCTGGATGCATTGCGGGCAGACAGTATCAACTGTGCTGAGGGGGCGAGGTTGATGGCGAGCAAGCGGGCGGCCGTGAAGGCGCGAATCCGCGAACTCAGACAGCTCAGCGCTCTGCTGGGCAAAGAGCAAGCGCGGTTGGAGCAGCAGGCCCGTGAGCATGGGCAGATCATTCATGAATAAACGGCCCCCGTCGGGTTTTGCTCCACAATATACGTTGCGTGAGCGTTGGCGGATGCTGTTGCTGACGTTGCTTTGGGCGGTGCCGTTATTGTTGCTGACAACAAAAATTTTCCTGCCCTGGTTCGACGCGGTTGTGCCCCTTGCCCACTGCCATGAATACCTGGGTATCAATGGGTTGACGCTGGTGATCTATGGCGTGTTAGTGGGCTTGCCCGCTTCGCTGGTGGTCGTGGTGGTGTTGTTGGAAGGGCGACGAAGCTGGCGCACCTGGCGGCTCGGGCAGTTCCCCCTGCCAGGAGAAAAGGTGTTGCGCCCGACCCGTTATGTGTACGGCCGGCGGGCCCGTTTGCGCCCGGCGTTGTTTTTCATGGTTGTGTTGTTGGTGTGCGGTTTGTCGGCGCAAGGCTGGGTGTGGGCAGGTAATCTTCTGCCAAAATTGACGCCGGATTTGTCCGTGTGTTTTTCGGGGATCGCGAGATGAGGACAACATGAGCACAGCACAGTGGGTGACGGTGTTGGTGGTGATTGGCTTTGCCCCATTGGGGTTGGCGCTGCTGGGCAGTGGCATTGCCCGGTTGAAAGGCGCACGGCTGGATGCCGCCGAAGCTGAGCCCTGTTTCGTGGCAGGTGTGGATATCAGTGGTGTGCTCTACACGCTGTTCATGTGCCACTGGCTGATGATTTTCACGGCCCCGATCGGTGTCGGGGGTGTGATCTGGGGTGCGGTGGTGACGTTCTGGTAGGGGTTGCCGGTCCCGCCGGGATGAAGGCCCTTTGCGGTGCCCTTTGTGCACTGAGCCTGCCGGGCCCCGGAGACAAGGCGCGGGGCGTTGTCTCCGGGGCTTGCCGGTAAACGCGAGTCACACGCTGAGTGCTTCCGCCAGTCGTGTCGCGTTGCGGGCACTGATGCCGTAGATGGTGAGCTGTGGGTTAACCCCGAGGCTGGTGGGGAACACCGATCCATCAATGACGTACAGGCCATTCAGGTACTTGTAGCTGCCGTCACTGTTAACGGTGCAGTGGTTGTCATCCTGACCCATGGTTAAGCCTCCCATCACATGGGCGCTGCCCAGGCCGGTAATGGTGGGCGCATAGTCCAGGCTGGCTATGCCGGCTTTGGCTTCCTTCCAGCTTTTGTAGTACGGGGCATCGTGGTGCCCTGGCCGAACCTGTTTGGCGCCCGCCGCAAACTGCATTTCCAGCATGGTCAGATGGGCACGTCGGGTGCCGTCGAGCAGGTAGTCATTCACCGGGTAGTCCAGCAGCGGTTCGCCATTGTCCCGCAGTTCTACACGGCCGCCCTGGCTGTCTTCATGGAAGCCGTCGCGAAGCAGGGCGATGGACGCGGCCAGGTTGGGCAACTGTTCCGCCTGCTGTCGTGCATCGATGCCGTAACCGCCGACCAGCGCCGTATTCAGGCCAGGATGCATGGGCATCATTTCCAGCTTGTAGCCTGCCGGGCCGTCGACTCCATGCTTGAAGACAAACTCATCGGAGTACATGGATTGCGGGGCACCGTAGTAAGGAGCGATCTCCTTGTCGTAAATGCCGTAGGCAAAATTGGTGGGGTGCAGGAAGGTCCGTGTGCCGACCAGCCCCTTGGGGTCCGGCGCCTCAGAGCGTAACAGCAACGCCGGGCTCTGCATGCTGCCACCGGCGGTGACCACGGCACGGGCCTTCAGGGTGACCGTGGCGCCAGTGGGCTGTTTGTCGTTTTGCAGGGGATGGACGATCACCCCGGTGACCGTGTCACCCTCAATCACCAGCTGGTGTGCCTGGGCGCTGTGGATCAGGGTAGCGCCTTGGTTGAGCGCTTCCGGAAGGGTGGTGACCAGCATGGACATCTTGGCATTGGTCGGGCAGCCCATGCCGCAGTAGCCGATGTTCCAGCAGCCGCTCACATTTCGGGGGATCACATCCACATGCCAGCCCTTGGCATCGCAACCGCGCTTGAGCACATCGTTGTTGGCGTTGGGGGGCATGATCCACTTTTCGATGTTCAGGCGCTGCTCCATTTTGGCAAACCAGGGATCCAGGGACGCCCGGTCGAGCCCGTCCACGCCGTAGCGATCGCGCCAGAAATTCAGGGTTTCGTGAGGGGTGCGGAAAGAACTGGTCCAGTTGACCACGGTGGTGCCGCCCACTGCCCTTCCCTGCAGGATGGTCATGCCGGCATCCTTGGTGGCACGCATGGCGCCTTCCTGATACAGGTCGCGGTAGGCCTCGCCTTCGTCCATGTTGAACTGGTCAGAGGTTTTCAGCCGGGCGGCCTCGACGATGATGACCTTCAGGCCTTGCTGGCTGAGAATTTCGGCGCTGACGCCGCCACCGGCACCACTGCCGATAATGACGACATCGGCTTCCAGGGTGCGGTTGTCGTGAATGGTTCGGCCGTCGATCACGTCCCAGCCATTGGCGGCGGGGTCTTTCCACGGATCGGACACCTTGATCGGGAGAGAACTGAGGTCCTGCATGGCTAATCCTTGTTATTTGGCTGGCAGACAATCAGGCAAGTATTTTCTTTGGCGGGCCGGGGTAGCCGGTGCTGCGCGCGGCCTCCGGTTTCACATACCAGGCCATGTGCATTGGCTGGGTAAGGCCCTTGAGGGCCATGCGGGCAATGCTGTTTTCCTTGGCTGACCAGTCGGCCAGGGTCTGTTGCAGTTGCTCGTCACTTTGCTCGGCAAAGCTTGCCCAGGTGCCGGTCAGAAACCAGCGGGCGGCGCCCAATTGCAGCAGATCCAGTAACTGGAACAAGGTCGCCCGTGTGCCGGGCATGGCTCCTTCCAGAAGATCGTCATAGGCCTTCATGCCATCTTCGGCAGACGCGTTGACCGCGGCCAGCGCCGGGCCCATGACCACGCCAACCAACGGGGTGAGCAGTTCGATGTCTTGCTGACGAAAGTAGCGGTAGCCCGTCGCTGGGCCATCATTGCTGGCGCAGCCACTCAGCAGGGCGAGCCCGGAGCCGGTGGCGAGCATGGCGCTGCCAAAGGCGCCCAATTTGAGGAAGCCGCGACGGTTGATTCCCTGATCCATAGCGCACTCTTGTTTGTTGTTAGTGTTGGTAGTGGAGACCAGCTTTGAATAAATCCACAGGACGAACAAGCCATAAACGGTTAATAACAAGGTGAAAAACGTCACCCCGGGTGCGCCGGGATGACGTGGTGTCCTGCGGTCGGCTCCAGGATTATTTCAGCATGTGCTTGAACATGAACTTGTGCATGCCCCGGCCATAAGGCGGCAGGATAAACCTGGTGGCGTTGAACTTGCCCTTCTTGTAAATCCCTTTTGCCTTGGAGAAGGTCTGGAAACCTTCCGGGCCGTGGTAGGCCCCCATGCCGGAGGGGCCGATACCGCCAAACGGAATGTCATCCACGCCCACATGCGAGATGGTGTCGTTGAGGCAGACGCCACCGGAATGGGTGTGCTTGAGCACCTGGTCGCAGTTGTCCTGGTTCCAGTCGAAGTAGTACAACGCCAGCGGACGGGGGCGGTCATTGACGTACTCGATGGCCTCATTGAGTGTCTTGTAGGGCACGACAATCATCAGCGGGCCGAAGATCTCATCCTGGGCAATGCGCATGTCATCGGTGACATTGAGCACCATGGTGTGAGGGATCTTCTGGCTGCCGGTGAAATCTTCGTTGGCAGGGTTGATCTCGATCACCGTGGCGCCTTTTTCGCGAGCCTCCTGAATGTAGCCTGTGAGGCGGCTGTGCTGACGCTCATTGACGATGGCCGTGAAGTCCGGGTTGTTCACCATGGTCGGGTACGACTGCGCCACCTGGGCTTTCCAGGCCTCGATGAATTCATCCATGCGATGTTCCGGGCACAGAATGTAATCCGGGGCGACACAGGTCTGGCCGGAGTTCAGGCATTTGCCGAAGGCAATCCGTTCGGCGGCGTCCTTCATGGGGAAATCCTGGCCGATGATGCAGGGGCTCTTGCCGCCCAGTTCCAGGGTCACCGGCGTCAGATTATTGGCGGCGGCACGCATCACATGTTTGCCCACCGCGGTGGAGCCGGTGAACAGCAGATGGTCGAAGGGCAGCTGGGAGAAGGCCTGGGCCACGTCCACTTCACCGTTGATGACGGCGACCTGGTCTTCCGGGAACAATTCGCCAATCAGCTTCTCCAGCAGCGCGCCGGTGCGGGGAGTGGCTTCACTCATTTTCACCATCACCCGGTTGCCGGCGGCGAGCGCCGTGATCAGCGGTACGACGGCCAGCTGAATCGGATAGTTCCAGGGCACCATGATGCCCACCACACCCAGCGGCTGGTATTCCACCCAGGTCTTGCCGGGCCAGCTTAGGGCGCTGACATGACGCTTGCTGGGCTTCATCCACTTGCGCAGTCGCTTGGTGGTGTACTTCAGGCCTTCCAGGGTAATCATGATCTCGGCCAGCTTGGTCTCGTCCACCGCACGGTTGGTGAAATCCGCGCTGATGGCATTGGCCCAGGCATCCTGGTGGTCCACCAGCATGGGGCGAATGCGGCTGATCAGGTCAATACGCTGTTCGGCAGTGGGATAGGGATGCTGGCGGTAGGCCGCCTTCTGGGCATCAAAAATGCGCTGCATGCGCTGGATTTCAGTATTGTTCTGCTGCAGTTCTTTCACTTCGGCGACCATGGTCTTCGCCTCCCGAGTTCAATTGTTGTGACCGTTTTGTATAAGATGGCTGCCGGTAGCCCACGGCAAAGTCCGGTTCGCTACCGCCTAAAAATTAATCTTGAATCGATTTTTAGAGTAATTACTCTAAGAGTCAACAGCGCTTCTGTAAACGTCGACCTTTGGCCCATAATGACCAGCACTAAAGACCGTATCCTCGAAACCAGCCTGGCCCTGTTCAACCAGCAGGGAGAACGCAACGTGACCACCAATCACATTGCCGAGGCGCTGGGCATCAGCCCGGGCAACCTGTACTACCACTTCCGTAACAAGGGAGTGATTGTGGCTGGGTTGTTCGATCGCTATCAGCAGCAGTTGCTGCAACTGCTTGAAGCGCCTCAGGGACCGCTGAGCTGGCGGGTGAAGGTGTACTATTTCGAAGGGTTGCTGGCGGCCATGTGGCAGTACCGCTTTTTTCACCGGGACCTGTCCCACTTCCTGCAGGCGGACCCACAGCTGGCCGCCAGCTACCACCGTTTTGTGCAGGCGGTACTGGTTCGCGGGACGGTGATTTACGAGGAATTGCGCAGCAGTGGCATTATCGAGGTCGATGAGGAACAGCTGCAGGGGCTGATGGTGAACACCTGGATCATCATGTCCACCTGGGCGGCGCTGGTGCACGGTTTGCGCCCGGATGCGGCCAGCGATGAAGCCCTGGACGAAGGGCTGATGCGCCACGGCATCTACCAGATTATCTGTCTGGAAGAGCCTTTTCTGCGCGGTGAGGCCCGTGACCATCTTCAGGAGATGAAAGACCGTTACCGCTCGGCGGATAGCACCATGCAGCTGTTGATGGGGTTTCCCATGGCGCTTGCCGGGGAAGAATGAGGCCGGGTGTGGCGGCGAGCGCGGCTTGCGGCCGCCGCGCTCGCTCGGTTCAGTCGGTCAGCCAGCTGACCTTGCCCTGGCATACGGTGAGCTTCACATTGCCTTTCAGTACCGCGCGGCGCCACGGCGAGTTGTTGCCGGCGGATAGCCAGTGTTCGCCATAATCCTTGCGGCTTTGCGCATCCACCACACACAGGCTGGCCGGGCGACCGGTTTCCAGCTGACCTGCCTGAATACCCAGGCAGCGTGCCGGCGCGGCGGTGACTGCATCCAGTGCCCGGGTCAGGCTCAGCTTGCCCTCGTCCACCAGTTCCAGTACCAGTGACAGCAGGGTATCCACGCCAGCCATGCCTGGCCGGGTTGCCGGGAACGGTGCCGCCTTGCTGGACGAACCGATAGGGGTGTGCTGGGAGCAAATGGCGTCGATGGTGCCGTCGGCGACTGCCTCCAGCAGGGCTTCGCGGTCCTGGGCACTGCGCAGCGGGGGGATCACGTGGCAGTGGCTGTTGAAGCCTTCCAGTGCGGATTCGTCCAGCAGCAGATGCTGAATGCTGACATCGGCCGTCACCGGCAGGCCCTGCTGCTTGGCTTCCCGCAATAAGCGCAGGGACTGAAGGCTGGAAATCTGTTGAAAGTGCGCACGCACCCCGGTGGCTTCCACCAGCAGCAGATCCCGGGACAAATCGACGCTCTCAGCGATGGCCGGGATGCCGGGCAGCCCCAGACGGGTGGCCACGGGCCCTTCATGGGCGCAACCGCCGGCACTGAGGGCCGAGTCCTGTGGGCGGAACATGACGGGCATATCGAAGGTGGCGGCATATTCCAGGCAGCGTTTCAGCACCAGGGCGCTGGCAATACGGCGCCCGGCATTACCGGCAGCAATACAGCCCGCCTTGGCCAGGGTGGCCATTTCCGCCAGCTGTTCACCCTGCAGCCCCTGGGTCATGGCCGCGATGGGCATAATGCGGGCAAAGCCCGCCTGCCCGGCCTGTTCGCGAATCAGGCGCACCACCGCAGTGGAATCGACCGGTCCGCAATCGGGCTGGGCCGCCATGTGGGTAATACCACCGGCAGCGGCAGCGCGGGTTTCGCTGGCGATGTCGCCAGTGCGACCACTGCCTGGCAGCGACAGGTGCACACAGGCATCCACCAGACCTGGCAACACCCAATGGCCGTCCGCTTCAATAATGTCGGCACCGGGGGCGTCGAGACTGGCGCCGATACGTGTCAGGCGCCCGTTTTCGATCAACAGGTCAGCCACATCATCGCGACCAGAGGCGGGGTCGATCACCCGACCTTTGCGGATCAGGATATTGGCCTTAGCTGCCATGGGCGCCTCCTTGTGCGGCCACGCTGTCCTGACCGCTGATCGCCATGGACATGACCGCCATCCGCACGGCGATCCCGAAGGTGACCTGGTTGAGAATCACCGAGCGGGGGCCGTCAGCCACCTCTGACGCGATTTCCACCCCCCGGTTGATGGGGCCCGGATGCATCACGATGGCGTCCTCTTTGGCGAATTGCAGTTTGTCGTTGTTGAGCCCGTACAGCCGGAAGAATTCCCCTTCACTGGGCAGCAAGGCAGAGTCCATGCGCTCTTTTTGAAGGCGCAACATAATGACCACATCTACCTCTTTGAGGCCCTGGGCCATATCGGTAAAAACAGTGGCGCCCAGGGCTTCGGCATCCACGGGTAACAGGGTTTTGGGGCCGATCAGGCGGACTTCTTCGGCCCCCAGCGCATTCAGGGCGTGGACCTGGGAGCGGGCCACTCGGGAGTGCAGGATATCGCCGACAATGGCCACCTTCAGGCCGGCAAAGCCGCCCTTGTAGTGACGAATGGTGTACATGTCGAGCATGGCCTGGGTCGGGTGGGCATGGCGCCCGTCGCCGGCGTTGATCACGGCCACATTGGGGGTGACCTCGTTGGCGATAAAAAACGGTGCGCCGGAATCCTGGTGGCGCACTACGAACATGTCGGCGGCCATGGCTTCCAGATTGCGCAGGGTATCGAGCAGGGTTTCGCCCTTGCTGGTCGCCGACTTGGCAATGTCCAGGTTGAGTACGTCCGCGCTCAGGCGCTGGGCAGCCAGCTCGAAGGTGCTGCGGGTACGGGTACTCGATTCGAAGAACAGATTCACCACGGTCTTGCCGCGCAGCAGCGGCACCTTCTTGATGGACCGTCCACCCACATCGACAAAACTGGCGGCGGTATCAAGGATGTCTTCCAACAGGGGACGGGGGAGGTGCTCGGTGGTGAGGAAATGGCGAAGCTTACCGTCGTCGGTAAGTTGTACGCGGGAGGATGGCGCAAGCGTCATTCGGAGGCCTGTTATCAGTTTCCTGGGCCACCGTGCCGGTGGCAGTTTTTTCGCAAGACAAGGCGCCGTGAGCACCGTGTAGTTATTCTACATAAGCGAACGGCAACACCGTATTGCGGAAAAAGGGACCCGGCCCTTCGGGTTGTGCCGTAAATAGCGCCATGCCGTGTTGCTCGTCGTTCATTTGGATAAACCAAACATCACTCCTCGCGCCTTGCCTGGCGCTATTTACGGCGCAACACGGCGGCCCAGGAAACTGATAACAGACCTAGGCCATTGTGTCTCGTATCTCCGCCACAAGGGGGGCGGGCCCGCGTAATTCTACCCGTTGATGGGGGGGCAATGCCAAAGTTTCGCCACAAATATCGGCACGAATCGGCAATTCCCGGTGGCCGATATCAAACAGCACTGCCAGGCTGATGGACGCCGGGCGGCCAAAATCGAACAGTTCATTCATGGCTGCACGTATGGTGCGGCCGGTCATCAGCACATCATCCACCAGCAAAATGTGCTGGCCATCCACATCAAAGGGCAGCTTGGAAGGGGTGACTGTGGCTTTCAGGCCCCGTGTATCGAAGTCGTCCCGGTAGAAGGCTGGATTCAGGGTGCCCATGGGCAGCGGCTTGGCCAGTTTGTTGTTCAGTGCGGTGGCGACCCAGGCGCCGCCGGATTCGATGCCTACCAGCAACGGGCTGCGGCCGTGAAAGTGGGCATCAATGGCTGCGGCCATGCTGCTGAGGTGTGTCTGTAGTTGTTGTTCGTCCCAACTCAAGGGGCTCTCCAGAAAATCTATACTGACGGTAGGTGCCATGCTTGTATGGCGAAAGACAAGCATGGCCTCTGTTGTGCAAAGAATAAAGCCTGATCAGGCGCGAGTTGCGAGATACGGGTTTTGAAAGGCAAAGCTTTCCTCTCGAACGGTGGGACCGGTGGTTCCACTGCGAACAAAGGCCCGAGCGTGGCCATTGCGGTCGAACGACCGCTCCCACTCTATCGCGTAGCGCCTGTGAGCGGCTGCAGGACACCCAAGGATCTCCCGCAGCCACCCTCATCACTAACCATCCGATCAAACCCTTCAGTTTTTTGGGATGGGAGTCACCCGGTCCCTCACGGTAAGTTTTGTACAGTGTTGAAACTTGTGCCGTCTGAACGGCTCCAACCAAAGACGGGACGACGGTGAGGGATAGGGAAAGCAGGATGCCGATACGCAATGACCGTACACGCTATGGCTGGCTCAGCATTGGCCTGCACTGGCTGGTGGCCGCCACAGTGATCGGCCTGTTTGCGCTGGGCCTGTGGATGGTGGACCTGGGCTACTACGACCCCTGGTATCGCAACGGCCCGGATATCCATCGCAGCATTGGGATTCTGTTGTTTGCGGTCATGCTGGTGCGATTGCTCTGGCGATGGTTATCCCCTCCCCCGGCATCCCTGCCAACCCACCAGCGCTGGGAAACCCTGTTGGCTCATCTCGCCCATTGGGCCCTGTACCTGTTGTTATTTGTGGCGATGTTTAGCGGTTACCTGATCAGCAGTGCGGATGGTTCATCGGTGTCGGTGTTTGGCGGGTTTTCGGTACCCTCCCTTACCGGGCATCAATCCGGGCTGGAAGACATCGCAGGCGATATTCATGAAGTCGCTGTCTGGAGCCTTATCGTGTTGGCGGGGCTGCATGCCCTGGCCGCGCTCAAACACCATTTTCTTGATCGTGACGATACCCTGCGCCGTATGCTGGGACTGTCGCCGCGACACCCAACCCCGTCATCACCTGGAGAGTCACAATGATGGTAAGTCTGATGAAAAAAGCGGGCCTGGCCACCGCCGCCCTGATGCTCAGTACCCTGGCTTTTGCCGAACCTGGCGGCACCTATCAGTTCGACAAGAAAGGCGCACACCAGTTTGTCATGTTCAAGATTTCCCACCTGGGTTACAGCTGGTTGTATGGCCGCTTCAATGACTTCAATGGCACTTTCACTGTGGATGCTGACAATCCGGAAAAAAGCAGTGTCCAGGCCACCATCCAGACCGCCAGTGTCGATTCCAATCATGCCGAGCGTGACAAGCACCTGCGCGGTGACGACTTCCTGGATGTGGACAAGTACCCCACCGCCACCTTCCAGAGCACCAGTATTGAAAAAACCGGCGACAAGACCGCCAAAATCACCGGTGACTTCACCCTGCACGGCGTCACCAAGCCGGTGACGTTGGATGCCAAACTCATTGGCTACGGCGATGATCCTTGGGGCGGTTACCGCATGGGCCTGGAAGCCAGTACCACATTGAAGTTGGCGGACTTCGGCATCACCAAGAATCTTGGCCCGGCCTCTGAGACCGTAGAGATCATTATCTCGGTGGAAGGGATCAAGAAGTAACAGGGCTTCTGCTACGGCGGAGATTGGCTAACGCCAATTTCCGCCCTACGCCAACCGCTAGACCGGCTGGCCGCCCTCGCTTAAAAACCCTTCGGCAATAATCACTGCTGCCATGGAGTCCACCCGGCTGTCAGCTTTTTGAATGCCGGTTCGCTCGCGCGCTTCACGAGTCGTGAGACGCTCATCTACCAACCAGACCTTCATGCCAAAGCGACCCTTCAGGCGGCCGGCAAATTTCTTTGCCCGGGCAGTGGATTCACTGTCAGTACCGTCCATGTTCAAAGGCAAGCCCACCACCAACGCCTCAGGCTCCCATTCTTTCAACAGGGCAGCGATGTCATCCCAGTTAGGTTGGGTGTTCTTGCAAGGCAGGGCTTTCAGGGGCGAGGCGGTACCCAGCAGTTCGTTGCCGCTGGCCACGCCGATTTTTTGTGTGCCGTAATCAAACGCTAGAATCATAGTACGAGTCAGGTATTTAAGGCTGTAGGAGCTATGCTTGCATGGCGAAAGGTTTTGATTTGGGCGTGTGCCTCAGAGCGTTTTTCGCCATGCAAGCATGGCCCCTAGGGTGCAAGAGGGCATGTCAGCTGTGTCCTGCCTGGGTTGCAATCAGGCTCATGTCCACGCCGATACGGGCGGCGGCAGCATGCCAGGTTTGTTCAAAGGGGGTGTCGAGGATCAGTTCGCGGCTGGCGGGGGTGCTGAGCCAGGCGTTTTCGACCAGTTCCTGTTCCAGCTGTCCGGCTTCCCAGCCCGCATAGCCCAGACACACCAGTGACTGCTCCGGGCCTTCGCCGATGGCGATGGCTTCGAGGATGTCGCGGCTGGTGGTGAGCATCAGGCCATCGCTGAGCAGGATGCTGGACTGCCAATGGGTGCTGGCCGCGTGGAGGATGAAGCCGGCTTCCTGTTGCACTGGGCCACCGGCCACGACGCGGTGTCGTTCAGACGGCGGCACTTCGATCTCGATATCCATGTCGGCAAGAATATCGCCGAGACTGATCTGCACCGGGCGGTTGAGGGTCAGCCCCATGGCTCCCTCGCTGCTGTGCTCAACGATATAGGTTACTGAATGTTCGAAGTTGGGGTCGGCCATTTGCGGCATGGCCACCAGCAACTGGTGTTTCAGGGTTGTCTCGTCCATGGGGACAGTATCCGGCGCCGGGGGAGGGGCTGCAAGCTTCAAGCTACAACACGAAAGCAGGGCGGAGTTGATTGCAAGATTGGCACTCCGCGCTGCAATGTCCAAAGATCGGCACATGGCTGCGGCGCGGCGCGTGCGTTTGCGGAATGGCTCCGGATGGTTCCCCGCGTTGTAGCTTGTAGCTTGCCGGTGTTACTTCGACGAGACCCGCCGGTTACTGTCGAATTTCCAGGTGCGGATGATTTCCAGTACATCCATGTTCTGGCGCATTTCGGCGCTGAACGGATCGAAGGGGGCGGCCAGGCGTACACTCTGCACGGCAGCCTGGTCCAGGAACTTGTGGCCGGATGACTGGAGTACGCGGGTTTCCTTGATGCTGCCGTCCTTGTTCAGTGCCACCAGCAGGCGCACGGCGCCAAAGGTGTTGCTGTTGAGGGCCTGGGGCGGGAAGTGGCGGGTNCCCATGGCTTCCACTTCGCGGCGGNAGGNATCGATGTACTGNGCTTCATAGTGCGCTTTGGCGGAGACCGAGGTCAGGCGGCGGATGCGCGGGCGCTTGGCGTAGGCNTGCTTCTGCTCGGCCAGGCGNGCTTGCAGGCTNGCGATCTCCCGGCTCAGGTCCGCCAGGTTTTCCTGTTCGGCCACTTTCAGCGGCTTTTTCTCNGNCTTGTCTTTNTGCTCGGTGTTGATCTTGTAGTCGCTGTCGCGCTGGGTGGTGATGACCAGCAGTTGCGACTGACGCTGGTACTGCTCGGTGGTGGTCTGCTCCTTGAGCTGNACNTTTTCGAGCTTGTTATCNGCAAAGTCGGCCTGNTCNGTGGTGGTNAGTTCCTGCTTGTCGGCCTGGTCACCGGAGCCTTCCTGGTTGCTCTGGGCGATAAAGTCCGCTTCGTCCGGGGCGTTGTCGCTCTGGAACTGGGCGAGGGTNACTTCCAGGGTATGGGGNGCGGCGCGCTGTTTTTCCGGGGCGAAATTGACCCCGAAAACAAGGATGCCNTGGAAGGCCANCGCCAGAAATACCGTGAAGGTGAGGCGGTCGTTGGCGCTGACGGGGGAATTGGCTGCCATGAGTNTGTCTTATCGCTACTGCTTTTTAATTATTGATCATGCGAGCGGCTATTCTGGGTGTCGCGGGAGTCNGTCTGCAAGCGATGATGCGTTGAACTTAGACGCAGGTCGAACGATTGCAGGAAGGGCGCCGTCAGGCGCCTTCACGTAACTCCAGCAGGGTGTCAAACAGCTGCCCGGCAATATTGATATCAAAAATGGCATCCAGCTCGCGGATGCAGGTGGGGCTGGTGACGTTGATTTCGGTCAGATAGTCGCCGATAACGTCCAGCCCGACAAAATACAGNCCCTTGCGTTTCAGGGTTGGNCCCACCTGTTCGCAGATCCAGCGGTCACGGTCGGTGAGCTCGCGGCCCTGGCCGGTACCNCCAGCGGCCAGGTTGCCTCGCAGCTCGCCTTCCTTGGGAATGCGTGCCAGCGCATAGGGTACCGGTTCGCCGTTGATCATCAGGATGCGCTTGTCGCCATCCTTGATTTCCGGCACGAAACGCTGGGCCATGATCGGGGTCTTGCCATGCTGGGTCAGCACCTCGATCACNACCGAAATGTTGGGGCTGTCCTTGCGTACCCGGAAGATATTGCTGCCGCCCATGCCATCCAGCGGCTTCATCACAGTGTCACCGAATTCCCGTACAAAATCGCGCAACAGGCCGGCCTGGCTGCTGACCAGGGTGGGGGCGCAGCACTGCGGGAAGTCGGTGGCGAACAGTTTTTCGTTGCTGTCGCGCACGCTGCCGGGGCGGTTGACGACCAGTACACCCTCGCGCTCCGCTTTNTCCAGCAGATAGGTGGCGTAGATGTATTCCGTGTTGAACGGCGGGTCCTGGCGCATCAGGATAATGTCCAGATCGGCCAGATCGTGATTCACGGCATCGGCCATACGGTACCAATCGTCGTTATTGTCAGTGACGGTCAGTGTCCGGGTGGCAGCAAAGGTGCGACCATCGCGCACATACAGATCGCCTGGCTCCATGTAGTGCAGGGACCAGCCGCGGCGCTGGGCCTCCAGCATCATGGCAAAGGTGCTGTCTTTCCAGGGTTTGATCTTGGCGATGGGATCCATCACCACGCCGATGCGCAGGCTCATGGGGTCTCCACTGGGACGGGAACGGGGCTGGCCAATCTTAGCAGCGCTGAAGGGTGTTCGCNANGCANNCANNNNCNGCCNGCTTTCTCAAGTTTCACAGGGCCTTATAGATTGATTGTAGAATCTGTGTTAAAAACTTCGCTTGGGTTGATAATGCCANAGGCCCCGCCCATCGAATTACTAAAAAGGCCAAAAATTACAANAAGTTGCGGCCAATTACGGTTCACGGTTAAAGGCAGTTTCCATGACTGACAATTTCCAAGACCTCAAGGTAATGGTGATCGACGATTCCAANACNATTCGTCGTACCGCNGANACCTTGTTGAAAAAAGCAGGTTGTGAAGTGATCACCGCCACCGATGGCTTCGATGCCTTGGCCAAAATCGCNGACAGCAAACCCANTATCATTTTNGTGGATATCATGATGCCGCGGCTGGATGGTTATCAGACCTGCGCGCTGATCAAGAACAACAGTGCCTTCAAGTCCACCCCGGTGATCATGCTGTCCTCCAAGGACGGNCTGTTCGACAAGGCCAAGGGCCGCATCGTGGGTTCCGACGAATACCTGACCAAGCCGTTCTCCAAGGACGAGCTGCTTGGGGCNATTCGTCAGCATATNTCAGGTTAAGCGGCNTNGCCGCGTAACCGGAAGAGGAAAAGATGGCACGTATTCTGATTGTGGATGACTCTCCCACCGAGACCTACAANNTNCGGGAGATNCTGGAAAAGCACGGCCACGAGGTNCTCGAGGCCGCCAACGGGGCNGANGGNGTGGCNATGGCNCGCTCCGAGNTGCCNGAGCTGGTTNTGATGGANGTNGTNATGCCNGGCCTGAATGGCTTCCAGGCNACNCGCCAGCTCACCAANGGTGCNGATACCGCTCACATTCCCATCGTCATCGTGACCACCAAGGANCAGGAAACCGACCGNGTCTGGGGNAANCGCCAGGGCGCCCGGGATTACCTGACCAAGCCGGTGGATGAAGATGTGCTCCTGCAAACCGTCGACCGCATGCTGGCCGACAGCTGAACCNGGAGCNTTCCATGAGTGCAACCGCGTCAGCCCCCTATATCAAGCTTNCCGAATACCATCAGCGTTGCCGTGAGCAGGCCCGTGACCTGCCCATGCAGCAGGATGCGGTGAGTTACTGGAGNGGCGTGGGNTTTGTGCTNGATGGCAAGAAATANGTNGCACCGCTGGATGAGGTTTCCGAAATNCTGACGGTGCCNTCNTANACCCGGATACCGGGCGCNCAAAGTTGGATGAAGGGGATCGCCAACGTGCGGGGNNGNCTGATGACCGTGATGGATCTCAGCGGTTTTCTGGAAAAAAGTTCACCGNTNCAGGAGCGGCGGCGAAGACTGCTGGTGCTGGANCAGGATGACCTCTACACNGGGATGACNGTGGATGAGGTGCTGGGGATGCAACATTTCCCCATTGATGANTTTGTGGAATCACTGCCGGTNAGCGACCCCTCNGTCACAGGGTATGTGCGCGGGGCCTATCGGCGNGAAGGGGAGTACTGGTCCGTNTTNAGCCTTAGCCGGCTGGCAGAGGACCCGCGNTTNATGCAGGTAGCCCGCACCGGCTANCTGCAGCGCGTACTNTGGGGTACATAAGAAGAGNGAACGCCAGGCCAGGAGCCAGACTATGAAGTTCAATCCGGGAGCATTTTTCGACAAACTGCGGGGGGGTGCGAGCGGCGGTAATTCGCTGAANATTGCACTGTATATNGGNCTTGCCATNTTTNTNGTATTGGCANTGNTCAACTTCCTGCTNTCTGCCACNACNGCGAACNNNGCCCAGGAAAANATNACCCGGGCCTCCGAGATGCGGGTAATTTCCCAGCAGCTNGCNAAGAANGCCCTGGAAGCGGCTGCCGGNAACGCCGACGCCTTCGANNTNCTNGANAAATCNCGNAAAGGNTTCCAGGANGCCTGGGNNGCGGTAAAAGACNAGNNNNTGNCCGANCCNCAGGTGNAGCANCGNCTGGAGACNCTNTGGAANGAAGTNNACNANAACGCCTCCACCATNCTGAAAGGGGAAGACCCGGTTCTGGATCTGCACGAAGTGGCAGACACCCTGGCCCAGACCATTCCTTCCCTNCAGGCGGAATANGAAGGCGTNGTGGANATTCTGGTNANNAACGGNNTCNGANCCGGANCAGATCGCCTTTGCGCAGCGCCAATCCTGGCTGGCCGAGCGTATCGTGCGTTCCATCTCCAAGGTGCTGGANGGTGGCGACGGNGCGGTGATNGCAGCGGATTCCTTTGGNCGTGATGCCAGCCTNTTCGGCCGTGTCATGAATGGCATGATCGAAGGCGACAGCGCCATGGGTATTGANCAGGTCAANGACCCGGACGCGCTGGATTATCTGGCCGAGGTGGCCGATCTGTTCGACGAATTCGTTACCCAGTCCGTGGACGAGATCCTGGAAACGGCCCCGGAGCTGTTCCAGGTGCGTAACGCGGCNGACACCATCTTCCGTCGCTCNCAGGANCTGCTNCAGGAAGCGACNAACCTGAACAACCAGTTNGANGANTCCACCGGTNCNTTCTTCCCGTCGGTGACNNTGGGTGGNATGTCTGCCGCNATNGCGGTGNTGCTGTTCTTCCTGATCATGGCTCANCGGAACCGNCAGGAAGCGAAAAAGAAAGAAGAACTGGAAAGCGAAAACCAGCGTAACCAGGCGGCGATTCTGCGTCTGCTNGATGAGCTGGGNGACCTNGCTGACGGTGACCTNACCGTACAGGCGACGGTAACCGAGGACTTCACCGGGGCCATCGCGGACTCCATCAACTACTCCATTGACCAGCTGCGCAGCCTGGTACAGACCATTAACAACACGGCGGTACAGGTAGCATCGGCGGCCCAGGAAACCCAGTCTACGGCCATGCACCTGGCCGAGGCGTCCGAGCACCAGGCGCAGGAAATCGCCGGGGCATCGGCGGCGGTGAACGAGATGGCGGTGTCCATTGACCAGGTATCGGCCAACGCCGCGGAATCTGCCGCGGTAGCGGAACGGGCGGTAGCCATCGCCAACAAGGGTGCCGAAGTGGTACAGGCAACCATTCACGGTATGGACACGATCCGCGAGCAGATTCAGGAAACTTCCAAGCGGATCAAGCGTCTGGGTGAGTCCTCCCAGGAGATTGGTGACATCGTATCGTTGATTAACGATATTGCGGACCAAACCAACATCCTCGCACTGAATGCTGCCATTCAGGCGTCCATGGCCGGTGAAGCCGGCCGGGGCTTCGCGGTGGTAGCGGATGAGGTACAGCGCCTTGCGGAACGTTCTGCGGCGGCCACCAAGCAGATTGAGACCCTGGTAAAAACCATTCAGACCGATACCAACGAAGCGGTTATCTCCATGGAGGCCACCACGGCCGAAGTAGTGAAAGGGGCTCGCCTGGCGCAGGATGCGGGTGTGGCACTGGAAGAGATTGAAAACGTATCCAAGACCCTGGCTGACCTGATCCAGAACATTTCCAACGCGGCGCGCCAGCAGGCGGCGTCAGCAGGTCACATTTCCAACACCATGAACGTGATCCAGGAAATTACCTCTCAGACCTCGGCGGGTACCACTGCCACCGCACGGTCCATTGGTAACCTGGCCGAGATGGCTCAGGAAATGCGTAACTCCGTTGCCGGCTTCCGCCTGCCGGAGCACTCCTGATCCGGTTGATGCCGGGTAACGGAGTCTTGCGATGGGTGCGGCCATGACAGATCGCTGGTCGATCAAGAACACGCCAGCCATGGATATGGAGCAATTCCAGCTATGGCAGGCGTTGCTGGAAGATCGTACCGGCATGACGCTGTCCAATGAGCGCAAGACCTTCCTTGAAACCAGCTTGAGCATTCGCATGCGCGAGCTGGGCATCGAGGACTACGATACCTTTTATGAACACCTGATGGTGGGCACCACCGAATCACGGGCCATGGAATGGTCGGTGCTGGTGGACCGGCTTACCGTGCAGGAAACCAGTTTTTTCCGTCACCCCGGCTCGTTTGCCCTGGTGGAGGAATTCGTACAGCGCTTCATGGCTGAGCAGCCTGACGCTGCCAATCTGGACGTGTGGAGCGTGGGGTGCTCCACCGGTGAGGAAGCCTACTCCCTTGCCATGCTGATCAACGAACAGTTTTCCGGTAACGACCGCAAGCTGTTCTATGGCATCACGGCAACGGACATCAGCCTCCCCACCCTGTCGAAAGCCCGCCGAGGCGAGTATCCGGCGAGACGCATCCTGCAGGTGGATCCGAGCCTGCGGGAAAAATATTTTCTGCCGTCCGAGAACGGCCAGACAGTCAGCGTCGCGCCACAGCTCAAGGAGCGCATCTGCTTCGCCCGGCTCAATGTGCTGGATCTGGGCAATGCGCCCATGAACAACATGGACCTGATTTTTTGCCAGAACATGTTGATCTATTTCCGGCGCTGGCGGAAACGACAGATCGTCAACCGGCTGGCCGAGCGGCTGGCCCCCGGGGGGATGCTGGTACTGGGCCCCGGGGAAGTAACAGACTGGCAGCATCCGGATCTGGAACGGGTGCACTTTGCCGATACGCTGGCCTTTCGGCGCTGTAGATAACAAAAAGCCTGCCTCAAGGAAGGCAGGTTGATGTATGACAGGAGACGTCATGAGTGACCGTCACGACTATCTGGCTCTGGACTGGGTTCGCGGGGAAATCCAGGAAACCCTGAACCAGGCGCAGCAGGCTCTGGAAGCGTTCGTGGAAAACCCGGACGACGCCACCCGTATGCGTTTTTGCCAGGCCCACCTGCATCAGGTGTTCGGCACCCTGCAGATGGTAGAGTTCTACGGCGCTGCCCTGCTGGCCGAAGAAATGGAAAAGCTGGCCCAGGCGTTGCTGGAAGGTCGCGTTGGCAATGTGGCCGACGGGCAGGAAACCCTGATGCGGGCGATCCTGCAGCTGCCTCCTTATCTGGATCGGGTGGCCAGCAATCGTCGTGATCTCCCGGTGGTCCTGCTGCCGTTGCTGAATGATCTGCGCGCGGCCCGTGGCGAGTCCCTGCTTTCTGAAACCGCACTGTTCAAGCCCGACTTGAGTGAGGCCGCCGGCCGGGGTCAGGTACCCCAGGCGTTGCTGGACGATCCGCGTTTTGTGGCACTGGCGAAAAAGATTCGTCAGATGTTCCAGATCGCACTGCTTGGGGTGCTGCGTAACGATCGCATGGGTGAAAATCTCGGTTACATGGCCAAGGTTTTCACCAAGCTTGAGCAAGTGACGGGGGATGCGCCACGCGCGCCCTTGTGGTCTATCAGCCACGCACTGGTGGATGGTCTGTCCGAAGACGCCATCGTGCTGGGTACCTCCGTCAAGATGATGCTCGGCCAGATCGACCGCACGATGCGTGCGCTGGTGACTGAGGGGGCGGCAAGCCTTAACCAGCCCGCGCCCACCGACCTGCTCAAGAACCTGCTTTACTACGTGGCCAAGGCCGAATCTGCCAGTGCCCGTATCCGCGATATCAAGGCTCGCTATCGCCTTGACGATGCCCTGCCCTCCGATGATCTGGTGAATGCCGAACGGGCACGGATGACCGGCCCGGATGCGGAGGCCATGAGCTCTGTGGTGCAGGCCCTTTCCGAAGAGCTCACCACCGTCAAGGATGCCCTGGAATCGTTTGTCCATAACGGCAATACCGATGCATCCACCCTGCAACCGCAGACGGTCACCCTGAAACAGGTGGCCGATACCGTGGCCGTGCTGGGGCTGGGCCAGCCACGCGCGCTGGTAGAAGAACAGCTGCGTGCCATGGAAGACATCGTGGCAGGCAAGCACCCCGCCGAGCGAGAAGCCTTGATGGATATTGCCGGGGCGCTGCTCTATGTAGAAGCAACGCTGGCGGGCATCAGCGGCGGGGACCGCCGTGGACAGGCCGGTGGCGAGCTGGGTGATATACCAGGCCACGTGGGCCAGGCCATGGATGCGGTGCTGCGGGAATGCCGTGCAGGCCTGGAAGAAGCCAAAGACGGTATTGTCGAATTCATTGCCTCGCAATGGAGCACCGAACATCTGGCGCCGGTGCCGGACCGTCTGAATGCGGTGCGCGGTGGTCTGGAAGTCATTCAGCTGGCACGACCAGGCGCCATTCTGCGCCAGTGTGTGCGTTTTATCGAAGAGCAACTGCTGGCCAGTGACAAGCCGAAACCGGATTGGCGCAGCATGGATACCCTGGCCGATGCGATTACCTCGGTGGAATATTATCTGGAGCGTCTCAGCGACGACCCGGAAACCACCGATGACATTCTGCATCTGGCCCGTGCCAGTGTGGATGCGTTGGGTTATCCGCTCGCGGACGATACCGAATTTGATAGCAGTGCCGTCGATGTAGAGCGCATCGAGCTGGACGCCGCTGCCGTCACCGAGTTGGAAGAAGCGCCTGCTAGCGATGAGGTTGCCCCCGAGACGGTGGAGCAGGATGTCGAACCGCTGGCGTTTGACGATGACGAGGCTGTCGTCAGCGAAGAGCAGGACGACACTATCGAGCTGACGCTGCCGCAGAGTCCGGCGCAAAGCGATGTGATCGAAGCCGAAGCGGTGGATGTCGATGACACCCCGGAGCTGGCTGAACCGGTTGAAACCCTCGACGTGGTCGCGGCAGAGGAATCTGCCAGCAGCGATGCCGGGGACGACAGCGATGACCTGATCGACGATGAGATCATCGAAATCTTCCAGGAAGAAGCCAGCGAAGTGCTGGAAGCCCTGGACGAATTTTTCCCCCGCTGGGTCGCCAACACCAGTGACGAAGAGTCACTGGTGGAGTTCCGCCGATCTTTCCACACCCTGAAGGGCTCTGGTCGTATGGTGGGTGCCACCACCGTTGGCGAGTTGGCCTGGTCAGTGGAAAACATGATGAACCGGGTGATCGACAAGACCATCGAGCCGACCCCGACCCTGATCGAGCTGGTTCAGCAGGTGCGTGATCGTGTTCCGGCGCTGGTTGATGCCTTTACCCGGCGCCAGCCCGATCCCTATGACGTTCAGCCGCTGGCGGATGCTGCCGACACGCTGGCGGCAGGGGGGCAAATTGATGCGGTCCCGCAGGTCGGGGCCACTGCCACTGCCACTGCCACTGCCGGTGACAGCGATGCGACAGCGGAAAGTGCTGAGTCCGACGATGCCCGGGGCGATGAGTCCACGGATGACATCACGCTGACCCTGACGGAGGTGGCTCCGACTCAGGACAGTCTGCAAGGCAGCGACGAGCCGCAGACGGAAGACGGGCCGGAAACGGGTCTGTCGTTGTCTGACGATGACGTCAGCGCCTTTCAAGATGCCGTTAGTGATGCGCCAAAGCAGGATCCCTGGAATCTGGAGTCCAGCAATGAGGGGACGCTGGATGACGCCATTGATATCGATCTCGGTGGTGACGACGAAGAGGAAGACGCAACCCAATTCGATGACACCATCGAGCTGACCCTGCCGGAGCAGGAGCCCGATTACGGCGAGGCAGATACCCTGGCCGATATCCCCGACATGGCGACCTTGGACGAGGGTGATGCCTCCGATGCGGCCAGTGGCAAGGATCCGGTGTTGCTGGAGATCTTTGCCAGTGAAGCCCGTCGTAACCTGGCACTGGTCACGCGCTGGTTGTTTAGCCTGGATAATGACCTCTCCGAACACACCGTCGATGACGAGGTTCACCGGGCTCTGCACACCCTCAAGGGCAGTGCTCGTATGGCCGAGATCGAGGCCGTGGCAGAAGTGGCGGAGCCAGCGGAAAAGCTGGTGCGTGATCTGATCAGCAATAACCGCAGAGCCAGCAATGAACAGGTTGGCCTGATCCGTCAGGTCGGTGAGCTGATTGCCGATAATCTGGATCAGGGGCTTCATCAGGAGCACCTGCCCGGCGCAGATGCGTTGATCGCGGCCCTACAGCAGCAGGACAGCAGCACCGGTGCCAGCCTTAATCAGGCCGATCCGCACATTCTGGCGGTCTTCCTGTCCGAAGGCATGGACCTGATTGTGGATGCGGAGCAGCTGCTGGCGCAGTGGGGGCAGCACCCTCAGCAGACAGAAGAACTGGTCCGTCTGCGTGATGAGCTGAACCTGTTGGCCAACAGTGCCAGCACCGCCGGGCTCGGTGAGATCCAGGAGCTGGCCGCTGCGTTGGCAGATTGCTACAGCGCAGTAGAAAGTGGTCGGCTGGCCTTCAGCGAACAACTGCTTGAGCAAACCGCCGAGGGCCAGGATGCCCTGATGAACATGATGGACTGCCTGGCCGCCGGACAGACTGTGCGGGCAGAGCTGGGGCTGGTCGATACCCTGCGTGAACTGGTGGCCAGTGGCCCCGGCCCGGAGGATGACGGCCCCGGCGGCGCGCCGCTGAACGACGCCGCCGCCATGGATGTGGGTAGCGAGGGCGTCCCTGACACCCTGCCGGACGCGCCAGACAGCACCAGCAGCCAGTATCAGGCCCATCTTGACCCGGAGCTGGTCGAACTGTTCCTGGAAGAAGCGGAAGAAATTCTTGAGTCCGCCAGCAACATTCTCGACCAGTGGGAAAACGGCGATAGCAGCAACGTCGGCGCCCTGCAGCGCGACCTGCATACCCTGAAAGGCGGTGCCCGCATGGCCGGTATCGCGCCGGTTGGGGACTTGTCCCACGAGCTGGAAAACCTTTACGAGGGCTATAACGCCGGTCAGGTGGTTGTAGCGCCGTCCCTGTTCGCACTGTTGCACCGCTGCCACGACCGACTGGCAGACATGATCGATAGCCTCAAGGGCGGGGGTGCGCCTGGGGGCTCCCCGGAGCTGGAAACCGACATTCGTGCTTTTATGTCCGGTGAGCCGGCTGAGTCTGCCGACACCACGAGTGTGGCAGACACCTCCCCCCTGGAAAGTGCCCCTGAATTTACTGAGGTGACACCTGCGCCAGCTCCGGCTGCCGAGCCCGCTGCGGTTGAGGATGCGCACTCCGGCGAGGCGCTGCCCCAACCGGAGCGAGACCCGGAGCTGGTAGAAATCTTCCTGGAAGAAGCCGACGAGATTCTCGAGTCTGCCGGTAACAGCCTGGACACCTGGGTAGAGCAGCAGGATAACCTGATCGAGTTGCAGTCTCTGCAGCGTGACCTGCACACCCTCAAGGGCGGCGCCCGTATGGCCGAGGTGCCGGAACTGGGTGACTTGGGGCATGAGCTGGAGACCCTGTATGAAGGGTTGGCGCAGAGCCAACTGTCGGTGGAGCCATCACTGATCGACTTGCTGCATCGCTGCCACGATCGGCTGGCTGAAATGGTCGAAGCGCTCAAGGCCAATCGTCCGTTGCCTTCCGGCGATGTGCTGATGGTCGCGATCCATGATTACGTGGCCGATCCTGCCGGCTTTGTCCTGCCGGCCATGGATACCGCACCCGCCCAGGTGCCTGCAGCGCAACCCGCGGTCGAAGACTCCACCGCCGTAGATAAGCCGGTTGTACAGCCGGAGCAAGCCGCTGCCCCGCAGCCTGTGGTGCTTGACGAAAACTGGCAGCCGGATACCGACCCGGAAATTCTCGCGATTTTCCTGGAAGAGTCGGAAGAGCTGTCGGAAATCATTGATGGCTGCCTGAGCAGCTGGAAAGATCACCCGGAAAGTCATGACTTTGTGGATGATCTCAAGCGCGCCCTGCATACCCTCAAGGGCGGTGCGCGTCTGGCCGGCCTGAAAGAGCTGGGTGATATCAGCCACGATTTCGAAACCTATCTGCTGGATCTGGACAAGCGTACCGGTGCGCCCAGCCAGGACGACTTCAAACCCATGCTGGCCTGGCATGACCAGATCAGTCGCGGTATGGAAAGTGTGGCCCGTAGCGCCAACCTGCCAGAGGTCACGGCGGAGCCTGAAGCGGCCCCCGCCACAGAAGTGATCCCCGCTGCCAGCCCGCAGCCACAACAACCGAAACCGGATGATCGCCGCCAGCGCCAGACGCAGGCTCAGCCACAGGAAATGGTTCGGGTGGGCGCGGATGTGCTGGAAGCGCTGGTTAACCTGGCCGGTGAGACGTCCATTAACCGTGGTCGGGTGGAACAGGGGATTTCCGAATTCACCTTCAACCTGGAAGAGATGGGCAATACGGTTAACCGTCTCTACGAGCAGCTG
Source organism: Alcanivoracaceae bacterium (assembly GCA_002706085.1). Taxonomy (GTDB): domain Bacteria; phylum Pseudomonadota; class Gammaproteobacteria; order Pseudomonadales; family Alcanivoracaceae; genus Alcanivorax. The sequence continues at coordinate 16,408 of PAJO01000034.1, read as the reverse complement.
CGTCGCCTGGATTCAGAAACCGAAGCGCAGATCATGTCCAACTATCAGAAGGGCGTGGATCGCGGTGAATTCGACGAGGACTTCGATCCTCTGGAAATGGACCAGTACTCCGAGCTGCATCAGATTACCAAGCAGTTGTCGGAATCCGCCTCTGACTTGCTGGATTTGCGTAATACCCTGATCGACCGCACCAAAGACACCGAAACCCTGCTGTTGCAGCAATCACGTATCAACACCGAGCTGCAGGAAAAACTCATGCGCACGCGCATGGTACCGTTCACCCGACTGGTACCGCGTCTGCGCCGTATCGTGCGCCAGATTTCCGGTGAAGTGGGCAAGCGTGTGGACTTCGATGTGCTTAACCCGGAAGGCGAACTGGACCGCTCGCTGATGGAGCGTGTGGTCGCGCCGCTGGAGCACATGCTGCGTAACGCCGTGGACCACGGTATCGAAACCGCCGAGGGACGTCAGTCTGCCGGCAAGGATGATACCGGTCGCATCAATCTGGAACTGGGCCGAGAAGGGGGCGAGGTGGTGATCACCCTGTCCGATGACGGCAAGGGGATTGATACCGAAGCGGTATTGAATAAAGCCATCGAGCGAGGCCTGGTGGCGCCGGATGCGCAGCTCTCGGATCAGGAAATCCAGCAATTTATCTTCCATGCCGGCTTCTCGACGGCGGCCGCCGTGACCCAGATTTCCGGGCGAGGCGTAGGCATGGATGTGGTGGCCAGCGAAATCAAGCAGATGGGTGGCTCGGTCACCATTGATTCGCGCAAGGGGCAAGGCACGCGGTTCATTATTCGCCTGCCCTTCACCCTGGCCATGAACCGCGCCTTGATGGTGAAAGCGGCGGAAGATACCTATGCCATTCCGCTGAACCAGATCGAAGGCATTGTGCGTATCAGTCCCTTCGAACTGCAGCATTATTTTGAAGAAGACAATCCGGTGTACACCTACGTAGGCCAGGATTACGAATTGGTCTACCTGGGCAACTTCGTCCATGGTAGCCGCGCCCCGCATCTGGAAAACCAGACCACTCCCATGCCGGTACTGCTGATTCGCAGCACCGAACACACGGTGGCCATTGTGGTAGATGACCTGGTGGGCTCCCGGGAAGTGGTAGTGAAGTCCGTGGGGCCGCAGCTTGCCAGTGTGGCCGGTATCAGTGGTGCCACCATCCTTGGGGATGGCTCCGTGGTGATCATTCTCGATATCCATTCGTTGATCCGTGCCGCGCACGTTCAAGTGCCGACCCTGCCGGTGGTCGAGGTGGAAGAAACCCCGGCGCTACCGGATGTCGAGCCTGCGCCAGCCCGCGAGACGCCAGTGGTGATGGTAACGGACGACTCGGTAACGGTGAGAAAGGTGACCACACGTCTTCTGGAGCGCAATGGCTACGAAGTGGTTACTGCCAAAGACGGGATGGACGCCATCGCCAAACTGGAAGACGTCAAACCGGATGTCATGCTGCTGGATATCGAAATGCCACGCATGGACGGTTTCGAAGTGGCAACCCATGTGCGGCATGACACCCGCCTGATGGATGTACCGATCATCATGATTACCTCACGGACCGGTGAGAAACACCGCGAGCGGGCGTTTGATATCGGGGTGAATTGCTACATGGGCAAACCCTTCCAGGAAAACGAACTGCTCAACACCATCCGTGAACTGCTGGGTGAGTTGCAGGAAAGTCACAACGAATGACCGCGCCCGGCCGCGTCGGTGTGATTGCCGACGACACACTGCAGGGCCACCTGCTTTCCAGTGCGGTGAAAAGCCAGGGGTATCAGGTGGTGGTCAGCACGGAGCCCGATGCTCTGGAAGACCGTTGGCTTTCGGAAGATGCCCTGGATTTGTGGGTGGTCGACCTGTCCAGCGAGGACCGTTGGCAGGCGTTTCTGGATACCCTGCTTGAGCGGGCGGATGCGCCAATCCTGTTTTGTGACGGTCAGGCCCCGGCCCGTACCGATGCCCGCTACCCGAAATGGGAGCGACGGTTGGTGACCAAGCTGGTCAGCTTTATCGGCAAACCGGCAGTGGAAGAGCGCCTCGATGTCATTCCGGCGAAACCACCGCGTCAGCAAATTCCTGCGCCGCGGGAATTTCAGGCTATCGCTCCTGCGGACCGGCCACAGCGGGTCTGGGTATTGGGTGCCAGCCTCGGTGGCCCTGCCGCAGTAAAGGTGTTTCTCGATTGCCTGCCAGACAATTTGCCGGTGGCGTTTGTGCTGGCCCAACACATTGATGGCAGCTTTCTGGATACGCTGTGCGGTGTGCTGGGCCGCGATAACAAGATTCATTGCAAGGTAGGGCGTGACGGCGAAGCCCTGCGTCATGGTGAGCTGGCCATTGCCCCGGTGGAGTATGCGGTACAGTTTCGCCATGATGGTCGCATCCAGTCTACCCATCAGCCTTGGGAAGGGCCTTATGCGCCCTCCATTGATCAGGTCATCCAGCACGTGGGTGAGGGGTTTGGCCAGGCCAGTGGTGCCATCCTGTTTTCCGGGATGGGCAATGACGGCGCCATCGCGGCACCCAGGCTGTCAGCCATGGGGTGTCCGGTTTGGGCACAGAGTGCCGACACCTGTGCGGTGAGCAGTCAGCCGGATTCGGTACGTGAAACCGGGTGCGTCAGTTTCAGTGGCTCCCCGGAACAGCTTGCCCTGCAGCTGGTAGAACGGGTAAGAAAAGAACTGAACGTGCAGGCGGGTTAGCGGCCGGCACGAACCATTGAGGAATGCTTATGGCGAGCTTGCCATCCGACATCAACAGTTTGCTGATTCCCATGCAGGGGCGCCCCTGGCTGGTGCCGAACATTGTGGTGGCCGAGGTAATCCCCTTGCGCCAGCCGGACCGCCCCGGACAGGGGCCGGAGTGGCTGCTGGGCTGGCTCAGCTGGCGTGACCAGAACATTCCGCTGGTGTCTTTCGAGAAGCTCAACGAGTCTGGTCAGATCACCATTGGTCAGGATGCCCGGATTGCGGTGCTCAATACCGTGGCCGGCAAGACGCCCTTTTATGCGGTGATCGTGCAGGGGATTCCGCGTCTCCTTAAAGTCGGCAAGGATGATCCGGTCGAAGAGCCGGTGGACACCGGCCCGGCAGAGTCCATGTATATCCAGGTTGGTGGGGATCTGGCCGTGATCCCCGATCTGGATGCCATCGAGGGGGCGGTCGCCGGTCTGTCATGATCGATCGTGACCGGCTGCAGGCAATGGCGGCGCAGCAGCCGCCAGCCAGGGGGCGTTTTCGCAACCTCTACCCTACCCCGCAGCACGGGCTGAAGGATTTCCTGCGCTGGCAATGGGATACCCGTGGTCGCTTCCCCCGTCATCAGGCTTTCCCGCTACAAAAGCCGGACCTGGCGTCGCTGGCCCAGCCAGCCCACACGCCCAGGCTGACCTGGATTGGTCATTCCACTTTTCTGTTTCAGTACAACGGCTGGAATTTGCTCACCGATCCGGTGTTCTCGGAGCGGTGTTCGCCCTTCTCCTTTGCCGGACCGAAACGGGCGGTGCCGCCGGCCCTCACCATTGACGAGTTGCCGCCCATCAATGCGGTGCTGGTCTCCCACAATCACTATGACCATCTGGACAAGGCCTCGGTAACGGCTCTGCAGGCGAAGTATGGCGCGGATATTCAGTGGTTTGTGCCCACCGGCGTGGCCGATTGGCTGCGTAAGCTGGGAGTGGAAAGAATCATTGAGCTGGGCTGGTGGCAGAGCGGTTTTCATGGCCAGGTCGAAGCGTTCTGTCTGCCTGCACAGCATTTCAGTGGCCGGGGGCCCGGTGACAATAATCGTAGCCTGTGGTGCAGCTGGCGTCTGGAATTTCCCGCGTTCTCATTGTATTTTGCCGGCGATACCGGGTATGCGCCGCTGTTTTCACAGATTGGTGAGATTCTGGGGCCGGTAGATCTGGCGTTGCTGCCTATCGGTGCCTATGAGCCACGCTGGTTCATGTCGCCGGTGCATATCAATCCGGCAGAGGCGGTGCAGATACACCAGGAAATCCAGGCGCGCCACTCGGTGGCGATGCACTGGGGCACCTTTGTCCTGACAGACGAGGCCATGGATGCGCCTCCCAAGGCACTGGCAGCGGCCCTGCAACAACAACAGATTAACCCTGAGACATTTCGGGTCGCCCAGCACGGCGAGACCCTGACATTTGATGAGCACCATGAGTAAATCCTACAAGGGGCACCGGTTGTGGCTGGTTGTCCGTTTTCTTGCCTGGCTTCCCTTGCCGCTGGTGACTGCCTTTGGCGCATTGGTGGCGAGCCTGATCACACTGGTGCCATTGCGCTATGCCAGTGCCTACCGCGTGGTGTTAATCAATTTGCTGGCCACCCATCCGGACATGAGTCTGGCCGAGGCCCGGCGGATCGGACGCAAGAGCATGGCGGAGCTTGGACGTACCCTGACCGAGTTCAGTCATGTCTGGCATCGGCCGGTGGCACAAACGCTTGGCCGGGTGACCCGTATCCATGGCGAGCAGGCATTTCTTGAGGCTACGGCCAGTGAGCGCCCGGTGCTGTTACTGTCTTTGCACCAGGGCAGCTGGGAAATCAGCAACCTGTATCTGGGCGACAAGACAGACCCGGAAAAAACCCTGATCATGTACCAGCCGCACCCCGCGACCCTGATGGATGCCATGGTCAAAGCGGCGCGGGAGCGCACCGGCTCGGTCCTGATTCCCACCAACAGCCAGGGGGTGAAGAAGGCGCTGGCGGCAATGAAGGCGGGCGGTACCCTGGGTATTCTGTCTGACCATAATCCTGGTAACCGCAGTAATCCCTGTGTTCCCTTCTTTGGGTATGATGTGCCCACGCCCGCCCTGATCGACAAACTGGTTCAACGATACCGGCCCCATGTGTTCATTGTGTCCTGCCAGCGTGGCGAGGGCGGAGTGAAGGATATCCACATCCATTTCGAGCATTCCCCGGATATCGAGCAGGCCAGTGATTGCACCGCGATTCTCACTGAGATGAATGCGGCATTGCAGCGCTGTATTGATCGCAACGTGGCGCAGTACCAGTGGACCTACAAGCGTTTCAAGTGGAGCCCCCAGGGGCGACGCAACTGGTATCGCGAGTCCATGCCTTTGCTCAAGCAGATCGAGCAGGGGGTGGATCGCAAGACCCTGGGTCTGCATCCGGACGCGGATACGTAATTCGGTCTTATTTTTCTGGAGAATCCCATGACCATCGAAAACGGCAAGGTTGTTACCCTGCACTACCAGCTTTTCAATGCCGAAGATGGCAGCGAGATCGAAAACTCCAACGAAACCGGTGAGCCCATGGCCTACCTGCATGGTTATAACAACATCATTGCCGGGCTGGAGAAGGCACTGGAAGGCAAGGGGGTTGGCGAACAGGTGGACGTCACCGTGGAGGCCAAAGAGGCCTATGGTGAGTACGACAATACCCTGTTCCAGCGAATCTCCCGCAAGTATCTCAAGCATGCGGGCAAGCTGGTCCCCGGCAAGGTGGTCACCGTCAGCACTGAAGAAGGTCCGCGTATGCTGACCGTACTGAAAGTCGGCTTGAAGACCGTGGACGTGGATGCCAACCACCCGCTGGCCGGCAAGGCGCTGCGTTTTGTGGTGGATATCACCGATATCCGTGACGCCAGCGACGAAGAGAAGGCCCACAAGCATGCCCACGGTGTCGGTGGCCATCAGCACTGATTTAGCGACAAGCCTCAAGCTGCAAGCTACAAGGAAAACCCGGCCCAATGCGGCCGGTTTTTTTGTATCCCAAAACGAAGTTGGTGTAGGAGCTCATGCTTGCATGGCGATCCGGGCCTTGGCGAGGTGAGGATTCCAAAGAAGCGAGTCTCGAGTTGCGAAAGGCACAATCGGGCGCAGGGTTTGGGTTTTTAGTGACTCGAAACTCGTCACTCGCACCCTCTCCCGAATCGCGGCCTGCAGCATCACCCGCCCCGCCTTCCTTTCCCGCGTTGAAGCTTGTAGCTTGCCGCTTTCCTCTTCCCCATATCTCTCATGTTGTCGAGTGCTGCATGCCAGCGGATTTGTGCTATCGTACTCAGCCAAAAGCATGAGAAAGAGGGCACGGGAATGCCGGAATACAGTTACTGGATTATTGCCGGTCTGGCACTGATCATCGCCGAGTTCGCCATCTCTGGTCTGGTGGTGATTTTTTTCGGTATCGCCGCCATTGTGGTCGGCAGTCTCAAGTTTATCGGTCTGCTCGACGACACCACCTGGGAACTCACCCTGTTCGCGCTCATCAGCGTGTTGTTGCTGGTCTTTGTTCGCCGCGTGCTTAGCGAAAAGCTGATGGGGAAAGAGCAACGGCACGAAGGTGAGGAAGACAGCGCCGGGCTGATCGGTCAGCGCGCTACGGTGGCAGATCCCTTTACTGATGGAACCGGCACGGTGAATTATCGTGGCGCCCGCTGGCAGGCGCAAAGCAGCCAGCCTCTCAAGCCAGGCCAGATGGTACGGATCGTCAAGCACGACGGCCTGTGGCTCACGGTGGAACCCTGGGACCCCGCCGCCTCTAATTAAATTCATCCCGACAACGACACAAGGAAAGTTAAATGGAAGGTCTGATTATTTCCGGTTTGATTGCCATTGGTGCAGTCGTTCTGCTGTTCATGGTCATCCGCATCGTGCCGCAGCGGCAGGTGTTTGTGGTGGAGCGATTGGGCAAGTTCCAGACCTCGCTGGATGCGGGTCTGCATTTTCTGATGCCTTTTATTGACCGTGTCGCCTATAAGCACTCCCTCAAGGAAATTGTTCGTGACGTACCCCGTCAAAGCTGTATCACCAAGGACAATATCGAAGTGTCCATTGATGGTGTCATGTACTTGCAGGTCATCGATCCGAAAGCGGCCAGCTACGGTGTCGATGACTACGTGCTGGCGGCACAGCAATTGGCCCAGACCACTCTTCGTTCGGTGATCGGTAAAATTGATCTGGACAAGACGTTCGAAGAACGGGGTGAAATCAACATGGAAGTGGTGAAAGCGGTGGATGAAGCCGCACAGCCCTGGGGTGTCAAAGTCCTGCGTTATGAAGTGGCCGATATCAACCTGCCGGTGTCCATCAAAGACGCGATGGAGAAGCAAGTACGGGCCGAGCGTGAGCGTCGTGCGGTGGTGGCAGAATCCGAAGGGGAGCGCCAGGCCGCCATCAACCGTTCCGAAGGGGATCGTCAGGCCGCGATCAACCGTTCGGAAGGGGAAAAGCAGGAGATGATCAATATCTCCGAAGGGGAGAAGATGAAGCAGATCAATGAGGCGGAAGGTCGCGCCAAGCAGATCGAGCTGGTCGCCCTGGCGACCGCCAAGGGTCTGCAGATGGTAGGCCGTGCCGTGCGTGAAGACGGCGGCGAAGAAGCCGTCAGCTTGCGCATCGCCGAGCAATACGTTGCCGCTTTCGAGAAAGTGGCCAAGGAATCCACCACCATGCTGCTGCCCAATGGCCTGAGCGATATTGGCGCTGCTGTGGCCGGCCTGCAGAAAGTTCTCAAGACCGTGGAAAAAACCCCGGGCTGATCTCTCTCTGGTAGAAGCTTGCCTGCACGCGAACATCGTCAGCAGGCAAGCTTATTGTCTTCGCGACACACTCCCCACATTCCCCCCTTTTTTACCGCGCGTTACACGCCTGCGTTCAAACTGTGCTGCAAGTTGTGTCTTGCTCAATGAACCCTGGCCAGTCTGCGGAGGCTTCTATAGATTCAAAAAACTAAAATTTCACATGGAGCGTAAAATGAAGCCCGCGATTCTCGCCTTTGGACTATTGGGTACTGCCGCCCTTGTCGGTTGTAATAATGACAAAGTCGAAACCTCAGCTGCACCATCGACGAAGCCGGCTGCCACTACATTTCAGGACCTTAGTCAGCCCCAAGCTAACGCCGCCATGCCACTTTCCTATGCCAAAGTGATTGCCGCTCAGGCCTATGTATGGGCCTGGCCCATGGTAAACTAGGCCAACCGGCGGGCAGGCATCACTCAGGCCCCGGAGCCGGGTCTGATGAACGGAATCGTACCCGTGGCTCCTCAGGGTCATATGGGGATGCTCTCCGACTATATCGATCCGGCAGAAACCTTCGTCACCTGCCCCAATCAGGATGTGGTCTACGGCCTTGGCTTTTTCTCACTGGACAAGCAACCCGTGGTTATTCAGGTTCCCGATTTCGGCGATCGTTTCTGGGTCTATGCCATCTACGATCAACGCACCGACCAAGTGGGAGAACTCGGCAAGCCCTATGGCACCGAACCCGGCTTTTACCTGTTGGTTGGCCCTAACTGGGAAGGCGAAGTCCCGGACGGCATCAATCGCGTGATCCGTTCTTCCACCGAGCTGGCCAATATCATCCCACGGGCCTTTATGGACTCTACTGCGGAAGACAAAGCAGCCATTCAACCCGTCATCAGCCAGATCAATGTTTACCCGCTGTCTGAGTTTGATGGCGAAATGAAGGTCACCGATTGGTCCAAGCTCCCACACTTCCCTGCACCCAAGAGTGACGGGGAAACCAAGTGGGTCTCCCCTGAGAAATTCTTTGACCAATTGCCTGCCGTACTGGATCAGGTTCCTCCGCTGCCTGGTGAAGAAGCACTGTATGCCAACATTCGTGCTCTACTGGCAGCCGCCGAACAAGACCCACAGATCAGACAAGCTCTGGTAGAGGTCGCCAAGGAGACAGAAAAAACCGTTATTGCTGACTTCTTTAAATGGGAAAATAACGGCAAACCCGCAGGTAACGGCTGGAACCGTTCGGTGAATAATGCTGACTGGGGCATCGACTATGCCATGCGCACCGGTACAGCCCGTTCCAACATGTTCGACAACCGTCCGAACGAAACCCAGTATTTCTATACTGACAACGACGGCAACGGCCAACAGCTGACCGGTGACAACCTCTACAGCATTACCTTTGCCAAGGGCGAGACACCTCCTGTAAAAGGTTTCTGGTCACTGACCCTGTATAACGACAAGCACCTGTTCTACCCCAATGAGCTGCAGCGCTACTCACTGGGTACCAAGAACAAGGATCTGGAACTGAACGAGGATGGCTCCCTGACGCTGTACGCAGGGCATAGCCAACCCGATGGAGACAAGCTGAGTAACTGGCTGCCGGCACCGCAAGGTACTTTCTCGTTGTATATCCGCGCCTATTGGGGTGAGCAAGCGATTCTCGACGGCAGCTGGCAACCGCCAGTAATCAAGAAACTCTCTCAGTAACGCCCCACCCAAGGGGCGCTCAGAGCGCCCCTTTCCTCATCTCTATTTCCAATGGGTTGCATTTTTCCCTGCCCAACCCGATATCCTGTTTACTCATCCTCTTTCAACTTTCAGGAGCCTCCCATGTCCCGTCATTTTGAGAAAGCCGAAGGCCTGCACGAGCACCCGGATGAGGTGACCCAGGAATACCTGTTTAATCAGACCATGCTGCGTATCAAGGAGCCCAAGCGCAGCCTGGATTTTTATACCCGTGTGCTCGGCATGCGACTGGTGCGCAAGATTGATTTTCCGGAGATGCAATTCAGCCTGTATTTTCTTGGTTACTTGAGCGAGGAAGACGCCGGTGAGGTACCTGCAGATGATGCCAAGCGCCTGACGTTTACCTTTGCCCGCGAGGCCATGCTGGAATTGACCCATAACTGGGGGACTGAAGATGATGAGGCCTTCAGTTACCACGATGGCAATGCGCAGCCCCAGGGGTTCGGACACATTGGCATCACGGTACCCGACGTGTACGCGGCGGCGGCGCGGTTTGAAAAAATGAACGTGGAATTCGTCAAACGACCGGATGACGGAAAAATGAAAGGGCTGGCCTTTATCAAGGACCCGGATGGCTACTGGATCGAAATTCTTCAGGCTGACATGCTGGAGAGCCAGCAGAGTTGATGTCACTTTTTTGACAAAAAATTTCTTTTTTGCTTTTTCTTTCTCTTCTCCCTTAAGGTGTGGGTTTGGCATTACGTCAAGCTCACAGCGGGAGAAACCATGATGGCGGCCTTGCTTACAGATGCGCAGAAAGAAGTCTGCCTTGAGTTACGAAAAAAGTCGTCAAAAAACAGTCCTAGAGCAGCAGCCTTGCTGGCCTTGGATCAAGGGGTGACACAATCGCAAGCGGCTGAAAAATCTGGATTGACCCTGGGGCAGGTCCGTTACTTTGTGCGTCGCTTCCGTTCTGTTGGAATGGCCATGTTTGAGTTGTCAAAACCGAGTGGCGATTCAGCTAATGGCTCCGTTAGCGATGTTGTTATTGTCCCAGAAAAAAACAAAAAGAAAGACAAGAAAGGGAAAAAGAAAAAATCAAAAAATAAAAGCGAAAATTACAAAAAAGAAATAAAAAAACCGAAACAAAAGAACAAGAAAAAAGATAAAAAAATCAAAAAAGCAGAGAAGAAAAACAAAGGAAAAAAGAAGAAAAAATAAAACGTTTCTTCGTGGTCAAGGTTGGCGATTTCCCGATGAGATGTTCCGTTCTGCCCGTCAAGATTCCCAGAAGTAGTCCATCTGTTTCGCTGTGTTGAGTGCGAGATCACGGCTGTGCAGCTTTTCAACCAGATGCAGGCTCATGTCTATTCCTGCCGAAATTCCTGCCGACGTTATGCGGTTCCCATCTTCTACCCAGCGTACGTTCTCCTTGATGCTCAAGTCAGGAAAGCGTGTTCCAAGTTCGTCGATGTCCTCCCAGTGGGTAGTCACGTTCTGATTGGTCAGCAAGCCTGCCTGCGCCAATATAAAAGCACCAGTACAGACCGAGGTAATCCATTGGGCGGAGCGAGCTGCGCGGCGAAGCGAATCCAGCAAGACGGTGTTGTTCATTGCCCAGGTATGCACCCCTCCGCTAACCAGCAGGACGTCAAGCGGGGGATGATTATCCAGAGTGAAATGGCTTTGTACCGGGAAGCTTCCCCTGGCCCGGACAGTTTTGCGTTCACTGATCAGTGACACCGACCAGGGCTTGGTGCCGCACAACCGTGCGGCGGTGGCGAACACCTCGTAGGGACCGGCGAAATCGAGCACTTCTGCTTCATCATAGATCACAATACCAATCTGCAGCATAGCAACTCTCGTGACATTATTTCGGTGGCAGGGTGCGGACGAAAGCGAAGCAGTGGCCAAGCCATTCCTGTAAAGCATCCTCGTCCGCTACGGCATCGCTTTCCAGCATGATCATGCCGCGCATGGGGCGTCCAGTGAAATCCATTTCGGCGGCACCGGGCCTGGCAAGCAGCGTGTCGTAGGCCTGCGGCCCGACTCGGGCCATCAGCCGCTCTGCCAAAATGCCACAACACATATTGCCCGCGATCAGAAAGCAAAGCCCGCCAAACATGCGCCTTTCATCAGGCAGGGCCCCGGTCACGGCAAGTAATGCCTCACGGGTGCGATCGGCCAGATCGGTGTCGTAAGCCATTACGTGTTTTCCCCGGCGCTCAGACGACCGCGGATCACCAGGGCGATGCCGCCAAGAATGGCCACTGATGCGATCACCAGCCTGACGGTGACGGATTCGTCCAGCCAGAGGATGCCGGCGAGGGCTGCCAGAACCGGGACGCTAAGCTGGACGGTGGCGGCGGTACTGGTTGCCAGTGCAGGCAAGGCCAGATACCAGATGGCGTATCCCGCTCCGGAGGCCAGCGCCCCGGATAACAGGGCATAGAGCAGCCCCTCCCCGGTGGGCAGGTGTTGCGGCCAGGCGATAATCAACAGCGGCGCCAGCCAGAGCAAGGAGCGCAGGAAGTTGCCGGTGGTTTCGGCTGTGGCATCGGCGGTGCCCTTGCCGCGCAGCGAATAGACACCCCAGCCGATGCCGGCCAGCAGCATGAGCAAGGCTGCAGTGACAGGCGGCGCGGTGGCACCGGGCAACAACAGGGCCAATAGCCCGGCCAGTGCCAGGGCAAGCCCTACCCATTGCCAGCGATTTAGGCGTTCACCCCGATACCGCCCATAACCAATCATGGTGGCCTGAACGGTGCCAAACAGCAGCAATGCGCCAGTGCCTGTTGCGAGCTGCACATAGGCGAGGGAAAACCCTGCCGCATAGACAAACAACGCCAGCGCGGAGCGGTGATTGCCGTGGGCAAGAGGGCGCGGCCAGGTGCTCTGGCGAATGCCAAGAATCAGCACCAGGGTAAGTGCACCGGCGACCAGTCGCACCGCCGTAAAGCTGGCCGCATCGATGGCGCCATCATGCAGGGCCAGCCGGCACAATACCGAGTTTGCCGCGAAGGCCAGCATGGCGATCGCGGTCAAGACCAGGGGGCGCCGAAGCGGCATCAAAACACGGTGCGAAGGGCGTTGATGGTCAGGCCAATCAGCGCCAGGGACGACAGGAAAAACAGCACGAAGCGCACTTCAATCTTGTTCACCAGCGCTTGCAGCAAGGAATGCACGACCCGAATGCCCACATAGGTCCAGGCCAGTGTCAGGTTGATACCGTCGCCCTGCCCCAGCATCGCCAACGACAAGGCAATGGCGTAGAACACGGTGGGCTGTTCCATCAGGTGATTGTAGTTGTCCGCCTTCCAGCGCACGTTGGCAGGCAGGGTGTTCATTTGCTCCCCGCGCGGGGCCTGGGGATCGGGGGTCATGTTGGCGGCTTTCATGGCCGGCAACCGGGTCAGGTACATCCACAGCCACATGACCATGGACCAGGCAACCAGTGTCACGACGGGGGCAAGAATGGGACTGGTGGGTTCCATGTGAAATCTCCCTGAGCGTTTCGTTGTTATGAATTGCGATCATACCTCAGGGTGCAGGCGGGGTCAGAACGCGTGGTCCAGCCAGTAACCGAGAACGATGCCAACAGCGAACATTCCCGTGAGCGAGAGATAGTGCCAACGGTTGGCAATCAGCAGCGGCTCAAGATGAACAAGGTGGGGGGATTGTCGGGTGATGCACAGGGTGGCGTAGCGCCAGCCTAGTTGATATTCCGAATGCAAATAGCGAATTGCCGCCAGCTTGCCGTGGTGTTGCCAGATGGTTTCCACATCTTCCGGTAGTCGCATGCCTTCCCTCTCTGCAATGCCCTGGCCTCCTGGCCAGGGTACCCGCTAGTGGCGATCTGCCATCAGCGCGGTTCGTTCAGTATCACGCAGAAGGGGGCGGTGCTGCCAGTTGCAGTGACAGAAGGTGCATTCAAAGCGGTTATTGGCTAGCGAAGCTAACGGTTAACAGTGTTGAGGTGCTGCTGGATGCCCAGCTGCCACTGCAGGGCTTTCTCATCGAGCCAGTCTCTGGCTGGGGCCAGTGGTGAACTAAAGAGCAGGCTGCCAAGCATTAACAGGCTAACCACTGTTGTCCCCCAGAAGAGGCCGACAAAGGGCTGCTTGCGGGTCTTGTGACGAAACAATGGCCGTGCCACCAGTGCGCCGGGCCAGCCCCCGAACAGTGCCAGTAGATGCAGGGTGTTTTCCGGCGTGCGTTGGTGCTCCCGTCGTGCTGCGCGCTTGTCCAGACCATAGATGATCAGGGTGCACAGGCTGATCAATCCGGTGCCGACAATCAGAAAGGGAGAAAAGTGGTATTCACGGGTGATGCTGTAAAGCCCGGCGAAATAGCCGATAGCCAGCCCGAGGGCGATGGGCAAGGTGAGGCCGCGCATGGGGGTTATCCTCGCCAGGCCCAGAGGGCCGCCAGCAGCGCCACGGGCGCGGTTTCCGCCCGCAATACCCGCTCACCCAGGGCGAAGGGGGTAAACCCGGCGGCCTGGGCGGCGTTCAGCTCGTCGTCCGAAAACCCGCCTTCCGGACCGGTGAGCAGTGCCAGGTTTTGGGTGGTGGACAGCACCCCGGGATCAAAGGGTTGTTCACCCGGGTGGGCGATCAGGCGAAGATCCGGCAAGTCTCGGTTCAGCCAGTGTTTCAGCTCCACGGTCCCCTCAATGAGCGGGGGAATATTCAGGCCGCATTGTTCGCAGGCGCTGACCGCCACCTGTTGCCAGTGAGCGATTTTCTTGTCGGCTCGCTCGCCTTTCAGGCGCACTTCACAGCGTTCCGTGTCCAGCACCACGATCGTGGCGGCGCCCAGTTCGGTGGCCTTCTGGATGGCATATTCCATCCGGTCGCCCTTGATCATGGGCAGGGCTACGGTCACGTTCAGGGGCGGGGTGCGGTTGTCGGCGGTGAAAACCTGCGGTTCCACCGTCACGCTTTTTTTGCTGATGGCGGTGATCTGCGCCGACCATTCGCCGCCTTGGCCGTTGAACAGGGTCACGGCATCACCGACCGCCATGCGCAGCACCTTGCCAATATGGTGACTGGCATTGGCGCCCAGCTCCGTGGCAAGGCCGGACTGAAATCCCTGATCATCGAAAAAACGGCGCATAACGTCTCTTGGCGGTAGTTAGTGGTTTACCTGTGGTACAGAGTCAAGCAGGTAATCGATAAATAAACGAACCGGTTGTGAAAGTAACCGATCTCTGGCGTACAACAATGAAAACGGACGCGCACAGCCAGCATAGGGCTGCAGCACCTCGTGCAACTCCCCTTGCGCCAGTTGCGCCTCGACCATAAACCGGTAAGTCTGGTACAGGCCGGCCCCGGCACGTGCCAGTTGAATGCCGGCACTGACATCCTCCTGACACTGATAATCGCCGCGGGTGAGCATAGCGGTTTCCTGACCATTTTCCATAAACAGCCAAGCTACATGGCGACCTGTACGAGGCAGCAGAAATTGGATGCACTGATGGTCGTCCAGATTCCCCAGGTTTTGGGGTGCCCCTCGTGTTGCCAGATATTCCGGCGATGCCACGACCACCAGCTCGGCTTGTTCCAGAGGGCGCGCCACCAAGCCACTATCCGCCGGCGGTCGCGCCCGCACCACCAGGTCATAACCTTCTGCCATCAAATCCACGTTGCGGTTACCCACGTGGATATCAAACCGCACTTGGGGATAGCGCCGCTGAAAGGCCGGTAGCAAGGGGAGGATCCGCGCATGACCGTATGTTGTTGGTACGCTCAGACGGATCGTGCCGGCTGGCTGTTGCTGGGCACCGCTCAGTTCCCGCTCTACTTCCTTCAGGCTTTCCAGCGCCCCCTGGCAATGCTGTAGATAGGTCTGCCCGCTGTCGGTGAGCCGCAGGGACCGGGTGGTACGGACGAACAACCGCACCCCCAGCCGGGCTTCCAGGCGCCCCATGGCCCGGCTCACCGCCGCCGGGGAAATCCCGGCCGCTTGGGCTGCCCTGGTAAAACTGCCCTGTTCTGCGGCCAAGCAAAAGAGCTCGATGCCCCCCAACTCCACATTGCCAAAATAACGAGCCATTCATTACACCATGTAATAACTGATGTGATATTAGCGCCATTTATTGATTATAGTGCAAGAAATACGCTTTGGATTCCTTCATTGCTAACAAGGAATCACCACGATGAAACTCTACTACGCCCCCGGCGCCTGTTCCCTGGCGGTGCATATTGTCTTGCGGGAGCTGGACACGGATTTTTCCCTCGCCGAGGTGGACCTGACCACTCACCGCGCGGGTGAGCAGGACTTTTTCTCGCTGTCCGCCCACGGTCGGGTGCCACTTCTGATACTGGATGACGGTACCCGGCTCACGGAAGGGCCTGCCATCTGCCAGTATTTGGCGGATCATTTCCAGCGCCGGGACCTGCTCCCCGCAGCAGGCAGTCTGGAGCGCTTCCGGGTGCACGAATGGCAGAACCTCATCGCCACGGAGCTGCACAAGAACTTTGCCCCCTTTTTCAAACCCGGCTATCCGGACGCCAGCCGGGCACGGGCCCGCGATACTCTGGAAAACACATTTGACTGGATCGCGCATCAATTAACGCAGCACGACTTTCTCACCGGAGACACCTTCACCCTGGCGGACGCATACCTGTTCACCGTCACTGGCTGGGCAGACGTTGCCGGTATTGCGTTGCCCGAGCGCCTGCAGACTTACCGGAAAACCCTGATACGGCGCGACAGTGTCCGTCAGGCGATGAAAGCCGAAAGCCTGCTGTGAAGGAGTACGACATGTGGAACGGCAACCGCATCACCCAATTGCTGGATCTCGATATACCACTGGTTCAGGGGCCCTTTGGTGGTGGGCTGTCATCGGTGACCCTGGCCGCAACCGTTAGTGCGGCAGGGGGGCTGGGTTCATTTGGAGCACACCACCTGACAGCAGACAACATTCTGGAAACGGCAGCGGCCATCCGGCAGCGAACTGATCGCCCATTCGCCCTGAACTTGTGGATCCCTCCCTATGACCCGGCCACCCCTGCCGATGTGCAGCACGGTAGTGACTTGCTGGCACCGTTCTACCGCGAACTGGGCCTGGCGCCGCCCACCCTCCCCAATGCGGATTACTGGCCGGACTATGGCGAGCAGGTGGAAGCCATTCTGGAAGCCTGTCCGGCGGTGTTCAGCTTTGTTTATGGGATTCCCGAACCGGCGACTCTGCGTGCCTGCCGG
>PAJO01000033.1 GCA_002706085.1 Alcanivoracaceae bacterium | reverse complement strand
TTCCAATCCAGCGTAGCTGATAGCTGATAGCTGATAGCTGATAGCTGATAGCTGATAGCTGATAGCTGATAGCTGATAGCTTGTCGCGTGCCGCTGCCGTAAACTTCCTCTCCATGCGCGATGACTGCCACGATTTTCTTTCCCTGTTTCTCAACGACATCCCTCTACTGGATGTGCGTGCCCCTGTGGAATTCTCCAAGGGCGCCTTCCCTGCTGCGACCAATATTGCGCTGATCAACAATGATGAACGGCATCAGATCGGTATTTGCTACAAGCAGCATGGGCAGCAGGCAGCCATTGATCTGGGCAACCAGCTGGTCAGCGGTGAAGAGCGGGACAAGCGCATGCAAGCGTGGCAGCAATGGTGGCGCGACAACCCCCACGGCTATCTTTATTGCTTCCGGGGTGGCCTGCGCAGCCAGACCACCCAGGCCTGGCTAAAAGAGGCAGGGGTCGATGCCCCACTGATTCGGGGTGGTTACAAGGCCATGCGGACCTTCCTGCTCAACCAGCTGGAAAACCGCATCGCTGCCCAGCATTTCGAAATCCTGTGCGGCAGAACCGGCTGCGCCAAAACCCGCGTCATCGAAGCCCAGCCCAACGCCATTGATCTGGAAGGCATCGCGCATCACCGCGGGTCCGCATTTGGGCGTCGCCCCGGCGGGCAGCCCAGCCAGATTGATTTTGAAAACACCCTCAGCATTGACCTGCTAAAAGCCCACGCTGCCAACCATCACACGGTGCTGTTGGAAGATGAAAGCAAGCTGATCGGACGCTGCCATTTACCCTTCAGTCTGCAGGACCGTATCAAGAGCCAGCCGCGCATCGTGATCAATGAGACGCTGGCGTCTCGCGTTCAGGTCACGCTGGAGGACTATGTGGTCGGCCCACTGCAGGAGTATCGCCAGCACTTTGGTGAACAACAGGCGCTGCAGCAACTGGGTGAGGAATTGCTCGCCGCCATGGACCGCATTCGCCGGCGCCTGGGCGGCCTGCGCCACCAGCAATTGCGTCAGGTGCTGGAGGAAGCACTTGCGGTCCAGGCCATCAACGGCGATACCGAACTGCATCGAGAATGGATTCACACCCTGCTGGCAGATTACTACGACCCCATGTACGACTACATGCTTTCCCGACGACATGGCGAGATCGTGTTCGAGGGAAGCCGTGACGAGGTCATGGCGTTTCTGAATGAGCGCAATGCCAGTCAATCGCACTGACTCCCGGGCCTGTGGAGGAGCCATCCCGGTAGTGTTAACCGGCTCTGGCAACCCGGCGTCAGCATTCCTATAATTTCCCCGTCGTGTCTGGCCGGGCCCACGGCACCCGCACACCCTGTTCCGCCCGGTACGCCTCCCTATTGAACGGAGTCAACAATGCGCTTCAAACTGCTTGCCGCTCTGCTGATGGCCATGCTGCTGTCTGCCTGCAACAACGAGCCTCACCTGGGGACCTTCACTTTCACCGCCATCCCGGATCAGGATGAATCCCAACTGGAAAAACGTTTTGGCGTGGTTGCTCTCTATCTGGAAGAGCAACTGGGCGTACCCGTGAAATACGTACCGGTGAAATCCTACGCCTCAGCGGTCACCGCCTTCCGCAACGATCAAGTGCAAATGGCCTGGTTTGGCGGGCTGTCGGGGGTGCAGGCGCGCCGTCTGGTACCGGGCTCACAAGCCATTGCCCAGGGCCAGGAAGACACCGCTTTCAAAAGCTACTTTATTGCCAACACCAGTACCGGCTTGAGCCCGGTTGATACCCTTGGCGAAGACTTCGTTGCCCAACCCTCCTTCACCTTCGGCTCCAAAGGCAGCACCTCCGGCCGTCTGATGCCGGAATTCTATCTGCGTGAAACCTTTGGCCAGGCACCGGATGCCCTGTTCGACAAGGTCGGTTTCTCCGGCGACCACAGCCGCACCATTGCGCTCGTGCAAAGCGGCGCCTATGCCACCGGCGCGGTCAACTACAAGGTCTGGGAGCGCGAGCTGGCCGAAGGCAAGATCGATACCGGCAAAGTGCAGGTCATC
The DNA here is from genome assembly GCA_002706085.1 of Alcanivoracaceae bacterium. Classification (GTDB taxonomy): domain Bacteria; phylum Pseudomonadota; class Gammaproteobacteria; order Pseudomonadales; family Alcanivoracaceae; genus Alcanivorax. The sequence goes on along the minus strand of PAJO01000033.1, from coordinate 134,449 downwards.
TGGGAAACCCCGGTGTACCCCGATTACCACTGGACCGTACGCGGGGATCTGGACGAGAAATTTGGTGACGGTTTCAGCCAGAAAGTCACCGACGCCCTGCTCGCCATCGACGATCCTGTACTGTTGAATGCCTTCCCGCGGGAGAAATTCATCCCCGCCAGCAATGACGATTACGCCCCTATCGAAGACACCGCAGCGGAAATTGGTCTGCTGGACACGCCCTAGGTGTTCAGCTTCGACAAGGCATCGCTTGGCCACCCCGGCCAGGCGGTGTTTGAGTCACTGAGCCTGAGTATCGGCGCCGGTGAAATAGTCGCCCTGCTCGGCCCATCCGGGGCGGGCAAGTCCACGCTACTTGAGGCCCTGCGTCAGCAGCAGGAACACCAGGTGGCCTGGTGCCCCCAGGCCGGCTCGCTCGTACCCATGCTGAGTGTCTTCCACAATATCTACATGGGTGCCTTGGCACGCCACTCCACCCTCTACAACCTTCGCACGCTGCTGCTGCCCAGTGCAGCGGAAAAACACGCCGTAGGCGAATTGGCGCAGACGCTGGGGTTGGAAGACAAACTGTTCACCAGCGTCGACAGACTTTCTGGTGGGCAGGCACAACGCGTGGCTCTGGGCCGTGCGCTCTATACCCGGCGCCCAGTACTGCTTGCCGATGAGCCGGTCTCCAGCCTGGATGAACACCAGGGGCTAACGCTGCTCCGGCATACCCTGGCACAACACACCACCGCCGTGGTGGCCCTGCACGACCGTAGTCTGGCCCTGGCTTGCTGCCAGCGCATCATTGGTCTTCGCCACGGAGAGATCGCCCTGGATGCCCCCAGCGACAGCCTGTCGCTGGGGGATCTGGATGCGCTCTACCAATGACCCCGACCCTGAATACCACCGCCAGCCAGTGGCGCCGCACCAGCGGCTGGCTGGCGGTGGCCGGGCTGCTCGCGTTTCTGCTCGCGGATCTGGAGATCACCCGCTCCTCCCCCAGCCATGAACTGCAACGGATGGCCAGCGGTTTTCTGTCACCGGATTTCTTGGCCACCGACGCTCTCTGGCACGCCCTCGCCAATACCCTGTCCTTCGCCTGGCAAGGTACCGCCCTTGGCGCACTGTTGGGTTTCCTCATGGCCATGCTCTGGCATCGCCGGGCGGTGCGCAGTGTGGCGGCCTGCCTGAGGGCCATTCATGAGCTGTTCTGGGGGCTGCTGTTGTTGCAGGTGACCGGGCTCAGCACCATCACCGGTGTGCTCGCCATCGCCATCCCCTATGCCGGCATTTTTGCCAAGGTATTCGGCGAATTTCTGGAGGAAGCTGATCCGGCACCCGGCCGTGCCCTGCCGCAACACACCTCGTCCCTCAGCCTGTTTTTCTATGCCCGTTTACCTTTGGTCTGGCGAGCGTTTCGCGCCTACGGCGGCTATCGCCTGGAATGCGCCATTCGTGCCTCTGCCATCCTCGGTTTCATCGGGCTGCCCACCATTGGCTTTCACCTGGAAACCGCGTTTCGCGAAGGCACCTACGATCAGGGTGCCGCCCTGCTGTATCTGTTCTTTGCCCTGATTTTTACGTTGCGCTGGTGGTTACGACCCGCTCTGGTGCCTCTCTACCTGATCGCCGCCATCGCCTGGGCGCCACCCCTCTTCCATGGCCAGCTCGACACGCTGGTTCGCTTTGTCACCGAAGATCTGGTCCCGGCGCCCTTGCGCCATGGCGGGGGAACGAGCGAGCTGCTGTCATGGCTGATCAGCCTCTGGCACCAGCAACTCTGGCCCGGGCTGTGGCAAACCGTAGTGCTGGGCATGGCGGCCTTGCTGGTCACCGCACTCCTGTCACTGGTGCTGTTCCCGCTGATTTCGCCCTTGTTCGGTAACCGGGCAAGCCGCCATGCAGGCCATGGGTTGCTGGTGGTCTTACGCACCACGCCGGAGTTTTTTCTGGCTTTCTTCTTTCTGATCTTGCTCGGTCCGTCCATGCTGCCGGGCATCCTGGCGCTGGCGCTGCATACCGGTGCCATCGTCGCGCACCTGACCGGGCGCTTCAGCGAAACACTGGTGCTAAGGGCGGATGCCCCCAGCGGAGTCANTCGGTATGCCTGGGAAGTCCTTCCCCGGGTCAGCCCCAACCTGCTGGCCTTTCTGTTATACCGTTGGGAAGTGATCATGCGGGAAACGGCAGTANTGGGGATCCTTGGCATCCACACCCTGGGTTTCTATATTGATTCCAGCGTGGCGGAATTCCGTTTTGACCGTACCGCCCTGTTGATACTGGCCACGGTCATCTTGAATCTCGGTGTCGATGCCCTGTCGCGCGGACTGCGTAAACGCCTGCGGCTCAAACCCGGGCTCGGCGTGTAANTCGCCNATCGTGAACAACGNCTGCAAAGGGAAATATGAAGCTCTANCAGGTTGATGCCTTTACCTCGTCCCTGTTCCGGGGCAATCCTGCCGCAGTGGTGCCGTTGGAGCGCTGGCTGGACGACGCCNTGCTGCAGAACATCGCACNNGAAAACAACCTGTCGGAAACCGCGTTTCTGGTGCCGGATGACACCGGCTATGCNCTNCGCTGGTTTACCCCCCGGGTAGAAGTGGATTTGTGCGGTCATGCCACACTGGCCGCCGCATGGGTGGTCTTTAATGCATTGGGGTTTGCCGGGGAACGGGTGCGCTTCAACTCTGCCTCCGGGCCACTGTATGTCACCCGCAGCGGCCAGCGGCTAACGCTGGACTTCCCTGCCCGGCCTGCNANCCCCATCACCGAAACAAGCACNCTCGAACACGCTCTGGGCGTACCGATTCGCGCCGCCGCGCAAGCCCGTGATCTGCTCATNGAAGTGGACAGTGCCGCTTGCGTTCGTGAATACCAGCCGGACTTTTCCGCCATCGCGGCACTGGATACCTTTGCCGTGATGCTGACCGCCCCCGGAGAGGATTGTGATTTCGTCAGCCGCTTTTTTGCCCCCGCAAAAGGGGTGCCCGAAGACCCGGTTACCGGTTCGGCCCACTGCACCCTGGTNCCCTGGTGGGCAGACAAACTCGGCAAAAAACGACTGCATGCCCGGCAGCTGTCTGCTCGTGGNGGCGAACTGTTCTGCGAGATGANCGGCGANAGGGTATCGCTGAGTGGTGAAGCGCGCTGTTACCTGAAAGGCGACATTCTGCTGTGAATATNCCTCCCGCCCACACCGATTTGCTGCTCATCGGCGGTGGCCATAGCCACTGTCTGGCCCTGCGCATGCTGGCCATGCAGCCGATACCCGGCGTGCGCATCACGCTGGTGTCATCCGACCCGACCAGTGCCTATTCCGGCATGCTGCCCGGNCTGATTGCCGGGCACTATGCCCCCGCCGAGACCCAGGTCGATCTGTACCGGTTATGTCTGGCCACCGGCGCCCGCTTTGTACACGCCAGCGTCACCTCGCTGGCCGCCGATCAGCACACCGTGCAACTCAGTGACGGCAGCACCCTGGGTTATGACTGGCTGAGCCTGGACGTGGGCGCCACACCGGACCTGTCTCCGGTCGGCGACAGCCANCCCCGGGTGCTCGCCGTCAAACCCGTCGCCACCTTCTGGNAGCGTTGGCAGCAATGGCGCAACCACGCTGATAAACACCATCTGGCCGTGGTCGGCGGCGGTGCCGGTGGCACAGAAATGGTGCTNGCCATGGCGGAGTATTGCCGCCAGCAACAACGCCCCGTGACCTTCAGCCTGCTCACCGGCGGCACGCTGCTGCCGGGCTATGGTGCCGNAGTGCAAGCACGCATGCGACGGCACTTGCAGCGTTACAATATCCAGCTGCAGGAGCACACCCGGGTGACCCGGGCCGACAACGCAGAAACNCTGCTGGCCAACGACCAGCCNCTGGCCGCAGACGGCATCGTGTGGTGCACCGGGGTGCGCGGCATCCCGGTGNTGGCGAACAGTTCGCTTGCCTGTGACGCTCAGGGCTTTGTAAAAGTCGACGCGCAGTTGCGCAGCCTGAGCCACCCGCGCGTGTTTGCCACNGGCGATTGTGCAGCGTTCCCTTCCCCCCTGCCCAAGGCCGGGGTCTACGCGGTACGCCAGGCNGNNGTGCTCGCCCANAATTTACGCGCAGCCATAACCGAAGCCCCGCTGAAACCCTATCGGCCCCAACGCCATTTTCTGTCGTTACTGTCGACCGGAGACAAGCAGGCGGTGGCGTCCCGAACCGGACTGCCCGCCCTGTCAGGGAAATTCGTCTGGCGCTGGAAAGATCGCATTGATCGCCGCTTCATGGACAAGTTCGGTATCGACTTGCCCACCATGTCGGCCACCCCGAGCGCCCCCTCTTCCCAAGCAATGCCACTGCACTGCGCGGGCTGTGGAGCCAAGGTGGGCAGCCAGGCGTTAAGCGACGCACTCGCCGACCTGCAACCCCATCGCAATGCCGGCATCCACGCCGGGGTCGACACCGCCGACGATGCCGCCGTGATCGACTGGCCCGCCGGCCAGCGACTGGTGCAAAGCCTGGATCACTTCCCCGCCTTTGTGGATGAACCGTATCGGTTTGGCCGGATTGCCGCACTACACAGCCTCAGTGATCTCTATGCCATGAACGCCCGGCCCCATTCCGCCCTGGCAAATATCACCGTGAACTGGCATCACCCCAAACTGCAGGGCCGAGACCTGCAGCGGTTAATGGCGGGGGCCGTACGAGAGCTGAACCGTGCCGGTTGCACCCTGGTCGGCGGACACACCACAGAAGGGCCACAAATGGCCGCGGGGTTTACCGTCAATGGCAGCGCACCGGCCGATGTCCTGTGGCACAAACGCGGCGCCCAGCCCGACGATGTGATCATTCTGACCAAACCGCTGGGCAGTGGCGTCCAACTGGCTGCCATGATGCACGGCAACGCCTTGCGCAGCCCCTGGCTCGCGGCCACCCTCGACAACCTGTTGCTCAGCAATGGTCCCGCTTGTGACGCCATGGGGTCACTGCCGGTCCATGCCTGCACGGATATCACCGGTTTTGGCTTGCTGGGCCATCTGCATGAAATCTGCCAGCAAAGCGATGTCAGCATGACGCTGGATACCGACAAGATCCCGTTGTTGCCCGGCACCCTGACACTGATTCAGGAAGGCATCGCCAGTACGCTGAGCGACACCAACCGGCAGATACTGATGCATTGCCAGGCGCACGAGCGCGTCAGCGAGGCCCTGAAAACAGCCTTGTGCGATCCGCAAACCAGTGGAGGTCTGGTGTTCTGTTTACCTGCCGCTATGTCAGAGCATGCCCAGCAACAACTGGCGCAAAACGGTGTAAAAAGCGCAGTAATCGGTAAAGTCCTTGTAAAAAACCGGCATGGGGATGCAGATATTTTTCTTCAATAGCGTCACAGTAATTCCAACTTGAGCTGAGAAGGAGAACCCCACCATGTCCAAGCGACTGACAGGACTCGTTGCGTCATCCATTTTCCTGTTCATGCAACTGATGGTCGTCCCGGCCGCCCATGCGGCCATGGTCGGTAACGATACCGTCATCCAGCAACAGGATCGCGCCACCATGAAAGCGCAAGTCATGCAGTTGATGGATCATCAGGCCGCCGCGCAGGCACTGGAAAAAAATGGTGTCACCAAGGAACAGGTCAGCGAGCGTCTGGATCGTCTTTCTCATCAGGAGCTGCAGCAACTGGCACAGAAATCTGAAGAGCTGCCCGCAGGTCAGGGCGTCCTGGGCATCGTGCTTGCCATCATCCTGATTCTGGTGATTCTGGATCTGCTGGGTGCCACCGATGTCTTCCCGGTGATTGATCCCGTCAGCTGATCGATGACGTTGATGTTTCGTTCCCACACGCCAGCGCCCCCGCTGGCGTGTGCGTCACAGCCCCGTAACCGCGCTGCCGCGGCAACCCTCCTGCTCATTCTGATCGCGCTCTTGAGCGCCTGTCAGAGTGTTCCGCCACCGCAAAGTGCCCAGGTCGCCCAGCACGAACAGGTCGTAGTGCCCTTTGTCCCGCAAGAGGCCTACCAATGTGGTCCGGCCGCGCTGGCCATGATGTTGCAGTGGGCCGGGAAACCGGTCAGCGCCGATGCGCTGGTGGACGAAGTCTGGCTACCTGAGCGCAAGGGCAGTCTGGGAATCGAGCTGATGGCGGCGGCTCGCAGCCGGGGCCTGCTGGCCTACCCGGTCAACGATGCCAAACATCTGTATCAGGAATTACAGGCAGGCCGCCCGGTGCTGGTGATGCAGAATCTGGCCCTGCCCAGCTGGCCGAAATGGCACTATGCCGTGGTCACCGGGTATCACGATGAGGGCAAGACGGTGGTGATGCATAGCGGCACCACACAAAGCAAAACCACGCACTGGAACCGGTTTATCCGCACCTGGGCGCGGGCAGAGCAATGGGGATTCACCCTCATCGCCCCCGGCGAACTGCCGTCCAGTGCCGAACCGCAGCCGCTCTTCCGGGCCATCTCGGCCACCCCCAATGCCATGGACTACTGGCCCCAAGCCGTGAAGGCCTTCCCCGACAGTGGCGAGCTATGGTTCGGTTACGGCAATGCCCTGTGGCAAGGCGGAGACAAGCCTGCCGCTCTGGAGGCCTTCGAGCATGCCGTAAAGGCGGCGCCAGAGATGGCCGCGGCCTGGAACAACCTGGCGTTCGCCCAGCACCAACAGGGAGATCGCACTGCCGCCAGACTCAGCCTCTGCAAGGCACTGAACCTGGCACCGGATGACGAGAATATTCTCGACACCGCGAACACCCTGGGCTACTCCTGCCCCGCCTCCGGCTCGACCAGCTCCGGGTGTTGTTCCAGCAACTGATCGCGTTGCGCCGTCAGGCCCTCCAGCTTGCGCTGGCCTTCGGCCAGCTGCTCCGGATCAATGCCAAATGCCTCCCCCTGTTCAATCAGACTTTCCAGCTCGCCAATCTTGCGATTGGCCGCCGTCACAAAGGAGGCATACACCTGCTGCTTCTGGCGCATTTCGTACTGCTGGTACAGCCCCGGATCCGCCAGCTCCTCGGCAGACGGCATCTCACGCAGGTTGGTGCTGCGCGCCAGTGGCGGGGTGCGGGGGTCACCGTTTTCCATGCTCTCACGCAATGCCGCCACCGCCCTGGCAGAGGGCACCGGCACCACAGAAGCGGCGGCCCCCTGCGACGCATTGGACGCCGGACCGTCGATAACCCGATCCCCGATGTAGGTGGGCATCGTCTCAGCCTCATCCGCAGGCAACTTCTCGGCCATCGACGGGCTCACCGTTGCCGGGGGGACCGGGGGCTCTGCCACTGCAGCTGTCGGTGAGTCCTCATGCAGCCGGGCCCAAGCCACACACACGGCCAGGGTAATCCCCAGACCCACAACAACCAGTGCGACTAACGGCCCGGGTTTCATCACATTACACCCTGATTGATGCGCAGTGACGCATCGGCACTGGCATCCGCCAGCTGCTGACGAAACCGGGCTTCAAGCTGTTCACGGGCAATCGCCAACGAGGCTCGGTAACGCACCGATTCACTGTCCAGCGGCTGGTAACCCATGACTTTTTCATCCACCAGAAGAATTTCCCAATAGGGGGCACCGCTGACCGCCGGGCTACGAAACGGTGCAGATACCCGCCCCTCTGGCTGCACAAAGGCCAACGCCAGCATCCAGTGGTCATTGCGAGTCTCCCGATCGATCCACCCCAGCTGGCCACCGTCGCGGGCATCCTCTGCCAGTGAGTACTGAGCGATCGCCTGCTCGAACGACAAGCCATCGCGAATCTCCGCCACGATGCGATCCGCCGCCTGCTGGGAATCTACCCGTAGATGGCGTCCCCGCACGCGCTCGACACGGGTGAATTGATCCTTGTTGGCCGCGTAGTACCCGGCAATCTGCTGCTGGGTGACCCTGCCCGCCTGCTCCCGCAGGGCGGGGTTATCATCGTGAATGTCGTGCATCAGCCCCATCTCATGCAGCAGGGCATCGCGATGCAACGCATCCTCAAGACAACGGTCCACTGCCGCCACCGCCTGTCGAGACAGGCCGGACTCCTGTTCAAACCAGTAGAACACGAACTCCATGGTGAGTTGTTGTTTGATGGCTTCGCGAACAAAGGCCAGATTCAGATTATGCATTTGCACCTTGAGCTGAATGTTCTGGCGGCGGTAAAGATCCCACAGGCTCAGGGTCTGTTCCGGCTGTGACTCCGCAAACCGGTAACGGGCCAACACGTACTGCTTCGCCGCCTGCTGCTGGGCCTCTGTCATGGTGGTGTAGAGAGCTTGTTCCAGGGTCAGCATGGGGGCCAACGCCGTCGCGTCCAGCTCCAGAGGCTGCGTCAGATACGTCAGACTATTGTCGGCACCGCGGGTTCGCACGGCGGCCCGCAAGGGCTCTGCAAAAGCCGAACGCAACAGCCGAAAGCGTTGCTGCTCTCGCACCGTATCTCGGTCATAGCCCACATTACCGGAGCCGACCTGGGCGGCGTGGTGGCCGTGATGATCATCGTGCTCCGCCAAACCCGCCAGCAACCGGTTTTCCACCAGTCCCTTGAGCACAGCCTGGGGAGTCGTCGTCGGATCGGCGCGGCGCGCGGCGGCCACAAACACCGCCAGGGTGTCCGCCGGCAAATCCTCACCGTTGATTCTCGCCGCGACAGAGTCCGGTAGCGGACCCCATGCCTGCCAGGCCACCGGGCCCAGTAACACCGCAGCAAGAAAGACCACAAACAGAATGGGAATCGAGCGTTTCATGGCGCCACCCTTGTTATTGTTTTGGAAGCGCCCTGCCTGCTTTCAACGTGTCGCAGAAAGCAGGAGGGCCGCAGGCGATTAAGCCTGTTAGGGGTTCACTTTCACCGCCGCGTGGTTCAACAGGTGCACCACCATGGCAATCGCATGGGGAATCACCACCTGCGCCACCTGAACACGGTCGCCATGGTCGGTGCTGGACAGCACAATACCGCCATTACCGTAGGCCAGCGCGCCACCCTGGGTCAGCAGTGGACGGATATCATTGCTGCTGGTGGACAGCGGGGTGTAGTCCATCATCGCCTGATCCACCAGTGCGCTGTTGTTCAGGTTTTCGCTGTCATAGTAATCCGCCACCCAGGACTCCCAACCGCTGTGATTCAGGGCCGAGGTGGTCCACACGTGGTGGGGCTGCAGCAAGTCAGTGGTATGCATCACGAAACCCAGGGTCTGGGCGGTGGGCGTTGCCAGGAACTGGCTGTACCAGTACTGCCCCAGGTTATCGATGGGCTGGAACGGCATCTCCTCGAAATCATCGTACATGGACTTGCTCGAGTAGCTGCCCTGGCGGTAGTTGGCTTCGGTCACGCCATAGGTGTTGTACTCGCTGTCATCGGCGCAGCTCCAGAAACACCAACCGGTCATGCCGCCGTTGCCATCATCCATGTAATCGCCGACCAGCCAGGTAGCCGCCAGATTGTCGATATCGCCCCACACGGTCAGCAGGTCGTAGTTGTACCCCCCGAAGTCATTACCGTGCACATCGGAACCCCGAGTATGGTTCTGGAAGTGCCAATAGGAGGTGTAATTCACCAGCGAGGCGCCAGCGTTGAATACCGGGGCATACACGCAGTCCCCGGTCACCGCGCCGCACAGGTAGGTATCCTGGAAGTCATCCACGTCATAAGCGCCCTGCCCGATCACTTCGGCAAACTGATCCATGCTGTAACCCGCGGCATTCACCCAGGCTTTCAGGCGGTTGTACTCGGTGGTTTGCGGGTTCGCCTTCATGTAGTTCACCGCATCAATGGCGATGCGCTTATGGGTGATTTGCTGAAAGGCGTGGGCTGGTAGTGACAATACCGCGGCCGCAAGCAGGCCGGTAAGCGCTAGCATCTTCATGGGGGTCCCCTCCCGTTTTGTTGTTAAATTGTTATCGAATTGAACAAACAATAACCAAACGTATATCACAGCCCTAGGGCGTGGCGGGACATTTGATGGACATTTTCTGCCAGCGACGTCTCAGCCCGTTACAATGCCGATGAGCGGCATTCAATTTACCAACCGCCAGGCCGAATACCGCCACCACCACAGCATTCATCACGGCCCTGTGATACAACAGGGCTTTACTTCGATTCCCGGAGCCCGCGTTGTTATGGATCGACGACTCACTCTCGTCCTCTTGCTGATCTTGCCCCTGTTCGCCACCGCCCAGACCGGCAGCTTTTCCTTGCCCGGTGTTGGCGATTTGCAGAAACAGCTTACGGAGACCAGCGATAAAAAATCCGACGGCACAGAAAACCCTGACAAAGAGCAGCTACGCGACACCATCAAGTTCCGTCAGGAAATCGACAGCAACCGTGAACAGATCGAAGACCTCAAGCAATTCGCCAGCGACGCCCCGGCCAAGCGTACTCGCCTTGAGGCAGAGCTGACCCGACTGCGCCAGGAGCGAAACACAGACTGGGACAAGCACTATCAGGACAACACCCTGCAGGAGCTGATTCAGGCTCTGGTCGCCCAACTTGATGCTCTGGAAAAAAATCAGGAAGACCTGGCGGAGGCCAACAGCGACCTGACCCGCGCGCAAACCCTGCCGGAACAGGCGCAAAACGCCATCAGCCGGGCCATGGATCGCATGGACACCATCCGCACCCGCCTGAATCAGGGAGTCGATGAGGACGGTGAAAACCTGTCAGACGTGCAAACCCGCAGCCTGAACACCGAACTCAAGGCATTGGAAAGCCGCATTGAACGGTATAACCAGGAACTGGCCATCGTCGACAAACAGCAGGATGTGGCCCGCTTGCGTCAACAAACCGACAAGCTGGAACAAAATCTCATCGAAGCCCGCCTCGATGCCCTGCAGCCACTGATCAATGAACGGCGTAGCAACCAGCTTGAAGAGCTGGCCAATTCGCCTGAGAGCGACATCCCTGCCGCCGTGCTGGAGCACCCGCAGGTACAAAAAGCCATGGAGAAAAACCAGGCCCTGCGCACACAGCTGGCCAGCGCCAGCGAAAACGTCAACAACCTGCTGCGTAAAGCCGTCAACACCAAGACAGAGCTGGACAAGGCCCGCTCGCTATCCGCCACCGTCAACGACCAGATCCGCATGCTCGAAGGCAGCCTGCTATTGTCGCGCATTCTCTACGAACAGCAGAAAAGTCTGCCCCAGAACCAGGAAGAGCTCGATCTCGGCAAGGACATCTCCGATGCCCGCCTGAAGCAATTTGAAATTGAACAGGCCATGAACGATCTGGATGATTCCCCGCTCCCCTCGCAGGCTCAGCTCGACAAGCCGCTGTCTGCGGATCTGGAAAAGGCTTTCAGCATCCTGCGCGAAGAGCGCCTGGAACTGTACGACCAGCTCGACCAGGAACTGAGCCGCCAACTGGCCATCCTCACGCGCACCCAGCTAAGCCATGAGCAGCTCATCAAGATCACCCTCAGCCTGCATACCACGATTTCGGAACAAACCTTCTGGATGCCCAGCAACCAGCCACTGAGTTTCGAATGGCTCGGCAGACTACCCAGCGAACTAGTGGACCAGATTCGCGACATGCCCTGGGAAGAACTTTGGGAAGGCACCGCAGGGCTGTTCAAGCGCAAATGGGTCTGGCTGCTGGGTCTGCTGATTCCCACCGTTGTTCTGATCACGATTCGTTCCCGGCTGAAAAAACGCATCAGCGACATGAACAAGGATGTGGGCTTCCTGCGTCGTGACAGCCAGTCCCATACCCCTCTCAGCCTGTTCTACACCGTGCTGATCGCTGCGCCCATCCCGATTTTCATGGCCCTGGTTGCCATTGGCCTGTGGATTCAACCCGGCACCCTGACCAGCGTCATGGGGGCCGCCGTTGCCCAGCTTGCCCTGCTCTGGCTGGTCTTCGAAGTGCTCTACCGCCTACTGAAAACCGATGGCATTGCCCAGCGGCATTTCCGTTGGAACATGGAGTACAACCATCAGATGCGCCGCCGGCTGGCCGTGTCCGGCCTGGCGCTGATTCCGATGATCTTTCTGGTGGCCTTTGGTGACCAGTGGCCCGCGCAGCTAAGCAATGACCGGCTGGGACTGGTGATCATGGTGGCCTCGCTGATCACCATCATGGTCAGCCTGCCGTGGGTCGCCCTGTCGTACCCCGGCCGCCACTACAGCCGCACCATGAAAGGCCTGGCCACGGGGTTATGCTTCCTCGCCCCCCTGACCCTGATCGTGCTCACCGGCGTGGGTTACTACTACACCTCTGTTCGCCTGGCCGGGCACATGATCTACAGCCTTTACCTGGTCGCCCTGTGGATCATTCTTGATGCCACGGCGGTACGGGGCCTGGCCGTGGCCGCACAGCGACTTTCCTACAAGCGTGCCGTGGCCCAGCGGGAGGCCGAACAGAAAGACACCAGCAGTGCCGAAGCCGTGGAAGTGGAAGAACCGCAACTGGACCTCAAGCAGGTCAACCAGCAATCCCTGCGCCTGATCCGGCTGGCCCTGGTCGCCGTCGTCGGCCTTCTGGTGTACTGGGTCTGGGCCGATGTGTTACACGCCTTCGCCTACACCGACAACATCGTGCTGTGGGAAACCAGCGAAGGCAGTGGTCAGGCCGCCACCAGCTCGCTGATCAGTCTGGGGGACGTGATTGCGGCGTTGATTATAGGCGCAGTCACATTCCTGCTTGCCAGCAACCTGCCGGGTCTGCTCGAGGTTCTGGTGCTGTCGCGGCTGGATCTGCGTCAGGGCACCAGTTATGCCACCACCACCCTGCTGTCCTACGTGATTGTTGCCAGTGGTATCGTGCTGACACTGGGCTCGCTGGGCCTGAGCTGGGACAAGATGCAATGGCTGGTTGCCGCCCTTGGCGTTGGCCTGGGCTTCGGGTTGCAGGAAATTTTTGCCAACTTTATCTCTGGCATCATCCTGCTGTTTGAACGCCCCATCCGCATCGGCGACGTGATCACCATCAACAACCTCGACGGCACCGTCAGCCGGATACGCATTCGTGCGACTACCCTGATCGACTTTGACCGCAAGGAAATTCTGGTGCCCAACAAGGTCTTTGTGACCGAGCGACTGATCAACTGGTCGCTGTCCGACACTGTCACCCGGATTATCCTGCGTGTGGGCTTTGCCTATGGCTCAGACCTGAAAAAGTGCCGTGAAATCCTGCTACAGGCGGCCAAAGAAAACAGTCGTGTGCTGCGTGACCCGGAGCCCGTGGTGCTGTTCATGAGCTTCGGTGCCAGCACACTGGATCATGAGTTGCGCGTTCACGTGAGCGACATCAACGACCGTCTGGCCGCCACCGACGAGCTGAATCGCCATATTGATGCCCTGTGCAAAGAGCACGACGTGGAAATCGCCTTCAGCCAGCTGGATGTTCATATCCGCAATGGCGACGGCGAGCAGCTCACCATCGAGGGTAAAAAAGAACAGAGCGACGACAACAGCACACCGCCGAAAGCCAACGATGGCGAGTCCAACGAAACCGGCGACCCTAAATAACGCGGTACCCGGCAGACACGCCGCTCAGCGCGGCGATGTCAGGGGCGGCTCAGCCGTTCACCCCAGAGGACACCGGGCCACAGAAAGCGCACGCTGTTTCATCTCCGTGATCTCTGTGGCAAATCCCTGCCCAGGGGCGTCTCTCAAGCGAGACGCCTACGGCAAAGCAGCGGGGTTACAGCACCACCTCGAAGCATTCCAGCTGGGGCGGGCCCAGGTAGATATCGCAGCGGGCGCCAGCATTGGCGTGCGCCTTGCGGAATGCCTCCGATTTGGTCCAGCCTTCAAATGCGGCCTGAGACTCCCACACCGCGTGGGACGAAAACAGGGTGTACTCGTCATTCGTCGCCCCCTGAAGCAGATGAAACTCCTTGAAGCCCGGGACTTCCTGCAGGTAGGTATCCCGCCCTTTCCAGATCTCGATGAAATCCTGCTCACAACCTGGCTTGATCTTGAAACGGTTCATTGCGATATACATGCTCACCCTCCGTCATTGTGAATGGGCCCCTATAGTGGCGCAGGTGATCCGCAAGTGCATTGACGCAAACACGCATCACGCCTCCCCACGCCCCTGACTTCCACGAATCACCGCTACAAACTTTGGTCTAATTCACTCCTCCTCAAGCGCCTCCTAGCATGAAAGCACATCGCCAACCCGTGCAGTCCATCATGACAATCCGTCACGAACGGCGTCACCATGGGCTATGCACCACCCCGCTGGTACCCGAGCGGGGGCAAAAAGAGGCCAAAGATGAGTTACGAACAAGAATACTCCGCGTCCATCAACGATCCGCACACATTCTGGGCCGACAAGGCCCGCCAGCTGGACTGGTTCACCTTCCCCTCCACCATTCTCGGCAAGGATGAAAACGGTATCGACCGCTGGTTTACCGATGGCGTCATGAACACCTGCCACATGGCGCTGGATGCCAACCTCGCTGCCGGGCGCGGCGATCAGGTGGCGATCTACTACGATTCCCCCGTCACGAACAGCAAACAGGCCATCACCTACGCCGAGCTCACCGAACGCGTCGCCACCTTCGCGGGTGCCCTGCGCCAGCAAGGGGTGAAAAAAGGCGACCGGGTATTGATCTACATGCCGATGATCCCGGAAGCCGCCGTGGCCATGCTCGCCACCGCGCGCCTGGGCGCCATCCACTCCGTGGTGTTCGGGGGCTTTGCCGCTCACGAGCTGGCGGTGCGTATTGACGATGCCGAACCCAGGGTCATTGTGTCCGCGTCCTGCGGCGTAGAAGTGAACAAGATCATTGAATACAAACCGCTGGTAGACGCGGCCATCGAGCAGGCCCAACACAAACCCGAGCGCTGCGTGATCTACCAGCGCCCTCAGGCCAACGCCGACCTGCAACCGGGTCGCGATCTGGACTGGCAGGTAGCCGTCGCCGCCGCCAGCCCGGTGGACTGCACCCCCGTGCTCGCCACCGACCCGCTCTACGTGCTCTATACCTCCGGCACCACCGGCAAACCCAAAGGGGTGATCCGCGACAATGGCAGCCACGCCGTGGCCATGCGCTACAGCATGAAAGCCATCTACAACATGAACCCCGGCGACACCTTCTGGGCCGCCTCCGATGTGGGCTGGGTGGTGGGCCACTCCTACATCGTCTACGCCCCGTTACTCAGTGGCCTGTCCACCGTACTTTACGAAGGCAAACCGGTTCGCACCCCCGATGCCGCCGCCTTCTGGCGTGTGGCGGAGGAATACAAGGTCAAGGCCCTGTTCTCTGCCCCCACCGCCTTCCGCGCCATCAAGAAAGAAGACCCCAACGGCGAGGGCATCAAGCAACATGATCTCTCCGCCCTCGAAACCCTTTTCATGGCCGGCGAACGGCTGGACCCACCCACCTACGAGTGGGTCAAGGACATCACCGGCCTGCCGGTGGTGGACCACTGGTGGCAAACCGAAACCGGCTGGGGGATCTGCGCCAACCTCATGGGCATCGACCCCAAACCCTGCAAACCGGGCTCTGCCACCCTGCCCAGCCCCGGTTACGATGTGCGCATACTTGATGACAACGGCAACGAAGTGGGCCCTAACCAACAGGGTAACGTGGCCATCAAACTGCCCCTGCCACCCAGTTGCCTGCCCTCAGTCTGGGGCAACCATGACCGCTTTCTGGCCGGCTACCTGGAACAGTTTCCCGGCTATTACACCTCCGGCGACGGAGGCTACAAAGATGACGACGGCTATGTGTTCATCATGGGCCGCACCGACGATGTGATTAACGTGGCGGGCCACCGCCTCTCCACCGGCGAAATGGAAGAAGTACTCGCCGGCCACCCAGCCGTCGCCGAATGCGCTGTCATCGGCATTAACGACGATCTCAAGGGGCAGGTGCCCATTGGGCTAGTCTTGCTCAAAGATGGAATGGAAGTAGAAGCAGACACCCTCAACAGCGAACTGGTCGCCCGCATCCGCCAGGAGATTGGCGCAGTGGCCTGTCTCAAAGACACCCTGATCGCCCAGCGTCTGCCCAAAACCCGCTCGGGCAAAATCCTGCGCAAGCTGCTACGCCAGATCGCCAATGGCGAACGCTATAACATCCCGTCCACGATTGATGATCCGGCGAGTATTCCTGAGATTGAAGCGTTGCTCAGAGAGAGAGAACTGGTGGCGCACTGACAGCAACAACGACGCCAGTCTGGCCTGCCCACAACAGGGTAAGGCCGGAGCGTCCCCCTGCAACGCCAAGAAACAGCTTATTCAGCCGAACACGCCGCCTCAATCGCTGCCACATCAATCTTGTGCATGGTCATCATGGCTTCAAAGGCACGTTTCGCCAGTGCCCGATCCGGGCTGGTGATGGCCTGGGTCAGCACTGCCGGGGTGATCTGCCATGACAGCCCCCACTTGTCCTTGCACCAGCCGCAGGCACTTTCCTGGCCGCCATTCTCGATAATCGCGTTCCAGTAGCGATCCGTTTCTTCCTGATCCTGCGTGGCCACCTGAAACGAAAACGCCTCGTCATGACGGAAGGCATCACCCGCATTAAGCCCCAGACAGGGAATCCCCATCACGGTGAACTCAACAGTGATCACATCCCCTTCTTTTCCCGCGGGGTAATCGCCAGGCGCCCGGTTGATAGCATCCACCGTGGTATCCGGGAAGACACTGGCATAAAAGCGAGCCGCCTCTTCGGCATCACCATTGAACCAAAGACAGACCGTGTTTTTTGCAGGCATGGACATCCCTATCTCCCATTTCTCAGCATAGGTATTGCTACTCATGAAGGATGATCCTGCGATAGGCAGTAAACCAAGGTCAAACCGGTAAAGCAGGGTCAGGTCACACATTGGTGAAATAATGAAATGCCCACACAATTACCGGTAGGGGTAGGTCTTGCATCGTGCGCCAAATCCATCACGCAAGACCTACACCCATTTATCCTTCGTCACAGGGCCTCGCTTGTGCGACGCTGGCGACCCAGCCAGTCCTTAATGGAAGAAATAACCAGGTGTGAGTGATCCTTTCCAGAGGCGTCATGGAACTTGTGATCAAGCTCCTTAAAAACCTGAAAGTCGACGTTATTCTTCTTTTTCTTCAGTTTCTGGGCCTGATCGTACGCCAGCTTGGAAGAAACGCTTTTATCAAGGCTGGACTGAATGATAAACAACGGGGCGCGGACACTCATCAGCAATGCCGTCTGGTCGGCATCCAGCATGCTTTTCCACCAACTAAACCCATGGCCACTCATCACAAGGTCAATATTCTCGGCAGCTTCGACAGAATCGACAAACGCCAGAAAACCCTGTTTCGCTTCTTCGAATGCCTCTGGAGGAAGCTCGAGCGCCATGCTGTGCAGCACATCATCGACGAAAAAGCGGCCTCCGCCATTAAGAGAGATAACCGCACTCACTGCATCACTGCGGGAAGCCACCATCGCCGCCACCAACGCCCCCTCGCTTCCCCCAAGCAGCGTGATGCGATCATAGTGAAATTGGTCATCCAACCAGGACATCACCTGCAGATAATCGTCCGCCCGCTGTCGTGGAGAATCATGCTCGTAATACGACGCGGGGCACTCCGGGCTATCACCTGAACCGTTCCAGGAAACCGACGGGGTAAGGCCATACTTCTCCACCGTAAGGACATCCGCATCACCAATAACGGTGGCAAAGCGATCATTAATCCCCTTGCTGTGGGCCACACTATTGCAGTCTGAGCCCTGCATCAGCACCAGCAAATGACCGCTTCCTTTCTGGTCCAGATAGAACGTGATCTCTGACCCATCTGCCCGTGTTAAGCGCTCCCCCTCTTCGGCTAACACATCCTGAATAGCAAACAGCAGCAACGCCATTATGAGCGCGAGAGCTTTATACATGGGCATTTTCCGGCAGACCGTTTAGAGCAGCTCGTTGGTTATCATCCCGAGTATGGGGGACGACCTGAACCTTGCCTCTTTCGAGGCCGACAAGCCAGGGAAAGTTCAACCAGGCAACCCATCAAACTCTGGTGCATCATTAATCTCGTCTTCCCAAACCGCTTTACTGGCCAAAAAAATATGTGCCGTTGGCAGCACTGGGACTGGCGTGTCCAGGCACCCTGCAGGCACCACCAGCAGACCCGATGCCTGCGCATCCGGTAACGCCGAGCCACACAACGAGCAGAAACTTTTGGCATGCCGGGTATCAGGAAGCGTAAACGACCTGACCACATCGGCACCCGATAGCCAGATCAGTTGAGCTGAAGAGGAGAACAGATTAGCGGCATGCGCTGAGCCCGTATCTTTCTGACAATGCTGGCAGTGGCAGAGATAGAAGCTGTCAAAATCCCCTTTGACCTGAAACCGCACGGTACCACACAGACAAGAGCCGAAATGATCCGTCATGGATATTCTTCCATTCTATGGGGAGAGAGCTTGGTTAACACTGGAATGTAAGATCTGCCCCCGACTCTCGTTCGCAGGGCATCCGCTTTGGGAAATGGGAGACATGGCAACATTTATCCCCGCGAATCAGAAGTTTCAATTTAACGACTTTGTTATAGATTCAGAAATGCTTTTCATTGCCATCTCTGATTCTTTATTTAATATTCCAGTACTTCGATAGACTGGCAAGATCACGCTATGCCTTTCTACCGCGTGATGCCTTGAAATAATATCGAGGTACTCACTTAACTTTTCTTTCTTCGTTGTGCTTCGAGACAGTGATTTGATGAAGTTTTGCTCAAACTTTCGGACTTCATCTTCACAATCAAAGTCATTCATCTCTGTATAAATATTTCTAGCCAATTCATTAATTGACCACCCCATCTTAGCTGCAATATTGCGAAGTTGCTTTTGAAGTTCTTTTGTTTCCATTTTGTCCGTGTTTGTCCTTTTCGTTTGGCTAAATTGAAATTGTCCCAGCGGGGACTTCAATTTTAAATTAGGAGAAGAAAATGCCTAAATCAAAAGGTTCAATGAATAAAGCCGCTGCTTCGCGCATCCAATCCTCAACAGCCAAGTCCAACGGAGGCCAAACTCCCAAAGGATCATTTGCAGCGAAAGCGCAATCAGCAGCAGCGAAAAATTCATCCAAGAAGTAAGTCCTTCAGTCCTTGGCGTAAGCCAAGGACTATCTGCATTCTTTGACCTTGCCCTCAAATACTTTAATAAATGCCTCTTGGCCTTCTTTGAAATCATTATAAGAAAATTCTTCCATCGTTTTTTCAAGCGTACAGATACAAACTTCTCGTTTTTCATCATAAATTCGATAAGCGATGGGCTCACGATAATTATTAAGACAAGAATCAATAATTGAATATTCTGTAGTTACTGGATAGCGGTCGTCGGCTAATACAACCTGATCTACGGCATAGAAACCACCAGCACCAATCATCAGGGCAGTTGTTGCTGATATTAGTGGTTTCTTATATGTATATCCTGTGATTTCTTCTTTGCAGTGCCCACAATTTACTTTAGCCTCAAGATTTAGATTATTTTCCTTAAAGCACTTTGGGCATTCTATCTTCATGCACGATCTTCCTTAAGAGTTGTAACGACTCAAGAAGAGGCGCGCGCATTCTGCGCGCCCTTCTTGCTTGACTTGTTACGTCTTTCGAAAATCGACGGGGGATTTACCTTGACCCCTAGAGCTTCCAGCCGCTCTTTTTCGCCTTTCAACTCAGACAATAGTTTGCGGAGGGTCTTTTTTGATATTTTATGCTTAGCGAAGACCCCGTCCACCACCCATAATACGGATGTCCCATGTGTCAAAAGGTGCCCCTGAGGAATAGCTACAATTAGAGAATCGTTTGGTTCGATTGTCTGGCCTGAGTCTTTATTAGTGGATGGAAAAAACAGCCCGCCTTTTGAACCTCTTCCCTCTAGGCCATTGTAAATTGCTGGAGCTCCACCGATATTAGAGATAAACACCTTGGCAGCTAGATAAAATCCTTCCCCGCCTTCATTTATTTCATACCCATATCCCATTTGAAATTTAAATCTTGGCATCTTCCTGGTGTATTGAAAAAAATTGAAGCTGATACTCAGTATGGCGATAACTGTGGCGATGATTTTATAGAGATCCATGGCTCTACCTTAAGACGTAACGCTAAAGAGCATTGGCGCACTTTAGTGCGTCTGCGTAGCGCGACTTGTTAGAACTCACCATCGTCTTCTCCGGAGAATATGTCATCTGACCTGGCCCATTTTCGATAATCACTGTAACCATACATTTCAAGAATGGAAGAAAGTACGTCATATGCCCCTAACCATAAGTGCGTTTTCGGCGCTGCTTTTGCACGATCTATGACACTTTCGACTTGGGCCTGCTTAATAAGCTGCGGTGCTACATTCTTCTCAAAAATTGGGCTTTCTGCGAATTTCCGTATGGTCGATTCGTAAGGACTAAATGAGACCGCGAACAATCGGAGTTGTTTTGGCTCTAGGCTGCCAACGAAAGCCTCAAATGCGAACTCCGCATTTCGCACATCATGAACCAAGCTATTACGCAGCTCGGAAAGACTCGATATAAACCTGCGCTTCTCTTTCCCAAGGAGTTCAAGCTTACCCAACATCTCGACCTTCCCTGTAGATCTACCGCTGAGCTCAAGGCGTCCAATCACTGAAGAGAGGTTCGGCTCATCGAAATGGTAGAGAAGCAAATGAGTGCATGCAGCTTCAAAGAGTGCGTGAAGCTTTATCACAAAGGACCAATCATCTTCCTCTAGAAGGCGTGCAAAAAATCCCTTTCTCGCGCCAACCTTAGCCTCAAGCTCAGCAATATTTTTGGCTAGTAATTCAAATGATTCGATCATAAGATCCTAACGCCAAAATCAGCAGCGAGTTTACGAGTCTGCTGCATTTTCTTGTTCAATGTATTTCATGTGCCGAGCAAGCTCATGTTCAAGCTGCATCGTGTGGTGCTGCAATTCTTGATATCTTTGCTTTGATTCTTCGAGTCTGCTTCTTACTAAGTGGTAATTTTCAGAAATGTCTGAATAGTGGCGCATGAAAGGTTCCATATCTACCTCATGGTCACCTTCTGGATAACTTTCCCTGTACTTTCTCATCTCCACTCTTTCGGCTTCGAGCATATGGCGCTTTTCCTGCAATGAAACCATCTCACTTTCATGTTTCATCATTTGACGACGAGTATGTTCGAGTTCTTGCATCATATGATTGATTTGTGATTTTTGCCGATTGAGCAACTCATATTCCTGCTTTTTCCGAAAGGCCATTTTATCTCGGCGTCTTACTTCTCTAATTTCTTCCAGAATTTCTGGGCTGACCTGTTCTCCAAGATTTTCTCTTGCCAACTCAAGAAACCGATCAGCTTGGTACATATGAAACGTGTTATTGGCGTTATCTTTAAACTCCTTTACTAGCTCAGGGCGTGGCCCAACTGTTTTTCCTTTGAATTTTTCCCACCAATCTTCTTTCTTGTCATCTGTAACAAGAACTATACCTTTGTCCACTTCAATGGATCGCTCTAAAACTTGTTTCCAGACTATTAAATCCCCAAACTCTCGACACTTTTCCGAAAATATTTCCGTATCTTTCGATTTTGATCCATCCTTAAAGCCTGGGGGAATTTTCTGCTTGTAGCGGTATTCGCCTTCAATAATTAGCTGCTCTAATTTTTCTTTCTCGAAAGGTTGCCCGACTCTATTTTCGAATATTTTTGCAATTGAGTCTTTTATCTCATCATTCGATATTCGCCGAGTATGAACTTCTTTATTCTGCGACAGCTCCTCGCACAATATATTAAAAATCGCATCGACTTGAAGCATTGTTTTTTCGCTTACAAAGGGATGTTGCCTTGCATTATCTAAATCGCTTTTTAAGCTGCCAATTGATTTAATTGTTGAATCATATGACTGTTCTTGCTGTCCAATTACAGTTAGTCGGTTGTTTAAATACTCTTCTGCGGCTCGATGTGGCAACCACACCCTATCTTTTATTCTATCTAGCAAGCGTAAAAACTCATTTCGAGTAGTATCTGAATACCGATATAAATTGAGTAATATGTTTGCATCAAACACGAAAATACATGAATCCCATACATCCCTTAGATTTTCTTGAGATTCCTTAAAGTGTCCCGGAAATAATTCTTTCATCGATACCCCTACATTGAACGCCTTGCTAAGGGGCTGACCAAGCGCAGCTTGGGCAGTCCCGCGGAGCCAGCTTTAGCTGGCGGAGTGTTCTTGAGCAACTTGTTAAATGTTGCCATTACCAAAGCCGCTTTTTGTCTTTTTTGTAGCACTTGTATGCCAGAAATAAAAATGACAGTAATGCTATGAATGCAGCCTTGTCATATTTATGAGCAAACTTTTGGGCTATGACTTCTTGCAACCCTTTGGCGGGCCCGTGCAATTCGAAGTTTGCCACCATGTAGTGGCCTAGAAGATTTATTCCTACGAAAAACACAACGCCCAGAATGATGGCCCACTGAGTCCTTTTGGATATAGCTAGTACATATAGAAATTCAATAAGCCAGTTTGGCACGTGCTTTCCTTTGCATACATTTAACGCCCGCTTCAGCCGCTTGTCGGCTGCAAGCGCTTGTTATAGCTCTATTGTCTAAGGTCGTTTTTCTTAGTCTGATAAATGGGTAAGGACAATTCATATAATTCATGCACTTTCGCTTCAATCGACTCAAGGTGAGCGCTAAACTCGTCCAGCTGAATATCAATAAACTCATGCGTCATTTTGTCAACAATTTCATCGCTGAAACTTGGCTTTTCTCCGGAAACCTTTTGCCAAGAGTTGATTTTATGCATCGCAGATATTCCATTAAAGACTTCTTCACTATATCTTCCGTGATGAACTATTTTATTTCTTTGAACTCTATATTCAGTACACTTTTTTCTAATCGCCTTTAGTTTTTCATTAAGCCCATACTTTTTTACATGATCATTGGTAACAATAAGCTCATGAACTATGGATTCATTTGCAATGCCCAGATCTAACAATCTATTGACGAATATTAGGCAGCGATCGTATATCGCTGAACTTCTAATAAAGTAGTTTTCTATGGCAAACTCAATAAATTCATCGGCAGTTACCTGCGTCTCATCAGGCAAAGATTTATATGAAGCACCTAGCACTTCGATAGAGAGCCGTGCTTTATCAATTGAAGTGGAAACGACGGAGAGCGATTGGCTACAGGCTAATATGTAGCCTTCCATTGCATTGGCGATCGGCACCTCAAGATTTGAAGCATCTACTTTTTTTAGAGGGCTTTCTTTATCAAGAATAATTTCCCTCATTATTTCTAAGATATCTTCGTCACCGTCCATTATCTATCGTTCCTTAGCTATAACAGCGTATTAATTAGAACCTTCCGTATAACTCGGTTCCGTATAACTCCGAGCCACCCTCCCCGCTCAGCCTATCAAAATACTCTCATATCAATCAGTTAGAGTGGAATAGCCAATGTCTTACATGGGGTTCAAAGGAACGTTCCTTTGAACTCCTTTCCTGCTATCCCGTTTTTAATCATTCGAAATGCACATGAAATCAATGGGTTGGCTTTTCACTCCCTGAGTTATACGGAAGGTTCCGTTGAAAACGGGCCAGCCTTCACGTGAATCATCCCTGTTTCCACCCCCGGTAAGCGTCTGATGTACAATCACCCTCCATTCTCCAGAGCCCCAGAACATGCGTACCTTCGTCCTCCGTGCCCGTGCCGCCTCTACCAACAGCCAGACCCTGCTGGCCAATGTGGGGGGGGATGCCCACAGCGAGATCCTGGCCCATACACTGATGAATGCCATCTTTGTGGCGCAGTCTCACCGGGACGATGTGGTGGTGCATCTGGTGCTGGAGAGCACCCAGGACTATTCCCGCACCCTTACCTTTGTGGCGGCGGAGATGCGGGATATTGGTGGCTTTCATGAGCAGGCGCTGCTGGCCAAGGTGGTGCGGGCGCTGGATGCCTCTGCCGGGATGGGCAAGGAGCAGATGAAGGCGGTGGAGAGCGGGATTACCGTGCGTACAGTGAGCTTTGAAAAGCTGGTGAAGGAGCTGGCCGAGGATGGCCATCAGCTGTATATGATGGACCCGAAAGGCGAGAGCATTCGCGAGCTGGAATTTGCCGATAAGCCCTGTTTTTTGCTTACTGATCACATTCCCATGCCGAAGAAGAGTTTCAACAGCTTGAAGCGGTTGGGGACGGAGAAGATCAGCCTGGGGCCGACTATGCTGTTTGCGTCGCAGTGCGTGGTGTTAATCAACAATGAACTTGATCTGGCCGGGATGTAGGATCACCGCTTGAGGTTAGAACCTTGCGCAGCAAGGCTGCTTCAATCGCGGTCGAACGACCGCTCCTACAATTATAATCACCTCGCTGTCGCTCGGATCGCCATGCAAGCATGGGCTCCTACAGCGGCTTCGTGAGGTCGGTTTTGGGTTTCGCTGTTAACTGTTCACTATTCACTGTTAACTAACTCTCGAGCCAAACCTCCCGCGCCCACTGCCAGATACTCCCCCACTCCTCTTCTTCACGGATGCCCTCGCCGGGCACCCATAGCAGCACGCTGCCTTCCTGGGACATGGCGTAGATGCCTTCAGGGGTTTCGCAGACGGGGATCAGGTAGCGGGGCATGCCTTGATCCCAGGCGTTGGCGGCCATTTCGGGCAGGAAGTTGTGGGCGTAGTCATCCATGACGGTGGCGGGCTCGAGGCTGCCGCAAATGATGTCGCTGGCGTTGAGCAGGAACTCTTTGTAGTCACCGGGCAGCGGGATCAGCAATTGCTCTTCGATTTCTACCAGGCGGTCTTCGTCCGGGAGTTCCAGCGCCACCAGGCCACCTTCGTGGCGTTCGCGCAGCAGTTCGATTACGTCTTCCATATTGCGGTCTTTTCAGCGTTCGCTTTAGGAGCTTGCTTGCAAGCGACCCGGGAGCAGAGGTTCGCTTGCAAGCAAGCTCCTACAGTGGGTTTATTTATCCCGGCGGAACGGGAACAGGAACTGTTTGACCACGCCTTCCGGCACCGGGGTGCTGGCACGGGTGCCGTATTCGGCGGCCAGCTCCTTGGGCATGATCAGGGTGCCGAACAGTTTATCGTAGATGGGCAGGAAGGCGGCGTAGTTTTTGTCGACGGCCTGGTCTTCAGAGGAGTGATGCCAATGGTGGAATTCCGGGGTGGCGATAAGCCAGCGAATGCCCGGGAAGCGAAACCGCACATTGGCGTGGATAAAGATGGCGTGGAACGACACGAACACCAGGTAGGCATACACCGCAGACGGCGCGAAGCCGAGGATGAAGATCGGCAGGTAGCCCACAAAGCGGTTGGCGATGATTTCCACCACGTGCAGGCGTGACGAGGCCAGCCAGTCCATCTGGGTGGTGGAGTGGTGCACCGCGTGGAATTTCCACAGCCAGGGCACTTCATGGAAGGCGCGGTGGATCCAGTAGCTGCCCAAGTCGATGACGATCAGGATCTCGATAAACTGCAGCCACAACGGCTGGCTGGCAATGGCTTGCTGGAAACCGATGTCTACCTTGTCGTGCAGCACCACCTGAATCGGGATGATGGTGAAGAAGCTGATCAGCTGTAGCCCCACATGGCTGAACAGAAAATACTTCATGTCGGTAACCCAGCCACCACGCAGGGTCTTCTGGGCCGGGTCTTTGGGGAAGGCCCGCTCCAGGGGAATAAACACCAGCGCCAGCACCAACAGGGTGAGGATGAAATAATCCAGCCCGGCATACAGGCTGCGGCCATCCACCGGCGGCACATCCAGCCGCCCGGAGCCGATCAGTGCGGCCATGCACGCCAACACCATACCGATGATGCCGTAACGCTTTTCCTGATGCCGAAACACACTGAAAAAACCACAGGTAAAGCCGATACCAATGCCGATAAACAAGGCAATACGCAGCACCTGGGCGTTATAGAAACCCCGAAACTCCGGGGTGGTGAAGAGCTCAGGGTAGAGAAAGCAGAAGCTGCCCATCAGCGCCAGCACCCCCAGCCCGATGGAGACCGTGGCGGTGATCTTGCCCTGCCCCGGCGTCAGGTCCACTTCTTCATAGCGTTCCCGTAAAAACTCGCTCATTGACTCCCTCCGTCCTTCCCCAAAGCCTGCCCGAGCCCCCGCATTTGGGCCAGTACAGGGCGGTAACAAGCTGCTACACTGCGCGTTCAATTACAGCTTCGAGCTATCAGCTTTGAGCGACGAGTCGCGCAATGTGCCTTGCCACCTTCAATGCTCTCGTTCCGCGCCCTGCGTCTGTGCGCGGGCACAGCTTTTGATATGACAACCGCCTCAATCGCGACTGTAAGCTCACAGCTCGTAGCTCGCAGCTTTAGTCGCAATACTCACATATTTGATCACGCCAAAGTATGCCTCTACTCACGCTTCGCGAAATACAGCTCAGCTATGGCCAGCAGGCCTTGCTGGATCATGTGAACCTTTCCATCGACAGTGGCGAGCGCCTGTGTCTTATCGGTCGTAACGGGGCGGGCAAGTCCACCCTGATGAAAGTCATCGCCGGGGAAATCCAGGCTGATGACGGCCACATCGAGCAGACCCAGGGGTTGAGCATTGCCCGTCTGGAGCAGGAAGTGCCCGATGACCAGGACCACACGGTGCATTACATGGTCTCGCAGGGGCTTGGCGAACACGGCGCCCTGCTTAGCGAACATGCGGAGTTGAGCCATCAACTGGCCGACGGCGACGACAAGGTGCTGGCCCGGTTCGAGCAGCTGAGCAGTGAGATCGAGGCCCGCGGCGCCTGGCAGCTGTCTCAGCGCGTAGACACTGCCCTGTCCAAACTGAGCCTGGACGGCGACATGCAGTTTGCCGGGCTGTCCGGTGGCATGAAGCGCCGCGTGCTGCTGGCACGGGCACTGGTGCAGGAACCGGATATCCTGTTGCTGGACGAGCCCACCAACCACCTGGACATGGAATCGATTCAGTGGCTGGAAGAGTTTCTGAAAGGCTACGGTGCCACCCTGGTATTCATCTCCCACGACCGGGCCTTTATCCGCGCCCTGGCGACCCGCATCATCGAGCTGGACCGGGGCATTCTTACCAGCTGGCCCGGTAGCTATGAAAAGTACCTCTCCGGCAAGCAGGCCGCCCTGGATGCGGAAGAAAAAGCCAACGCCGAGTTCGACAAGAAGCTCAGCCAGGAAGAGAAATGGATTCGTCAGGGTATCAAGGCACGCCGTACCCGTAACGAAGGCCGGGTACGGGCCCTCAAGGCCATGCGCGACGAGTTCGCCCAGCGCCGCAATCGCACTGGCACCGCCAGCCTGACCATCCAGAGCAGCGACAGCTCCGGAAAGGTCGTGGTCGAAGCGGACAAGCTGAATTATGCCGTCGGCGGCAAGCAGATCGTGCGCGACTTTTCCGTCAACCTGCTGCGCGGCGACCGGGTGGGGATTCTTGGCCCCAACGGCTGCGGCAAATCCACCCTGATTCGCCTGTTGCTGGATCGGCTGCCGCCGGACAGCGGCACCCTGAAGCTGGGCACCCAGCTGCAAGTGGCTTACTTCGATCAGCTGCGTGACACCCTGGACGAGAACAAGAGCGTGATCGACAACGTGGCCGAGGGCTCCGATGTGATCTCACTGAATGGCCAGAACAAGCACGTGATCGGTTACCTGCAGGACTTCCTGTTCGATCCGGGCCGGGTTCGCCAGCCCGTGAAGTCCCTGTCGGGTGGCGAGCGCAACCGTCTGCTGCTGGCCAAGCTGTTCACCAAGCCCTTCAACCTGCTGGTGCTGGATGAGCCCACCAACGACCTGGATGCGGAAACCCTGGAGCTGCTGGAAGAACAGCTGATGAATTATCAGGGCACCCTGCTGCTGGTAAGCCACGACCGGGAATTCATCGACAACGTGGTGACATCGACCCTGGTGTTCGAGCACGGTACTCTCAACAGTTATGTGGGGGGATATCAGGACTGGATTCGTCAACGTCCGGAACCTGTGAAGGAAAAGCCCGTCAAAGCCGACAAGCCCGCAGCCGCTGCACTGCCGCAGGCCCCGGCAAAGCGCAAGAAACTGTCTTACAAGGACCAGCGCGAGCTGGAGCAGTTACCCGGCCAGATCGAGCAACTGGAACAGGATCTGGATGCAGTGCAGACCCGCATGTCTGACCCGGCGTTCTACAAGGGCGATCCGGCAAACATCAGCGCTGCCCAACAGCAACAAACCGAGCTACAGCAGGCACTGGAAAGCGCCTATGCCCGCTGGGACGAACTGGATCAGCTCGGCTAACCCATCACAGGAGTGGTTGTGCGAACACCGATCCGCTATCTGAGCGTACTGCTTGCCTTGATGCTGGCCTTCCAGCCCGCCCTGGCAACCGAAGTGGAAGATGAGGAACGGGCCCTGGAGCGGCAGCAGGAGGAAGAGAATCCTGCGCCGAACAAGGCGAGTCATGTACCGGTACAAGCGGTGGACGAAGACTCCCAGCCCACCGAGGAGCCGCCCCACCCTCTGCCGTTGCTTAACCGGGTAGTGGATCCGGGCACCTTTGCCACCCTGCACTGGACCCCGGATCAGTCGTTTGGCTCTATTGCCACGCCGGTGCCGGTGCTGG
The DNA here is from genome assembly GCA_002706085.1 of Alcanivoracaceae bacterium. GTDB lineage: Bacteria > Pseudomonadota > Gammaproteobacteria > Pseudomonadales > Alcanivoracaceae > Alcanivorax. The sequence continues at coordinate 106,024 of PAJO01000033.1, read as the reverse complement.
TCGCCCATGGCACCAAACCCGGCCCGCAGCTTTGCCTCACCGCTGCCATCCACGGTGATGAGCTCAACGGTATCGAGATGGTGCGGCGCCTGATGTACAAGCTGGAGCCCAACGAGCTGGCCGGCACCGTGATCGGTGTTCCCATCGTCAACCTGGACGGCTTCCGCAGCGGCAGCCGCTATCTTAGCGACCGCCGTGATCTGAACCGCTATTTCCCCGGCAACAAGAATGGCAGCGCCGCCAGCCGCGTGGCCCATTCCCTGTATAGCAACATTGTCAGCCACTGTGATTATCTGGTGGACCTGCACACCGGCTCGCAGAAGCGCGTCAACCTGCCCCAGCTGCGCGCCGATCTGGACAACCCCGATGTGGTGGCTTTCGCCAAACACTTTGGTGGCATGACCGTACTGCATAGCCCCGGCGTCACCGGCATGTTGCGCGATGCCGCCGTGAAAGACGGCATTGTCGCCGTGACCATGGAAGCCGGTGGCCCCAACCGACTGGAAACCCAAGCGGTGAATTACGGCGTGCAGGCACTGGAAACCCTGCTGGAAAACCTGCAGATGCAGAAAGCCAGCCGTTTCTGGAGCGCTCCGCAGCCGGTGTTCTTCGAATCAGAATGGATCCGTGCCGATCAGGGTGGCATCTTGCTGGCCGAGGTAAAACTGAACGACAAGGTGAAGAAGGGGCAGATTCTGGGCACCGTCACCGACCCGATCAGCAACACCGGCAGCGCCATCATTGCCCCCTACAATGGCCGTGTGCTGGGCATGGCCGTGAATCAGGTGATCCATGCCGGCTTTGCCGCCTTCCGTATCGGTGAAGAAAAATCGACCGAAGAGGTGGAAGCGCAAGCGGAAAAGGCCAGCAAGGAAAAAGAAAAACAACAGTCAGACGATGACGACAGTGACGCTGACAGTGAACAGGAACGTGCGGCGGACCCCAGCCCGAAGGAGCCCAGCGACGAACCGCCTGCTGAAGCCGATAGCACCGGGGAGTAACACCGCCCCCGCACCTTTCTCGCCACTCGACAAGACGACGCCCCAGCAGGAATCCATTCCTGCTGGGGCGTCGGCGTCTGGCGACGAATACACCGGCCATAGGGCCGCGATTTACTGAACCGTCAGACTATCGCGCATCCCCGCCAGGGTTTTCTCACCAATGCCTTTCACCGCCAGCAATTGGTCAACGCTGGTGAAAGGCCCATTGGCGTCACGCCAAGCCACAATGGATTCTGCGGTTTTCGGCCCGACGCCTTTCAGTGACTGCAGTTGCTCGGCACTGGCGGTATTGAGGTTGACGGCATCGCCAGCCGTGGCCGTCTGTGCCGCCGCCGGTTGTCCCGTTGACGGGGTAACCGCAGTGACTTCCACCGCTTGAACCAGCGACGCTGCGGCAAACAGAATGAGGGAAAAAATGAGGTTGATGCCTTTCATGATTGATCTCCTTTAAGTTGGAGACAGCACCATAAAAGGCAGGGCATGCGGCGTTTATCAGCCAGTGGACGTAATGCCTGTCAGCGCTTCAGGAAAGGCTCTGTAATATTTCGTCTACCACCGCTGTAGGCTGAGCGGCCTGAGTGACAGGACGACCGATCACCATGTAATCCACTCCGGCGTCACGCGCCTCTACCGGTGTAAGCACACGGCGCTGGTCACCCGCATCGCTGCCTGCCGGGCGGATCCCCGGTGTAACCAGCGCAAAGTCCTGGCCGCAGGCTTGCTTGAGCAGGCCGGCTTCCTGGGCAGAGCACACCACCCCGTCCATGCCTGACACCTTGGAAAGCTCCGCCAGGCGGCGCACCTGCACCTGTGGTTCATCCACGATCCCAACCTGCGACAGGTCAGTACGGTCCATGCTGGTGAGCACGGTCACCGCAATCAGCAGCGGGCGGGTACGGTGATTGGCAATCGCATTCGCGGCGGCTTCCATCATCCGCTGGCCACCGCCAGCGTGCACGTTGACCATCCACACGCCCATATCGGCAGCGGCTGCCACGGCGCCGGCAACGGTGTTCGGGATATCGTGAAATTTGAGGTCCAGAAACACCTCAAACCCTTTGCCATGCAAGGCCTCAACCACCGCCGGGCCACTGCGGGTAAAGATTTCCTTGCCCACCTTCACGCGCACCTTGGCCGGATCCAGCTGGTCCGCCATGGCCAGGGCCTGAGCCTGATCGGGGTAATCCAGAGCGACAACAACAGGGCTGGAGATGGGCATGGTGGCTTCCTGAGTGGTGGGTAGGCGGGGCTATGGTAGGCGCTGGGGTAAGCGGGTTCAACCAGCCCAACCGTAGGAGTGTCGCTGGCGGCGCGATCACCAAAGCCGGAAAAGACGATTTTTACCACCGAGAGCACCGAGATGAACCGATCCCGGCTCCTTTGGCGCGCTCTGTGCCCGCAAGGAAGGCAATGGCATCCCCGTCTTGAAGACGCAGCCGGATCGGGCTCATCGCCAGCAGGCTGGCCCCACAGCGGCTTTCGACCCAAGCCTCGTCCACATTGGTGCAGAGTTATTCAATTTACGCGGTGGCGAGAAGGGTTTGGTTGTTGGCTGTTGCTGCGGGCCGTGTCTTGGGTACGCTCTGGAATCTATACCTCGCTTGGGCTCGGATCGCCATGCAAGCATGGCTCCTACGAAGTGCTCGGGTTATTTAATAGTGCCGAACTCAACGATCTGGAAGGCGTTTCCATTCTTCTAACCCCCCCGGAACTATTTTGGGTTTGCCCTTCCAGTCAAGCGTAGCTTGTAGCTCACAGCTGATAGCTGATAGCTGTCAGCTGCTTTCAAACCTCCTTCACCACCGGCTTGATGGTGCCCCAGCGTTTGCAGCTTGGGCAGCGCCATTGCATGAGCGGGGTTTCGAACCCGCAGCGGCGACATTTGTAGAGGCTCTTGTTGTTCACCAGCTTTTCGGACAACTGACGCAGGGCATCCAGATGCTCGCGGGCTTCACCTTCGGCAATACCGGCCAGACTCATGTCGATAATCTTGTTGAGACCGCGCACGGACGGGTTGGCTTTCATGTACTCGCCGATAAAGTCCGCGGCTTCCTTGTCGCCGTAACGCGCTTTCAGTGCTTCGGATAGCAGCAGGATACGGTTGGTGCTCGGCTTTTCGGCACTGTAGTCAGCCAGCATCTGGATGAAGTCCTCATCCTTGTCCTGGGCCTGATAACAACTGCGCAGCTTGTCCAGCACCTCGTCGAAGAAGTCGCTGTCCTGGGTCCAGATTCGCTGGAAGGCCTGAATGGCCGCCTCCCAGTTCTGCTCGTCCATTTCCAGCTCGCCTTCCTGGAAACTGGCACGCACACAATCATTATCGAACGACAACGCACGGCGCAGCATGCGACGGGCCGGGTTGATGTCCTTGTCTTTTTTCAGGTTGTCCGCCTGCTCACAGCAATACTGCGCCAGCACTGAGGCCAGTTCCGGGCTGTTCTTGATCAGGCGCTCGCCCATGCTAATGGCATTGACCCAGTCACGCTCCTGCTCGTACAGACCCATGAGCTGCCGACAGACCTCATCCTTGGCCTCACAATCCTGATCCAGCATTTCCAGCAAAACCTGCTCTGCCAGATCGAAGATACCGCTTGCCAGGTAATCCTGGGCAAGCTCAAGCTGGATTTCTTCCTGAACCGGGCGGGAAAAATCACCGTGTTCCAGCAGGTGGGTGTGCAGTTGCGCGGCACGGTCAAACTCCCCCCGCTTGCGAAACAGCTTGCCCAGCGCAAGATGGGTGTCGAGNCCNTCNNNGCNCACATCCAGNCCNTTNAGCANNGCNTCNATNCCCTTGTCGGGNTCTTCATTNAGNAANAAGTTGATNCCNGCCACATANTCCTTGGANANGGANGCCATGCGNCGACGNTGGCGNCGCTTGCTTTCACGCCGCCCGAGAAAAAAACCCGCTGCAATGGCAACAAAGAACAGCGGCATCAACCACAGGGATTCGCTCATGAAAACAGGCTCTTGATACCACGCAGACCGATACCCGCCACCAGCCCNNTCAACAGGCCNANAGCCAGAACNCCAATCACCAGCACACCGAGGGANACATCCCANTGCAGGTTATANAGCANCAGATCCAGTGTGACCGCTTCACGGTTACTGGTCACAAANANAAAAGCGATAAAGAAGATGGCCACCNCCGCCAGTATGACCACGATGCGATACAGNTTACGCATGTCAGGACTCCCTCACCGGCTATGCCGGCCTAGCGCAGGATACGAACTTAGCTGGCAGCCGCCTGGCCACCGGCATCGCCGCTATCGGATTCTTCCCCGGCNTCCATTTGCAGGGATTCGTTTACGCGTTCGCGCAATTCCTTGCCTGGCTTGAAATGGGGAACATACTTGCCGTGCAGCTCGACGCTGGCACCGGTCTTGGGATTACGGCCCACGCGGGGTGCGCGGAAATGGAGGGAAAAACTGCCGAAGCCGCGTATTTCGATACGACCTCCGCCGGCCAGGGAATCGGCCATTTGTTCGATCAGCGTTTTGACTGCCAGTTCCACATCCTTGGGTGACAGNTGGGTTTGCCGGTCGGCAATCCGCTCAATCAGTTCTGACTTGGTTAACGCCATTACAGCTTGCTCCCTGGGCTCCCTGCCCAGTGGGGTCGGCNNATGCCGACCCCGGGGAGGAGCCGATTAAGACTCGTTGCTGTTTTCCATCTGCTGCTTGATCAGATCACCGATGGTCTTCGGCGCGTTGGCATCCTGCTGTTCNNNCAGGTTGTCCATGGCCTCACGCTCATCAGCCTGATCCTTCGCTTTGATGGACAAGCTCANTNCACGGTTCTTGCGATCAACGTTGACGATCTTGGCTTCCACTTCGTCGCCCACGTTGAGCACTTCGGTTGCATCGTTAACGCGGTCGCGGCTGATTTCGCTGGCACGCAGGGTACCTTCGACNTTNTCAGCCAGCTCCACGGTGGCCGCTTTCGCGTCTACCGCAGTGACCTTGCCCTTAACAATTGCGCCCTTGTCGTTAGCAGCAACATACTGAGCAAACGGATCGTCTGTCAACTGCTTGATACCCAAGGAAATTCTTTCGCGCTCTGCNTCGATGGACAGAACCACGGTTTCCAGCTCGTCACCCTTGTTGAAGTTACGCACGGCATCTTCGCCNTGCTCTTCCCAAGAGATGTCGGACAGGTGCACCAGACCGTCGATACCGCCTTCCAGACCGATGAAGATACCGAAGTCAGTGATGGACTTGATCTTGCCGGAAATNCGCTCGCCTTTCTGGTATTTCTGCTCGAAGGCATCCCACGGGTTGGACTGACACTGCTTGATACCCAGGGAGATACGACGACGATCTTCGTCGATGTCCAGGATCATCACTTCCACTTCGTCGCCGATCTCTACAACCTTGGACGGGTGGATGTTCTTGTTGGTCCAATCCATTTCGGAAACGTGAACCAGACCCTCTACACCTTCTTCGATCTCGGCGAAACAGCCGTAATCGGTCAGGTTGGTTACCTTGGCTTTCACCTTGGCACCTTCCGGGTACTTGCCCACGATGTCGTGCCACGGATCTTCGCCCAGCTGCTTCAGACCCAGGGAAACACGCATCTTCTCGCGGTCGAACTTCAGTACCTTGACGTCGATTTCCTGGCCAACTTCCACGATTTCGCTCGGATGCTTGATACGCTTCCAGGCCATATCGGTGATGTGCAGCAGGCCGTCGATGCCGCCCAGGTCTACGAACGCACCGTAGTCGGTCAGGTTCTTCACGATACCCTTGACTTCCATGCCTTCCTGCAGGGATTCGAGCAGCTGCTCACGCTCTGCGCTGTGCTCGGCTTCCATCACCGCACGACGGGAAACCACAACGTTGTTGCGCTTCGGATCCAGCTTGATGACNTTGAAGTCCAGCTCTTTGCCTTCCAGGTGAGCAACGTCGCGCACCGGACGGATNTCTACCAGAGAGCCCGGCAGGAACGCACGGATCGGGCCGATATCGACGGTGAAACCGCCTTTTACCTTGCCAGAGATCTGACCTTTTACGATCTCGTCTTCGTCGAAAGCTTTTTCCAGCTCGCCCCACACTTCGGCGCGCTTGGCTTTTTCACGGGACAGGCGGGTGAAGCCCATGCCATCGTCGATGGCGTCTACGGCTACGTCGACTTCATCGCCTTCAGCGATTTCCAGTTCGCCTGCCTCGTTAACGAATTCGTCACGGGCAATAATGCCTTCGGATTTCAGGCCCGCGTTAACAGTTACCCAATCGCTGTCGATGGATACCACGGTGCCTTTGATGATGGAGCCACGAGCAACGTCGAGGTCCTTGAGGCTTTCTTCAAAAAGATCAGCAAAAGATTCAGTCATGTGTCTCTCGGTTTAATTCACATGCCAACCAGCAGACATGGGTTATGGATAATTGGACCCGCCCTCCCCAGCTGGCTTACTTTGTGAGGGAGTGACAGATCAGCCGCTTTACACGGAATCGCAATTACCCCGCGGCAGGGACTGCCGAAGGGTGTCGATAGGTGCTCACTGCGGGTCAGGCCAACTGGCGAGCCGCAGCCTCGTCGAGAATCCGGTTAACCACGTCATCAACCGAAAGCGTTGTGGAATCAATNACCACGGCATCGTCTGCCGGGCGNAATGGCGCCACCTCACGGTTCATGTCACGGTCATCCCGGGTGCGGATGTCCTCAACAAGGGTCGCGAGGGTAGCACCAAAGCCCTTCTCCTTCAACTGCTCAAAGCGCCGTCTGGCGCGCTCTTCAGCGCTGGCNGTGAGGTAGATCTTGAGAGGGGCGGAGGTAAACACCACGGTGCCCATATCGCGNCCGTCAGCCACCAGCCCGGGAGACTCGGCAAAGGCCCGCTGACGGGCCAGCAGTGCATCGCGAACCGGCTGCAGNACCGCAACCTGGCTGGCCAGCTCGCCAACGCTTTCCTGACGAATNATGTTGGAGACATCNTCACCGGCCAGAATCACNGCCGTNTCGCCCTGTTGCTCCACNAANCGCACNGGCAGNGCCTTGGCCATGTCGACCAGGCGGGGCTCGTCATCCAACGCAACCCCTTGATTTCTCGCATGATAACCCAGNACACGNTACAGCGCCCCGGAATCCAGNAGATGCCAGCCCATGCGTGCAGCCACNAGCCTGGCCACGGTGCCTTTGCCGGAAGACACCGGCCCNTCGATGGTCAATACTGCCGCCTGGCTCATTTCACCTCCAGATTCAGGCCGGCATGACCGGCCAGCTGGGCAAAACCCGGGAAGCTGGTGGCCACATTGGCGCAATCATGGATGGTGATAGGGCCATTGGCACGCAGGGCTGCCATGGCAAAGCTCATGGCGATGCGGTGATCGCCGTGGGANTGCACTTCCCCACCGCCGAACGCCCCGCCCGTAATGCGGATACCGTCGTCAAACACCTCATGGTCCACACCCAGCGCGGCCANGCCGTCGGCCATCACCTGNATGCGGTCGGATTCCTTCACNCGCAGCTCTTCAGCACCGTGCAGGATGGTGTCTCCCTCGGCGCAGGCGGCAGCAATAAAGATGGCCGGGAATTCATCAATGGCCAGCGGTACCAGCGCCTCCGGAATCACGATGCCTTTCAACGGCGCGGATTTGACCACGATATCGGCCACCGGCTCACCACCGGCATCCCGCTGGTTTTCCAGGCGAATATCGGCCCCCATCAGCTTGAGAATGTCGATCACGCCGGTCCGGGTGGGGTTAATGCCCACGTGCGGCAGGGTCACGTCACTGCCTTCGGCAATGGATGCGCCGACCAGGAAGAACGCGGCGGAGGAAATATCCGCCGGCACTTCCAGTTTGCAGGCCGTCAGCTTGCCACCGCCGNTGACCGCGCTGGTGGCGCCATCGCGACGCACCGCATAGCCAAAACCACCCAGCATGCGCTCGGTGTGGTCCCGCGTCGGNGCCGGNTCGGTCACCGAGGTTTCGCCTTCGGCATACAGGCCGCCCAGCAGTACCGCGGATTTCACCTGGGCAGAAGCCATGGGCAGGTCNTAGTGAATCGCCTTGAGCGGCTGGCCACCGCGGATACGCACNGGNGGGCGACCTTCGTTGCCGGTNGTGATCTGGGCACCCATTTCCCGCANGGGTTTGGCCACCCGTTCCATGGGACGCTTGGACAGGGANGCATCCCCGGTCAGCTCCACATCGAAAGCCTGCCCCGCCAGCAAGCCGGTAAGCAGNCGCATGGAGGTACCGGAGTTACCCATGTAGAGGGGTTTTTCCGGCGCTTTGAGGCCGTTTAGCCCNACCCCATGGATGGTCACCTGCCCATTCGNNGGGCCTTCAATCACCACGCCCATATCGCGGAACGCCTGCANGGTCGCCAAGGCGTCTTCGCCTTCCAGGAAGCCTTCGACTTCCGTTACCCCATCTGCGAGNGANCCCAGCATGATGGAACGGTGGGACATGGATTTGTCGCCCGGCACGCGNATGCGGCCATTGAGCTTGCCACCCGGAGTCATCAGGTAGGTCGGGTTGGCCTTGCTTGAATCTGTCATGATGCTGTCTTCACCTAATTGGGCGCGGGTGTAGGACGTGCGCCCGTTCATGGCCATAAAGTGTGCCCGGGCCGAATTGGCACGGGTCATGATGCCCATCAGGGCATCGGAATCCCCTTTTTCCACGGCGTCGCGGAAGCGGTCGATACCGTCGCTGAACAGGCCCAGAGCCTGCAATAACGCCGCCTTGTTCTCGCGAAAGATGTCGTGCCACATCACCGGGTCGGAGCTGGCAATGCGGGTGAAGTCGCGAAAACCGCCGGCAGCATAGCGGAAAATCTCGTTGGAATCCCCCTGCCGGGCCANGGTATCCACCAGCGAAAACGCAAGAAGATGCGGCAAATGGCTGGTTTCTGCCAGCACCTGGTCGTGATACTGCGGCGACATCTGCAGNACTTCNGCCCCCATGGCGGTCCAGATAGCGCGGACTTTCGCNGTGGCGGCCGGATCGGTGTCNTCCGTGGGCGTGAGGATGACCCGGTGATCCCGGTANAGCGTGGCGTCGGCCGCGCTGACACCGCTCTTTTCCTTGCCNGCGATGGGATGGCCGGGNACGAAGCGCGAGTAGTGCTCACCCAGCGCCTGCCGGGCGGCGCTGATCACGNTACCCTTCACACTGCCGCCATCGGTGACAATCGCNGTACGGGACAGCCCGGGCTTNAGCGCCGCCAGCACCTTGCCCATGGCNGACACGGGGGTNGANACAAAGACCAGNTCCGCNCCTTTNACGGCTTCGGCCAGATCCTGGCTGCCGTCATCGACCACCCCCAGGGCNATGCCCTGCTCCAGGGTACGCGCCGAGCGGGAACCCGCCACGATGGANCGTGCCAAGCCATTTTCGCGGGCNGCNGCGGCGAAGGAGCCNCCGATCAGGCCGAGGCCGATGATGGCGATGCGATTNAAGAGTGGCTCAGACATCGCGGCTCTCCGTAGGAGCGNCGCTGGCGGCGCGATNNNCAATCACCAATCGCGCCGCCAGCGACGCTCCTACGGCAGGGAATGGAACGTATTCGCGACTACCCATCGGCCAGTTCCTTCAGCACCTTTTTCAGGGCCAGCAGGAAACGTTCGTTTTCCGGACTGGTGCCGATGGTCACCCGCAGGTGATTAGGCATACCGTAACCACCCAACGGGCGCACGATCACCCCTTCCCTGAGCAGGCCCTCATAGACCGGCATGGCCGGCTGGCCACAATCAAACGCAATAAAGTTAGCCACGGACGGAATCTGTTCCAGGTGCAGTGCCTGCAATCCCTCGGCAATCTGCACCAGCCCCGAGGTGTTCTCGCTACGGGAATTTTCCAGATGGTCATCGTCCTGTAGCGCCGCTTCTGCTGCGACCTGGGCCGGGGTATTCACGTTGAATGGCTGACGCACCCGGTTGAGTACATCCGCAATCTGCGGGCTGGAGACACCGTAGCCCACCCGCAGGCCGGCCAGACCATAAATCTTGGAGAAGGTGCGGGTCACGATCAGGTTCGGGTATTTGCCCAGCCGATCGATGCCGTTGGGGTAATGACTTTCTTCCACGTATTCGAAGTACGCCTCATCCAGCACCACAATGACCCGCTCGGGAATCCGCGACAGGAATTCATCCAGCGCATGGGCATTGAACCAGGTGCCGGTGGGGTTGTTCGGGTTGGCCACGAAGATGATCCGGGTGCGCTCGGTCACTGCTTCCGCCATGGCGGCCAGATCATGACCAAACAAGTTGGACGGCACCTGCACCGGTTTGGCATTACAGGCCAGGGTCACGATCGGATATACCGCAAAGGCGTACTCGGAAAAAATCGCTTCGTCGCCTTCCTGCAGGTAGGCGCGGGCAATCATGTCGAGCACATCATTGGAGCCATTGCCCAAGGTCAGCTGGTTGCTGGCCACATTGAGTTTTTCTGCCAGTGCCGCTTTCAGCGAAAAGGTGGCACCGTCCGGGTACAGGTGCAGCTCGTGCATATGCTTGAGCGCATGCAGGGCTTTATGGCTGGCACCCAGCGGGTTCTCGTTGCTGGCCAGTTTGACGATGTCAGTGACACCCAGCTCCCGCTCCAGCTCGTCGATGGGTTTACCCGGCTCGTAGGGCTTGAGCTGCTGGATACCGTTATTGGCTAATTGGATGTAATCGCAGGTCATGTGTGGGAGCTCCCTTTACACCCTGGTTGCCAGCCTTGGCTGCAGGGGTTATCTGATCGGGGCCGGACGTCTGAAGTCGGACGTCCGACGCAAAAACCGCTAAGCGTCTGACGTCAGACATCCGACGTCAGACCCGGATTTTAGAGAACGGCCTTGGGATAGGAACCCAGCAGCTTGATGGTATTCCCGGCGGCTTCCAGCTTGTCCAGTACCGACTGCAGGTTGGTGTCTTCCTTGTGGCCTTCGCAGTCCACAAAGAACACATAGCTCCAGTTGGCAGTGCGCGACGGACGGGACTCCAGACGGGTCAGGTTGATGCCCTCGTCGCGGAACGGCGCCAGCACCTCGAACAACAGCCCAGGGCGGTTTTTGCCGCTGATCATCAGGCTGGTCTTGTCCTTGCCGGAGGCCGGCGTGTCCTGACGGCCGATAATCAGGAACCGGGTGGTGTTATCCGGGCGATCCTCAATATTCCGCTGCACGGCCTCCAGGCCATACAGCTCTTCCGCCATTTCGCCGGCGATGGCCATGGCATTCCACTCGTCCTTGAGACGACGGGCCGCTTCGGCATTGGAGCTGACCGCAATCCGCTCCACACCTGGCATGTGGGCATCCAGCCACTGGCGACACTGGGCCAAGGTCTGCTGGTGGGAGTACACCCGGGTCACCTTGTCGCGCTGGGTGTGCTTGCCGGCCAGCAGGTGGTGGTGGATACGCAGCTCCACTTCACCACAGATTTTCAGTTCGGAGCTCATGAAGGTATCGAGGGTGTGGTTGACCACCCCTTCCGTGGAGTTTTCCACCGGTACCACCCCGTAATGGGCTGCGCCCGCTTCCACTTCACGGAACACTTCATCAATGGCCCCCAGCGGCACGGACTCTACGGCATGGCCAAAATGCTTCAGCGCGGCCTGCTGGGTAAAGGTGCCTTCCGGGCCGAGAAACGCCACCTTCATGCGCTGCTCCAGCGCCAGGCAGGCACTCATGATCTCACGGAAAAAGCGCGCCATGGTCTCGCCATCCAGCGGCCCCTGGTTGCGCTCCTTCACCCGGCGCAGCACCTGGGCTTCGCGCTCAGGACGGTAAAATACCGGATTCGGGTCAGTGGCGATTTTGACTTCTGCCACCTTGTGGGCCAGGGTCGCACGCTCGTTCAGCAGATCCTGCAGTTGCTGATCCAGCGCGTCGATCTGGTTACGCAAGTTGTCCAGTGATTCGGTCATGCAAACCTCGCTTGCACGCAGCACGCTTCACGCAACACGCCAGCAAGCGTGGGAGCATTCGTTGCGATCTCGTGCCAACCGTTCAAATCCATTGTTCTACCCACCTTTCAAACAATCTCGTCACTCTCAGCCAACGCCCAAGCCATCAAACATGGCGTGGAGCGTGTTGCGTGAAGCGTCAGGCGTTCTTTCTTTCAAACTCCGCCATAAAGGCAATCAGCGCATCTACCGCCGCTTCCGGCACGGCGTTGTAAATACTGGCACGCATGCCACCCACACTGCGGTGGCCTTTCAGGTTCAGCAAACCGGCCGCATCGGCTTCCGCCAGGAAAGTCTTGTCCAGAGCATCGTCTGCCAGCACAAAGGGTACATTCATCCAGCTGCGGCTGATTTTTTCCACCGGGTTGCTGTAGAAGTCGCTGCCATCAATGAAACCATACAGCTTTTCGGCCTTGCGCTGGTTGATTTCGGCCATATTCGCCACCCCACCCTGCTTCTTGAGCCACTCGAACACCAGCCCAGCAAGATACCAGGCGTAAGTGGGCGGGGTGTTATACATGCTGCCGTTGTCTGCATGGGTCTGATAGTTGAGCATAGCGGGCACATGGGCGCCGGCCTTGCCGAGCAGGTCTTTGCGGATAATCACCAGCGTCAGGCCCGCGGGGCCGATGTTTTTCTGGGCACCGGCGTAGATCATGCCAAAACGGTTCACATCCACCGGACGGGACAAAATGGTGGAGCTCATGTCCGCCACCAACGGGGTACCACCCACTTCCGGAATAAAGCTGTATTCCAACCCACCGATGGTTTCGTTGGGGCAGTAATGCAGGTAGGCCGGGTTAGCAGACAGCTTCCAACTCTCTTGAGGGGGCACCGTGGTGAAGTTGCTGTCTTCGCTGCTGGCCGCCACATTGATCTTGCCGTAGCGCCCCGCTTCCTTGATGGCTTTCTTGGACCACTGCCCGGTATTGATGTAATCCGCCGTTTCACCCTCGCCCAGCAGGTTCATGGGCACCATGGCAAACTGGGTAGACGCCCCGCCCTGCAGGAACAGCACAGCGTAATCGTCGCTGATGCCCATCAGGTCACGCAGGTCCTGTTCGGCCTTTTCGGCGATATCCACGAAGACCTTGTCCCGGTGGCTCATTTCCATGATGGACAGACCTTTGCCCTGGAAATCGAGGATTTCCTGTTGAGCCTGTTCCAGTACCGCCGTCGGCAACGCCGCCGGCCCTGCGCAGAAGTTATAGGCGCGGGACATCTGTGTTCTCCGTCTAATCAAAGAAGCCCGGCGAAACCGGGCTCGGGGTTATTCCTGTTTATCGGATCGGCCAAGCTGGCTGTAGGAGCGTCGCTCGCGGCGCGATTCCAGCGTCACATTCGAAGGCTTTGTCACCACAGATATCACAGAGGCACAGAGAAAAGCGTGTGTTTTTCCTCTGTGTACTCTGTGATCAATCCGCTTTTACGGTTTAGCGGATCGCGCCGCGAGCGACGCTCCTACGGTTCAGTCTTCTGCGTCGTCGCTGGCGTCGGACTCTGGTGCTTCCGGGGTCGCTTCCCCTTCAATCACCTCACCCTCTTCACCTTCCAGCTCCTCGTCTTCCTCGGCCCCTTCCAGTTCCGGAATCGTAGCCAGGCCGCAGAGTTTTTCTTCCTCGCCAAGGCGAATCAGGCGAACGCCCTGGGTGTTACGGCCGGAGGTGCTGATCTGGTCCACACCGGTACGCACCAGGGTGCCCTGGTTGGAGATCAGCATGATGTCTTCGCCGCCGAACACCTGGGTGGCACCGACCAGCTCACCGTTACGCTCGTTGACCACCATGGCGATGACGCCCTGGCCACCACGGCCTTTGGTGGGGTACTCGGTGAGCGGGGTGCGCTTGCCGTAGCCGTTCTCGGAGGCGGTGAGGATCTGGCCGTCGTCTTCCGGCACGATCAGGGAAATCACGTCGACGCCGTCCGCCAGCTTGATCCCCCGCACACCACGGGCCAGACGGCTCATGACGCGGACCTTGGACTGATGGAAACGTACTGCCTTGCCGTTGCGCGCCACCAGCATCACGTCTTCGTGGCCCTGGGTAATGGCCACGTTCACCAGGTGCTCGCCTTCCTGCAGTTTCACGGCGATCAGGCCGGAGCTGCGCGGACGGGCAAAGTTGGCCAGCTGGGTACGCTTGACCACACCGCTGGAGGTGGCCATGAAGATGAACGGACCGGGCACGGTATCGGCCACGATGGCGTCGTCATCACCCTCTGCGGCATCATCAACCACGTCTTCCGCGTCGACGGTGGTGTCTTCGTCTTCTTCGCTGTCGGCTTTCTGCTGACGCACCATGTCGGCATCCAGACGCAGAATGGCGGTAATTCTTTCTTCTGCACCCAACGCCGGCAGCAGGTTCACAATTGGCTTGCCGCGGGAGGCCCGGCCACCTTGCGGCAGCTCGAAGGTGCGTAACCAGAACACCTTGCCGGCATCCGTGAACAGCAACAGGGTATCGTGGGTGCCTGCCACCAGCAGGTGCTCCACGTAATCTTCGTCTTTCAGCTGCCCGGCAGACTTGCCGCGCCCACCCCGCTTCTGGGCACGGTAGGTATCGATGGGCTGCATTTTGGCGTAACCGCCGTTGGACAGGGTCACCACCACGGTTTCTTCGGCGATCAGGTCTTCCATGCTGAGATCCAGGCGAGAGGCCACAATCTCGGAACGACGCTCATCGGCGTACTCTTCACGGATCGCGGTCAGCTCATCGCGGATCACCTGCATCAGGCGCTCCGGATTGGCCAGAATCAGCATCAGCTCGGCAATGATTTCCAGCAGCTCCTGATAATCATTGATCAGCTTCTCGCGCTCCAGACCGGTCAGCTTCTGCAGACGCAGATCCAGAATGGCCTGGGCCTGTTCCGGGCTCAGGTAGTAGAGGTCATCACGCAGGCCGTACTGCTCGTCCAGACCATCCGGACGGGCCGCGTTTTCACCACCGGCGCGCTCCAGCATCTGCAGCACATCACCCGGCGCCCAGCCTTTGGCCAGCAGCTTTTCTTTCGCTTCGGCACCGCTCGGCGAGTTCTTGATCAGTTCGATCACCGGATCGATGTTACTCAACGCCACCGCCAAACCTTCCAGCAGGTGCGCCTTCTCGCGAGCCTTGCGCAGTTCGAACACGGTACGGCGAGTCACCACTTCACGACGGTGACGGATAAAGGCATCCAGCAGCTCGCGCAGGTTCAGGGTCTTGGGCTGGCCATCGACCAGGGCCACGGTGTTGATACCGAACACCGACTCCATCTGGGTCTGCTGGTACAGGTTGTTCAGCACCACTTCCGCGTTCTCGCCCTTGCGCAGCTCGATCACGATACGCATGCCTTCCTTGTCGGATTCGTCGCGCAGTTCGGTGATGCCTTCAATTTTCTTGTCTTTCACCAGCTCGGCGATCTTCTCGATCAACCGTGCCTTGTTCACCTGATAGGGAATCTCGGTGACGATGATGGCTTCTTTGCCGCTCTTGTCGGTGGCCTCGATTTCGGCGCGGGCGCGCATGTACACGCGGCCACGGCCGGTACGGTAGGCCTGCACGATGCCGGCGCGGCCATTGATGATGCCCGCAGTGGGAAAATCCGGGCCCTTGATGTACTCCATCAGGTCGTCCGGGGTCAGACTGTCATCGTCGATCAGCGCCAGACAGCCATCCACCACTTCGCCCAGGTTGTGGGGCGGAATGTTGGTCGCCATACCCACAGCAATACCGGAGGAACCGTTCACCAGCAGGTTGGGCACCCGGGTGGGCATCACATCGGGAATCTTTTCCGTGCCGTCGTAGTTGTCGACGAAATCCACGGTTTCCTTGTCCAGATCGGCCAGCAGTTCGTGGGCGATCTTGGACATGCGCACTTCGGTGTAACGCATGGCCGCGGCGGAGTCGCCGTCGATGGAACCGAAGTTCCCCTGGCCATCCACCAGCATGTAGCGCAGGGAGAAAGGCTGCGCCATCCGTACGATGGTGTCGTACACGGCGGAGTCACCGTGGGGGTGATATTTACCAATCACGTCACCGACCACACGGGCCGATTTTTTATAGGGCTTGTTCCAGTCGTTGTTCAGCTCATGCATGGCGAACAACACGCGGCGGTGTACCGGCTTCAGGCCGTCGCGCACGTCAGGCAGGGCCCGCCCCACGATCACGCTCATGGCGTAATCCAGGTACGACTGCTTGAGTTCGTCTTCGATGTTGACCGGGGTAACTTCTCTGGCGAGATCCGACATAGTGATCCTTATTATCCCCAACAGCCCCGCAGGCGGGACTCAGGCTGACTCCGTGGTTCCGGGGGCCAACACTTTCCTGCCCCGGAAAAGCACCGGATGATAGCACAGCTGCGGGGGTGCGCGAACACTGGAGATGAGACCATTGCAGATGAGCAAGACGGCGCTCAAACCGCTATACTGCGCCCCACTGTTCGCCCTGCCCGATCAAGGAGTTATGCATGAGCGACCATCAGGCCGACCTGATTGTCCACGCCCGCTGGATTGCCACCGTGTCTGCAGACAACACCGTGCTGGAAAACCACGCCCTGGTGGTACGCGACGGCCGCATCGCCGACCTGCTGCCCAGCGCCCTGGCAGACGAGAAATGGCACAGCGACGAGATCGTCCGCCTGGACGACCACCTGCTGACCCCGGGACTGGTCAACGCCCATACCCATGCCGCCATGAACCTGCTGCGCGGTATTGCCGATGACCTGCCACTGATGACCTGGCTGGAAAAACACATCTGGCCCGCAGAGGGGCAGTTTGTCAGCGAGCAGTTCGTATACGACGGCACCAAGCTGGCAGCAGCCGAAATGATCCGCTCGGGCACCACCACCTTTGCCGACATGTACTTCTTCCCGGCCAGCGCGGCCAAAGCCACCGTGGAAGCAGGGCTGCGTGCCAGCCTGTTCTGTCCGCTGCTGGACTTCCCCACCCCCATGGGCGCCGGACCCGAGGACTACCTGCGCCTCGCCACGGACGCCATGGACGAGTGGCGCCATGACCCGCGTATCCAGATCGGTTTTGGCCCCCATGCACCGTACACCGTATCCGACGCGCCCCTGCAGAAAGTACTGACCCTGGCGGAAGAACTGGACGTGCCGGTGATGATGCATGTGCACGAGACCGCCGGTGAAATCCAGATGGCCGTGGGGAACACCGGCGAGCGCCCGCTGACCCGCCTGCAGGGGCTTGGCCTGCTCTCTCCACGTCTGCTGGCCGTGCACATGACCCAGCTCACCGACGAGGAAATCACCCTGGTGGCCGAAACCGGCACCCACGTGGTGCACTGCCCGGAATCCAATCTGAAACTGGCCAGCGGTTTCGCTCCGGTGGAAAAACTGCGCCAGGCAGGCATCAATGTGGCGCTGGGCACCGACGGGGCCGCCAGCAACAATGACCTGGACATGATCGGTGAAGCGCGCACGGCCGCCTTTCTGGCCAAGGGCGTGAGTCTGGAAGCGGACGCCCTGCCCGCCGCCGATGTCCTGAAGATGGCCACCCTGAACGGGGCAAAGGCCCTGGGCCGGGACGAGGACATCGGTTCACTGGAAATTGGCAAGCAAGCCGATATGGTGGCCGTAGACCTGAACCGGTTGGAGACCCAACCGGTCTATGACCCTGTGGCACAGCTGGTCTATGCCGCGACCCGGGACCAGGTCACCCATAGCTGGGTGGGCGGACGCTGCCTGATGAACCATCGCCAGCTCACCACCCTGAACGAGGCGCTGATCCTCAAGAATGCCCAGCAGTGGCAACAAACGATTGCCGGAGCCGAGAAGTGACAGACAACCAGAATGCCGTACCCAATGTGGATGCCGGGGAAATTGCCAAATTCAATGCCCTTGCCGAGCAATGGTGGGACCCCAACTCGCAGTTTCGCCCCCTGCACGATATCAACCCGCTGCGCCTGAACTACATTGACGAACGTGTCAGCCTGCCGGGCAAGAAAGTCATCGATATCGGCTGCGGTGGCGGCCTGCTGTCTGAAGGCATGGCCCGTCGCGGGGCCGAGGTCACCGGCATCGATATGGGGGAAGCCCCCCTGGCAGTAGCCCGCATCCATGCCGAACAGGCCGGTGTTGCAGTGGAATATTTGCAAACACCGGCGGAAAAGATCGCCGAAGAACGGGCCGGCCAGTACGACGTGGTCACCTGCCTGGAAATGCTCGAGCACGTGCCCGACCCGTCCTCCGTGATCCGCGCCTGCGCCACCCTGGTGAAACCGGGCGGCCATGTCTTTTTCAGCACCATCAACCGCAACCCGAAAGCGTTCATGTTTGCCATTGTCGGCGCGGAATACATCCTGCGCCTGCTGCCCCGTGGCACCCATGAGTATGCCAAGCTGATCAAACCTTCAGAGCTGGCCGGCTGGGCCCGGGACGCCGCACTGGATGTGCAGGACACCACAGGCATGGTCTATAACCCGCTGACCCAGGTGTACAAGTTGAACCGGGATGTGTCGGTGAATTACCTGATGTACGCCCGCAAGGGAGACTAACTGCTCTGTGGGAGCTTGCCTGCAAGCGAAAAGAGAGTTGAAAGTTCAAAGTTTAAAGTTGAAACGCGGGGCCCTGGCTGTGCCACCTGACACACCTCAGCTCCGCGCCATGGCTTGGGCGCGGGCACAGCCCATCAAAGCCGATTACCCACACCGCGCTTTTGAACTTTAAACTTTAAACTTTAAACTCGGCTTCTACCGCAGCGGCGACCGAATCATTTGGCATGGCATCATCTGCGTTGAAACTTGCACCCCAAACAGGATTTTTCATGGAAAAGCTGGAAGCCGTTTATTTCGACCTCGACGGCACCCTGATCGATACCGCACCGGACTTTTATACGGTGCTCAATACCCTGCTGAAAAAACACGGCCGCCCGGAAGTGACTTATTCGGCGGTGCGCGCCAACGTATCGAACGGTGCCCGCGCCCTCACCGAGCTGGGTTTTGGCACCGGCCCGGACGATCTCACCTTCCCGGCCTTTCTGGAAGAACTGCTGGACGCCTATGAACAGCACCTGGCGGTGGATACGGTGCTGTTCCCGGGGATGGCCGAGGCGCTGGACTGGATGGATGCCAACGGGATTCCCTGGGGCATCGTCACCAACAAACCTGCCCGCTTCACCGGCAAGGTGCTGGAAGGCCTGGGCCTGCATGAGCGTGTCGGCCCCGTGCTCTGCCCGGATGACGTAAAGCAGCGCAAACCCGACCCGGAAGGGCTGCTGATCGCGGCCAGTGCGGACAAGGTAACGCCCGCCAACTGCCTGTATGTGGGCGACCATTTGCGCGATATTCAGGCAGGACAGAATGCAGGCATGGCCACCGCCGTGGCCGCTTTTGGCTATATTGATGCCGATGATGACCCACACGGCTGGCAGGCCAATTATTATCTGGAAGAAGGCACGGATTTACTGCCGCTGCTGAAAACGCTGCGCGGCTAAAACACAGGCCGGAAATGGGCGAATGCCCATCTCCGCCATCCCCCCGCCGCAACGGCGGAGATCGGCTCACGCCGATTTCCGCCCTACCAATCCGGTGGGACGACAGAGTGATAGCAGGATTCACCATGACCGATTTTCAACATGACGCGCTCAACTACCAATGCCCTGAAGACGCCTTCAAGGATCGCATCATCCTGGTCACCGGGGCTGGCGCAGGCATCGGCCGTACCGCCGCCCTGACACTGGCAAAACATGGCGCCACCGTCATTCTGCTGGGCCGTACCCCGGAGAAACTGGAAAAGGTCTACGACGAGATCAAGGCCAATGGAGGACCAGAGCCCGCCATGGCACCGGTGAATCTGGCCGTAGCCCGCCCGGAGGACTATCTGGAACTGGCCGGCCTGTTCGACAAGGAATTCGGCCGCCTGGACGGCATTCTTCATAATGCGTCCATTCTCGGCGACATCACCCCACTGGACCGTTACGGCACCGGCACCTGGGATTCCGTCATGCAGGTGAATGTGAACAGCGCTTTCTACCTGACCCAGGCCATGCTGCCCTTGTTGCGTGCCAGCGAAGATGCCCGGCTGCTGTTCACCTCGTCCAGCGTCGGCCGCAAGGGCCGTGCCTTCTGGGGAGCCTATGCGGTCTCCAAGGCCGCCACGGAAAATCTGGCCCAGGTGCTGGCGGAAGAGCTGGAAAACACCACCCCGATTCGCGTCAACACCCTGAATCCCGGCGGCACCCGCACCGATATGCGAGCCCTCGCCTACCCGGGGGAAGACCCGCAAACACTGAAAACCCCAGCTGACATCATGGCCCCTTACCTCTACCTGCTCGGCCCGGCCAGCAAAGACGTCAACGGCCAGTCCATCGACGCGCAGCCGAAGTGACACCACACGCCAGCCCTGCATCCCCCGCAGGGCTGGCGACTCGGTTGAAGACAAGTTGAAAGTTTAAAGTTCAAAGTTTAAACGCGGGTCTCAGGCTGTGCTGCCTGAAATGCCTGCACTCCGCGCTTCTGCTCCTGACGCGGGCACAGCCTTTCAAAACAGACTGTCCTTCACCGCGCTTTTCAACTTTGAACTTTAAACTTTCAACTGCTCCTCCCGCGTAGGGCGGAAATGCCTGCAAGGCATCTCCGCCTTACTTTTCTGAATGCAGCCTCTGGCATTCCTTTCATATCCCCCTGACATATCCTTGTCCTGGTTGCCCAAATGCCGTCACCCCCTGCGCTGGAGCCCTCCCCCGGCTTGGGCTAGCGTGCTACCTCTACTCCCACAAATAACAATACGCACGGAGGCCCCATGCCCAAGCGCCTGAGCCTTGCCCTGATGGCTGGCCTGTTCTGCTCCGCCGTCAGTGCCGCCACCCTGACCGATGCCCAGAAACAACAATTGCAGGAGCTCCTGCCGGGTACCACGCTATCGGATAGCACCCTCGACAAGATGGCCGAGGTGTTCTACACCCGGGAAATGCCCGTGCGCTCCCGATTGCAGGCCATCAGCAAACTGGTGGGCTTTGATCAGATGCCCAAGGGTTCCAGCTTCAAACGGGTCATCTGCATCTGGGACATTGCCGGTCGCAATGGCCCGGTGTTCAACGCGGCCATGGAGCAGCGGGCACTGGCGGTGGAATACGGCATCAATCTGGAAATGGTGCCTTACACCAGCGAAACAGTCATGGTGGAAGAGTTCAAGGCCGGGCGCTGCGATGCCGCTCTGATGAGTGGCCTGCGTGCGCGACAATTCAATTTGTACTCCGGCAGCGTTGATGCCATTGGTGCCGTGCCGGACAGCAAGCACATGCAGACGCTGCTACAGGTGCTGGCTCACCCCAAACAAGCCGGCCACATGGTGCAGGGTGAATACGTGGTGATGGGCATCTACCCCGCCGGTGCCGCACACATCTTTGTGAATGACCGCACCATCAGCTCGCTGGCGAAGGCCGCCGGGCGCAAAGTCGCCGTGCTGGACTACGACGAAACCCAGGCCGAAATGGTCGCTGCCATTGGCGCGACGCCGGTGTCTACCGATATCGTTTCCGCCCCCAACAAATTCAACAATGGCCAGATCGATATCCTGCCTGCCCCGCTGGTGGCCTACGAGGTGCTGGAGCTTTATAAAGGCATGTCACCCGATGGCGGCATTGTCGATTACCCCCTCACCCAGCTCACCATGCAACTGATTGGCCGACTGGATAAATTCCCCAATGAAGTCGCGCAACTGATTCGCGAAGCGTCTTTCGAAGCCTATCCCCAGGTCGTGGACCGTATCGCTCAGGAAACCCGGCGAGTCCCGGACAAATGGATGATCACCATTCCCGAGAAAGACAAACAGGAATATGAAGTGATGATGCAAGATGCCCGCGATGCGCTGCGCGAACGCAACTACTACAGCGCCGACATGCTGACACTGCAAAGCAAGATTCGCTGCAAGTTCAACCCCGCACGGTCCGAGTGCAGCCGATAACCGCCATCGCCATAACGGGGGCACACTTTGGCCCCCGTTGTGGCACCGTACAATTGTCATACAAGCGGTAAAACACCTGCCAGGATGGCAGTGGTATAAGCACAACACATCCATAAAAAGGAATTTCCATGCGCACCGTCAAAGCCTTGCTTTGCGCACTTGCCCTGGCAGCAACCAGCGCCAGCCATGCCCTGTCTCTGACAGAGAAACAGCAGCAACAACTCCAGCAGGTCCGCAAGGAAATGGGCCTGAAAGACGACCAGGTGCTCAAGCGGCATATTTGTCTGTGGGATTTGTCTGGCCGCTCCGGCCCGATTTACGCCGGCGCCACCAATCTGCGACTGGACCTGCTGCGCTACAAGATCGATATTTCGCTGGAAGCCTTTACCAATGAGGGCGTGCTGGTGGCGGCCCTGAAAAGCGGCCATTGCGATGCGGCTCTCATGAGCGGCTTCCGGGCACGACAATTCAACCGGTTCACCGGCACCATCGATGCCCTGGGAGCCATCCCCGACCTGACCCACATGAACACCTTGTTGCGCACCATTGCCCACCCGCAGCTACAAGAACATATGGTCAGCAACAAATACCTGACCCTGGCCGTGACCCCGGCCGGTGCCGCTTACCTGTTCGTCAACGATCGCTCGCTGAACTCGCTGGACAAGGCCGCCGGCAAAAAAATCGCCGTGCTGGACTTTGACCCAGGTCAGTCACGCATGGTGACCTCCATCGGCGCCACGCCTGTCGCCACCACCCTGGCCACAGCCCCTAACCAGTTCAACAACGGTAGTGTCGATGTACTGCCTGCCCCCTTGATTGCCTATCAAGTACTGGAGCTTTACAAGGGCATGGACCCGGATGGCGGCATCGTCAATTACCCCATTGTGCAACTGACGGCTCAATTGATCGGGCGTACCGAGCGCTTTCCGCCCGGACTGGCCGCCATTGTTCGCGACGTCGCCGCCGACAGCTTCAGCTCCATCCAGACCGCCCTGGAGCGCGAAGCAGGCCGGATTCCCGATCACTGGTGGGTAACCGTGTCTGATGACCAGCAACTCCGCTACGACAGCATGATGCGTGATGCCCGTATCAAACTGCGCGAAAGCGGATACTACGACGCCACCATGCTGTCTATCATGAAACGCATTCGCTGCGCACAGGACGCGCAACGACCCGAGTGCAGCCAGGAAACCGAGTAAACCCGAACACTGGTTGACAGCAACGCCCGCGAGGCAGTCTTGCAGGCCATTCTGCCCCCACCTTGGGGTGTCAGAATGATGTTGCCATGCCTCATCGAATAATAATGAATGGAGTCTGTCGTGCGTTTTCTTTCCCTGCTCTTTACCCTGCTGGGTCTCACATTGTCTTTGCCCGCTCTGGCAGACAACACCCTCAATCTGACACCGGCACAACAGGCCGAGCTGGAACGCTTTGCCCCGGGCGTCGAACTGACCCCGGAGCTGGCTGACAAGCTGCGCGCCATTGCCTTTGATCAAAGTCGCAGCCTGGATGACCGTATTACCGCCATGCAGAAAGTCGCGGGATTCAGCCAGGGTGAGCCGCTCAAGCGCCGCATCTGTATCTGGGATATTGCCGGCCGTGCGGGCCCAATCTTCAAGGCCGCCCAGGACCAGCGCGCCCGCCTGTTACGTTACGGCGTGGATCTGGATATTCAGCCCTACACCAGCGAAAGCGTGGTGGCGGAAGACCTGAAGGCCGGCGTTTGTGATGCCGCCTTGATGACCGGTATGCGCGGGCGCCTGTTCAACAAGTACACCGGGACCATTGATTCCATTGGCGGCCTGCCCTCCGATGAACACATGCGCATCCTTCTGCAGGTGCTGGCCAATCCGAAGTCGGCCGACAAGATGGTTCAGGGGGAGTACGTCATTCTCGGTGTCGCACCGGGCGGGGCAGCCTATGTCTTTGTGAACGACAAAAGCATTAACACACTGGCCAACGCGGCCGGCAAACGGGTGGCCGTGCTCGACTACGACCCGACCCAGGCCGAAATGGTTGCCCAGGTAGGCGCCACCCCGGTGGCATCGGATATCGTTTCTGCCCCCAACAAATTCAACAACGGGGTTGTCGATGTGCTGGCCTGTCCGCTGGTGGCCTATGAAGTGCTGGAACTGTACAAGGGCATGGAACCGGATGGTGGCATCATTGATTATCCGCTGGCGCAAATCACCATGCAGCTGATCGGTCGCAAGGACAAATTCCCCAATGAAGTTGCCCAACTGGTTCGCGAAGAGTTTTACAACAGCTACCACCTGATCAAGGAGCGGCTGGATCAGGAAGCAGAAAAGGTACCGGATCACTGGTGGATCGAGATTCCCGATACTGACAAGCGCGAATACGAAATCATGATGCAGGAAGCTCGGCTGCAACTTCGCGAAAAGGGGTACTACCACCCTGATATGCTAACCCTTCAACGCAAGATTCGTTGCAAGCTGAACCCGGCGCACAGCGAATGTTCGAATCCGGTGGAGTGATAGCTACCAGCTGTGAGCCACAAAAAAGGTTTCATCGCGGATTAACGGGAATCGTCTACAGAAAAGCCACTTCCGTAGGAGCGTCGCTGGCGGCGCGATCCCAGACCAGGATCAAAAGCATTTGATCCACAGAGGGCACAGCGTTCACTGAGGAAGACGGTTTTCCTCTGTGAGCCCTGTATCCTCTGTGGTAATCAGTCTTTAACGACTTGGATTATCGCGCCGCCAGCGACGCTCCTACGGCAAGAAAGGGGATTGAATGTGGCTTTTCCTGGAAACCCGCGATGAACACAAAAAAACCGCCCCCTCATCGGGTGCGTTTTTTTTGTGTTTACGAGGCGGCTTCAGCGAGTTTCGAAAACCCAAACACCGTGTAGTCAGCCAGCTGTTTCTGCTTTTTTCTCTTAAAAACTGATAGCTCATAGCTCATAGCTCAAAACCGGCAGCTCATCACTATAATCAGTGCAACATCCCGCCACCGTTATCATCCAGCCCGGCAAAAATATCCACGCGATTGTCGCTGAACATATCCATTTCTGGTGCCAATACCTGAACGTAACGATCAAAATACAGGAACTGCTTGAGCAGCAAGGCGAACTCCCGGGGGAAACGAATACCATGTCCCTCACCGATCTTCACCAGATCCATAAGCAGCCGGTTCACTTCCTTATCGTTGCGGTCGGCCTGCACCAACGCAGACGGATCCACTTGGCCCAGCACGCCCTGCAGGTTTTCAATGTCCCGGGTCAGTGCATCCACGTCGACTTCTTCACGGGTCATGCCGATCACTGCCATGGCTTCCGCCATCTGGCGCACATCGCCCCGGCCAATGGCATCGAAAAACTTCGCCATGCCATCCCACGCTTCACGTCGAATGCGACCGACAATACCAAAATCGATAAAACCGACCCGACCGTCTTCCAATAACATCAAATTGCCAGCATGCACATCGGCATGGAAGAAGTCGCACAACATCAGACTGGAGAACCAGGTATTCAGCGCAGAGATCAAGGTTTCTGCCGGGTCATCGGTATACTTGCGCAGCACATTCATATCGGTAAGCGGCACACCGAAAAAGCGCTCCATGGTCAGCACCTTGCCCGTGGTATGACTCATCACCGGCTCCGGCGCCACCGCCCGGGTGTTACCGGTGTCGCGCAAAAAGGCATTGAACGCCTTCAGATTGTTGGCTTCCTTGATGAAATCGCACTCTTCCAACATGCCTGCCTGAAGCTCTTCCACCACGCCGGAAATCGCCGACCGGGATAACCCCGGCGCCAACCGCTCCGTGATCCGGGCAGCGAAGTACAGAAAGTTGAAATCGGTCAGCAGTACATTACGCACACCAGGCCGCTGGACCTTAACTACCACATCCTGACCATTTTTCAGTTTTGCGGCATGAACCTGGGCAATCGACGCACTGGCCAATGGTTTCGGGTCCACGGACTGGTAGAGCTCCTCCAGTGGCTGCCCCAATTCCCGCTCAATGGTGTCTCGGATGTAATGAAAAGGTAGTGGGGGTGTCCGGTCCAGACAACGCTGAAACTCTTCCACATACTCTTCGGGAAAAATGGACGGCGAGCTGGCAATAAATTGCCCCAGCTTGATATAAGTGGTGCCCAGAGATTCGAAGGTCGTGCGCAGCAAAGCCGGTACTGGCGGGCGATTGCCCAAGGCCCAACCCAAACCCTGACGTCCGATCACGCCAAGCGTTTCGAGAATACGCAGGCCGCCACGGGCGGTGTTCAGGGCCAGGGCCACGCCACTGCGTTCACCTTCCAGCCAAGCCTTCATGTCCTTGATGTCAGAGTAATCACTCATAATAAAGTCGTATCATCCCTGTGGGTGACTGCGCCTAAACATAACTGCCATGCATGATATAGCAAATTTATGGTTTGTAATTGCTTGGAGGCTTTTTTGTAATTGCCGCTTGTGCCAATTCCCGGACTTTCGTACCTTTGACCGCGCTATTTCGAGAACAATAACAAGGAGCTGCCGAATGGGTTCTCTTTCCATGAAAAAAATGCTACGACATTCCCGTCTAGCCCTGGTAGGGGGCGCCATCCTGGCTCTGCAAGGCTGTGGCGTCATCTACAAAAGCACTGGTGACATTCTGATCAGTTTCGGTAAATCCGAAATGTTGCCCTACATGATGACCTATACCGATGTGCGCATGGCCTGTGTTACCGGCGAAGCGCAAACCCCGCTGCTGATGTCCTTTGAGCGTGTAGGCTCTCACCCTGAAAAACTGGGCGCCATGGTCTTCACCACCGCCGCCACCTGTGCCGAGCAAATCGCTCTGGATGCTGAACTCCGTTACATGCGTGCAGTCAAAGATGGACGCGTAAACGAAGCACAGGATGCCCGTATCGAACAGAAACGCTGGTCTGCCGTTGCCGCTCAACGTCAGTACACCGCCTACCAGAACATGGTCGAAGCCTACGGTGAACAGAAGGAAGGCGAATGCCCGAAACTGAAAACCGACTTTGACCAGATGGTATGGATGGTCGGCAACATCTCGGGCGTTCAGTCACTGCTTAACGACGGCAACGCCGACGGTGCTGTGGGTGTTCCCCGTGATATCGCGGCCAAGGTTGAGCGCAACATGAAGTGTCTGGACAACGACCAGTGGTGGGGCGTGCCCCGCGGTGTTCGTGCTGCTGTCTGGAACCTGCTGCCCATGCTGGCACCGCCGAACGCGGACGCCTGGGCTGAGCTGGAAGCCTCTGCCAAGAAAGGCTTCGACAGCGGTATCCGTCTGGGTAGCGCCCTGTACGCCATGAGCGCGTTCAGCAAGGGTGACGACGAGCGTCTGCGCAAGGCGATCCGTGACTACGCAGCCAACGACCAGAACCTGGATCCGGACTACGCCATGCTGGACGCCATCGCCAGCTTTATCATTGAAGGTATTTCCGACCGTGAATGGACCGAAAATACCGGCAAGCGTACCCCGATTGGTGGCCTTGGTACCTTCTGGGATGACGCTGCCAAGTCCGGCCCCGCTGTAGACATTAACGATTTGCTGTAACTGTTTTGACTTTTTGCGGCCTTCGGGCCGCTTTTGATTATTTTAATAAGTAGTAACCAGGAGACCGAGCATGCGCTATTTCAAGGCATTGGCCACGGCCGCAACTGCGGCGCTGGCTCTGAGTATTTCCCCGGCCCAGGCCGCCGAAAAACGCACCATGTGCGTGTTTGACATCATCGGCGCCAATGGCGACATCTATAACATCATGAAGGACTACAAGACCGCTGCCCTGGGTTGGGGCGTGGACCTTGAGCTCAAGCCCTACACCGATGAAAAAATCGCGTCCGAAGACCTGAAAGCCGGCCAGTGTGACGCGGCCGTCCTGACCGGTATCCGTGGCCGTCAGTTCAACAACTACACCGGCAGCCTGGATTCCATTGGCTCTATCCCCAGCTATGATGCCATGAAGACCGTGATCACCGTGCTGGCCAGCGGTAACGCTGCCATCAACCAGCATCTGGTTTCTGGCCCCTACGAAATCGGCGGTGTTGCCCCCATGGGTGCCGCCTACCTGTTCGTGAAAGACCGCACCATCGACACGGTGGGCGAACTGTCCGGCAAGTCTATTGCTGTACTGGAATATGACTCCGCCCAGGCCAGCATGGCGTCCCGGGTCGGTATGTCCCCGGTAATGTCAGACATCACCAACTTCTCTGGCCGTTTCAACAACGGTTCCGTGGACATCTGCTTCGCACCCATCGCTGCCTACTCAGCGCTGGAACTGTACAAGGGCATGCAGCCGGATGGCGGCATCGTGGATTACGTGCTGGGCCAGCTGACTGCTCAGGTGGTACTGCGCAAGGACAAATTCCCCGCTGACTTCGCTCAACAGTCCCGTACTTACATGCTGGGCCAGTTCGATCGTGCCATGCGCGTGATCGAAAATGCCAACAGCGAAGTGAACAAGAAGTGGTGGATCCGTATCCCCGAGGCCGACAAGCTGCGCTATGACGAAATGATGCGCGAAGCCCGTATCGCCCTCACCAAGGACGGCGTCTACAACAAGGACATGATGACCCTGCTGCGCAAGGTACGCTGCAAGGAAGAGCCCTCCCGCGCCGAGTGCGTGAATCCGGTCGAGTAACCAAATTACAACGATCCAACGGGGCCAATCGGCCCCGTTTTTTCCTAAACTGCCTGTTTATGTCAATCCCGGCCAATCCGGCGGGTAGGCAAGGTGTTTTCGCTGTCCTAGAATGCTGGGTTTAAACAAGTCTTACCCCCAGTCTTTCCCGCATTCCAAGGCGGTATAACAACAACCGGGTGCACAATGGACAAACCTTCTAGTTTTACTGTGGCCAATCGCTCCATCGGCGAGTGGCTGTCATCGCTTCCCACCCTGATTCTTCTGCTGCTGACCATTTTTCTGTCTTCCGGCGAAGTCATCCATTCCCAGCTGCTGAAAATCGGCGAAAACACCTGGGAGGGTTACTTCCTTCTCCGTGGTGCCGGCATGGTGGAACAACCCACCTGTAACCGTGACCCGGATCTGGACAAGGAACTGGAAGCCGCCGTTGCCAAGAAGAAGCAACAGATGGCGGATGACCCGCTGGCTGGCATCTTCGGCACCGAGGTGGACGAAGGCGCCCTGCGCACCTCGCTGGAGGCATCCCGCGAGATCTGTCGTGACAGGTGGGATCGCTATGAAATGATCCAGGAGAAGGCGACTCCTGGTGTCATTGCCTTCCGCACCCTGGAAGGGGGCGTTGCCAAGATTGTGACCAGCCTGGGCAACTACAAGCGTCTGCTGCTGTGTCTGCTGGTCATCATCTGTGCCGCGACGGCCACCCTGACCCGCCACCATATTTCCCTGCGCCCACCACGCACCCGCAAGGACCACCTGGTAGCCACTGGGGGCCAGCTTGCCGCCAACGTAATGCTGCTGATGTCTGCCTGGATTTATCGCGGCGAAGAAGTCAGCGCCATGGCGGACGGGGTACAGGTCAACCACTTCTACCTGCATCAATTCTGGATTGCTGGCTTCATCATCTTGTCCCTGGCCGCACTGTACCAGCTGGTGCGTCCGCCCAAGGATCTTGAAGAAGGCGGCACCTGGGGCAAAGCCCTGCTGACCATCCCGCTGTACAGCTTCATGTGTCTTACCGCTGGCGCCCAATTTGTTAGCCAGGGTTACTACCACGGTATCAGCGTGTACCTGGGCATGATGATGGAGCTGTCTACCCTGTTCCTGAGCCTGGCCCTGTATATCTGGATCGGTATGATGCTGCGCCAGACCAAGATGGCCCATCTGGTCTTTGATGTGCTGCGTCCGTGGAAAATGTCCCCGGAACTGATGTGCTTTGTGGTACTGGCCGTAGCGGCCGTTCCCACCGCCTACACTGGCGCTTCCGGCATCTTCGTTATTGCCGCCGGTGCCACCATCTACAACGAGCTGGTGCGTGCTGGCGCCCGCAAGCAATTGGCCCTGGCCGCCACCGCCATGTCCGGCTCCATGGGTGTGGTGCTACGCCCCTGTCTGCTGGTGGTTATCATCGCCGCCCTGAACAACAGCGTGACCACCGACGAACTGTTCACCTCCGGCCTGAAGATCTTCTTCCTGTCGCTGGGTCTGTTCTTCCTGTACAGCCAGTTTNCCCGCACCGCNCCGGCGCGAATTGCCCCGTTCNCTGAAGCNGTNCCNGCCAGNATCAAGCGACTGGTACCNCTGCTGCCCTACGTGATCATCATGGGCACNGTGATTGTGGTNTTCCGNGATCTGCTGGANACNCACCTGAACGANAACTACGCNCCNATCATNCTGCCGGTGATGCTGCTGTCNATTCTCGCNTACGANAAACTCAGCGAAAAAACNCTGCACGTCTTNACCCTGATCCTGGTNCCNCTGATTNTTTACTCCTGCTACAACCTGTGGNTNATCAACGGNGCNCTGAACGCNGGNCACATTCCNACCGGCACNTCCGANGCCGAGCTGCAAGGCNTNATGTGGGGNCTGTTCTGGCGNAATGCNGTGCTGATTGCNGCNNTGGTGATCCACTACCTGGTCAANACNCCGGANATGGATCCGCACTACCAGCCNGAGCCTGGCGTNGGCGAAAAACTGGAAACNTCNCTGCGNTTTGCNACCAATGANACNACCGGCCACATNGGTGCCCTGCTGATGCTGATGGCNCTGTCNGTNAGNGTGGGNGGNATNATCGAGCGNTCCGGGTCTGATGGAAATGCTGCCNGANACCTTCCCGAACATCTGGNTTGCCATGACGCATNCTGGTNGTCACNATGGTCATNATCGGCATGATCATGGACCCCTATGGGGCGGTCATCCTGGTGAACGCCACNATTGCCCAGATCGCCTTTGATAACGGCATTGCACCATTGCACTTCTGGATGATCACGCTGGTGGCCTTCGAGCTGGGGTATCTGTCCCCGCCCGTAGCGTTGAATCACTTGTTAACCCGGCAGGTGGTCGGCGACGAGGAAGTGGAATCTGCCAAGGTTCACGGTGGCAGCTTCTACCGTCGCTATGAGAAATACATTCTGCCCATTGCCGTGATGCTGACCGCTCTGCTGATGGTGTCGTACTTGCCNNTGCTGTCNGACTCNCTGCATGAGTACNTGTTCCAGAAAATCCAGGTAGGCGGCTGATCCANCAGCTGACAATCTGTGACAACGAAGGGGCCGCAAGGCCCCTTTTTTGTGCTCCATCGCAGAGCACNAGGATAAGCGACAGGATCGGACGTCCAAGACCTCGACACACGCTTGTCAGCCCCGTGGCAAACTGCATTGCCCTGACCAGTTAACCCCGGTTCACGAAACATGACAAAAGGGTGTGAACCCGTTNTGTCACACCGGTTTCNTAATNCNGTGGAATAGCGGATACTGTGGNTACTGGCTATTTCAGGGAGCTGGCTGATGAGTGAACACCCACAANCCCAATCACCNCGCGANACAGAACCACTGCCCACCACNGTNAAACCGGCANTGCGTTTTCTGNTGTTCCTNGCNGGCGTGGTCGGGTTNATTGCCCTGTCTGCCTATGCGGTTGACCGGATGATCTACGGGTAACGCGCATGGCTACCGCAATGGAAAACCGGCGCCACCCCCGCATTCACCGGGAAGAAAGCCTTTCGCTCACCCTGCTTCCCAGCGGCTCGCTCTCTGTCAGCCCGGATGACCGCCTNTACCTGACCAGCCACGACGTCTCGCTGGCAGGCATCAGCGTGGAACTCCCCGCCCCCATCAAGCCCAATACCGATGTAGAGCTGTGGGTTGCCCTGCTGGAAGAGCATGGCACCTACCATCTGTACGGCACCATTGCCTGGTGTGCCGCACCGGAAGGCCAGCTGTTGGCCGGCATTGCACTGGATCTGGAGCGTGCCGACGGCCGTTTGTGGGCGGCTCACTTCGACAACGACGGTTTCTTCAATGACTGATCCCCTGTTTCAACGGGGAATCCAGTATCAGCAATACCGCCCGACCTATCCGCCTTCGCTGTTTCAATGGCTGGCTNACTGCTGCCGTGATGCCTCGCAGGCGCGAGCGCTGGACNTGGGCTGTGGGACAGGACAGGCTGCCCGGGCACTTGAGCCCNACTTCAAACNGGTGATTGGCGCCGATATCAGTCTGAAACAACTGCAGGCGGCCCCTGCATCGAAAACNCACTTTCTGGCCTGCCAGGCCCATCAACTGCCTCTGGCCGCCAACTCTGTGGCGCTGATTACGGTGGCTCAGGCATTTCACTGGTTTGANCAGGAAGGNTTCTTCACAGAGGCGGANCGCTGNCTGCGCCCCGGCGGGGTGCTTGCTCTAATCAGCTATGGGNTCTGNGAGGTCGAGGGGCTGGGAGCACTGATCCGTGACTTTCACGACAGTCTGCTGGCACGCTGGTGGCCTGCCGAACGAACCCNGGTGGTGAGCGGTTATGCCGGCACAGAGCACCACTGGCCAGCCCTGCCCTTNCCTGACGACGCCATTACACGACAATGGTCCGCCACGGACATGCTCGGCTATCTGGATACCTGGTCAGCCTTGGTNAATGCCCGCAAGGCGGGAGAAGACCCGCTTGGGGAATTCCGGGAAACACTGCTCACGGCATGGGGNGAGCAGCAACGTACCGTACGCTGGCCGTTGAGGGTGAAGGCCTGGCGTAAGCCATAGCGCATCAAGGTGTCTCCGAATAACGCCTTGCATGCTCAGTCTTCCAGGCTGATTNACCCCCTCTAGGGCCAAAAGGTAAAGAGGGGCGCACTTTTGAAGGCATGCTGGTTGCCTGTCGAGAAAGTGCAACAACGAGTGTGGATCNGCCTGGAAGACCCGAAGGGCGTGGCCTGGAGCGCACATCTGCCGCGCCTTGCCTCTAGGAAAGGGAGCCACCCTTACCGTCGAGACAAGACACAACATCTGCACGCTCCAGGCCACGCTNAGCGTGCAAGGCGTTATTCGGAGACACCTAGGGAAAATGCTCTGCCAGCAGGCCAGCCAAGCGATCCAGTTTCTGGCGACGTTTGGCCATGCCGAAAATATTGACCAGCCGGGTGGCCCAGGTGAATGCCGTTGCCAGAGTATCCCCACCCCGCCGNGGTATCACATGCAGATGCACATGGGGAACATGCTGATTGGCTTCCCGGCCATCATTGATGACCAGATTATGGGCCCGCACGGGCAAGCCAGCGCGTTTCTGGGCGCGAATCGTGCGCCGCGCCAGATCCATCAGATGGTAAGACATGGCGTCATCGAGCTGCTCTACCAGTGGCGCATGGGTCTTTGGAATCACCAGACAGTGCCCTTCGCGAACCGGAAACAGATCCAGAATGACCATCGCCTGCTCATCCTCATAGACNACGCTGGCCGGAAGCTTGCCAGCCTGGATCTGACAGAACACACAGTCTTTCATGACTACTGCACCGCAATCTTGCGTCGCTGACGCCAGACTTCCAGGCACGCNACCACCAGCGCCACGNCAAGCATGCCGAGCAAAGGACCGCCCGCNCGCCACAGGCTGATATCTTCCTGGGCNAGACCATCAAACAGGCTGACNACCCAGGCCGGCGCCCATTCATCGTGCTCNGGCGACACAGACCAGGGCGTCACCANCAAGGCCGCCAGCACNATGCGNAACGGCACCTTGGCCCACACGGCTAACGGGCGGGTCAACCACCACCAGACAAACAGAACACCGGCACAGCCAAGAAGGTAGGCAAACCAGCCCCACAGATATGCATTCGTTGTCACAACGACTCCTGACGACTTTCGGGCAGCACGTTAGTCTACCCAGTGAATAATATGGTCTTCCCAATTGTCTTCGGGTACAAGCTGCTCNGACACNACCTNNCCGGCCACGCTGATCCCTGCCTTGGCGACACTGGCGCGATCACCACTCAGTAGCGGATGCCATTCTGCCAGAGGCTGGNCCAGGGCGCGCAAGCGATAGGCACAGGTTGACGGCAACCAGTCCGTATTGCGGGCAATGTTTTCGGTAACCCGGATACANTCNGGCACCTTGCTGAAACGGTTGCTGTAAACCCGGCACTGGCATCGTCCGGCATCGAGATACCGGCACGCCAGATTGGTGAACACCAGCTCTTCGGTGTCTTCATCCTGCAATTTGACCAGACAGCACCGCCCGCAACCGTCGCACAGGGCTTCCCACTCCGGCGCCGACAGCTCCGCCAGAGGCAATTCCCANAAACGGTCACGCAACCCGGCGTCAGGCATCCAGCCCCCGGGGCCGNTCCGGGTGNCCCTCGGCCAGATACAGGTCTTCATCNGGCGGCGGNGGCATTTGCAGGTAAAAGCCCTGCTCGCGGATCTTGTCCATCACCTGTTGCACATCNGCACGGGCCAGCGGCCGGTCCGGGGAGAGAATCATGTCGTTAACATGGATCGGCGCACCAAACTGCTNCAGCAGTACTTCCGGCAGATCCTTGAGACCTTTCTGGCGGTCGACAAACAGGTACATCCCGGTCTTCTTGCGGGTCTTGTAGATCGAGCAAAACAACTTGCCCTGCAACATCAGAGTAACTCCAGCAACGGCTTGGTAATAATGTCCTCGCGCCAGCCNGTGAGGGGCTCCGGGACGCGCTCCGGGTGACGGATCAGTGCCTCCAGCCANCGNCGGCGCATCAACACATCCGGCTTCAGCCCCACCTGTTCGGCCACCTGCCCCACTTTGCCACGCAGGGTCTTGGCCAGNTTTTTCTCGCGGGCATCCGGCGGCCCGGGCAGCGGTGGGGGCGGCGTCACGGTGCGCCCCTCTTCCAGCAGGGCCAGCAGGGCNTCGCCATCCCGGCGGATGCATTTCGGGTGCANCCCCACGTCCGCCAGCATNCCCCGGTCGGTNCGATTGGCACGGGCCAGNTCCAANAGCTGGGCATCCTTGATCACGAAGCTCTTGGGCAGGTTGCGCTCGCGGGCCATGCGGTTTCGCCACGGCGCCAGTACTGACAGGGCCGCCCGGGCNTGATCCGGCAATAACGCCGCCCCTTTGACACTGCGCCAGGCTTTTTCCGGCTTTTCTTCCTTGCTGGCCTGNGCCAGCAGGCGATCGCACTCTTCCTGCCACCAGGGCAACCGGCCCAGTTCNGCAAGNCGATCATGCAACTGAGCCGCCACCTCCGGCAGGTATTTCACATCATCTTCTGCGTAATGCAGTTGTTCGTCGCTCAGGGGGCGCTTCAGCCAGTTGGTACGGGTGGCGCCTTTCGGCAGCTCAACCCCCATNAGCATCTGGACAATCTTCTGATAGCCCAGCTGCATGTCCTCACCACCAAGGGCNGCAGCGATCTGGGTATCTTCAATGCGGGCGGGATAATGNCCGGTAAAGGCCGCCACCGCCTCCAGATCTTCCGAGCAGGCATGCATCACCAGCGTGTGCGCCTGGAACAATGGTGACAGCGCCTCGGCACTGACCCGGGTGGTATCAATGAGACGGATGCTCTGCCCGTCATGCACCTGAACCAGTGCCAACTGGGGCCAGTAAGTCCGCTCACGCATGAATTCGGTGTCCAGATACACCGGGCTGCCCGGGGCCAGATCGGCCANCCAGGAGCGAATTGCGTCGTCTGTGTCACACCAGAGATAAGCCATGAAACCGCCTGAAACTGAATTCGCGACGATTATACGACCTGTGGAACTCAATTTCCCGGCGGTTTTCTGCTACGCTTTGCGCCGCACTGAAAACCCGCACAGGAATGACCGAATGAGCACGAAACTGGTACTGGTCCGCCATGGCCAGAGCGTTTGGAACAAGGAAAACCGCTTTACCGGCTGGAAAGACGTGGATCTGACCGAGCAAGGCCGTGAGGAAGCCCGTACCGCTGGCGAGCTGCTGAAGGAAGCCGGCTTCGAATTCGACGTNGCCTACACCTCCGTGCTCAAGCGCGCTATCCGCACACTGTGGACCATCATGGACACCATGGACCAGATGTGGATCCCGGTCATCCGTGACTACCGCCTCAACGAGCGTCACTACGGCGCCCTGCAGGGCCTGAACAAGGCGGAAACNGCGGCNAAGTACGGTGATGACCAGGTGCATATCTGGCGTCGCAGCTACGACACCCCGCCGCCGAAGATGGAGCGTGATGACGAGCGTTACGCTGGCAACTTCCGTGTCTATCAAGGCCTCAACGAAGAGCAGATTCCGTTGTCCGAAAGCCTCAAGGACACCGTCGACCGCTTCGTGCCCTACTTCGAAAGTGAGATCAAACCGCAAATCGAAGCGGGCAAGCAGGTACTGATCTGCGCCCACGGCAACAGCCTGCGCGCATTGGTGAAGTATCTCGGCGACATCTCCGACGAGGAAATCGTCAAGCTCAACATCCCTACCGGGGTNCCCATGGTCTACGAGCTGGACGANAACCTGAAAGCCGTGAAGAACTACTACCTGGGNGACGCCGAGGCAGTGGCAGCAGCGGCGGAAGCAGTTGCCAACCAGGGCAAGGCATAACAGTTAGGCATTGCCTCATCGCAAAAAGCCCGCCCCGGGAAGCCGGGGCGGGCTTTTTTGTGGACATCTATCCCTGGCTACCCGAAACGCATTTCACGTNGCGAAAAATAGCCCAATCCGGCTTTCCGCCACAGNACCGCCTCAAGTCTGCCCGTGCTGAGGCGTCTCGCTTTCACTTCCGTGATCCTGATGTCCGGCCTCCCAGGCAGAACGCAGNACCGGGTCATGATAGGGATTACTGGCGCCCCACCAGGCGGTGAGCTGCCCCCGTTCATAGGCCACCTCCACCGTATCCGCTTCCGATGCCNCCGGAGCCTGCCAGCGTGCCATCCAGCGACGCACGGCCACGCGCGCATCATGGCCAATCACTAACAGGCACGGGACCAGCAACAGGCTGACCAGCGTGGCGAACAGCACGCCAAATGCCAACGCCACTGCCATGGGGATCAGAAAGCGGGCCTGCACACTGGTTTCCAGCATCAGTGGCGCGACACCGGCAAACGTGGTGATGGACGTCAACATCACCGGCCGTAAACGGCCACTGACGCCTTCCACCACCGCATCACGCAGTCCCTTGCCCTTTGCCTTGAGCTCATTAATGGCATCAATCAGCACGAGATTGTCGTTGACCACGACCCCGCTCACCGCAATCACGCCCACCAGCGACCACAGGGTAAGNCTGTAACCCAGCAGAAAATGCCCCAGGAAAGCCCCGACCATGCCAAACGGAATCGCTGCCATCACCAGCAGGGGCTGGCCGTAACCGCCAAACAGCACGGTCAGGAGAAAGAAAATCGCCGCCAGGGCAATGACATAACTGATCGACAAATGGTCCAGAAAATCTTTCACCGCCGCCTGTTTGCCTGCCACGGTCCAACCCGCCGCACTGTCGTTAGCCATCATCGGGTCGAGCAAGTTGCCTCTCAGGCGTTGCATGACCAACGCCGGAGAGGTGGTGTGCTCATCGACAAACGCACTGACAGTGGCACTGCGGCGCCCATCGTAGTGACTGATCATGGCCGGCGCCTGACGACGGGACAGGTCTGCCACAGCAGCCAACACCGTCATATCGCCACCGGGCATCTGCACCGGCAGTTTTTCCAGGTCCACCAGATGGCGGCTGTCTGGCTGGGCAAGCCTCAACATGACCGGGACTTCCTGATCCTGTTCAAACCAGCGATCCAGCTCAATCCCGTGAAAGGCATTACGCACCTGCTTGCCNACTTCTTCTGCACGCAAGCCGGCCTGCTTTCCTGCCTCGTTCAGAGAAATATCCACGATNGTGCGCTTGGCATGAAGGTTATTGGCGACCTCGTGCACCCCCTCCATNCGGGCCAGCGCCAGCGCCGCCTGTTCACTCATTTGCTGGAGGGTGGCCAGATCCGGATGGAACAGATTGATATGGATATCCGGTTTGACCTGCATCAGGCTGGCATGGAATTTCACCGACAAGGCATCCGGTATCGNCCCATGGGCATCACGCCATCGGGCGGCCAGTTCCCGCGGCGTCAGCGCGCCAGTATCCCCGCTGATTGCCAGGGTGACCCTGACCCGAAAACGGGCGCCAGGATCACGGGCATTGGACGTTTTCTGGCGTACCCCCTGCTCGGCNAACACCGCATCTATGCTCACCGGAGCACTGGCGTCGTTCAGCCCCTTCNCCAGTTCACGGGCCGAAGATTCCAGCGACTGCACTTCACGAAACAGACGGGCATCGCCGGTGCCTTGCGGAAACACCACTTCGGCCATGACCCGATCACCTTCCACTCGCGAGAACAGCACCATGGTAAGCCAACCGCTGTTCACCAACGCGCAGCAAAACAGGAACAGCCCAACAAACACCACCACCAACACATAGCGCCAATGCAGCGCTTGTCGCANCANTGGNCGAGCACGGACATCCAGCCACCGNTCCAGGCCAGCATTNATACGGTTAGCCAGTACCTCCGACTTCAACCAGATCCCCCGGGGAGCGCGGCTATGACTAAGGTGCGCCGGCAAAATCCATAGCGATTCCACCAGTGACAACACCAGAATGGCAATGGAGACCACCGGGATCACCCGCATCAAGGCCCCTTCCGGCCCGGGCAGGAACAACAAAGGAGCAAAGGCAAACAAGGTCGTCAGCACGGCAAACAACAGCGGTTTGGCCACGCGCTGCGCCCCGCTGATNGCGGCCTGGGAAGGCGTCATCCCCTGGCGCCGCTGATGGTCNATGCTTTCACCGACAATCACCGCGTCATCCACCACGATGCCGAGCACCAGAATAAAAGCGAACAGGGAAATCGTGTTGAAAGATTCCCCCAATAACGGCAACAGGGCACAGGCCCCGAGCATACAAACCGGGATGCCCAATGCCACCCAACCTGCCAGCCTCAGGGTCAGGAAAATTGCCAGCACGACCGTTAGCAACACCAACCCTTGCAGAGCATTGCGCCACAACAGATTGGAGCGCTCCTGGAATTGACGGGCATCGTCACTCCAGATTCTTACGCTGACCCCCTGGGGCAAGTCCGTGTCATGCATCCACTGCTTCACGGCATCGGCCACCGCAAGCACATTCTGGTCGCCAACCCGGTACACATCCAGAGCTACCGCTGGCTGGCCGTCCAGCCATGCCGCCTGGTTATCCCTCGAGAAACCGTCTTCCACATGGGCGACNTGCCCCAGCCGCAACAAATCCCCCTGATCCGACTGGCGAATCACCAANGCTTCGTAGGCCTGGGCATCGCCCGGCTGTTGTCCAGTCTGTAGCAGCCAGTCGCCACGCTCGCTACGTAGCAACCCTCCCGCCACCCTCTGGACATTCTGCGACGCCGCCACGGCCATCCCTTCCAGGGTCAACTGATAGCGATAGAGATCATCACGAGAGACCTGCAAGGCCATTTCCCGTTCGGGAAGGTTCTCGATATCCACACTGGAAATCGCGTCATGGTTGAGCAATTGGCGCCGGGCCTGCTGGGCCAGCTGATAAATATCCTTGCGTGACAACGAGCCACTCATCAGCAACCGCACCACCCGGTTGCGCACGATCAGTTCCTGGACACGCGGGCGGTCGGCTCCTTGCGGTAAGCTATCCAGCCCTTCCAGACGGGTGCGAATCTGCTCCAGTACCGTGCGAGTGTCGTGGCCCTCCAACACATCCAGTTGCACGGAGCACAAGCCTTCGCGGGATTCACTGATCAGATCGGTGCCGCCCTCCACATCATCAATGGCGGTTTCCACTGGGGTACAAACGAGAGCTTCCACATTTTCAGGCGTGGCCTGGGGCCAGGCCACGTAAATGCCAATGCGATCCAGCGGGACGTTAGGGAGGGTCTCCTGACGGGTGTGGGGGATGGCTAACACCCCCGCCAGCAGCAGGGTCATCATCAACAGGTTGGCGACCGCCCCATTATTGGCAAACCATGCGATCGCGCGGTTCATTGACGCGTCCCATCCACCGTGGCCAGACCCGCCGGCGGTGGATTGGGATGAATACGCATCCCTTCGAGAAGTTGCAGATCGCCCGCCAGTACCGCCTGAGTGTCGGTCGTCACACCATCATGAACATAGAGGCTCTCGTTATCGTAGTGCAGGATCGCCACAGACTGGCGCCGCAGACGCTTCTCGTCATCCAGTACCCAGATACTGTCTTCACCGGCCTGGGCAGACCGTGGCAGCACGGCCACCGCCGCGGTAGGCGCGCCTCG
Organism: Alcanivoracaceae bacterium; assembly: GCA_002706085.1. Taxonomy (GTDB): domain Bacteria; phylum Pseudomonadota; class Gammaproteobacteria; order Pseudomonadales; family Alcanivoracaceae; genus Alcanivorax. The sequence continues at coordinate 66,117 of PAJO01000033.1, read as the reverse complement.
CAACTCTGCCTGCACCAGCACCCCGGGCTCCAACGGCAGATCCTGTTCAAAATTTGCCACCTGGACGATCAGGTGCATCATTTGATTGCGGTTTAGCCCGCCTTCCCGGCGTACCACCTTGCCCTCCCAATGCCCCTGACGGCCGGCAAATCGTCCACTCAACCGGGCGCTCACCGTATCCAGACTGGCATCATCTCCGGGCACAATGCCCAGCAACGCCAGCCAGTCATCGCGCACCGGCAAGCGCACCTCCACGAGATCTTCCTGATACAGCTGCCCCAGTACCGCCCCTGCTTGCAGGTGCTGCCCGGGCATTACCTGAACCCCTTTCAGGCGACCACTGATCGACGCCACCAGTTCGGTCTGTTCGAGTTGACGCTGGGCCTGACGCAGCCCTGCCTGCGCGGCAGCCAACCGGCTACGGGCTTCATCCATCTGCGGCTCGAAGCGACCCAGCGCCGAGGAACGACTGGAGCCCCCCGCCACCCGGGCGCGAGCCTTGGTCTCNGCCACNTGCAAGCGTGCGGCATGGACGGCATTCTGCTGGGAAACCACTTCCAGTTCGAAAGGCTCAGGATCCAGACGAAGCAACACATCACCCGCCATGACCCGNCCGCCATCTGCAAACGCCGGGGACACCTCTTCGACTCGTCCGGAGACTTCCAGACTCAGCGGCAATTCATGTCGCGCCCGCACCATGCCTTGTGTGTGCACGGGGATCACCACGTCGCTCCACTTCACCGACCAGGTATCCAGCGANAGCACATTGTCTTGCTGCCGGATATCCGGCTGGGCGGGTGGCACCATGTACAACGACACCACCGCAAGAACCATGACCCCGGCAGCCACCAGGGCGACCAGCGTTCGCAAACTGAAAGGTACTTTCATGCATCAGCTCCCAGCCAGTTGATCCAGCGTTGCAGGCACTGTTCGGCCTGGGCATGGCCAGCGCCCAGAGAAGGATGAAGTTTCAGTGCCAGACTCATNCAACCGTTAACCACGGTCACACCATTGGCGACNGGGTGNTTGGGACTACCCGGGCCACAGCAGGCAAACACGGTATCCGGNGCCATGCCTGCCGACATAAAATCCATTTGCCATTCGCCCAGACTGGAAAACGATCCACAATGCTGCGGACCGTTCAGCAANCTGCTGCACACCCAGTTCACTCCGCGCTGACCGATCCAGCGCCCAATACGGGCCAGATGCCAGTAGCGCCAGTGCACGTTGGCTTTCAGGTTCTGGCGTATGGTGCGGTCGATGCGCGAAGGGGTGTCGTTTTCGTCCACGGTTAAATAGAACGCGCTGGAGAGATTCATTTCCTGACGGGGNACAGTGACCGCATTGCGCATGTTCACCGGAAAGCACCANCTGCCAGGCTGCCCTTTCACCANCAAGGTATCGGAGACTGCACGGTGAAGCGCCAGCAACAGCAAGCTGTTTACCGACACCTTCTGTTGATGCGCACGTTGGTACAGTGCCCGGGTCTGCTGCGGGTTAAGCCACTNCACCAACGGCGCATTNTTCTCGCCATCAGCCACCCCGAAACGCCGCCATTGCAGCTCGGCAGGCTCNCGGGATTCAGCCGGTGACTGCCAGCGCTGCCAGAAGGGCGGCGCCTTGCGNCGCTTTCCTGAGGGCACCATGGGCATTCGCATGCCGACCTCCCGGGCCGCCACCAGAATCCCCGCCACGCCATCATAGTCACGATGTCGCAGGGCCACGGTTCGCCGTTGCCCNGANGCCGGATCGATGAAGATGAACTCGATGCGGTCATCCACGCCCAGACGCGCCCGGGCGCGATACCACATCCCGATNTAATCGGTTGCTGCAGCACTCACAGTCGCGCCACCTCGACATACCAGGGGCGNTCACTGTCCAGTTGCTCACGGGGGTCGCCATCAAAGCTCACCAGAAAATGTTCGCTNAGCAACAATCGCCGGCGGTAACGCGCCGGGACCTTCGCCAACGGATCATTGGCAAAAAAACCGCACACCAGGGCATCAAAACGGCCATGGAAAAAACTCACTGCATGATCGAGTAACAACCGCAACAGTTCCGGGTCATCGTTCTCGACGACCAGACTGTGCAGCGTCAGGTAAGACAGCACGCCACCNGGNGCAGGCAAACGCATNCCNCCACGCAACATACTGTGCGAGTTATACAAATGACGCATTAGCCCCATGCCTTTGGCATAACCCAGTACACGGGTCTGCTTGATGGCTTTCTGGTCCCAGAAACCCAACAAGCCTTTCAATTCCCCCTTGACCCACAAGCCNAGNAAATTGCCAGGGCCCATGCCGTAAAAGTAGTCATCACCACGCACCCGCTGGACATCCCAGTACGGGAANAACTGTTTTTGCCGGCCCTGACGATTCAGCAGTGTCGCCATCTCNGGCAAATCCACTTCGTTGGTCTGGCGAAGNGTGATATCCGCCGGTAAGCGNGCTTTGCGGGCGCGGGTATACAGCATGCTGGTTTCAATGGTGCCGGCCGGGTAATACACCGGTAGGCCGGCNCGCCCACTGGCGACAGTGGACAGGGACGCCTGGTTATCGTGAAGTACGGTGGTCTGCATCCACTCNCCTTCAGCAAGCTGTTTGCGCAGTTGCCGAAACAGGCGATGCAAAATCATGCCATTNCGGTATTCCGGATCGATACGCAGATCGTGGGCATAGCGCACCCGGCGAACCTCGCCATTGATCCACAGGCTCCGCCAACCCACGTTATAAACAGCACTGACCTTGCCNCGGGCATCGCGGGGTTCGGCCACCCACACATCCGGCTGNTCACAGGTGACTTTGGCGCCACGAAAATAATCCGGCTGCCGCTCAAAATTCAGGGTAACTGCGCCTTGCTGGGGCGTGCCTTGCAGCAGGGAGAGAATCGCTTCATTGTCCGCGGCGCNGGCAGGACGAATCTGGTAGCTCATCAGACAGTCTCCTGCTCAGCACCGGATTCACTCGCTGCCCGTGCCAGCCACAAAGGCAAGGCGCCAGGCCAGTGCTGCAGGGACTCCATCTTGATATTGCCCTCGATCATGCCCCGTTGCCGACACTGATGCAGATAACGCTCGCGCATGTTGGCGTGCACGATGCAGCGCACCGGCGCCAGTTGTCCGAGGTTACGGGCCAGCTGGTAATGGAAGTGCTCCTGAAGCGCGGCATCCAGTTGACGCGCCAGCGTCGGGCCATCACAGCCATACCCCTCGAGCAGCAGCAAGTAGCCTGGCTTACCCTCACCGGCATCTTCCACACCCACGGTACACACCGGGGTCGCCGTCGGCGGCAGCGCAAGACCGGCAATGGCTGATTCCACCACCGGAGCCGTCAGCTTCTCTCCTACCAGGTCGGTTGTGCCCGCCCGTCCAAGGAAGGTCAGCACCGGTACGCCCTGGCTCAACGCCTCCACCTTGACCAGGTCTTTCAGCCGATANCGCANCAACCCNCTNCCCGTGCTCAGCAGCGGCATCACCTGCTGACCNGGCTCCAGCTCCCAGGGCGCATAAATACAGCCATCCTCCGGGTCCTGGAATTCGTACACATGGCTTCGATAAGCCAGTGTGTGCTGGCCCTGATAAGGAATCGTCACCACCCCTTCGGTGGCCCACAAGCCCTTGCCCTGAAACGCCGCCTGNGGAAGGAGNCCGTGAAGCTGCCTGGCCCAGGGCGCAGAAGCCGCCGTNTCCCAGGCACTNACCAACGCCAGTCGCGGCCATAGCGCCATGAAAAAGTCNGCCCCAAGGCGGCCATCCCATTGCCTCAGCAAACTGGCTGCNCGGTGAGAAACCGGACACCCGGCCCCCTCCACGCCCAACATNCGAGTGCCCCACTTCCCGGTNGCAAGCACCTCGGCCAGCTCCTCACGCCACTGGGCCATGGCCTTGAGCATGCCCAGACCAAAAGTCGGGCTCCAGATNGACATCATGGANAGCGACTCATCNGCCGCCAGATAAGCCAGTGTCGAGAACAACGAATCGTCAGAGGTGCGCGCCAGCGATACCTCTTGCGGTACCGACTGCGTTGCCCCTGCCAGCAGACGTTTGCCCAGCGACATCAACTGCAGGTCATCNTTGATCTCATCNCTCATGGACTCGCGCAGTGCNGTGGGCACCCAGGACATGGACCAATAATGGCGGCCACGCTTGAGACCCGGAAACTGACGATAGAGGTCTACCACCCATGGACTGATGGCGTTGTCCAGTTCTGCCAGGAACTGGCGGGTGTAGGGCACCCATTTGATGGCTGAGGTGGAGCCNCTGGTAGGCTGATAACGACTGACCGGCGAGGNCGTGAGCCCTGNCCCNCCCTGNAGACGGCTATGCTCGATAGCCTCACGCCAATGGTCGTAATCGGTTACAGGCTGACGGGCAGCAAACTGCTCCCAGCNCATATCCGCCTGCAACGNTCCATCGGCGTGATGCGCAGAAGCACAAACCTGTTTCAGCAGTGCCGCCAGATTATGACGTTGCACCTGTTCCAAGTTCTCACGGGAATGGGCGAAACGCCGCTCGCCGGGCCAGGTGGCCAGCTTGAGCAGTTGATGTCCGAGCATGGGAGCCCCCGTTTTTTCTAATTATTGGCCGGGACCGCAGAGATCGTTTCGCTGGTTTTGCGGCGCAGTTTTTTCCACAACATAAACGGGTAATGCAAAATCAGGGAATAGCTGACTTCACCGATACAAGGCAACTCCGTTCCCCGTTCCCAGGTCGGGTTACGCTGCTCAAAAAAATTGATTTTAACGTTGCGCTGGCGCATGTCATCGGTGATCCCTGCCACGTCGGATTTGAGGTGGGTGTAACCATCACCAAAATCGAGAATTTTCTTTTCGGCTCGATAATAATCGCTAAAAAGGCGCTCACAATAATTATCCACCAACCCTTCCAGTTTCTCGCAGTGACGCTCCGGACTTGGATAATAGTTGTGGAAATTATTTGCCATCAGCAAATAGGTTTTGTATCCCTTGGAAATCAGCAACCAGAACAACGGTTGAAAAGGATGGCGAAGTTTTTCGCGAATCATGCGGAAGAAAAAGGCAACATGCAGCGCCTTGTTACCCCAGTATTCCTTTTCGAGAATCGTGTCACCACTGAACACCCCCTTCACCACGCGGTTGCCCGCTTTCATGTGCAAGGTCTTCATGGTCGAAAAACCTACCACGCGCTTGGTAGAGCGATCTTCCACCAAAAACACGCCATTTTTTTCTCCCAAATCCTGGCAAAACAGTTCCAAGCTTATATTTTCGTAGTACCCAGAATATATCTCATACATTCTTCTCACTACTGGAACTGATACTTTAGAAATAGGTACATAACGTGCCTTAAGACAAGCAGCCTTTTCCCTTTTCATTTTCTCGCTCCATGTTTATTTTTATGCGATAAAAGCGGCCGACATCATGGCCATCTATGGTCAATGGCTTAATAGTTAAAGCGGCCAGTTTTTTGTTAAAAAAGGCAAACCTCCTTTTTGCTTTTTGTTAAAATCGGCATAGTGAGACCCGGTTCTCACCTATAACAACAACAGGTTCCAGGGAGTCTCCACAAAACTCCCAGGTAAAAAAGTCGGGTAAAAAAATGAAGAACAATGGAATGGCTCTCGACGTTCCGCTGATTTCCGTTCGTTATGCCCGCCGGTATTTACGGTTTGTCCAGAAACGCGGAATTAATGGAACGATCGTGCTCGAAAATGCCGGAATTGAGTCCGCCATCCTTGAAAACCCTGATGCCTACCTTTCGGTTAAACAGATTTGTCAGTTACTGGGTCAGGGCGAAAAACTGCTGGATGATGTGACCTCCAGCTTTCGCTTTGGACAGGAACTGGATTTGCAAGGACACGGCCTGTTCGGTTTTGCCTTGCTCGGCCAGCAGGATTTTCGCAAACTGGTGAACATGGTAGTGCAATACCTGCGTGTGTCCCTGCCCTTGATGGACATGGAAATCCACTGCTCCGGGGACCTGATTTCCATCCGTCTGCACGACAACTGGGATTTCGGAGAGCTCAAACCCACCATCGCCAATATCTATATGGGCAGCATCCATGCCCTTGCGTCATTGGTATGCCGCCGCTTCACTTTCGAGTTCGACTTCCCGTGCCCGGGCAAATCCCTAGGCTGGCAGCAACTGGCCAACGATGTGGCTGTGCGCTTCAACTGTCCGGCCAACCGTGTACTGATGCCCCTGTCCGGTCGCCAGATCCGCGACGACGATGCCAGCGTCGCAGGCTACCTGGCTGCCGCCCGCTCCCGGGAAGACCTCGAAAAAACCGACAGCCTGCGCGTTGCCACTCTGGTACGTCAGGAAATCATGCGTGAGCCCGGTCGCAACAGCAGCCTGGAACGTATCGCCCAGAAACTGGGAATGAGTCCCCGCTCTGTCCGCCGACACCTGGGGCTCGCCGATCAGGCCTTCAGCGCCATACGTAATGAAGTTCGCGAGACCTTTGCCACTCGCTATCTGGAAGAAACCGACATGCCGCTGGAAAAAATTGCCGAGCACCTTGGCTACAGCGACCAGGCCAGTTTCAGTAAAGCCTACCGGAGCTGGACCGGCCATACCCCCGGCGAAATACGCAGGTCAAGACGCGGCTGAAAGGTTCCCTGACCGGATTGACCCAAATGCTCCATAATCTGACGCAAGGGGTTTTTCCTTTCCTTCTGCTAATCTCTAGTATCGAAACCAGCCGCTGCGCATCAGCAGACATACCAGTAATAACAAGCAGGAAATACTGATGAAGAAGCTGTTCACCTCCCTTGTGGCCGCCTGTGCCCTGACACTGCCTTTCTCCGCCCAGGCCGCCACCAAGACCAAGATCTGTGTTTTCGATATCGTCGGCAATGTGGGGCCCATGATGGGTGCCATGAAAGACTGGCAGGCCGCCGCTCTGGGCTGGGGCCTGGAAGCCGAACTGATTCCTTACACCAATGAAGCTATCGCCGCCGAAGACCTGAAGGCGGGGGTATGTGAAGCCGCCCTGATCACCGGTATCCGCGGCCGCGGTTTCAACAAGTTTTCCGGTACAGTGGACTCCATCGGCGCCATCCCGACCATGGATCACATGCGTCTGGTGCTGCAGGTGCTGTCTCACCCGCAAAGCGCCGGCAAACTCTCACAGGGCTCCTATCAGGTGATGGGTATCGCCCCGGCAGGTGCTGCCTATGTCTTCGTTAACGACAAGGAAGTGAATACCCTGGCCAAGGCAGCGGGCAAGCGCGTAGCGGTACTCGAATATGACGAAACCCAGGCCAAGCTGGTCTCACAGGTGGGTGCGACCCCGGTGGCCTCGGACATCACCAACTTCTCCACCAAGTTCAACAATGGCGTGGTCGACGTAATCGCAGCACCGCTGGCGGCCTACGAGGCACTGGAGTTGTACAAGGGGCTGTCTCCGGATGGCGGTATCATTAACTACCCGCTGGTTCAGCTCACCATCCAGCTGATTGCCAAGAAAGAGGCCTTCCCGGCAGAAACTGCCCAGAAATCCCGCGAGTATTTCTACAACAACCTGGACCGCATCCTGGATCAGCTGAAGAAAGAAGAATCCAAGGTCGATCAGCGCTGGTGGGTAGAGATTCCGGATGCCGACAAACAGGAATACGAAGTGCTGATGCAGGAAGCCCGCGACCAGCTGCGTACCGAAGGCTACTATGACCCGACCATGCTCGACATGCTGCGCAAGGTTCGCTGCAAGCTGGATCAGAGCCGTGCCGAGTGTACCTGACAGCTACAAGCTACAAGCTGCAAGCTGCAAGCTGCAACACGATTAAAGTGTATCAGTGACTGAAAGCAAAGAGGCCGCGCCCAAACCCTGGGCGCGGCCTCTTTCGTTGTAGGATCAAACGCGCGCTATGAGCTATGAGCTATGAGCTATGAACTATGAAAAGCAAAATCGCGTAACTCTGGTTTTGCAACGGCTTTTGACTTCCACAACTCACCGCTGACGGCTGATAGCTGATAGCTGATAGCTGATAGCTCACAACCCCATCTGCTTGGCAATCACCTCATTCATGATTTCGTGCGTGCCGCCGCCAATGGGCAGAATGCGATTGTCCCGGTAGAGGCGCTCAACGATGGTGCCGCGCATATAGCCGCTTCCACCGAACAGCTGAACGGCGTCATAGGTCACCCGGTCTGCACAACGGGTCGCCACATTCTTGGCCATGGACACATCCAGAACACAGTTTTCCCCGGCCGCAATGCGTGCCGCCACCCGATAGGTAAACTCCGTACTGGCACGAATATCTGTGGCCATTTCCGCCAGCTTGTGGCGGGTCACCTGAAAGCCCGCCAGCGGACGACCAAAGGCCTCACGCTCTTTCACGTAGCGCAGGCATTCATCCAATGCCAGCTGGGCGGTGCTATTGGCGGTTACCGCCAGAATCAGGCGCTCCATCTGGAAGTTGCTCATGATGCAATAGAAGCCGCCATTCTCTGGCCCGATCAGGTTTTCTGCCGGGACCCGGCAGTCTTCAAAGAACAGCTCGGCCGTATCGGATGCCCACCAACCCATCTTCTTGAGCTTGCGCCCCACCGTGAAGCCGGGAGTGCCTTTCTCGATCAGCAGCAGGCTGATGCCTCCGTACCCCTTGTCACCGGTACGCACCGCCACAGTGTAGTAATCCGCCCTGACGCCACTGGTAATGAATGTCTTGGCACCGTTCACCACATAGTGGTCGCCCTCGCGGACCGCACGGGTTCGAAGGTTGGCCACGTCCGAGCCGCCATTGGGTTCCGTGATTGCCAGGGCCGAGATCTTTTCACCGCCAAGTACCTCGGGCACCACCTTCTGCTTCATGGCCTCACTGCCCCACTTCCAGACTGGCGGCAGACCGATATCCAGGGAACCGAGGCTGGCACACAGGCCACCGGAAGAGCTGCGCACCAGCTCCTCACAGGCGGCAATCTTCATGAACACGTCCTCACCGGTGCCTCCCAGCTCCTCGGGCGCATTGATGCCCAGAATCCCGGCCTCTGCCGCCTTGCCATAAAGCTCACGCGGAAACTCCCCCGCTTCTTCCCAGTCATCTACATGGGGAAGAATTTCACGCTCCACGAACTTGCGGACGGTGTCGCGCACCATCTGGTGAGTTTCATTGAAATAGTCCAGTGCGCTCATAGGGCCTCCCTCGCTGAAAAGATATAACCAAGCGCTTGCTCGGCTGAAACCTTAACAGAGAATAACGGACAAGTGCAGCTGCGCGCTTTCAACTGCGAGGAAAAGCCGGGGCGGTGCCAAGCTGAGCCTTGCCGCAGGAGCGTTTGCCTACGGTCCGATTGTTCTGGAGGGGTGGTCTCTCAGGTGCCTGCACAGAGAGAGTCTGGTAGCCATGCGCCGCTCCCCCTTCCGGCCACACAGCGTGCGATGCTTCTCTCCTGCTGCGGCCTCACCCGTAGGGCGGAAATCGCTCAGGCGATCTCCGCCACCATCATCGCGGTGGAACCACCGCTCCTACGGAGTGCTCGGGTTATTTCTTGGCGCCGAACTCAACGACCTGACAGGCGTTTCCGTTCTTCAAAAGCCGGGAACTATTTTGGGTTTTCCATTCCAATGGAGCAGTAGCTCGTAACTGCTAGCTACCGAAAGGGCGGCGGGCTTTGAGCGCCTGCGCGAGGGTGGCGCCGTCGACGAACTCCAGGTCTCCCCCCATGGGCACGCCCTGGGCGATACGGGTCACCTGCACACCGGCATCCTGGGCGATATCCAGCACATAGTGAGCGGTGGCCTCTCCCTCCACGGTAGTCCCCGTCGCCAAAATCAGTTCGCGGATTTCTCCACCCTGCAGGCGCTGTTCCAGCACATCCAGGCCTAACTCACGAGGGCCAATCCCGTCCAGCGGCGACAGCTCGCCCATCAGTACGAAATACTGCCCCAAATACTCTCCGGACTGCTCGAAGGCCAGTACATCGGCCGGCGTGGCCACAATGCAGATCAGTGAACTATCCCGCTTTGGGCTTTCGCAAATGGGGCACAACTCGGCTTCGGCATAATTGCGACACCGCTGGCAATGCTGCACCCCGTCCATGGCGGCATGCAGGGCATCGCCCAAACGGCGGCCCTGTTCACGGCCGCGATCGAGCAAGGCATACGCCATACGCTGTGCAGAACGCGGCCCCACGCCGGGCAGACAGGTAAAGGCATGTATCAGCTGGTCGACCAGCGGTGCGTGTTTCACTTGGCCGCCTTACAGCTTGAAGCCTGGCGGAAACGGAAAGCCCCCCGCCATGTTCTGCATATTGTCCTGCTGCTGCTTTTCCACCCTGCGTACCGCATCGTTCACCGCGGCTGCCAACAGGTCTTCCAGCAGTTCCTTGTCTTCACTCATCAGGGAATCATCCACGCTCACCGACTTCACGTCGTGGCGCCCATTCATGATCACCTTGACCAGGCCCGCGCCCGCTTCGCCGGTCACTTCGGCGTTGGCGGCCTCGTCCTGCATTTTCTTCATTTTCTCTTGCATGGCCTGGGCCTGTTGCATGAGAGAGTTGATATCGAAATCCATGGTTATCTCCTCCCCGTTGCGGGTTATTCCACCGTTTCTTTCGGGGTGACGCTGTCTTCATCCAGCCGACCGCCAAAACGACCAACCAGCTGTTGCACCACGGGATCCTGGTGCAGGGTTTGGGTGGCCTCGACAAGCAGTTCCTGCCGTCTGGCCTCGGCCATGGCCTCCGGGGTATCCCCGGCTTGCTGCTCATATTCTACCTGTACCTGGATGCGACGCTGAAAGTAGTTACCCAGTGCCGCAGACAGTTCATCCAGCCGTTCCCGGTTCACCAACACCTGGTGCCCGGTGCTGATTCGCAAGGTCCAGTGAGGATCATCCCGACTGACGAGCACAGCATTGCGGGCAATGTGGCGCACCGTGCCATCGAGATCGAGGCGTTGTAGTAACGACGCCCACCAGGGGGCCACGTCGCTTGGCGACGACGGCTCCGGTAACGGCGCCAGAGGCTTCGCCTCGGGTTCTGGCTCGGAACTGGCCGTGGGATCAGGCGCTGTGGGGTTGGGCTCCGGCATCTCTGCGGGTGCAGGTGCGTCATCCTCCCAGGGTGGCGGTTCGTCCTCCCAGGGCGGCGCCTCTTGCTCCGCGGTAGAAACGGCATTCTCTGGTGACGGCTGACTCGCTGAAGCAGAGTCTGCAGGGGGAGCCGGAATCGCTTCTGGCGATGGCGCCACCGCGGGTTCCGGCACGGGCGGTGCAGTCTGAGTCTCTGCCGGTGTCACCACTGTCGCTGAGGCGGGCGCATCCAGCAAGGCACGCAGGTCCGGACGCCCGTCAGCCGTGGCTGACGCTACCACCGCTTCAGGCTTTTTTGCCGGAGTGCCGCCCCCCTGGGCAGGCAGCACACCTTTGGGGGTGAACAGCACCATGCGCAGCAACAGCATTTCCAGTGCCGCACGGGTATCCGGTGCATCCTGCAAGTCACGCCGGCCACGCAAGGCAACGTCGTAATAGAGTTGTACCTGTTCTGCGGTAAGCGCCGCGGCCAATTGTGATACGGCCTCATCATGGTTGCCCGGCACCGCCTGGCACACGGCGATTTGATGGAGCTGGGTGATCAACTCATCCAGCAATGCCAGCTCACCGGGGCTGTGCTCACACACTGATGCCAGTGCAGCCAGCACCCCTGCAGGCTCCTGCTCGGCCAGCGCGACCAGCAAGGTCAGTACATGATTGCGGTCCACCGTACCCAGCATGGCGTTGACCGCCTCACTGCTGAGCTGTTCGCTGCCAAACGCAATGGCCTGGTCCGTCAAGCTCAGGGCATCACGCATGGAGCCTTGAGCCGCCTTGCCCAATGACAACAAGGCCGGTTCGTCGTAGCGAATCATTTCCTTGTCGAGCAGCGCCTTCAAATGGCCTGCGATCTGCTCGGCAGGCAGCGCCTTGAGACTGAACTGCAAACAGCGGGACAGCACGGTAACCGGCAGCTTCTGCGGATCCGTGGTGGCCAGCAGGAATTTCACATGGGGAGGCGGCTCTTCCAGGGTCTTGAGCAGCGCATTGAACGAATGCGCTGACAGCATGTGCACCTCATCGATCAGGTACACCTTGTATCGGCCACGGGTCGGTGCGTATTGCACGTTATCCAGCAGCTCGCGGGTGTCTTCTACCTTGGTGCGGCTGGCCGCATCCACTTCAATCAAATCGACAAAGCGGCCGTCAGTAATTTCCTGACAGGTCGGGCACACACCGCAGGGCCGGGCGCTGACGCCCTGCTCACAGTTCAGGCAGCGCGACAGAATACGGGCAATGGTGGTCTTGCCCACCCCGCGGGTCCCCGTGAAAAGATAGGCGTGGTGCAAACGGTCCTGATCCAGTGCATGCATCAGTGCCCGCGAGACATGCTCCTGCCCCACCAGTTCATCGAAGGTACGGGGGCGGTATTTCCGGGCAAGGACCTGATAACTCATAGCACTCCAGCAGCTTTCGCAGCCACCACGACAAAGGAATTGAAATTCAGTCGCTTATGCTAACGAAGTTCCCGAAGCGAGGACAGTGCGAGCAACGGTTTTGGGAAGCGGGTTTGGGGAGTGTATTTGCGAGAAGCGGTGAAGCGGGATTAGGAGGTCTTCCCGCCAGCCACACCCCGGCACACGAGTCCACTGCTACCGTTGCTCCCTTCCGGGCCTGGCGGGGTTTACAGCTTGTCGTTGCGGGGGGACCGACGGGTCGACCATAACGCGCGCGCAGCGTGTCAGCCGCACAGCGAGCGCGCATTGTGGCCAAAGCCTTGTGGCTTTGCAAGGGCGTCTCGGCAAAACACCGGATCCTGCCGTCCATCTGAACAAAGCTTGATCAGACTGGCGGCAAAATGGTGCCCGGGTCTACACTGGAAACGGATGGTAGACGGAGCCTGAACGATGAATACAGACAGGACATTTCGTATTGCTATCAATGGCTTTGGACGCATCGGCCGTTGCATTGTCCGCGCCCTGCAGGATCATCCGGCCAGCCCTCGTTTTGAGCTGGTGGCCATCAATGATCTGGCCGACTTTACCGTGCTTGCCCACCTGCTGGCCTTCGACAGCACCCATGGGCGCTGGACTCACTCGGTTCACTATGACGGCAGTCATCTGGAAATTGACGGCCACCGCATCCCCTGTTTCTCTCGTGCGGAACTCTCCACCCTGCCCTGGGCCAGCCTGAAACCGGATCTGGTGATTGAAGCCGCAGGCAAATTCAAGCATCGCGCCGAGCTCCAGCACCCCCTGGACGCCGGCGCACCACGGGTGCTGGCCAGTTATCCTGTAGACGATGCCGATGCCATGGTGGTCTACGGGGTCAATCATGAGCAGCTGACGGCAAGCCAGCAGATTGTCTCCAATGCGTCCTGTACCACGAATTGTCTGGCGCCATTGGTCGAGGTACTGGACCGGGCCTTTACCGTACGCCAAGGCCTGATGACCACCGTACACAGCTACACCAATGACCAGAATCTGGTGGACAAGGCCCATGGCGACCTGCTGCGCGCCCGCGCCGCCGCAGTCAACATGATTCCTACCAGCACCGGGGCCGCCCGCGCGGTGGGCAAGGTATTGCCGCATCTGGCCGGCAAGCTTGACGGGCTGGCGGTCAGGGTCCCCACATTGAATGTGTCGCTGGTGGACCTGACGGTGACCCTGGAGAAACCCGCCACGATCGACGCCGTGCACGAAGCCCTGAGCAACGCCGCCCACGGCCCGTTACAGGGTGTGCTGGCGATCAATCACCTGCCGTTGGTGTCCGGGGATTTCAATCACCAGCCCTATTCCTGCATCGTGGACATCAACCACACCCAGCAGATTGGCCAGCAGTTCAAACTGCTAGCCTGGTATGACAACGAATGGGGATTCAGTCAGCGCATGCTGGATGTGGCAGCCACCTGGCTGGAAACGGCATAAAGGCGCCCAGGCTTCTCCCACAGGAGGAGGACAGTGGAGGCCCCCGAACTGCGGGCGTCAACCGCAGAGAGAACCTCCCACAAACCGTTCCTGTGTTTCCAGACGAAACACACTCAATCGAACGGGCTGAAATGCTCCTCACGGCCGGCTTCTTCGGCTTCGTGGCGGTGGTTTTTCATCACCTTTTCCACCCTGCCCGCCTGCTGGTCGTCATCGGCATCCACCATCATCAGGTAGTCTCCCTGCTCCACCCGATCCAGGTAAGGCGTCAGATGGTGATTCTGGGAAGACACCCCACGCAACCCTCCCAACCAGGCACCAAAACAGGTACCAAACAGGGTGGCGCCAATGATGGCCCCGCTTTCCAGTTGCATGCCCCAGGGGTCTGCCCCGGCGATCAGGAATCCGGCCAGCAAACCGACGCCCATCCCGATGAGCGCGCCCATAAACCCGGAATGCATGATGTCGGTTTCTTCCCAGGTGGTCGTGCCATGCACGTGGGCCTGGGCAATGGCCATGGTATCGGTGCCCATGACATGCATGCGATTTTCGCCGATACCGACTTGTTGAAGATCACGGGTAATCCCCTGAACGGACGTCAGGGACTTGGTGAAGTAATAAAGACGTTTCATTGCATGCCTCTCCCTGTGGCTGACAATGTTCGGACCGCACGGCCTTCCTGGCCGTCCCACAAGGTGTGGCTGCGATACGTACCCAGACACCCCCAATCCAGCAGTTGTTCAGCGACTCCTTGCAGAAAACCACTGAAATGGCGGATCGGCGCCTGAGCTACCCTTTCGACGCTAACAAAAAGGGGCCTTACCGGCCCCTTTACTGTGTCACAAAATACGCGTCACAGACTGTTAGCGATCAATTACTTTTTGTAGGCGATGGCGCGCCATCCACCTGGATCACCCGGGGCTTTTTTTCCTCGGGAATAATACGGTTGAGAGTGACCGTCAGCAGCCCATCTTCAAGGCCTGCGCCATCCACTTCCACGTGGTCGGCCAGCTTGAAAGTGCGCTCGAAGGCGCGGCGGGCAATGCCACGATGCAGCCAGGTCCGTTCGCTGTCATCCTGGCTGGCCAGGTTACCGCGAATCTTCAGTTCGTTTTCCTTTACCGTGATTTCGATATCACTGCGGGCAAACCCCGCCACCGCCATCACGATGCGGTAACGTCCATCACTCTCGCGGATGATGTCGTAGGGAGGGAAACCGTTGGACTGATCCGCACGCAGCGCGGCATCCAGCAGCTCATCAAAACGGTCGAAGCCCACGGAATGGCGAAACAAAGGGGCAAGAGAAAATCCGGTATTCATACACACTATCCTCATTCCATCGTCAGCAGCAGACCCCGCAGGCATCCACTGATTCACGGTTTAACGTACAGGTTTGTGTGTGACAGACATGCACTCTCAGAGCAGAGCACAATGTCAGACCGGTCTGTTGTCACAATTCAGAAAATGGGGATAGCCAACCGGCTTTCAAGAGGCATCTGTCTAACTTTTGTCGCGCGACGGACAGACGGTCAGTGAGCAGGATTAAGCTGTGTGGAGGCGCGCTGTGTCGGCAGCGAGAAGCCCTGTGGCGCACCAGCAGGCTGAGTACGGGCGATGACGGTGACGGTGCGTTTGCTGCCGTCAAATGCCACCGGCACCCGCACGCATAACAACTCTCCGGCCACCACGTTCCAGCCCGGGCTACTGCCGGTTTGCCAACGCTCACTGTCGCCGGAACATTCCCGGTCCATGAGCAGCCCACTGACCGCCTCGCTATCACTGGTAAAGTGCACCTGCCCACTCACCGAGGCATGGTAGCGGAAGGTCAGCACCGCCTTGCCACCCACGGGCACGGACTGGGAGGCCGCGCCCTGCCACTGCGGCAAGGTCACCAGCCCTATCGCCAACGGGCCGGAATGCTGGTCCGGGGTCGCCGTCAGCGACCACTCAAGCTGTTTCCCCTGTTGTTGTGCAGGCGTGCGATTCAACACCGGCAGCGCCGGCAAGCGCTCTTCGTCCGCCAGGCTCAAGGACAATCGCAAGGACTGACCGCGACTCTCCGCCTCCGACAAACGCAGGCTGAACTGTCCCTGTCTGTCCGTAGAAACGGCCTGCGGGCGCACACCGGCCCCGGTCAATCGCAGCTGCCGGTCAACGACCGGTTGTTCGCCATCGTCAAACCGGGCATTGAAGGCCTGGGCAGGATCCGCCGCGCCGTTATCCAGAAACAGTCTGCCGGAAATCCAGTGTCCGGCCGGACGACAACGGAAACCGGCCTGAGCGCCTGACAATGGAAAGGCGGGAAAACCTTCCCGGCCATCCGCGGACAAGCTCTGCCCTTCACCGCCGTTGCCGCCACCCGCGGCTCCGCCCCCCCCGGACACATCCGCTTTCAGCGACAACGACACGTCAGAGGGCATATCCAGCCACAGGGTGCCGCCGCTGCCACCACCGCCTCCGGCCTTGCCCGCTGCACTGCCGGGATTCCCCCGCAAGGTCAGAGCGCCAGGGCCGGTCACCGCCGCCGCCCGAATCAGTATCAGGCCGCCACCGCTACCGCCATCGCCACCCGTGCCCGCTGAACGGGCTGCGGCGCCACCGCCACTGCCCAACCAGGGGCCTGGTGGAGCCTTGTGACCGCCCAGGCCGCCCCCTGACTGGGGCTGGCCCGCCTGACCGGGTTGACCGTTCCCCCCCCCGCCACCACTGGCGAGCAACCGATGGGACACATCCATGGCGTTACCGCCGCCACCTGCGGTGGCTGGCGCGCCTCGCGCCATGCCTCCCTCCGGGTAGCCAGACTGTTGCGGATCGATCATGACCGGGGTCCCGGCGATCCCTTCCCCCTTGCTGCCATGGTGACCATAGCCCAGCGCCTGATCCTCCGGGTTAGGCGCGCTGTAGCGCCAATCGTCCGGATTCCCCAACGCACCCTGCAACGACACCGCCGGCGCCCCTCGCAAACCTGCCCCGTCCACATTCAGGGCATGGCCTGCCAGGGCCAGGCCGCGACGCACATCCAGTGCCAGCACACCGCCGGTAAAACCATCCCACGGCAACGCCCGTACATCCTGATCCAGGGTGAGGGAATCAAATTGGGGCACCCGCACAAGCTGCCAGCGGGCACGCCCATGATCCGGACCGGCGGGCTGGTTGTGATAGGCATGCAGTAATCCACCGCCTGCCCCGGCGCCCTTTACCTGCACCCGCCCCCCGTCAACCCTGTCGATACGCAGCCACTCCGCCTTCAGCGTGTGGGAGGCCAGCACGCCATAGCGACGGTCATTACGGGTACTGATGGTCGCCCCTTGCACCTGCATCAACAAGGCAAGATCGCCGGGAAGCAGCGGATGGGAACCACGGGCGCGAGTCAACACCAGCTCACGGCTTCCCGCCGCCAGTGAGGCGTCATCACTTCCCGTGAAATAACTGTTGAGGATGGGGTCGGAAATCGCCTGACCGTCTCGACCCGGCTCACCACAGAGCTGGGCATGGACAGGCGCAGCCCCCAGCAGGAAAGCCAGGATCAGCGCGGTGGATCGAGCCAGTCGGCAGTAGTGTTGTTGCAGCGAAACCATCCGGCAATACTGTATCGTTCCCGGGTAGCTGCCAAGACTTCGTGGGGAATTTTCTCGCTCAGGAAGGCCACCAGCGTCCCGGCACGGGGCTCTACCTCCGTGGCCACCACGGTGTCATCAGGGCTCGCCCAGATACGCAAGCGTCCGCCCCACTCGCTCTGCCAGCCTTCGTTGAGGTAAAGCACCACGGACAGCAAGCGCCCGTTGTTGCCATTGAACGCATCCATATGGCGCTGGTAATAATCACCAGGCCCATAGATGGCAAAGTGGGATTCCAGTTCGAACAGGCCCATGAACAGGGCGCGATTGACCTGCAGACGCAGCTGCTCCATGGCTTCCAGCCACTGGCACTGCGCCAGGGTATTGCCTTTCAGCCAACAGGTACGGTCGCTGCGAATCCGGGTGTCTTGCTGGTGCTCCTGGCGACGGCCGATGCCGGCCAACCGGAACTCGCCCAGTCCGTCCCGTTCCATGGCTTCGTTACGCAGGGCCTGCACCACCGGTAAGGAGAAATAACCCGGCATGACGGCATAACCGTCAGCCAGCAGACGACCTATCAGGCCATCGAGCTGATCTCCACCCATGCCACCCAACAGGTCCTCATTGTCGCGCACACCGTGCTCCTAGGGCCTGTTCACACTAATTGCGTGGCCCCTGCTGGAGTCATTTTTTTGTCCAGTAGTTCCAACCGGTACGCAGTGTAGTTGCTCTACATAAGTAACGGTTGGAGCTGCTGGACGGGAAAAGGGCCCAGCCCTTCGGGTTGTGGCCCAAAATGCGCCACTCGTTGTTGCTCGTCGTTTATTTGGAGACACCGAACCTCTCTCCTCGCGCCTGGATTGGCGCATTTTGGGCCGCAACAGGGGTCACGGAATTAGTGTGAACAGGCCCTAGTGCAGCGCCTCGCCCGGGGCGCTTTCGCTATCGATCTCATCCGGCCAGATCAGCCAGTGAAATTGCTGACATTCATCCATCAGTTGCAGGGTGGCATCCACCGTGGCCTGCACAAAGTAAATGAACTGATCAAAGGTAATCCCCCGGCGCCCCAGCAGCAGATCGCAGGCAACCAGCCGAGGCAGGGAATCGTCGTTGACATCAAGGAACAGCTTGATGGACGGGAAGGCCATGTTCAAACGACTCAGCTCAGCCTGCACCGCAAACAGAGCTGCCGGGCGCACTTCCAGTTCGGTGGTCAGCAACACGCCATCGTCTTCCACAAACAGCCGTGCATCCACGACACCTTCACGCCCCTGCAATTCCGACAGGTGCAGGCCATGGCAGTGCTCACAGATGTAATGCTGAATATTCGCCTGTTGCAGCCATTGCTTGATCTGGTCTGCATCCGCGTGGATGACGCCTAACATGTTTTCTCCTCACCCCGGCAAACCCGACAATGGCCGCGAATCATCAGCCATTGCGCCACAAAAAGAAATAGAAACCCGGCAATTTTGGTCATTGGGTCGGCAAATACCCATGGGTATCATCCTTTCCTCCAGTCATCGGGAGCCGAATAATGACAAATCCTCATGTGGCCTTTCAGTCCAGCGAGACTCTCCACACCAAAACCGACGCTTTTATCCGCGATATGCAGGGTGGTGCCAGCAAGCCGCAACCCAAGGAAATCGAGGAAATCATGGCCATCTTCATTGATGAGGCACTGCAGGCATTCATGCTGCGCGCCTCGGAAGCCGCCAATCTGTCTTCCGGCATGCTCAAGGTGGTCAACATGACCTGTTCCACCATCAGCAAAGCGACCTCGCTGGTGGTCGGCCGTAGCGCTCGCAAGATGGACCTGAAACAGAATCAGGACTCTGCCAGCTACATGGACCAGGTGCGCCAACCTGGAGAAGACGGAAAGGCCTGGTACGTGGCATTTCCGGTTAACGAAGGGCTCGCCATGAAGGGCGCCAACCTGCCCAACCTGTGTGAAAACGGGGATTTCGAAGAAGCCCGCCGGGAACTGGAAGAATACCTGCTGGAAGTCACCGACGAATCCATTCACTGGTACTTCGAAAAGCCCATGGCGCTGCTGAAATTCGGTCCGGTGCTGCGCAAGATTGCCAGCGTGGGGGTAGAAACCACGCGCAAGGCCTCGCGCAGCCTGATTCACAATTTGATCCCCAAACTGACCGAAGAGCAGCTCACCGCCTCTTGTCGCTATCAGGCCAGCATGCTGATGGATTTCCCCTCTCGGCATTGATGACAGCAGCGCGACACCGGTTTCGTTTCAAGACCACTTGGCCAACATAGTGCATGCCTTTTAATAACAAATACTTACACTGGCGCGCTCTTGTTGGCTAACTTCACCAAGTTTTTACAAAACTACTTATTCAACGGATTGCGCTGCAATAACACGGCTCTCTACTATCAATCTGGTATCACAACAATTAAAGAGATTGCCGAGGAGTCAGCCGTGTCATTGCGCCATGCCATACTTGTATTGCTACAAGATCAGGAAGCCAGCGGTTACGACCTCGCTCGCGAATTTGCCAACAGTATCGGGCTGGTATGGAACGCCACCCACCAACAGATTTACCTGGAGCTGGGTAAACTGAATGAGAAGGACATGGTGAAGTTTCGCCATATTCCCCAGGATGGCAAACCGGACAAGAAAATGTACCGGATCACGGAAGAAGGTCGAGACGAGTTAATCAGGTGGCTGCGAAAACCGGCCGCCCCGCCCCGTATCCGGGATGCCTTCATGGTCAAGATCGCCGGGGGAGCGCTCAGCGACCCCTCCTCCATCCTGCGGGAACTGGAGGATCAGGCCGACCTTCGTCGTGAACGGCTAACCACCTTCGAGGATCTGGCGCGCAAGCTGGATGACCGCAACGGTGACAAGGACATGTACACCTACCTGACCCTGCGCCGCGGCATTCTTGACCAGCAGGCGTGGCTCAACTGGGCCGAGGAAGTCCGGTCTGAACTGCGACGACGTGAAGACCTGACCACCTCGGTATGATGGCCGCCCCGGCGGGCGGGACGCTGGCAACCCAGCTGACCTGGCTGGTTCAGGCCCCGCCACTGCTGCCCCCAGCCCCCTGGGAGGATGCCGGGCTCTGGCTGCACAGGGAATGGCAACGAGATCCCGCGTTGCCCTCCCGGGCTGCAGAGTCGCTCCGCGGCCAGCAACAACCCGGCCGCATCGGTCTGCAGTTTGAGAACCAGGTCGCCGCCCTGGTTGAGCACAGCGCCGGTTTGGCACTCGTGGCGCGCAACTTTCCCATCCGCGATGAACACCGCACCCTCGGTGAGCTGGACATGTTGGTCCGCGATCTTGATAGCGGAAAACTGTGGCACTGGGAGCTGGCCCTGAAATTCTATCTGGGTACGCCAGACCACTGGTACGGCCCCAACAGCCGTGACACCCTGGCCCGGAAGTTTACCCATCTGCACGAGCAGCAACTGCCCCGCAGCCAGAGCACCCAGGCCCGTCGCACCCTGGCCGCAGAAGGCTGGAAGATAGACGGACGTGCGCTGCTGACCCGGGGCCGTTTGTTCTACCGTAACAGCCACCCTGAACAACCGGAACGTCATCCCCGTCATGAGCGTGGCTGGTGGCTTCCCGCCCGGGGGCTGCCTAGCCAGCAGTGGCAACGGGTGCCACGGGCATGCTGGGCCTGCCCGTCCATGTCGGACAAAAGTACTAACACCATTGATACCGCCACGCTCATTGACTATGTTGAGGAGCATTCTCGCCCGGTCATGGTGCTGTCTGATTTGCGCCCGGAGCCGGGCTTTATTGTTCCTGTCACTTGGCCCAACACATGAATTTCCAGCCACAGCCACCCACTCTGGTCGATGATCAGGGCCAGGTCGCCTTGGGCGTTTTTCCGCATACCGTTGCCCATATCAACGGCAGGGAAGCGGACTATCGCACCCCCATGGGCAAACCGGCCTCGCGTTTCGCCCGGCATTTTCATTACAAGCAGTTCCAGTATTTCGGCATCATCAGCAACGAGCTGCTGGCCGGTTGCGCCTTTGCCCATACCGCCTATCTGGGAATGGCCTTCTTCTATATTTTCGAACCGAAAACCGGCGAATTGAAGGAATACACCTGGCGCTCGCCCCTGGGACGCGATCTGAGCATGTCCACCTCACCCCGGGTGGGCGAAAGTCATTTCAAACAAAAAGGGGTGGATATCCGACTCGGCTACCAGGACAACCAGGGTTCACTGACCAAAACCCTGAGCATCGCTCTCGATGGCCTGTCACTGGAAGCTGTGCTCAGTGAGGGTAACGAGTATCAACCCATGTCCCTGTGCACCCGAACCGGCGTCAATGGCTGGGTGTATGCCAACAAGGTTGCCGGTCGCACCGTAACCGGCAACCTCACTCGCAACGGCCACCGTCAGGATCTGTCTGAACTGGGAGCCTGCGGTCACCATGACTTTTCCGCCGGTTACATGCGCAGGGAAACCTTCTGGAACTGGGCCTGCCTTTCCAGCAAGGTCGGTGACACCCGTATTGGCCTGAACCTGTCTTGCGGTGTCAATGAGACGACCTTTTCCGAAAACTGCCTGTGGGTAGATGACGTCATGGTACCTACCGCTGGCGTGATATTTGATTACCAACGCGATGACCTGATGCAACCCTGGCAAATTCGCAGCCTGTGTGGTCAGGTCAATCTGCGCTTTACCCCCAGCGGCAACCACAAAGAGCGCCTCGATCTTGGCCTCTTTGCCAGTAATTTTAATCAGCTGTTTGGCCGTTTCGATGGTGAATTGACACTCAAGGACGGTCGCTCTATTCCCATCCAGGCACACTACGGTTTTGTCGAGGAGCAGTACGCAAAATGGTAGATAAAAAAGAGAATGCGGCGCCGGAAGTGGCACCGAAGAAAGTGAATGTAAAGCTGCGCCGCGGTTTTTTCTGGATCGTTCAGTACTGGCGCGAACTGTTTAACTTTCGCTTTGATAAATACATGATCATCCAGGTGTTGCCGGGGGTGTATGGTATCGCCCTGTTCGGTATCGGCCTCGGCCTGTTATACCTTTGTGTGGAAGCCTTCATGGCATCTACCTGGCGTGGTCTTTTCTATTTTTTCGTGGCAGCGCCGATCACCTTCCTGGTACTGGCTTCCGTGCTGCGAGCTCTGCTTGAGTTCTACATGGTGGTGTTCAAGATTTCCGAACACGTGGATGAACTGGTAGGCCTGCGCGATACCGTGGATCGACTGTCCGGCATTGGCGACACGGTAGATGAAATGGTCTCTGTCACCCGCCGCATTCCTTTCTGGCGAGTGCTCTCAGGCCGCTCCGGCCCTGCTGCGCGCAAACCGGTAAAACCGGAAGAGCGCAAAAAAGACAAACCGGAATAATCGCGCCCTGCACCGCCCCCTCGAGAAGCCATGTTCGCAGGACATCCTTGTCCTGCGAACAGGATAACTGACCGTCAGCTGTCAGTGGCTCACCGCCTCAAGTGCGGTGAGCAATAATCGCTGGTAAACATGTTCACGGACCCCCTCCGGCGTTTTCATGTCCATCCGCTCCAACTCGCGCTCAAATTCAGCCTCACTGCCTTCGTTGAACAGCGCGTCGCGCCCCAGCTCCAAATATTCCTTGTGGCTGACTTTTTCCTTGAGCCATGTCAGCGCCTTGAGCAAGCGCTGCTCTGTATCGGTAAAGTCACTCCCCAACGGGAACAAGGGGAAACTCTGCTCACCGTTGTCTGCTGCAATCTCATGCAGGTGTTCGGGGTTGTTACGGCGATAGGGCTCGGGTATCTGATAGTCCTTGCGCAATTTGCCCGCGGCCTGGGCCTGCTCCATCAGTTCAATCTGGAAGCGACTGTCAGCCACATTGAGCATGGCCATGATCACTTCCTCATCGGTCTTGCCACGCAGATCCGCCACCCCATATTCGGTCACGACGATATCACGCAGGTGACGGGGAATGGTGTTATGGCCATAGGAGAACACCACATTACTCATGGCCTCACCGCCCCGCTCTCGCCAGGCGCGTACCATGATCACAGAACGCGCACCCTCCAGTTCATGAGCCTGACTGACAAAGTTGTACTGCCCGCCAACCCCGCTGAGCACACGGCCATCATCAATCTGATCCGCCACCGCGGCGCCCAGCAAGGTCACCGTAAAGGCGGTATTCACAAAGCGCGCATCCTGACGCTGCAGACGCTTGAGGGTCTCATCACCGTACAGATGATTGACATAACTGATGCGGGTCATGTTGATGGCCGCCCGTTCCGCGTCATCCAGCCCGCGCAGCCGGTCGTAAAATGCCTTTGGCCCGAGGAAGAAGCCTCCATGCATGACCATGCCCCCTTTGAGCCGGTCGCCAAACACGGCTTTCAGCGCCTCGCGAGTGGCACGATCATCCAGATCATTGGCCACCGCAACCTCATTGGGCAGCAACAGTTGCTCGCCCTTCTTGGTCACGCCCTCACGGAAAATCCCGAAGCGTTTCAGCAACCGTAACTGGGCGCGATCCAGACGCCGACTGATCGCAGACTGCTCACGCAACGCATCCAGCAAGGCCAAGCCGGGCTCGGCCGGGTTATGCATTTCCAGCTGTTGCAGAGGGGCCCAGTCATACACCGGCCGGCGAATAATCTTGTCGTCTACCAGCTGCAACAGACCGTGGGTCACCATTTCACTACAACCGTACAGGCCTTCCTGAAAGCGTGCGGTACCCCCCTCCTGATCAATCAGAGCCTGATGCTCCCCGGGAATCTGCCAGGCTTTCAAGGGAGACAGGTAACGTTGGTTATCCTGTTCGCGCAGACGAAGATGGTGCACCAGGGCATCACCCAATGCTCCGATGCCAATCTGTAACGTGCCACCATCCTTGACCAGCGTGGACGCATGCAGTCCAACAAAATGATCCTGAATATTCACCGGCATGTTCGGGGTGCTGAACAGGCAACGATGGCCATCAGGGTCATCCACCAGCAAGTCCATTTCCGGCAGCCAGTCACCCACCATGGCATCGTTTTCCATAAACGGCAGATCACGATGCAACTGGCCCACCGCCACGATCGTCTCTCCGGCCTCCCGGCGCGCCTTGAGCAAAGGCAGCAGATCCAGCGTCACCTCAGGGTTGCAGGAAAAGCTGTACTGGTCCTCACCGTCCACCACGCGGTGCGCCAGCATTTGCGCCACCACATTGATCTTGCGGGCATTGAGGTCTCGGGCCACGTGGGTGTAGTTACTGCTGATGTAATGCTGCTGCGCCACATCGCTGCCCAGCATGCTGCCGGGCTGCACAAAGAATTCGAACACCCGGATATTGGCGGGCAACGCCCCCTTCTTCTGGGGTTTCAGGTAGGCAAGGGGCTCGTAATCCGCAAAGATCCGCTCGGCGAAAGGGTCGAGAAACCGTTTTTCCAGATCACTGCCCGCACCAGGCTTGCCCAGTGACAGCGCCGTGAAAATATCCAGCGACAGAGCAGGATCGTGTTCAACACGCTGATAAAGGGCATTCAAAAAACGGTTGGGCTTGCCCAGTCCCAAGGGCATGGCCAGGCGAATCTCCCCGCCGGTCTTCTCAATGACGTAATCGACCGCCTTCTCAACGCTATCCATTCGCTCTGTCACGGCTACTCCTTATGTTGTCGCGGTGTATTGGGTTGTGGCTGAGGACACCATTCAGTGGGCGCCGGTACGGGAAACAAACGTCACCAGCACCACCCCAACGATGATAAACGCCATCCCGATCATCGCTGGTAAATCAGGTTGCTGTTTCAGAAACACCGCCCCGACCAGCGCAATCAACACAATACCAACCCCCGCCCAGACGGCATAGGCGATTCCCATAGGAACGGTGCGCAGCGTTAGCGACAACGCATAGAAAGCAATCCCGTAGCCCAGCACAGTGATCACCGAAGGCCACAGGCGGGTAAAACCCTGCGACGCATTCAGCGCCGTGGTCGCCACGACTTCGGCAAGAATCGCAATGGAGAGGAAGAGATAACCCATGGAGAGAGCGTCCTGTGTCAACCCAGCTGTTGCAGCAATGCCTGCCAGTGTGCCACCTGTTCATGAACAAAGTCAGGATTATCGTGACGCACAATCACCACCAGCCGGGTGGTGGTATCCCCGTCCGGCCACGCGTTCATCGGTGATAACGCCGGCTCCCCTTGTCCGGTCAACTGCACCAGCAAGGGCCCATCAAGGCCTTCTACCTTGAGCAGCCCTTTGAGACGGACCAGAGATTCACCACACTGGTTCCCAAGTTGTTGCAACGCCGCCTGCCAGTGGGGCCAGGACAAGCGCCCCTCCCAACGCAATGAGGCACTGTGGAGTTGATGTCGAGACACCGACACTGACGACAACTGCGGCTGCAGGCTAACGCCGGTGGACAACGTCAGGGGCCCCGTGATCCGGCAACGGCGCGGGAAAACCTGATCGAGCAAGGACGTCGGTCCGGGTGACAACAGAACGCTTGCGTCAGGGTTCAGAAGGGCAAGCTGCGCTTTCAACTCGGCCAGAGAGTCGGGTGTGCACAGATCGGACTTGCTGATGAGCAGTTGATCCGCCCCTTGCACCTGCTCCAGACACTCAGGATGACGCTCCAGTGCCGCGACACCGGCCTGGGCATCCACCAGCGTGATCACCGACTGGCAGACAAACCGTTTTCGCAGCCACGGATCCTGTTGCAAGGGAGCGACCACGCCAGAAGGTTCTGCCGCACCAGTGGTTTCCAGCACCAGCTTGTTGAACGGCGGGATCTCGCCATTTTTTCGCGCCATGAACAGATTGCGCAGGGTGGAGGAAAGCGAGCCCTGCACCACACAACAAACACAGCCACCGGCCAGCAGTGTCACGGGGACGCCCTGAGCCTCAGTCAGATGCTGATCAATGCCGATATCGCCCAGCTCATTGATCACCACCGCAAGGTCTTGCCGTTGCGATAGCCAGTGGTTCAGCTGGGTCGTCTTGCCACTCCCCAGAAAGCCGCTCAGGACAATCACCGGCAGGCGATCATCCTGAATGTCAGGAGAATGCGTTACCTGAGACATTACGCCAGAGACCAGGGCAGCTCCTGACCGGCATAAAACGGCACCATGGCTTCCCCGGCGGCATCAATTACCTCCGGCACCAACCAGGGCTTGCGCACCAGGGTGACGGTATCGGTGTGACGCGGCAGCCGATAAAAATCTGCCCCGAAATGGCTGGCAAACCCTTCCAGCTTGTCCAGCGCATTGTGCTGTTCGAGGAAAGAGGCATACAGCGGCAACGCCGCGCGAGCGGAATAGCAACCGGCGCAACCACAGGCCGCTTCTTTTTTGTTACGGGCATGGGGAGCGGAATCGGTGCCCAGGAAAAAGCGCTCATGGCCTTCCAGTACGGCTTTCTGGATGGTTTCCTGATGCTGACGACGCTTGAGAATCGGCAGGCAATAGTTATGCGGACGCACGCCACCGACCAGCAGGTCGTTGCGGTTCATCAGCAGGTGCTGCGGCGTCACCGTGGCGGCCGTCAACGCACAGGCCTCACGCACAAAGTTCACGCCCTCAGCGGTCGTGACATGCTCAAAGACAATCCGCAGGCCCGGGAATTGCTGGCGAATCTCGTTGAGGTAGCGGTCGATAAACACCTTTTCGCGGTCAAAGATATCGATCTCTGCATCCGTCACTTCGCCATGAACCAGCAGCGGCACATCGTGCTTTTCCATGGCCTCGTATAGATGCATGATCTTGCCCGGATCAGTGACCCCGCTGTCGGAATTGGTTGTTGCCCCGGCGGGATACAGCTTGAAGGCATGCACAAAATCACTTTGTGCTGCGCGCGCGACTTCCTCCACCGGCGTGCTGTCGGTGAGATACAAAACCATCAACGGCTCAAAGGTTACCCCGGCCGGCACCTGCGCCATGATGCGTTCACGGTACTCGGCCGCCTGGGCCACCGTGTTCACCGGCGGCGTCAGGTTCGGCATGACAATGGCGCGACCGAAGACATTGGCCGTGGCCGGCACCGTTTCCGCCAGCAATTCACCGTCACGAAAATGCAGATGCCAGTCGTCCGGGCGGGCAATGGTCAGGGTATCGGTCATGGGGTCACCTTAAGCCGTAAAAATTCGGGGACGTAGTGTAGCGCATGTTGGCGCACAGGCGCAGGGATCAGCTGCCGGGCGACCACTGAGGGAAAAGCCATCGCCCCAAACGAAAAACGCCCCGCGATGCGGGGCGTTTTGGAATATGGCGGAGAGGGCGGGATTCGAACCCGCGATACGGTAACCCGTATGGTTCCTTAGCAGGGAACTGGTTTCAGCCACTCACCCACCTCTCCGGAATGCGGAACTGCATGTTGTCAGGAAATTGGTCGCTCTTGGTTGGCGCTGTTTCCCGACACGCCGCGCATCATAACGATTTTACGGAGAAAATACAGCCCAAAAATCAGGCAGACTCACCGTCTGTTGATTTTTCGTGCTGAATCCGCTGATAGATTTCTTCTCGATGCACCGCAACTTCTTTCGGAGCGTTAACACCGATGCGGACCTGGTTGCCTTTGACGCCCAGAACAGTCACGGTGACTTCGTCACCGACCATCAGGGTCTCTCCAACTCGACGCGTAAGAATAAGCATAATGATCCCTCCTGGGGTCCTTGGTTTCCGTGAGCGCAATCCGTACCCGAAGTTACCGGGCTGCCGTCCATGACGACTCCTTGGTGCGAGGACCATTCGCCCACCGCAGGCACGGGGGCGTAAGTATGCATGAATCAGATTCTCAAGTCTTGCCGCAGGACGGGGCGGAACCTACCGGTCGTCGCCCCATCCTTCCGAACAGTATGTCCGTTATGCGACAGGCTGGTCCAGCTCGAACGCGGAATGGAGGGCACGAACGGCCAGCTCCAGATACTTCTCGGCGATGACCACAGACACCTTGATTTCCGAGGTAGAGATCATCTCGATGTTAACGCCTTCTTTGGCCAGGGCTTCGAACATCTTGGAAGCAACGCCCGCGTGGGAACGCATGCCCACACCCACCAGAGAGACCTTGGCAATCTTGTCATCGCCAATGATTTCCGGCTGACCCAGTTCTTCAGACGCATTGCGCAGGGCTTCCTGAGCACGGCCGAAATCGTTGCGGTGAACGGTAAAGGTGAAGTCGGCAGCACCGTCCTTGCCCACGTTCTGCACGATCATGTCCACTTCAATATTGGCTGCACTTACCGGGCCGAGGATCTTGTAGGCAATGCCCGGGGTATCCGGGGCGCCACGCACGATGATCTTGGCTTCATCACGGGTAAAGGCAATTCCGGAGATTACCGGCTTTTCCATATCAACCTCGTCGTCGACGGTAATTAGGGTTCCAGGACCATCCTGGAAGCTGGAGAGAACACGCAGCGGCACATTGTATTTGCCGGCGAATTCCACAGAACGGATCTGCAGGACCTTGGAGCCCTGACTGGCCATTTCCAGCATTTCTTCAAAGGTAATCGTGTCCAGCCGGCGAGCATTGTCCACCACGCGAGGGTCGGTGGTGTATACGCCATCCACGTCAGTGTAGATCTGGCATTCATCCGCCTTCAGCGCGGCCGCCAGAGCAACGGCAGTGGTGTCAGAACCGCCACGACCCAGGGTGGTAATGTTGCCGTCCGCGTCCACGCCCTGGAAACCGGCCACCACGACCACACGGCCAGCGTTGAGATCGGCGCGCATTTTCTTGTCGTCGATTTCTTCGATACGGGCTTTGGAGTAGGAATTGTCCGTACGCAGGGGAATCTGGGAGCCGGTGTAGGAACGGGCATCCAGACCCAGTTTCTGCAAGGCCATGGACAACAGGGAGATCGTCACCTGCTCACCGGTAGAGACCAGCACGTCCATTTCCCGCGGAGAAGGGCTTTCGCTGATGCCTTTGGCCAGCTCGATCAGTCGGTTGGTTTCGCCGCTCATGGCAGAGACCACCACCACAACCTGATCACCCCGTTTATGGAAGCCGGCTACCTTGTCGGCAACGGCTTGTATGCGTTCGACCGTACCTACCGAGGTACCGCCGTATTTCTGCACGATAAGAGCCATATAGTCGCTTTGTCTGCAAAAAAGAGCGCGTTACTTTAGCAGAAACGCGCCCGGATTTCATGTTGGGGTGGCGGGAGAGCCTGCCAGAGAGCCTGTAAGTACCGTAACCGACGGGGCTGACCGCCCCGTCACGACACCGCAGAATCAGCCGGCCACCCAGTCCTTCACACTCTCCAGTGCTGCGGGCAGGGCCGCAGGGTTGTTGCCACCGCCCTGCGCCATATCCGGACGACCGCCGCCACGACCATCGACCTGCTCGGCCACATGCTTGAGCAAATCTCCCGCCTTGAAACGATCGGTCAGGTCTTTGGTAACACCGGCCACCAGGGCCACCTTGTCACCCTCTACTGCCGCCAGCAGAATCACCGCCGAACCGAGCTTGTCTTTCAGCTTGTCCATGGTGACCCGCAGGGTCTTGCCATCGGCACCGTCCACCTGGGTGGCCAGCACCTTCACGCCATTGATGTCCTGCACGCTGTCGGTAAGGTCGCTACCCGCCCCACTGGCCAGCTTTTGCTTCAGGCGTTCAATTTCCTTTTCCAGCTCACGCACTTTTTGCGCCTGGTTGCGGACCCGCTCTGCGGCATTATCCGGCGTGCTTTTTACCGTGGCGGCAATGTCACTGAGGGCCTGCTCCTGCTTGCGCATGGCGGCAAGCGCATTTTCACCGGTGACCGCTTCGATACGACGCACCCCGGCAGCAGCCGAGGCTTCCAGAGTAATGCGGAACAACCCGATGTCACCGGTGCGGCTCACGTGCGTTCCACCACACAGTTCCTTCGAGAAGCCATCGCTGCCCATGGTGAGGACACGCACCTGATCGTCGTACTTCTCACCAAACAGCGCCATGGCGCCGGCGTCACGGGCGGCGTCAATATCCATCAACTCAGTGGACACCGCAGTGTTGGCCAGAATCTGGCGATTGACGATGGTTTCGATCTGCTCACGCTGGGCGTCGCTAACCGCTTCGCCGTGAGAGAAATCGAAACGCAGATAGTCTTCGGCGACCAGCGAGCCCTTCTGCTGTACATGCTCGCCCAGCACGTCACGCAGCGCAGCATGCATCAGGTGAGTCGCAGAGTGATTGCGCATGATGGCCTTGCGACGTTCCACATCGACGTAGGCCGATACCTTGTCGCCCACGTTGAGGGAACCACTTTCCATGCTGCCCAAATGCACATGCGCCGCCTGACGCTTTTTGGTGTCGGCCACAGCAAAACGGCTGTCGCCCTTCACCAGAAAACCGGTATCGCCGACCTGGCCACCGGACTCGGCATAGAACGGCGTGCTGGCCAGTACCACCATGCCCTCTTCGCCCGCTGCCAGGCTGTCCACCGCTTCACCATCGCGGTAGAGACCGACGATTTCATCGTCATCGGCCAGTTTTTCGTAACCGGAGAAGCCGGTTTCCGCCTCGATATTCAGACGATCGCTGTAATCGTTGGCAAAGCTGCCGGCACCACGGGCGCGCTCACGCTGGGCTTCCATCGCTTTCTCGAAGCCGGCCATATCCACTTCCAGGTCCCGTTCCCGCGCCACGTCGGCGGTGAGATCCGGCGGGAAACCGTGGGTGTCGTACAGGTTGAACAGCACCTCGCCGGACAGGGTCTTGCCCTGCAGCTCGGCAATGGCCGCTTCCAGTACCTTCATGCCTGCGGCCAGCGTGCGACCAAACTGCTCTTCCTCTGCCAACAGGGCCTTTTCGATACGGGCCTGCTCCCGTGCCAGTTCCGGGTACGCCTCACCCATCTGCTCTACGAGGGCTGTTACCAGGGTAGAGAAAAACGGCTTGTCCTGACCCAGCTTATGGCCATGACGCAGCGCGCGGCGAATGATCCGCCGCAGCACATAGCCGCGGCCTTCATTGGACGGGATCACCCCGTCGCAAATCAAGAAGCTGGAGGAGCGGATGTGATCGGCGATCACGCGCAGGGACTTCTCTTCCAAATCATTGCAGCCGGTGACCTTGGCCGCGGCCTGCAGCAACGCCTGGAACATGTCGATTTCGTAGTTGGAATGGACGCCCTGCAGCACTGCGGCAATACGCTCGAGCCCCATGCCGGTATCGACACTGGGCTTGGGCAGCGGTTTCAGTTCGCCGTCTTCCTGACGGTCGTACTGCATGAACACCAGGTTCCAGATCTCGATGTAGCGGTCCAGGTCATCGTTTTCCGAGCCAGGTGGGCCGCCGGGGACATCTGCCCCGTGATCGTAGAAGATTTCCGAACAGGGACCACAGGGACCGGTGTCCCCCATCTGCCAGAAATTATCTTCATCAAGACGGGAGAACCGTTCGGCACTCACGCCCATTTCTTTCAGCCAGATATCCGCGGCTTCATCATCAGAAATATGCACCGTGACCCACAGCCGCTCTTCCGGCAGGCCCAAGGTGCCCGTCAGGAATTCCCAGGCGAACTTGATGGCTTCGCGCTTGAAGTAGTCACCGAAGCTGAAGTTACCCAGCATTTCAAAGAAGGTGTGGTGACGGGCGGTATAACCCACATTTTCCAGATCGTTGTGCTTGCCACCGGCGCGAACACAGCGTTGTGAGCTGGT
The DNA here is from genome assembly GCA_002706085.1 of Alcanivoracaceae bacterium. Classification (GTDB taxonomy): domain Bacteria; phylum Pseudomonadota; class Gammaproteobacteria; order Pseudomonadales; family Alcanivoracaceae; genus Alcanivorax. The sequence goes on along the minus strand of PAJO01000033.1, from coordinate 34,121 downwards.
GGCACGGGTGTAATCGCGGCTTTCACGGCCCAGGAACACGTCCTTGAACTGGTTCATGCCTGCATTGGTGAACAGCAGGGTCGGGTCGTTATGAGGCACCAGAGAGGAAGACGGCACCTTGGTGTGTCCCTGGCTGGCGAAGTAATCCAGAAAGGCCTGGCGTAGTTCAGCACTCTTCATAGGAAAAACGGTATCTTGGCTGGCTATCGGAAAGCGCCGAGTATAGCGCCCATGGGGCGCAGTTGCGATGGGAATAGAAGACAGGGCGAGTTCAACGTCCAACGTTGAAAGTTCAAACGCGGGTGAGGTCGAGGGAGGTTGCGAAGCCTTGCCCGCGGCCCCGGGATATCGGCGCGGGCACGACCGATCCGGGCCAGACATACCCGGCCCGCGCTTTTCAGCTTTGAACTTTAAACTTTCAACTCAGCCCTTGATCGCGGCGGCCAGACAGACAGTCAGCACCATCACCAGCAACAGGCGCTTGAGCACCACCGGGGATACTCGATGGGCAAATCCCACGCCCAGCCGAACCCCCACCAGCGTCCCGGCAGCCACCACCAGGCCAGGCAACCAGGCTACCTGATCCCGCCACATGAAGATGCCCAGCGCCAACACCGTGAAGCTACCGGTTATCGCCAGTTTCAGGGCATTACCCCGTAGCAGGTCATAGCGCATCTGGCCGACCAACACCGCGATCAGCACAAAACCCACCCCCGCCTGCACAAATCCCCCGTACACCCCGGCGAAGAACAGGCCGAGCCAGGCAGGCAGGGATTCCTCTGGCACCTGCGGCACCTCATCAGGACCGGGGGTCATCTGGTTGGGTTTCAGGACCATCAACAACGCCACCACCACCAGGGTGCCCAGCAATACTGGCTTGAGGATGGTTTCGGGCAGGTAAGCTGCTGCCAGGGCGCCGACCAGGGTTCCCAGCAGACACGGGACCAGGATCGCAGGTAACGGCTTGAACGGCATGGTGCCACGCTTGTTGAACTGGCGGACCGCCTCAATGCTTTGGATCAGCACACCGACCCGCATGGTGCCGTTGGCCAGCGCCGCCCCCATACCACTGAGCATCAGCAGCGGCAGAATCAGCAACCCGCCCCCGCCCGCCAGCGTATTGATAAACCCCGCCAACACACCGGCCCCCAGCAAGGCAGCGACCAACCAAGGGTCAGAAAGGTATTCCATGGACACTCTCACGCAAGCGGAAAGCGGCAGGATACGCCGCGAACCTAATTCAGGCCACTACCTCCTCTGTGCAGAGCCCAACGTGGCAAGGCTCTCTTTTGGTTAATCGTGGATTAACGGGAGTTTGGGATCGCGCCGCCACCGAGCGCAGCGAAGGAACGCCCGCAGGGCGGCCCCGAAGGGGTGAGCAGAGCGAATAACCGACGCTACGGCAAGGGAGGGGATTAAATCAGGCCTTTCCCGGAAATCCGAGATGAGCCTCTATTTTCAGGGCCGGACTACGCCATCTCCTCGTCGCCCGGTACCAACGCGGCAAAGCTTTGTTCGGCGTCAAAGCCGCGCCCTTGCAGGAAACGCAATTGTCTGGCTTTTTCTTTCTGGTCTTGGGGATATTGCCGAAAGCGGCGGGCGCGCACTTCCCGGGCCAGGGCAAACCAGTCCACCTCGGTCTCCTGCAAAGCGGACTCGATCAGCTCGCTGGCAACCCCGCGTTGCTGCAACTCCTGACGGATACGCAACACCCCCTGGCCCCGGTCGATGCGCGAGCGCACAAAAAAACCGGCAAAGCGCCGGTCATCGATGAAGCCATGTTCTTCACACCACTCGATCACCGCCGCCAAGGCCGGATGATCGCCCACCTTGCTGCGCAGCTTGGTTTCCAGCTCGCGGCGGGCGTGATCCCGACGCGCCAGCAGGCTCACCGCCCGCTGGCGCAACTCGGATTCCGTGAGCGGTTTATTCATCGCCCAGTTCGGCTTCCTCTTCCGCTTCTACCGGTGCGTCGCCCGGTACGGCCAGCAGCCGTGCACGGATTTCTTTCTCGATTTCCTGGGCAATGGCCGGGTTTTCGCGCAGGTGCTCACAGGCGTTCTGCTTGCCCTGGCCAATCTTGTCACCCTTGTAGGCATACCAGGCACCGGATTTGTCCACCAGCCCCTGCTGCACACCCAGATCCAGGACTTCGCCGAGCTGGTTGATGCCCTGCCCATAGAGGATCTGGAATTCGGCCTGACGGAATGGCGGCGATACCTTGTTCTTCACCACCTTCACCCGGGTTTCGTTACCGGTGACTTCGTCACCCTGTTTCACTGCACCGATACGACGGATATCCAGACGTACNGAGGAATAGAACTTGAGCGCATTACCGCCGGTGGTGGTTTCCNGGTTGCCGAACATCACACCGATCTTCATGCGGATCTGGTTGATGAACACCACCAGNCAGTTGGCNTTTTTCACGTTACCGGTAATTTTCCGCAGNGCCTGGCTCATCANACGAGCCTGCAGGCCCACGTGGGCATCGCCCATTTCACCTTCGATTTCTGCCTTCGGCACCAACGCCGCCACGGAGTCAACAATGATCACATCTACCGCACCGGAACGTACCAGCATGTCGGTGATNTCCAGCGCCTGTTCACCGGTATCCGGCTGNGAGACGATCAGGTCGTCCACGTTCACGCCCAGCTTCTCGGCNTAGTCCGGGTCCANCGCGTGNTCTGCATCCACGAAGGCACAGGTCGCGCCTTTTTTCTGGGCTTCGGCGATCACGCTCAGGGTCAGGGTGGTTTTACCGGAGGATTCCGGACCGTAGATTTCCACGATACGGCCTTTCGGCAANCCGCCAATGCCCAGGGCGATGTCCAGGCCCAGGGAGCCGGTGGAAATGGCCGGAATCCGCTCACGCTTCTGGTCGCCCATACGCATGACAGAACCTTTACCGAACTGGCGTTCGATCTGGGACAGTGCGGCGGACAACGCCTTGGATTTATCGCTCATTGTGACCCCTCTCCTGTGTCGGCGTGACAGTCATTGCATCGCCGGTATCTGTGTCGTCGAAACTGACCTTTCAGCCAGCACTGACAATATGGACAGTATTATGAACAGGTATTCCTGTCCTTTGCAACCCTGTTTGTCAGATCCAGGGATGCGTACGATAAAGTCCGTCTGATTGTGGCTACTGGAGGCGCGCGATCAAGCCCTTGAGGGCTTCCAGAATGGTCTGCTGACGAACGGCATCGCGGTCACCCTCAAACTGGAAACAGCGGGCCTCGGCATACCCCAGCTTCTGACCCCAGGCGATCCACACCGTGCCCACGGGCTTGTCAGCGGTGCCGCCATCCGGCCCGGCCACGCCGGTCACAGCCACACTGATATGGCCGCGGGAATGCTCGATGGCACCGCGGGCCATCTCCAGCGCCACCGCTTCACTGACCGCTCCGTGGCTGGCCAGTGTCNNCGCCTGCACACCCAGCAGGTCCTGCTTGGCGTCATTGGAATAGNACACCATNCCGCGCTCGAACCAGGCAGACGAGCCAGGNANGGCCGTCATGGCCTGGGCGATACCGCCGCCGGTGCAGGANTCNGCCGTCACCACCATCAGNCGCTGGCGGGTCAATTGAAGGGCCAGGGATTCAACCGCGTTGGGAATGTCTTGCGGGTTCACGCATCGCTCCAGTGAGGATTCTGGAACGCACTGTAGCATTTTCAGAGCAACGCAAAACGCTCTTCTGTTGTATATCGCTCGGGACGATACCCCCACACCTCTTCGATTCGGTGCGGGGTGAGNACAGCTTCCGGCTCTCCATCCGNCACCAGCTCTCCCTCTGCCAGNACCAGACAGCGCATGCCGTAGCGNAGCACCTGATTCAGGTCGTGCAACACCGCCAGNACGGTAATGCNGCGCTGCTGCGCCAGCCGCACTGCCANCCGCAAAATATTGTGTTGCTGCCCCAGATCCTGNGCAGACACGGGTTCATCCAGTAACANCAGNGGNGTCTTCTCNGCCTGCACCANCTGNACCAACACCCGAGCCAGGTGCACCCGCTGNTTTTCACCACCGGACAGGCCGGGAAAGCTGCGCGCAGCCAGGTGCAGGCAATCCGCATCGATCATGGCGGCCCGCACCACATCGGCNCCNGCCTGGCGCGACAACGACAACGGCATCAGCCCCATCTCNACCACTTCACGGGCACTGAACGGNAACGTCAGGCTGCTGGCCTGNGGNAGCACNGCCACATGTCGGGCCCGCTCCTGNGNGTTCCAGTGTCGCAGTGATTGACCATGAAAAAGCAACTCGCCACGACAANCCANCTCGCCACTNATGGCCTTGAGCAAGGANGATTTCCCCGCNCCATTGGGCCCCANCAATGCCACAAACTGCCCCGCGGNCANGGTCAGATTGTCCAGTTGCAGCAAACGCCGACCACCNGCNTCNACAAGCAGNTCACNNANCTCAAGCACCGGACAGACTCCATTGCTTNCGCTGTTGCANCAGCAGNATCAGAAAGAACGGCGCACCNAACANGGCNGTCANCANCCCCACGGGCAANTCNGCCGGNCTNACCAGGGTNCGCGCCGCCAGGTCCGAGAGCATCANCAGCNCNGCCCCGGTCAGCGCCGACAGAGGCAAAAGGCGACGGTGATCCGGGCCGCAGGACAAGCGCACCAGGTGCGGTACCACCAACCCCACAAAGCCGATAATGCCGCTACACGCCACCGCAATGCCCACCCCCAGCGCCGCCAGTACAATCAGCTCCAGTTTCATGCGCTCCACGGGGACACCCAGATGGCGCGCCTCGGATTCTCCCAGCAAGAAAGCATTGAGTGGCCCGGCCCGGCGCTGAAACCAGATTGCCAGCACCACAAAACCCACCAGCGCCAACAGCACCAGTTGATGATTGGCCCCGTTGAGCGACCCCATCTGCCAGACGCTGAGCTCCCGCAGCCGGGTATCGTCGGTGAAATAACTGAGAAAGCCGATCCCTGCGCCAGCGAACGCCGCCACCGCCACCCCTGCCAGCAACAGCATCACCACTGAGGTCCCAGCCGAAGAACGCGCCAGCGAATACACCAGTAAAGTGGTCAACAGCCCGGCGACAAAGGCTGCCGTTGGCACCGCCCATATTTGCCAGGCTACCGGCAGTACCACGATCGCCAACACCGCACCCACCGCGGCCCCGGAGGACACCCCGATGATGCCAGGGTCTGCCAGAGGATTACGAAACAACCCCTGCATTACCGCACCGCACTGAGCCAGAATCGCCCCGACCAGCATGGCCAGCAACAAACGTGGCAAGCGGAGCTCCAGCACAATGACCTTCTCGTGGCTGAGTAACCCGGAGCGGTCACTGCTAAACACCGCATCCCAGATGGCGGTCAGGCTGCCAGAGGCAGGCATCGACACGGCCCCCTGAGTCAGGGACAACACCACACCCACCATCAACAAACTGATGAGAACGGCGGCGGCAGGAATCGCCGGCAATCGGTTCATACTTCGCCCATATTCAGTCGCTGGATGGATCCGGATTGCCCACCGCGTTGGCGACCCGTTCGGCCTCATCCAGCGCTGCTAGGCTCAAACCCGCCACAAGGCTGGCACCATCCACACTGTAAATATGCCCGCGTTTGCCTGCCGGCGTGTGCGCCAACAAGGGCTGGCTGTCCAGCAGTGCCGCGGCCGGATCTCCGCTCATCTCACCGGCCACCAAAATCACATCCGGCTCCATAGCCAGCAGGGACTCCATGGACACAGTGCGATAGTTCTCGAAATCTGCCACGTTATCCGCCCCAAGCAGGTCAATCATTGCCTGCCCGGCATTACTGCCCGCGCCAGCGAGACGGAATCCGCCCCGCGCACTGAGAATGAACGCCACCTTATTGCCCTTCAGGGAATGGGTCTGCAACTCAGCAGTCTGGGCGGCAAAACGGTCCAGCAGACTCTGCGCCTGCGCCTCTCGACCCAGCGCTTCGGCCATCGTCTTCAAATTGCTTTCCAGGGCTGGCAAGGAATAGGCTGCCGGCAGCCGGATCAGCTCGACCCCGGCCCCTTCCAGTACACTCAGGGTGGTGTCAGGGCCCATGTGATCGGTACCCACCAGATGGGTCGGTGACAGACTCAACAAGCCCTCGGCAGACAGGTTGCGGTGGTAGCCAATGCGCGGCAATTCGGCAAGATCGCCAGACGCCGGGCTGGTCACATCCACTGCCACCAGAGAATCTGCCAGTCCCAGCGCCACAATCATGTTGGTGGCGCCGGCATCCGCACTGATCAATCGCATGGGTTCGGCAGCCTGTACCTGCAACGCCAGCATCAGGCCCGCCAACAGACTCCCGGTCATTTTCACAATTCGCACAACGGCTCCCCTGTCCAACGAATAAACATCCCGGACTCATCCGGTACGAAATACGGTTGCGGGTGTCAGCAATACCCACACCCATCAAGGGTGCAAATACTGGCAGCCTGAGCCATAAACGTCAATGGGAATGATTCCTGTTTACATGCGATAATCAAATGCATATGCTTGCGCCCCAATCCTAATTCCTGCCCAGCCAGCCCCTCGCACGCCAGGCAGATTCGCTGTCCTTTTTGGCTTGTGAGGAAACCCACATGTATTTGCGCAAACGTGCCCTGTCTCTGGCAATCGCACTGGCAGCCAGCCCGGTCATTGCTGACTCCCCTGCAGAAGAACCTATCGTGCTGGCCGAGCTGGCGCCGGTCACCGTCACCGCGACCCGTGATAACAAAACCGAAAAAGAGGCCACCCGCTCCGTGGCCACCGTCAGCCCGGAAAGCATCGAAAGCCGTCAGGCCAGCTCGGCGCCGGAGCTCGTCAAAGACATTCCCAATGTCACCACCGTGGGCGGCCCCCGTTCTGAAAATCAGCGCATCAATATCCGTGGTCTGGAAGGCGCGCGGGTACTGCAACTGGTGGATGGCGCACGTCAGGTCTTTGAATCCGGTCACCGCCCCAGTTACTTCATCGAGCCCGAGCTGATTCGCTCCGCCGAGGTTATTCGTGGCCCGGCCAGCAACCTGTGGGGCTCTGGGGCGGTCGGCGGTGTCGCCTCGTTCAACACCGTGGATCCCACCGACCTGATCCAGCCCGATGCCAGCGTCGGCGGTTTCCTGAAAGGCACCTACAACGACAACAACAATGACAAACGCGGCAGCGCCGCCGTGGCAGGCACCACCAAGCATGTGGATTGGCTGGTCAATGGCTACAACCGCGAGAGTGACGACATGGAAGTGTCCCACGACCAGGACCTGGCCAACTCAGCCAGCCGCGAAGATGGCGGCATGGGCAAGCTGGTCTGGCATCTGGCTGACAACCAGAACATTGCCTTTACCGCGCGGCAGGCAGACTTCTCCGGCGGTGTGCCTTCCAATGGCAGCGCCCCCGCCAATGGCACCAGCAACTTCCTGATCCAGCGCGACCAGACCACCCGCAATGCCGTCATCGACTACCGCCATCTGGGCAACGGCGACGGCACCAACAGCCAGGCCATGTTCTACTGGAATGGTGTGGAGATGGATGAAACCCGCGAAAGTGATGGCCGCCCGGACAGCACCCAGCTGGACCTGTACGGCATCAACCTGAACCACACGGCCATGCTCGGCAAACTGGAGTTGTTGATGGGGGTCGACGGCTACCAGGAACAATTCAGTGCTGAGCGAGGCGGCAGCAACCGACCCACCCCGCCAGACGCCACCACCGATGTCTGGGGCGTCTTTGCCCAAGGCACCTACCCACTCACCGGCTCGCTGGATCTGGAGCTCGGCGTGCGCTATGACGACTTCGCCACCAAGGCCGACAACCTCAGTGAAGACCGCAGCGACAGTGCCATCTCCCCTTCTGCCGCGCTGAGCTGGCAAGCGGCCGAGTGGGCCCGTGTCACCCTTCGTCACGATCAGGCCTTCCGTGCCCCAAGCTCCGAAGAGCTGTACAGCACCGGCACCCATTTCTGCATGGGCCCGGGGTTCTGCAACACCTTTGTTTCCAACCCGGATCTGGATCCGGAACAGGCCGCCAACAATGAACTGCTGGTGCGCATGGACTGGAGCGAACTGGCCGGGGGCGACAGCCTCACCGTCAAGGCAGCCATCTTCCAGAACAAAGTGGACAACTTCATCGAACAAATCGTGACCCCGCCTGTGTTCTTCCCGCCGCCGGCCATGGACCCGGGCAACACCTACTGGGTCAACGTGGACAAGGCCACCCTGGAAGGCTTCGAGCTGGAGGCGGAATACCGTCTTGAGGCGCTTGGTGTTCGACTCGGCTATGGCCAGACCCGCGGCGAAGATGAAGATACCGGTGAAGACCTGACCAACATCCCGGCAGACACCCTGAACGCCGACCTGTTCTACGGCTTCTGGGATAGCCAGTTCACCGCCGGTGTGCGCATGATCCACGCCCGTGAACAGGACCTGACCGATTACGCCACCAATACCGGCAACACCACCTACGACGGCTACACCGTAACCGACCTGTATGCCAGCTGGACCCCGAAAGCCTGGCCGGCCATCCGTGCCGATGTGACCGTGAACAACATCACCGACCGCAGCTACCGTGTGGCCTGGTCCGAACTGGACAGCCCCGGCCGCGCGATCATTTCCTCACTGCGCTATCAATTCTGATAGCGCCCGGAGACGCTCATGACCCAGCCACAACTTTCGTTGCCAGGCAGTGACGCCAAAGCCTTGATGCAGCTGCTCGCCACCTGGGACAACACCACCACCATCGTGCTGCACGGCGGCTGTGTGTTCGAATTCAAGGGCCCCTTCCCCGCCGGCAAGGAAGGGGAAGGGTATTTCAATCTGGATGGCCCGGTTCCCGGCTTCCACGGCCATATCCGCCTGGATGCCATCGACCATATCTATTTGCAGAGCCGCCAGCACCGTGGCCGTGACAGCCATGCGTTCTGTTTTCAGGACAAGCAGGGCGACAATATCTTCAAGGTATTTCTCGGCCGCGACAGCAATGGCCAACTGCTGGAGAACCAACTGAAAACCTACCTGAACATTCGTGACACCCTCAGCCTGCCCAACACCGGAGCCGACCAATGAGCAGTGAACGTTTTACCCGCAAGATCAACCAGGAAGTGGTCGACTTCATCCACAGCCGGCGCAGCTTGCAACTGGCCAGCATCCGCGACGACGGCGCGCCCTTTGCGTCCTATGCACCCTTCGCCATCGGCGACGAGTGCCTCTATGTGTTGATCAGCGAAATTGCCGTGCACGCACGCAACCTGCAGGCCAATCCCCTGGCCTCTGTGCTGATCGTGGAAGATGAAGACAGTGCAGAAGAACTGTTTGCCCGCAAGCGGGTGAACTATTTGATGGATGCCGAAAAGCTGCAGGAAGACAGCCCGGAATGGAAAACCGGTGTAGACACTCTTCACCAACGTCTGGGCGAGCGCATTCTCAACCTGAGCACCCTGGGGGATTTCAAGCTGTTCCGCCTGATCCCACGCGAAGGTCGCTACGTAAAAGGGTTCGCTCGCGCCTATCAACTGGAAGGCAAAACCCTGGCCGGTGAAGCGGTCAACCACATGCGCGATGGACACCGCAAACGCGAAGCATAGCCCGGACACGGGGCCAGATGACTAAAGTCTGGCCCTCCGTTGTTGATCTACTTCCCTTCCAACTCTGCCAGCGACTCTTCCAGATAATCCAGCATGCGCTGAATCCGGGGCAGGGTTTCGCGGCAAGCGATGATGCCGAACTCCAGGCTATCGCAGTAGCTGAACACAGTGATGTTGAGCGCGTAACCGTGCATCACCAGTGACACCGGATACGACGCCAGCATTTTCGCATCCCCCATGTACAAGGGTTGCTTCGGCCCCGGCACATTGGAAATCACCAGATTGAACAGCGGATTGATACGCCCGGAGATCCCGGTCATCTGCCCCACCGACAACGGCAGGTTGGAGATCATGGTGAAGATATCGATCTCCGCTTTTTCCATGGATTTGAGCCGGCCCTTCACGCCGTTCATGGAATCCTTGATGGCTTCCAGCCGCTCCAGCGGATCATGCAGGTGGGTGCCCAGACTCACCTGCACCGCGGTAATGGCATTGCCGCCATCACCCGCCTCCTCTGCCGAACGCAGCGCCACCGGCACCTGAGCCACCAGCGGATCATGGGGAAGCTTGTCCAGCGACAGCAGGTAGCGGCGCATGGCACCCCCACACATGGCCAAGAAGATATCATTCACTGTGCCGTCGTGCTTCTCGGCGGCGGCCTTGATGCGCTCCAGCGACCAGGACTGGGCGGCGAAGCGTCGCGCCCCGGTGACCCGGTGATTGAAAACGGTCTTGGGAGCCTGATAGATGGTTTTGATATTGCTTTCTTTGGGCTGGCGCATCAGGTCCACAAACTGCCCGGTACCGCGCTGCAGATTACGCAGGGATTTCACCAGCCCGGCCGGCGCCGGCCCCTTCTTTTTGCGCTTGTGCGGCAGTCGGGTATTCCACTCGGAAGACCAGGGCGGCGGGAAATGATCATCCGGACTGGTGGCCATGCGCGACTGCAGCAAGTTCATGCCGCCAGCACCGTCCATCATGGAATGGTGCATCTTGTTGTAGACCGCAAAGCGATTCCCTTCCAGCCCTTCGATCAGATAGGTCTCCCACAGCGGCCGGCTGGGATCGAGACGCTGGGCGTGCAGACGCGATACCAGCGCCAACAGCTCACGCACCCGCCCAGGTCGCGGCAGTGCCGAATGGCGAACATGGTAGTCAATGTCGAAATTGGGGTCGGTAATCCAGCTGGAGTCCAGCCCGCCCGGGATGCGCGAATGCAACTTCTGGTTGAACGGCCGGCAGATCCCTTCCACATCCACCATGCGCCGGTACACCTGCTCCATGTAGTCCGCCTGGGCATCATCCGGCAAACCATACAGCTGCAACATGCCAATATGCATGGGGGTTTCACGGGTTTCCATTAACAGGAAACCCGCATCAAAAATGGATAGTTTCTTGCCCAAGGTGTGCACTCCTGCGCGCATTCATCAACGAAGGGTTATGCACGCCACGTTACGCACCGCGCAGGCAAGTCACCATGACACTGAAAGGAACCTCGTGATCAAAACGGACAAAATATACAATTTGTCTCAATTTGGTTGCACGAGGGCTACGCCTGGCTCTCCAGCTCCGCCAGCGAGGCCTCGAAATAATCCAGAAAGCGCTGAATATGCGGCAGCGTGTCGCGGCACCCGATCACCCCGAACTCCAGGCTGTCCTTGTAACTCACTACCGTGATGTTCAGGGCATAGCCGTGCAACACCAGCGAGACCGGATAGGTGGCAAGCATCTCGGCGCCATTCAGGTAAAGCGTCTCTTTGGGGCCTGGCACATTGGAAATCACCAGATTGAACATGGGGCTCACCCGCCCGGAAAGTCCGGTCACCTGCCCCAACGACAGCGGGACATTGGTGAGCACCGTATAGACATCAATTTCCGCCTTCTGCATGTCTCCCAGACGGGATTTGACCCCTTTCATGGAATCCTGAATGGCATCCAGGCGCGCCTGGGGATCGTCGATATGGGTCCCCAGACTGACCTGCACCGTGGTAATCGCGTTGCCGCCATCCGCCGCCTGGTCTGCGCTACGCAACGCAACCGGCACCTGCGCCACCAGCGGATCATCCGGCAGGGAATCCTGACTCAGCAGGTAGCGGCGCAGAGCGCCGCCGCACATGGCGAGAAAGATGTCGTTGACGGTACCGCCATGCTGTTTTGCCACCGCCTTGATGCGAGGTAGCGACCAGGATTGCGCAGCAAACCGTCGTGCCCCGGTGACACGTCGGTTCAACTGGGTTTTGGGCGCACGGTAGATGGTCTTCACATTGCCATCGCGGGGCTGACGCAACAGATCGACCAGCTGGCCACTGCCCCGGCGCAGATTATTAACGGTGTTTTTCATCCCGCTCATGCCCGACACCGCAGGGGCACCACTACTCTTGCGTGGCTTGCGCTCGGCCTCCCACTTGCCTGACCAGGGCACCGGCAGGCGGTCCTGCGCGCTGGTAGCCAGTCGCGACTGCATCAGGTACATCCCGGCCACCCCGTCCACCATGGAATGGTGCATCTTGGTGTAGAGCGCAAACCGGTTCCCTTCCAGCCCCTCAATCAGGTAGCTCTCCCACAACGGCCGGCTGGGGTCCAGACGCTGGGCATGCAACCGCGACACCAGCGCCAGCAACTCGCGCACTCGCCCTGGCCGCGGCAAGGCAGAATGACGAACGTGGTAATCAATATCGAACGAGGTATCTTCCACCCAACCGGCGTCCATTCGCAGCGGCAAGTGTGACTGGATCTTCTGGTTAAACGGACGACAGATACCCTCCACATCCACCAGATAACGGTAAATGCTTTCCATGTAATCCGCCGGCGCCTCCTCGGGGATGGCAAACAAGGCCAGCCCCCCCACATGCATGGGCGTCTCCCGGGTTTCCATCATCAGCCAGCCGGAATCCATGATGGACAGTTTCTTGGCCATTAACAGGCTCCTTATTGTTATGAATACACACCGATCACCCCAACCATCATGCGGGTTTTACCGCAAAAAACACTATGGAATTGGTTGTGTTTGGTAAGTGGCAGATCCAGAACAAACAAGGCCCCATCCGGGGCCTTGTGTTTCAACGCAGTGGAAAATGCATCCTGCCTCAGGCGGTAATGTCTGTCGCCGGGCCAAAAAATTCGAACCGGATGTCTTCGCTCGCAACCCCACGCCCGGCAAGCAGCTGCCATCCCTGACGCAACATCGGCGCCGGCCCGCACAGGTAAAACGCCGGGACCTGTTCGCCCACCAGCGAGTCCAGCAAGGCCGAATCCAGCAAGCCATGACTGACGCCTTGCTGCACGCTGTCCTCTGGTAACGGATCGCTATAGCGCACGTGAACCCTCAGATGGGGAAAGTCTCCCTGCAACTGCGCCAACTCATTGGCGAACGGACGCACCGCACTATTCAAGACACACTGGACAAGCAACACCTCACGGTTCGGGTTAGCCTCCAGCGCCGCGTAGAGCATGGACAGCAACGGCGTGATCCCGACGCCACCCGCAATCAACACCAGCGCACGATCGTCCCCGGTATCCAGGGTGAACTCACCACAAGGTGGTGCCAGCTCCACCACATCGCCTTCCGCCAGCTGCTGGTGAATAAAGGAAGAACACACCCCGTCGGGCGCACCCGCTTCCCGTGTTCGCTCATGTTTCACACTAATGCGGTACTGGTCCGCGCCGGGCCGGTTAGACAGGCTATAATTACGCATGATGGGTTCACCCCCCGCCTGTGGCGCTACCCGCACGGTGATGTATTGCCCCGGCAGATGAGGGTGCAGTGACTTGCCATCTTCCGGCGCCAGATACAGGGAACGAATCGTGTCGCTTTCAGTAACAGCGCGTTTGACCACGAAACGTTTGAAACCGGTCCAGCCATAATCCTGCTGATGGTGATCGTAGATCTGTTTTTCCCGGTGAATAAAGATATCCGCCAGCACGCCATAGGCAGCCCCCCAGGCATCAATTACCGCCGGGGTCGCAGCCTCGCCAAGCACTTCCTGAATAGAGGCCAACAGGTTGGCCCCAACAATGGGGTAATGCTCTGCCTGAATGCCCAACGACGCATGTTTCTGCGCGATCAACTCCACCGCACTGGCCAACGCCTCCGGCGTCTCGATGTTCTGCGCGTAGGCCAGCACGGCCCCGGCCAGCGCACGCTGCTGGGTGCCCGCTTTCTGGTGAGCCGGGTTAAAGAACGGCAACACCTCGGGGTTTTCCCGAAACATACGCTCGTAGAAGTGACGAGTGAGCGCCTCGCCTCCTTCCTGCAGTACCGGAACAGTTTGCTTGATCACGGCCAGTTGGGACGCTGTGAGCATGGCGGTCTCCTTGGGGTAGTAGTCGTGCCGAATAAAAGTGGTATTTTACATGCCTATTTATAAAAGGCATATTAGATACCACTTTTAACGTGGTCAAGCCCCGGTACGAATGCCATGCAACTTTCCACTCATACGGATTACTCGCTGCGCACCTTGATTCACCTCTCCCTGCGTGGCGGAGATACTCCGGTAACGGTGCAGGAGATCGCCCGCGACTACGGCATTTCCGCCAACCATGTGGCCAAGGTCGCCCAGACCCTGTCGCAACTGGGCTACGTCAAAAGCTTGCGTGGTCGGGGTGGCGGCCTGGTGCTGGCGCAATCCCCGCAGGCAATCAATGTGGGGGGGCTGGTGCGTCAAACCGAGAATCTGAAACTGCTGGAGTGCTTCGGCCCCAATCCCCCCTGCCCGATTGATCCGGCCTGCAAACTCAAACGCGTCCTGCAGCAGGCACAACAGGCATTTCTGGAAGTCCTTGATGGCTACACCCTGGACCAACTGGCACGGAACCGAAGGGAACTGGAACAGCTACTTTTCAAAGGCCCCGCCTGAGCCAAAAACATCGCTGGACAAAAACCGCCGACCGGCTAATCTGCCCCTATGAGAACGTGCTTTACCCCCTGTCGCCGTCTGTGCGACCAACCCCTTTCTTTGTCAGCCTTCACCCCTGCGAAGGCTGCGAGCACCCCTGCCCGTCATTCCTGACGCCGAACGCCCGTGATGCAGGGAGTTCGGCGAAGCCCACATCCCTCTTTTCGGCTTTATACTCAGGAAAACACCATGACCACCTTACCCCCGATTACCGTTAGCCAACTGGACAGGGACCGGCTCTATGCATTGCTGGAGCGGCTCGACGACGAATCAGAGCAGATTGAATTTCTGTATCGAGAGCTTGAGCGGGCGACCGTTGTCGTCCCCGATATGCTGCCGGCCAACGTGGCCAGCCTGGGCAGCAAATTGACGTTCCGCAACGAAGATACCGGCAAGGAGCACGTTCGCATTCTGGTGATGCCCCGCGAGCTGGAACACTATCCAGACGGCATTTCCATCCTCACTCCTGCTGGCGCGGCAATGCTGGGTCTGGAAATCGGCGCCAGCATCCTCTGGCACCACCGGGGAAAGCCGTTAAACCTGACTCTTCTAGCCGTCAGCCGCAGCTGACATTGTAATGAGACCCATTCCCACTTAGGATGTGCAAACCTTACACTTTACCAATGCACAGGGAAGGCGGATGTCGCAGGGAACCTCGCCGGGTACGCAACCACTCGAAGCGCTCTACCATGAACATCACCCCTGGTTGCAGCGCTGGTTGCAGCGCCGACTGGGGTGCCATGCCCTGGCCGCAGACCTGGCTCAGGATACCTTTATCCGGATACTGACCCGGCCTCGCCCCCTGAATAACGTAAACACCGCGCGAAGCTACCTTCGAACCATTGCCGAGCGGCTATGCATTGACCTGTGGCGGCGGCAGTCCATCGAGCAGGCCTGGTTGGACGTTCTTGCATCCCGGCCACAAGAGATGGATATCTCTCCTGAAGACAGCGCCATCATCATTGAGACGTTTTGCGAACTCGACGACATGTTGCGCCGGCTACCGGAGAAAGTGGCAACCGCTTTTATCCTCTCGCAAATTGAAGGCCTGACCTATCGGGATATCGCCCTGAAGCTGAACGTATCGGAACGCACGATCAAGAATTACATGGCCAGGGCCATGATGGAGTGCGTGTTGATCGAAGCTCGCTTCCATGAAGCGGTGAACTGAATGGCAACGCCGGCACTTCCCGATCATAAAATTCTGCAGGAAGCTGCACATTGGTTTGCCACTCTGGCTGATGAGAAGGCCAGTGCAGAAGACAGAGTGCAATGGCAGGCATGGCTCAATCAACATCCAGATCATCATCAAGCCTGGCAATATGTGGAACAGGTTGGACAGCGTTTTTTTACCGCCCAGCAACAGGCAGGCAGAGAGAATGCCAGCCAGATAATTCGCTCAACTCGTCAACGCCGAATTGGCCGGCGACAGGTACTGGGCGGCGGCGCCGCAGGGCTGGCAATGTGGTTGGTTTGGCGCCAAACCCCACTTGCCTCGGTCAGCCAGCGTCTCGCCAACAGCCTGAGCGCCGATCATCACACGACTATCGGCGAACAACGCCAGCTGATCTTGGCCGATGGTGGCCAGTTATGGCTCAACACCGCCACCGCTGTTGACATCCGCTACCAGGAAACCGGGCGAAACATTACCCTCCTGGACGGCGAGATCCTGATTGACACCGCCCCGGATGCATTGCAGCGATCTTTCGTCGTTCACACACCCCAAGGCAGCCTGCGCGCCCTGGGCACCCGCTTTGCAGTGCAACAACAGAGCTCCCGGGTGCTGCTGGCGGTGTATCAGGGTGCCGTAGAAATTCGAACCCAACAGGGCCAGTTTCTAACGGTGCAGGCCGGCCAGCAAAGTACCTTCAGTAACAGCCATATCGGCAAACCACAGCCTGCAGACAATGCCCGCCAAGCCTGGGCGAACGGCTTGATCATCGCCAACCACATTCCGTTGCGATCGTTGGTCGACGAACTGGCCCGTTATCGGCATGGCCACCTCTCCGTATCCCCCCAGGTTGCTGAACTTCAGGTCGTCGGCACCTACCCGACCGACCAACCCGACCACGCCCTGGCCATGCTGGAAGCCACCTTGCCAGTCAAAGTGGAGCGCCTGTTCCCCTGGTGGGTCACCATTACACCAGAACAATGACACGAGACGTGCCTTAACGCTGTACCTGGTCAGGTGTGCAAACGACAAACCCTGAGACTTTTCTCCCCGGTGCTTTCCCTTTTTCTCTGCTCATCCGTGTAGAGACATAGAACTGTCAAATTACCCTGGAGGAAGGCCTCACCATGCAGCAAACATTCCCCACCATCCGGCACCGGCTAACACCGCTAGCCGTGGCGACCCACTTCACTTTCGGCAGCGCGTTCCTTGCCAGCATTGCGCTGCCGATCATGCTGCCGCAACAGGCCATGGCCGAAACCCAGTCCGTCACACTGAATATTCCCGCCGGCTCACTGGCTGCGGCGTTGAACACCTTTGCCGAACAGGCGGGGGTCTATCTCAGCACCAACGGCAAGCTGGTGGCAGGCAAGCAAAGCAACGGTCTTCAGGGCACTTTCAGTGTTGAACAGGGCCTGAATCAGCTGCTTCAAGGCAGCGGCCTCAGCTACCGGTTCTCTGACAACAATACCGTCTCGATCATCAGTGCTGAGCAGGACTCGGCCTCCACGCTCGATCCGATCCAGGTCAGTGCCGGTGCCCGCAATGGCGCCGCCCCATCCACCGAAAGCTCCATGTCTTACACAAAAGAAGAAATCAGCTCAACCACCAAACTGCGACTCAGCCCACGGGAAACGCCGCAGATTGTTAACGTGGTAACCCATCAAGTGGCCGAGGATTTCGGCGCCCAGGATATGGAAGACATCCTCAATCTCGCGCCCGGCGTCAGTGTTGGACACACCGATGATGACCGCAGAAGCTACACCGCACGCGGCTATGCCATGGCCATTCAGTATGATGGCCTACCCTCCACCTCGGGTATTGATGGAGGGGTGGTCGCTGGCCCCGATAGCGCCCTGCTGGACAGCACCGAGATCCTGCTGGGGGCAGCGGGCCTCATGAATGGGGCAGGACAACCCGGCGGCGTCATTAATATGAACTACAAACGTCCGACCCGTAACTACCAGGCATCCGCCGAGCTGATGGCAGGGAGCTGGGATCTGCGTCGCATGGTGGTAGACGTCTCCGGCGGTCTGACCGAATCAGATCGTATCCGCGCTCGCGTGGTCGCCGTTGACCAGGCAGAAGAGTCCTTCCGGGATGTGGAGCGTGAAAAGAAAAAGGTCTTCTACTCCATCATCGAGGGCGACCTGACCGACAGCACCCTCCTCAGCCTGAGCATCCAGACGCAAGATATCTACGATAACGTCACGGACCGTAGCGGCCTCCCCTCTGACAATGCCGGTAACGACATGGACTGGAGCCGCTCCACCTTCCTGGCCCCCGCCTGGAATCGCTGGAACAAATATGCCACCACCTATCGTGCCAAGGTAGAACAACAGCTGCCGTCTGACTGGTTATTGATCGTGCAGGCCTCCACCATGAAATCCGAAGCAGACTGGCTGTTCGGCACCCTGTCGAGTTTTGATTCCGATACGGGAGACGCCACCTTCAGTCGGTGGGGACAGTACAACAAGGAGACCAGTGACGATGCTGAGCTCTACCTGCGAGGCCCACTGGAATTATTCGGACGGAGCCATGAATTGGTGTTCGGCGGCAACTGGACAGAAAGGTTGTGGACCGGAATCTCCGGCGACGGCACGGATTACAGCACCAACCTGTATGGCTTTGATCCGCAGACCAGTGTCCCCGCCCCTGAGATAACACTCAATCAGCCCATCAACGATCAAATCACCCGCCAGTATGGCGGCTACGCTGCCGGTCACTTCACGGTAACAGACCGCCTTAAAGCGATCATTGGCAGTCGCCTGAGCTGGTATCACTACGAGTATTCCGGCACCGAACGGGACGAAGACCGCATCGTTACGCCTTATATGGGGCTGACCTATGACCTGAACAGCTGGGCCTCTGTTTACGCCAGTTATACGGATATCTTCAACCCGCAATCGGCCAAAGACACCAGTGGAAACACGCTGGACCCGGAGCTGGGCGCCAGCTACGAAGCAGGTTTCAAAGGAGAGTTTTACGACGGACTGCTCAACGCCTCCGTTACTGCCTTCAGAATCCGCAAAGACAACGAAGCACTACTGAACTCCAGCATTCCTTTTGATGCCAACAATGCTTGTGGTGGCTGGTGCTATGAAGCCAATGGCAAGACTACCACCGATGGCTTTGACCTTGGCCTGGCAGGACGAGTGACTGAAAGCATCCAGATCATGGGCGGTTTTACCCAGTACAAAAAAGACGACAACGACGAGACCGTTCGCATTACCAAACTCTCCGGTAGCTACACCCCGCCCAGTCAAAAATGGAGTACCGGCGTTAGCATCGATAACAGCACCAAAAGCTACGGCCAGTGGGGTATGTCGCAAGACGCCCGCACCCTCGTCGGCGCTTTCGGCCGTTACCAGATCAACCCGCAGCTGGACATCGCATTGAACCTGCACAACCTGCTTGACGAAGAGTATTACGCTAACGCCATTGATTCTGGTTATGGCCGCCAATACTGGGGGGAACCTCGTTCATGGACCGTTGCGCTAAGAGGAAAATGGTAAGCGAATCACGGTAAACTGGCTCTGCCCGGATGGCGGAGATCGGCATTCGCCGATTTCCGCCCGACTCGAGACGTTCCAACCGTGCCCCCTCCTACAACATCATTGTAATGATACCCATTCCCATTTAGACTGCCCGTTCATTATTTGGTCACAGACTCTGGGGGCGTGATCATGTCCGGGGCGATACAGGACTCCCTGTCCGTAGAAACGTTATACAGCGAATACCACGGCTGGTTGCACCAGGTGTTGCGGCGCCGGCTGGGCAATACCGATGATGCCGCCGACCTCGCGCACGACGCCTTTATTCGTCTGCTCACCAAACCCCGATACCTGAATCAGTACACCGCCCGCGCCTACCTGAGCCGGATGGCACGGGGACTGTGTGTGGACTTGTGGCGACGCCGCGAAATCGAGCAGGCCTGGCTGGACACGCTGGCCAGCCATCCCGAGCAGGAAGCCCCCTCCGCCGAGCAACAGACCGCCGCCATGGAAGCCCTGATCGAAGTGGATGCCATGTTGCGACGCCTGCCCGAGCCCGTGGCCGACGCCTTCCTTCAATCCATGGTGCATGGCCTTACCGGCCGTGAAATCGCCCAACGGCTGAATGTCTCAGAACGCACCGTGCGCAACTATCTTTCCAAAGCCATGCTTGCCTGCCTGCGCCTGCAGGCGAGACTGGAAGGGCACATCCTTGGCGACTCTCCCGCAGAGACGATTGGCAATGCTGAGAAACGTATCTCGTGATGACAGACCACGCCCACATTGACCATCAGGTACTCAGCGATGCCGCCGACTGGTTTGCCCTGCTGCGTTCCGGCGATGCCAGCCCCAAGGACAACCAGCGCTGGCTGACCTGGCTGAAACAGCACCCGGACCATGTTTTGGGCTGGCAGCTGGTAGAGCGGATCGAACAGCAATTCAGTGCCGCCGCCGGCAACCACCCCGATCACACCGAAGCCACCCTGCAACAGGCCAGAGCCAACCGGGTGCAACGGCGCACCATGATCAAGGGCATGGGCGCGGCACTCGGCACGCTGGGGCTGGGCTGGTTCAGCTGGCAACAGACATCGCTGCCACAAATCGCCGCTGCCTGGCAGGCGCAGTACCGCACCGGCACGGGCGACATTCAGCAGTGGACGCTGGCTGACGGCACCCAGCTATGGCTCAACACCGACTCCGCCGTGGACACTTTCATGGAAGGCCCGCTGCGTCAGATCCAGTTGATCCGTGGTGAGATTCTGATCCAGACGGGGGCAGACACCCGCCCGCTCGTGGTCTACACCCCGCAGGGAGAACTGCGCCCTCTGGGTACCCGTTTTTCTGTTCGCCAGGACGGCCGTGACACCTTCCTGTCGGTGTACGAAGGTGCTGTGGAAATCACCACCCGGCACCAGCAGCGCACCGTCGTAAAGCGGTTTGAACAGACCCGTTTCCGCCAGGGCCACATCGCCCCGCTGGAACCTGCGCGCCTGAGCCAGCAAGCCTGGCACAAGAAAAGGATCATCGCCGAAGACATCCGTCTGGCCGACCTGATTGATACATTGGGGCGTTACCAACACGGCCATATCCAGCTGTCACCCCGGGTGGCCGATCTGCGCGTCTTTGGCGGCTTCCCGCTGGACAACCCCGAGCAGGCACTGGGCATGCTGGAGAACGCTCTCCCCATCCGCATCGACCAGACCCTGCCGTGGTGGACCCGCATCGAACCCGCCACGCCCTAGGGCGGACATGGGCGCGAGCCCATCTCCGCCAGCGATGCCAAGATGACGGATGAGATCGGCATTCGCCCATTGCCACCCTGCCGCAACCACCAGCCACTCGCTCAACGGCACAAAAAACCTGAAAAAAATTTTCCGCTTTTAGCCGCCTTGTTCGATATGTCAGTTAAACCCCGTCAAAAGGATGCGCCGGGGACATCCCATACTGACAAGAGGAGATACCGTGAAACGCTTTCAACGTACCCCTGCCGCCATGCGCGCCCTGACACTGAGCCTGGCCATGGGCCTCGGTGTGCCGCTGGCCCTGCCGCTGGCCGCCCATGCCGAAGAATCTGCTGGCGCGCAGCAATACAATATTCCGGCCGGTCCGCTGAACACCGTCCTCACCCAATTCTCCAGCGCCTCCGGCGTACTGATCGCTGGCGACATGCAACTGGCCGCGGGCAAACAAAGCCCCGGCTTGCAAGGCAGCTATACGCCAGAAGAAGCCCTTACCCGTCTGCTCTCCGGCACCGGTATGACCGCCAGCCGCCAGAGCGATGGTTCCTTTGCCCTGCGTGGTGCAGACGACAACGCCGCCAATGTCCTGGACCCGGTTAACGTGACCGTCACCCAGCAAAGTCCGCAAGACATCGTCGATTACGATTATGCCGACATCACCCGCCTGCAGCCCCAGGACACCAAGGACCTGTTCCGTAACGAAGCGTCTGTATCTGTGGGTGGCTCCATCCCCATTAACGAGAAAGTCTACGTACGTGGCGTGGAAGAAACCGCCCTGCTGGTGACTGTGGATGGCGCGCGCCAGAACAACAAGATCTTTCACCACAACGCCACCACGTTGATTGATCCTTCGCTGTTGAAATCTGTCAGCGCCTCTGCCGGTGTCGCCGCTGCCGACGACGGCCCTGGCGCACTGGGCGGTGCCCTGAAATATGAAACCGTCGACGTGGCTGACATGCTCGCCCCTGGCGATAACCTCGGGGGATTTCTGCATGGACGCTACGCGACCAACGGGGATGTATTGACCACCGCAGGCTCCCTGTTTGGCCGCAGCAATGGTTTTGAAGCACTGGGTTACGTGAAGCAGGTCGACGGTGACAACTACGAAGACGGCAATGGCGACGAAGTGCTCTATACCGAGCCAGCCCTGGTCAGTGGTTTGGCCAAACTGGCCTACGAAAACGAAGACATGGGCCGCATCGAATTGAGCCACGAACAGGTCAATGACGATTCCGAGCGCCCCTATCGCGCCAACTTTTCCGCTCTCACCGCAGGGCGTCCAGTGCCGGATTCGCGCAACTACGACCTGACCCGCCAGAACACCGTGCTGGGGTACAGCCGTCTCACCGGCAGTGGTTTCTGGAATCCGGAAATCACCGTTGCCAACAATGAAACCGAGCTGAAAACCAGCGAGAACCCGCTGGCCGCACCGACCACCACTGTGGTCTATACCGGCATCACCGAAAGCACCTCGGCTACGGCCAAGAACACCTTCCACACCGGTTTCGTGGATATCACCGCCGGTCTGGACTACTACGATGACAGTGCGGTGTTCCAGTTTGCCGGTGACCCGGATCTGGAAGAAAGCGCCGAAAACGCCGGTGCCTTTGTGCAGATCCGTCAGAATCTGTTCCAGCGCCTGGACCTCTCTTATGGCCTGCGCTATGACCAGCAAGACTTCACCGGCACCGACGACTCCAAACACGACGACGAAGGCACCAGCTCCAATGTGTTCGCCGAATTCCACTTCAACGAGCACTTTGCTATCAATGCCGGCTATGCCGATGTCTGGGGCGGTACCGCTCTTGCCGAAAACTTCATCCTCAACGGCGCCTGGGTTTACGGCGACATGATGCCGGTGAAGGCCCACAACCACACCGTCGGCTTCAAGGCCAACTGGAACGGTTTCTTCGCCGAAGCCAACCAGTTCGAAACCGGCATTCGTGATGCCCGGGTACCCACCTGGGGCGGCGGCCCGGATCTGTACTCCGATTTCGACATCGACGGCTTTGATGCCACCCTCGGCTACCGTGCTCCGCTCGGTCGCCTGGCAGTGACCTATGCCGACATCGATTCGAAAATGGACGATGAGTATGCCACCTCCTACGACGGCAACTACTTTACCGTCCCGCTGGGAGAGCAGGTAGCCATTAGCGGTGAGTTGAACTGGCCGAACACCCAGTGGGCACTGGGCCTGACCGCCGAAATCGCCTTGGAGAACGACGACCTTGAATCCCGGGGCCTCGGAGAGAAGCAGGACAGCTACACGGTGGTGGACGTCTACGTGAACTACACCCCCATTGACGCCCTGTCCCTGCGCCTGTCCGTGGACAACGTGAACAATGAGGAATACACCGAACGCGCCAGCTACGGCCAGGAGTTCCCCACCGTGGAAACCCTGCTCGAACCCGGCCGCTCCATCAACATGGATGTGCGCTATAACTTCTGATGCCACCCTGATCAGACTGACCACGAAGGCAGCCCACGGGCTGCCTTCTGCGTTAAGCGGGGCCGACTCGACACAACGGGAACGCAATACAAGAGCAACATGGCCATTACGTCGATCACTGGCACGCAATCAGGTCATCGCAGCGTCGCCCTGCACCTGCCACAAACCATCGACGGGACATGTAAATCTACCGGCCATAAGAAACTATAAAAAATATCAGGATTGGCTTCACCTTTTGCCCCTCTCGTTCGTCTATCTAATACGAGGGTAAGAAAACAAGAGGCCCAAACCCGATACACCCTCGGGCAAGCTCCTTTGACAAGCAACGCCCCGGCCACCCGGTCGGGGCGGTTTTTTATTGGTTATGAATACGAGGTCATCCCGCAGGGTATGAAAGAAGGTTTCCGACAAAGCATGGCCTGGCTGCACACCTGGACCGGACTGGTGGTGGGCTGGGTGCTGTTTTTCATGTTTGTGACCGGCACCGCCGGGTATTTCCACTACGAAATCACCCGCTGGATGGAACCGGAGCGTCCATTAGTGGAAGCGCTGCCCACCGCCGAGCGCGCGCAGATGATCTCGCTGGCCCTCGACCAGCTGGAACAGCGGGCACCCAACGCCGCGAACTGGGACATTACCCTGCCTCACTATTCCCCCCTCAGTCGCGGCTGGCAGGACTTCTCGATTCGCTGGGAGGATCTGCCCGAGCCCGGCCATGACCACGGCGCGCGGGGCAATGCCACCCTCAACCCGCTCACCGGCGAACATCTTGAAAGCACCCCGGTGCGGGCCACCGGCGGCGGCGAACTGCTCTATGAAATGCACTATCGCCTGCACTACATGGACCTGCTGCTGGCCTATTATCTGGTAGGCATCTGCACCCTGCTGATGTTCATGGCCATCATCACCGGGGTCATTACCCACAAAAAGATTTTCAAGGACTTCTTCACCTTCCGCCCCGGCAAAGGGCAACGCAGCTGGCTGGACGCACACAACGTGATCAGCGTGATGGCCCTGCCGTTCTTCATCATGATCACCTACTCCGGGCTGGTGTTCTTCGACACCACCTACATGCCCACCAGCATGGCTGTGCTGTACGGCCCGGACCGGGAAAGCCGCGATCAGTATTTCGATGATTTGTATGCCCAGAACCACGACCACCAGGCCGCACGCCGCCCGCAAGCGCCACTCAGCGAGATGCTGGCCAGTGCCGATGCCGCCTGGGGCGAAGGGCAGGTCAAATCCCTGCTGATCCAGCAAGACACCGGCGAAGCCCCCCGGGTAGAAATCAGCCGGATTGATGTGAACGAACTCCGCTGGTACGACGGCGAAAAACAGGTCTTTAACGCCGACACGGGCGAGGCATTGCCAAGCGCCCCCTACGGCACGCCCACCTCGCGTACCCGCCAGGTGATTACCGCCTTGCACGAAGGCCGCTTTGCCGGCCCCTGGCTGCGCTGGCTGTACTTTGCGGCAGGCCTGCTCGGCTGCGCCATGATCGCCACCGGCCTGGTGCTGTGGACGGTCAAACGCCGCAAGCAACACGAACTCCCCGGCACCGGCAGCATTAACATGCGCCTTATCGAAGCCCTCAACGTGGCGACCATCGCCGGCTTGCCACTCGGGGTCGCCGGCTACTTCTGGGCCAACCGCCTACTGCCGGTAGACATTGCCGAGCGCGCCAACTGGGAAGCCAATGTGCTGTTCCTGTTATGGGGCGAGGCCTTCCTCTATGCCTGCTTCCGCGACATCCGCAAAGCCTGGGTGGAAATTCTCTGGCTTGCCGCAGCCGCCTTTGCATTGATACCGCTACTCAACCTGCTCACCACCGACAAGCACCTGGGCCTCACCTTGCCCGCCGGAGAATGGGTGCTGGCCGGTTTTGATCTGAGCATGCTCGGTCTGGGTATCGCCTTCGGCTGGATGGCCATCAAGGTACGCCGCCGCTGGCTCGCCAATGAACGCAAGGCCAACCCGACGACACACCCGGCCCGGATGGAGAAATCCGCATGACCGCCCTGCTCCGCCGAGCCTTTACCGACAGTGCCCGCTACCGTTGGGCGGTATTTTCCCGGGTGCTGGCCGCATTTGTGGGCGGCTACGTGCTGTCCTCCCTGCTGTCTCTGTTGCTGGCACTGCTCTGGCCAATCCCCCAGGCCGAAGCCATTGGCGCCAGCACCATGCTCAGCTTTATCTTCTACGCGCTGATTATCATCTGGGCCTTCAATACCCGGCGGCTTCGCACGGTTTGGCTGGGCATCCTGCTCAGCAGTGTGCTGTGCCTTGCCCTGGTCTGGTGGCTGATGCCCGGAGGTGGCGTATGACCCTGTTGAATCTCGCGCTCTTACTGTGCGCCTTCGCCGGCTTTGTGGCACTGGCACTGGCCATGCCCAAGCACAGTAAACACCTGCTGCGGCGCAACTTGTCTCCGACTGCGGCCCGTCTGGCACGCGTGCTGGGTTGGGGGCTACTGGCCGTCGCCCTGAGCCTGGCCATTGTGCAATGGCGTTTCAGCATTGGTTCTGTCACCTGGTTCGGCTGGCTGTCCCTGGCCGGTGTCGCTCTGGTCTTTGCCCTGCCCCGCTGGCCCTGGCAACCGGTCAAACCCCAGCGCCCGGCGCGAAAAAACGCCGCCGGTAAAACGCGCATTCCCGTGGCCGCCGACCCGGTCCCGGCCGGCCCGGCAAAAATCGCCGTGGCCCTGACCGTCATTGCCCTGCCGCTAACCGTATTCGCCTGGCAACTGGCCGGCTCCGGCCAGAAGCCGCTGCTGCGAGACGATGCCTTAAGCGGCGAGATCGGCCCCTGGACCTTCGTGATCGCAGAAAAAGAGCAGGCAGCACCGGACATTCTTGCCCTGGACGTGCCCCTGAAACAGTTCGTGATCCGCTTCTGCGAGCGCTGCCAGGGCGAGATTCGCCAGGCCTTTCTCAAGGTACGCGAGCCACGCAGCACTACCGCCGCTGGCAATGCCTTCTTTGGTCGCGGCGAAGAAAAGACCGTACAGATCCCCATCCCTGTGGCTGCCACCCTGGCCGATGACCTGTGGCTAACGGTGAAAGGCAACGACGGCACTTTTCACCATCAGCCACTCGCCATCGAACGTCTGTCACCAAGCCTGGCCACCTTTATCAAGG
This sequence comes from Alcanivoracaceae bacterium, assembly GCA_002706085.1. Lineage (GTDB taxonomy): Bacteria > Pseudomonadota > Gammaproteobacteria > Pseudomonadales > Alcanivoracaceae > Alcanivorax. The sequence continues at coordinate 7,687 of PAJO01000033.1, read as the reverse complement.
AGCGACCATGAAATTCGTCCCGCGGTTTTCCGCCCTGATTGTCACCCTGCAGCTGTGCAGTCCGGCGATCGCCCACACCCCGGTATGCCGCTGTGAACTCACCGGCACAGACATTACCTGCACCGGCCAATTCCATGACGGCAGCGCCGCCAATGGCATCGCCATGACCGTGCTGGACTACGACAACACCATCCTGGTGAACGACAAACTGGACAAGCAATCGCGCCTGCAATTCCCCCTGCCGAAGCAGCCCTTCTACATCATCATGGATGCCGGCCCCGGTGAAATGTTCGAAGTGGACTGGAAAGACGTCAAAGGCCTGGCGCCTTCGACCTATCCGTAACCCACAGTTTCGGAACACGCCTAAGCCAGGGGCCAGCACAGAGCGAAAATTTTCCTTGAAACCGTTATCGGGTTGCGCGACCATCAATCGATAATGATTATCAACAATAACAACATCTCCGGTTATTGCCGGTGTCGACCCTCAGGAGAGCCACATGGAAAAGTGGAAGTTTGGTACCCAGGCAGGCAACGCGGCCTTTGGCCAAGGCCACTACGACACCGCAGAGCGCCATTACCTGAGCGCCTGCGAACGGGCCAACACCCTGCTCCAGCACTGGCTGGACCCGGAAGAAATCGTTGCCGCCCTGGTCGTGGGCTACCAGAACCTGGCAGATCTGTACCGCCTTCAAGGCCATCACCATGGCGCCCTTGCCGCGCTACAAAAAGCTCACTCCAGCCTCACCCATGCCCTGGCGCAACCCAACCTAAGCCAGGAACGGCAGCAGGCCCTGACGCGGGGCAAAGGCCAGACCCGGCTGGAAATCATGCATACGCTGCACCGGTTAGGCCTGAGCACCCGGCATGTCAGCCAGGCACTTACGACCCAGCAAGAGCATTCCCCAGCGCTGCAATAGCAGGCCGGACTGGCAATCGTTGCCATTCACGGCATAGCAATGCCCCTTGGCCTATGCCTGCTATTGCTGGCGGTACTGCTGACAATCATCACACCGCTATCGCACACGCCAAGGCTCGAGGTTGCTGCCGTATTTTCGTTTCAAAGAAAAGCCTGACATCAGGCCTGACCATGGCCAACGCGCGGTTCGCTGGCAGCACCGCGCTTGGTATGATCGTGTGCTCAGACTGTAGTGGGCACCGGGCAGCCAAAGCGTATTTACAACGCAAACAGTGATTGGCTCACAGCGAGCTGCCTGCCCGAATCTACCCTCAATGCCGTACCAACCACTGGCCACATAAAACGATAAGCCCACCGTTTTCCCGGAAGCACGGAAAGATTCGCGAGCGTGCTTGGTGCTATTCTGGCGCTCCACAAGAACGAGAAAATGATTGAGTGAGCATGCAACTACTCACTGGCTTCAGTCTGGGCTGCCTTGCGGTTGTGTTTCTGGTGGTCCTGCGCGACTTCAGACACCTGTTGGTCGGCAAGGTCTTTCTTTGGGTGCTGATCGCCGCCGCCGCCTTCCTGCTGAGCCGTGTTGCAGAACCCGAATTCCAGTGGCTGCTGGGCGACGTGATGACAACCTTGCCTGCCGCATTCTGGTTGTTGTGCTTGCTTGCCTTTTCCCCCAAGCCTGAAGCAAAAGCGCACCGGGCCTGGGTAGCCCTGGCCCTGTACAGTTTTATTCCTCCAGCCTTGAGTCGGCCCTTCGGTGGGGCGGATCCTGACGCGGCCTGGTGGCTACACGGGCTGTGGTTCAAGATTCCCCAGTTCGCCGAGTACATTCTGATTCTCAGTGGCTTGTGGATCACCGCGATACACTGGCGCAATGATCTGGTCGAGGGCAGACGAAAACTGCGGATCGCCCTGCTGGTATCCGTCGGGGCGACCCTGCTGTGCGTAACCGTGTCCCTCAATCACGGGCTGGATACCAGCCACCTGGTGGCCGGAATGGTCGGCGTTGCAACCCTGCTGGTCGGCTTTCTGTTGCTCAAAGGACAGGAAGGCGTGCTGCTGGATCTGCAGAAAGCGCCTCCGGTCTCTGCCAGCAGCGATGTTGAGGTTCTGCCAGGCACTGCCGAAGCAGAAAACCACACACAAGACGAAACCGATGAGATCGCAGCCCAGCTCAAACAGATCATGGAACAGGAACACTTCTATCGCACCGAGAAGCTGACCCTGAAAAAGCTGGCCGACCGGATGTCTCTTCCCGAATATCGGGTGCGAGCCATCATCAACGGGACCTTCAACTATCGTAACTTCAACGACTACGTGAACCAGATGCGCATTGAAGAAGCCTGCGATCGACTGGTCAGCGAACCGGCCACACCGATTCAGAACATCGCGCTGGATATCGGCTACCGCACGCTGAGCTCGTTCAACCGGGCCTTCAAGGAGCTCACACAGCAGACCCCAACCGAATATCGTCAGTCCCGCCAACAAGCGTGACCGCGTATTGCCCCTGCCCCCTTTGCCAGCACCCCAACCGTAAAGAAAGCGCCACCGGCCGACGACTAACCCTCACGTCACAAACCTGAAGGTTGGTTCTTCGCCGATTCCCGGAAAAAACCCGATCAATCCTCCCCCTTTTCCGTAGTCGCTCCGCTCACCCTTCGGGCCGCCCTGCGGGCGTTCCTTCGCTACGCTCGGTGGCGGCGCGATAGCTGCTGATACAGATTTACCGCAGCGCACACAGCGAAGGAACGCCAGACAAGACGGGGAGCCCAGCGAGTAACCGACACTGCTACGGAATGGTCTTTGCTTTGAGCTATTTCCACCAATCCGCAACAAACCTTAATTCACCAATAAAAACATACAGTTAAAGGATTTACTCAGTGGGTTTTTCAACTTTTGCATAGTGCCTGTCACGTATTGCACAGCGCTTTTCGGGTTTGCACAGCACTTCTCTTTGAGCCTGTCTCCCCGCGTTCTATAGGTTGTTTCTCCTAGTACAAAATTCTTAGCGCCACCCTGGGCGCTCAGGCTGGAACAATAACAAGTCGGGAGAGAACCACCATGATAAAGATCCGGATGAGCCGCAAAGCATTGCCGGCACTGGCGGCTGGCATGTTGTCCAGCTCACTGATGCTGTCAGGCTGTGTCGAAGTAAACGATGGTGACGAGATCACCCACACTCAGAGCAGTGGCAGTACCGGTAACTCAGGCGCCGTCGAAAGCTGTGACGCTGGCGCCAGCACCTCGGGCTTCGCCTTTCCCTGTGACGCTATCTTTGTGGCCCCAGATGCCCAGAGTGGCGACGATATTACCGAAGCACTGCTGGTTGCCCTCTTCGAGGTACAGGAAAACGCCGTCGTGGTCCTCCCCCGAGGGGAATTTACGGTCTCTGAAACCATCACCGTCACCAGTGCCAGCGGCGTGGTCTTAACCGGCTACGGCATTAAAGAGACCAAGCTCGATTTCAGCAATTCCACCGGTGATGACTCCATCCGCTTTGAAGGTGGTACCAACCTGACCATCCGTGATTTTGGCGTATATGAATCCAACAAAAACGCCATCAAGGTGACCAACGCCAGCGGTGTGCATTTCGCTTACACCGCCACCGTCTGGGAAGGGCCGCTGGAATCGGATAATGGCGCCTATGGCCTGTATCCGCTGCAGTCGCAGAATGTCCTGCTGGAAAACAACTATGCCGCTGGCTCTGCGGATGCAGGTATTTATGTCGGCCAGTCCAGAGATGTGGTCATCCGTGACAATGTTGCCGTACGCAATGTGGCCGGCATCGAAGTGGAAAACACCCTCAATGCCGATGTGTATAACAACATGGCCACCGGGAATACCGCTGGCATTCTGGTATTTGACCTGCCAGGCCTGACTAATGCCTATGGTGGCAATGTCCGCGTCTTCAATAACACCGCCTACGCCAACAATGCTCCCAATGTCGGGGCCGGCGCAGTAGCCATTGCGCCTCCGGGCACCGGTATCCTGGTTTTCGCCACCAGTGATGTGGAAATTTATAACAACGACATCACCGATAATGAAACCACCGCGATCGCTATCGCCAGCTATTTGCTGGCTGACGACGACCTAGCCAACTACCCAAGCAAGTATGGGCAGGCCATGACCAATGGCTGGACCCCACTGGTCCGCAACGTCTATGCGCACAACAACTTCATTGCCCGTAACAGCACCAACCCGCAAGGCACGCTGTTGATGGATATCATCAACGGCTATACCTCCCCGTATAACGCCAGCGGCATGGCCCAGGTGTTCCCCGCCATTCTCTATGATGGTGTGGGTGAACTGCTTGCCAACGCCGGGCAACTGGCAGCGTTCCAGGACTTCATTCCCGCAGGCTCACAAGCTGAGGCAGACGGCGTAAGCTATCAGCCCTACGGCCAGGAAGACCAGATCTGTGCCAACAATAATGTCAACGGCAACCCGGCCACCACCTACGACGACGTCAACACCGGCCAGGTTTTCGGCACCGATCCCCTGGATCCCAACAACTGGAATGCGGGTTTCACTGCCCCCGTTCCCAGCTTGCTGATCGAGCCCATGATCGGCTCCTCTCTCCTGAACTGCGCGCACAATCGCCTGCCCCCTGCCACCGTCAGCATCAACGGTGTGGCTTACGGCTGTACTGGTGATGATCTTTCTGAAGCGGCTTGCGCACTTTAATCCCGCTGGCATGTGCATGAGGCGAACAGACGTTCGCCTCTGATCAGCCACACCATGCGCAACGAGAATTGATTGAGTGAGTGGTTACCATGAGCAACTCAAAATTTAGCAACCCAGCACGCAAAGCCCTGGTCTTTGCAATAGCGGTGTCTGCTCTCGCAGCCTGTGATGTCGACATCGGTAAAGACGGGCTCACCATTAATAAAGATGACGACGTCACCTATGTGCCCGGCACGCCTTCTGAACCGACCGAAAGCGCCGAATGCGGTGGCACCCGTTCAGGTGTGAACTGGGGCGCCCTGCTGAGCGAGAACTGCCCCAAACTATCGGACTACAACTTGTTCGTAGACAGTACCGACCCGACCCGGAACCCGAACACCGGCGGCATTCCCTATGACCTGTCGACCCCGCTGTTCACAGACTACGCGAGCAAATACCGGTTTGTGTTCATTCCTGAAGGGGAAAAAGCCACCTACAGTGAACACGAAGCCTTCGATTTCCCCGTGGGCACCGTGCTGGTGAAAACTTTTGCCATGCCGGCGGACACCGCCAACCGTGGCGAGAACGAAACCATCATTGAAACCCGCCTGCTGATTCACCGTGACAACGGTTGGGTCGCACGCCCGTATTACTGGGACTCGGAAGCGGATGCGTCTCTGGCCATCGCGGGCAAAAGCGTCGAGAACATGACCACGCAGCATAACGGTCAGACACTGACATTCACCTATGCGGTGCCCAAAGCCTCGTCCTGTACTTCCTGTCACTCGGTGGTACCGCTGCTGCAAGGCTCGGAGGATCAACGTCAACCGATCTTCAAACCCATCGGTCCAAAGGCCCGGTACCTGAACAAAGACTTCGACTATGAAGGCTACAACAGGAACCAGCTGGCTTACTGGGAAGAACAGGGTGTGTTGGAGGGTTTGCCTGAATCCATGAGCGAGGTGTCACAAGCGCCGCTCTTCAGCAACGCCCAGGACCCCGCACTGCTGGCGCCGGAAGCCCTGCATGATGCCGCCAAGGCCTATCTGGACATCAACTGTGCCCACTGTCACCGCTCCGAACTGACCCTGCCTGAGCCCCTGTACGCAGGCCCGGCCGGCAGCAGTGGTTTGCAGATGGAATACAACCGCGAATACGCAGATGACCCGACCCGATTCGGCGCCTGCAAGATTCCGGTTGCCGGTGGCAGCCCGGATTACCCCCTGGGCGATGTAGTCCCCGGCGCAGCGGAGGAGTCCTACCTGCTGTTCCGCATGAACACCACCGACCCAAGACACAAGATGCCGGAATTGGGCCGCAGTGTGATCCATCAAGAAGGCGTTGCCCTGATTCGTGAGTGGATCAATCAACTGCCGGATGCGGCTTGTTCACCCTGACCCTAGAACAAGGACGCGCATTGCGCGTCCTTTTGATTTTTACCGCTAAAGCCCCCCTAACTCCATCGTCATTTAACCGCGATCATTTCCCTTCATGAATTCCGATCCGGTATTGCCATTCGGATCACCCTGTGTCACCCGATGATTCCTTCCCCCATTCCCTATATCATCCCCCTTTGATTTTCTGTCACTGAGATCCCCGGAGGAAGCGTGAGCGCGGACCTGAGCCAACATACGCCAATGATGCATGGGTGTGTTCATGGCTTATTTACTGAGCCCTGCTAATAATAATTAGCCTGGTTACACCAAAACTCATACAAGGGGGATGGATGCCGATAGACACTGGTGGACTCCAAAGGAATGAGCTTGGACAACGAGTGACACGGCAAGCCGCTACAATGACTCCACCGGGATCACGCCTTGGCGGCCTTTACGAATGTCGATACTTGCCCGGCGTCATGCCTGTCCAGCGGGTAAACGCGTGAATAAAGCTGGCCGTTTCCGCATAACCCAGACGCTCTGCCACCGACTCCACACTCAAACCTGCCGTCTCCAGCAACTCAATAGCCACCCCTTCGCGAATCTCTTCCATCAATTCCCGGTAACCACTGCCCTGCTCCGCAAGACGCCGACGAAAGGTGCGCGTACTCATGTCGAACAGTGCCGCCGCTTCCGCAAGTGATGGCATGTCCGCCACCCGACCGATCAGCATGCTGCGCACTTTACTGGGAAAACCGGTTTGTCGACGTTGCCGGTCCAGCAAGACCTCACACTGGCGCAGACAGAACTCTGCGGTGGCGGGGTTGGCCTTGGGGACGGCGCGCGAAAGCTGGCTCGGGTCCAGCACAATGCGATTATCCTCGCTACCGAGCACCAATCGACAGTTACTCAACGCCGGGGGCATGACCTTGAACGGCAGACTCTCCAGGGTGAGGTGAATCTCCTTGGGGGCCATCAACTCGTCGCCCATCATTTCCCGGCTGAGCAGCATAAAAATGACCAGATGCCGTTCCAATACGAACTGTCTCAAGTGGGCAGGAATGTGGGAGACATCCATGGTGATTTCCGCCCGCCCTGCCTGTTCCCGAAAGGCAAATTTCACCAGCACGAAAGACAGCTGAGTAAAACGCAGTCCCACCTCGATGGCCGCCCTCACCGTGGGGCTACTGATAATGGCGAATGCCCAGATACCAAAGGTGGTGAGCTGATAGCGCAGCCCCGCCTCGATACCCAGGCCCGACGCCTCAGGTAGCAGGGTGACCAGGTTCTCAATCACCTGCAGCTCCTGGGCACCGGTGACCATGCATCCAGGGTCATCCAGCCGTTGTGCCGAGATCCCTGTGCCTTCCAGGCATTGCGCCACTGACAGTCCTTTCTCCCGGCCAAGGCTGACCATGAGATTGACGCTGGAAATTGAACGGGTACTGGTAAGGGTGTCCATTCTGCTATTTATGTCCATTTGGCCATAAATATCAATAACTGGCCTCGACGCGCATCAACACGCCCTCCCTGATCCCCTAGATTGAGGATTCACCCGGAGGACACCCCATGCGCAAGACGCTCATTCTGATACAGGAAAACCAGTTCAGCGATGCTCAAGTGGCGCTGCTGGAAAAACTCATCCGCAACCAATACCGCAATCATGTCAGCCGCGAGCGACTGTTAGTGATATGGAACCGGATCCCGGCAGGCCAGGCATTCACCAATTACCAGG
>PAJO01000032.1 GCA_002706085.1 Alcanivoracaceae bacterium | reverse complement strand
TGGAAGACCCGAAGGGCGCGGCCTGGAGCGCACATCTGCTGCGCCTTGCCTCTAGGAAAGGGAGCCACCCTTACCGTCGAGGCAAGACACAACAGCTGCACGCTCCAGGTCACGCTGAGCATGCAAGGAGTTACTCAGAGGTTCCCTAGTAATCCGGATACTCAAACTGCGCTGACTGGGCTTGCTGCAAGTAGTCATTGTACGCGGCAATTGACATGGGCATGACCACCGCAAAATAGCCAATCATCAAGACCAGTAACACGGCAAACAACGCTTTCACTGCGCCACTGTTATCCGCTGGCGCAGCACCATAGTTGTTGCCGCCTTCCGTTCCCTTTTTGAAAATCAGGATCAACGCCAGCACAAAATTCACCAACGGAAGCAGCATCAACAGGCTCAGCCATCCGGAGGCATTGATGTCGTTCAGGCGACGCACCATAAAGCCCCAGGCAAACACCATTACCGCGATCATTCCGACGATGGCAATCAGGCCCAAAATCATTGCGCCGACGCCAGCGGCGGCCTCCCCGCCTGATGCCAGACCTGGGATCAGGATGGCAGCCGCAATGCCGATCACCCCGTAGAACAGGAAAGTCAGGCCGGTGGCATACACAAAATACCGCATCCGGCCAATACGCCCGGACAGCGATAGAAATTTGGGTTGGTAGGTCTCGTTGTTGGTCACAGCAACATCTGCGTTAGGTGCCTGATAAGGCTGGTTCATGGTGCTCCCCCTTGGGTTGATAAAGGATCTCCATCACGAAGATCCATGGTCCAGAAATCAATGCGTATTGCGGGCAAAATCATCCATCGCCCGCAACAGATCATGACGACTGATCTGGCCAATCAGCTTGCCATCTTCTACCACCGGTAAACGGCGGCGATGGTCTGCCAGAAAGATTTCAGCCGCATCCAGAATAGATGTCTTGCCGGTAACGGTTTGCAGGTCCACCGTCATATAGTCACTAACGGGACCGATTTCCGTGCCGTGATAACTCGCTTCCAATGCCCCCTTGAGGCAGTCGGACTCAGAAAACATACCGACTAATGCGCCATTTTCATCCACCACCGGTGCGCCGGAGATGCGGTGTTCCAGTAAAACAGCGATCGCTTCATGGACAGTTTGCTGAGGCGAAACGGTAATGACGCGGCGGCTCATGTAATCGGCCACCTGAATAGACTTGAGCATGGACGTTCCCTGTGTATTCCCGGGCTTGGCCCGTTGTCGTTTCCTTTCGCTTTTTATAGCAGATTGCCGGTACAAAAACAGGGATCAGATCCGGGTTCGTGATACGGGACAACAGCAAAAGCCTCTCTCCGCCTCCGCCTATCTCCGCAGAAGGCAACTAGCACCTTTCACCCACACAGTATCAGCATTAATTAGCCATACGGATAGTTTGGATAAGCGGTGATGGTGATGCAATTTCATGTAGTGCTAATTTCGGTGAGCATTGACCGTGAGAGGAGCAAGATATGGACTATCGAAAAGACGATGCCGCCAGCCGGACCTGGTTCCGTAGTGACCGTTTCTTCAGCCAGGGGCCCAACTGGTACTTCAGCACCCGGGAAAACACGGTCGAAGGGCCCTATGACAGTCGGCTTGAAGCAGAAGCCGGCCTGATGCTGTATTTGCGTGACATGCAGTCACTCGAGAGCTTCGGGCTTCGCCCTGCGCGACTGCCCGGTTGAACGCCTCGCCGGATAGCCGCAAAGCCATCCGGCGGCGTCTGAAAGTCAGACCAGCGATTTAGGCGCCGTAATAATCCCGTTGTTGTCCGCGTACACGTATTCCCCCGGACGGAAGGTGACACCGCCAAAGGTGATATCGATATTCAGCTGCCCTTCATCGCGACGCACCGACTTGATCGGCACACAGCCCAGCGTGACCACCCCGAGATCCAGCTTTGCCAGTGCATCCACATCTCGGCACGCGCCATAGATAATGACACCTTCCCAGCCATTCTTGACCGCGTTCTCGGCGATCATGTCGCCAATCAGTGCATTGCGAAGACTGCCACCGCCATCGACGACCAGCACTTTACCNTTGCCATCCGTNCCAAGATGCGCTTTGACCTGACTGTTATCCTCAAANCATTTCACGGTGACAATCTCACCGCCAAATGCACTACGCCCGNCAAAACTGAACCAGTTAAAACCGGTTACCACTGACACGATGTCGGCGTTGTCATCACACAGATCACAGGTCACAAANCTCATGCTGACTCCTTAAAACAGATTTGATCGCGCGCCAATTACTGGCTCGCCTCCCGTTGCTGGCGGAACTTTCCGGCATAGACCAGAAAATCCCGATAGCGCAATGTGTAGAGCCCCGTGTCGGGCCCGTCGATNGCCATGCCGACCATCGCGTCGGCGACCTTGCTGCCATCCACCGGCAGCCAGTGGGCATCGGTCCAGCGGGTCAGGGGCTCNACAACCCGGTTTAGCAGGTTANCCCAGTCTTCTGCCGGGCGTTTATCCTTCCGCTCGCCACGCAGCAGCGAGGGCTGGAAGATCGCCAGCAAGGGCAGTCCCAGCTCTTTCAGGCCACGCTCCACCTGCCCTTTTACCCGTGAGTAGAAAAACGGGGACCGCGCATTGGCGTTAATCGCCGACACCACCAGAAAACGCTGTACCCNTGCCCGCAAGGCCAGCTTGCCGGCAAGCAGTACCANGTCATGGTCCACATGGCGGAAAGCNTGCCGGGAGCCGGCCTTCTTCATGGTTGTGCCCAGACAGCAGAAAACGTCGTCGACCTGGAACTGCTCGGCGCAGGCTTCCATGTCATCGAGATCGACAACGCGGCAGTCAAGCTTGGGATGTTCAAGATCGAGCTCGCGCCGTGATAACACTCTCACCAGATCATATTCATTACTGNCCAACAGGCTTTCNAGGCAGGCATTGCCCACCAGTCCTGTTGCTCCCAGTAGNAGGGCCTTTCTTGTCATTCTTCGTCCCCATCCCGCAGTGGCTCTTCAGGGAGCCAGCGTCGCAATACCGTTTCCAGCGCATCCAGGTGCACGGGTTTGGCCAAAAAGTCATCCATGCCTGCCGCAAGGCAGCGGGCCTGTACCCCTTCTGCCGTGTTGGCAGTGATCGCNACTACCGGNGTGCGATCACGGGCTTCGCGCTCTTCAAGNTCGCGCAACAGCCGCGTCACTTCAAAACCATCCATCTCCGGCATCATGCAATCCATGAGCACCAGATCAAANGGTTCCTGTTCCATNAACGCCAGTCCGGTTTCCCCGTTGCTGACGGTTTTCACCTGGTAACCGAGTTTGCTCAGCATGCCCCGGGTCACCAACTGATTCACTTCGTTATCTTCTACCAGCAGCAAACGGAAACGCTTGCGACGCTGACGCTCTTCCGGTGTTTCGGTTCGGGCNTCCTGCACGGGCTGATGACGCTGCAGCCCCACCAGCCGGGACAGNGCCAGGCGCAGGCTGCTGCGATGCAACGGACGCACCAGCACGACCAGATCATGCTTGTCGANAAGCTTCTGTATGGCCGGCAACCCACGCTCTTCGATGGTGGCAAGCAACACCAGTTTTACCGGCCGCAGGCTGGGGTCTTCCAGCACGTTGCGACACAGATTCAAGGCNAATTCCGGCCGTGAGCAGGTGTCGACAAACAACAAGTCAAAATCACTCTGCTCCCGGTGGCCTGCTCGCAACGCCTGCAGCGCATGATCGTACCCCATGGCAGAAGAGCACTGNCAATCCAGGGCCTCAAGCTCTTCCTGCATACANGCAACCGTGCCNGTGGCGGCNCCCACAATCACGCCCTGGGCGCCATTGAGCGCCCGAATCAGGCTTTGCGACTCACGCATATCCGGCTGTACCTGCACGGGAACGGTAAACCAGAAGGTGGAGCCTTCCTCAAGCACACTTTCNGCACCAATAGNGCCCCCCATGGCATCAATCAGCCCCTTGCAGACCAGCAGGCCGAATCCGGTATGGCTTGAGCTATACAGGTCCTGACCATCTTCGATGAANTGGTCCTGAAAAAGGTGGCGNAGNGTGTCCTGGCTCATGCCGGTGCCCTGGTCGCTCACTCGCACCCGCAACACNCCGGCANTTTCCCCTTCCACAGTGAAATCCACATCCAGGCGAATCTCACCCTTGTCACTGAATTTGATGGCATTACTGAAGAGGTTGTTNAGCACCTGCATCAANCGCTCGCGATCACCACGGATGCGTTTGGGCAACATACGATCAATCACACAGGTCAGNTCCAGTCCGGTGGACTGTGCCATGGGGCCAAACGCTTCGAGGGCCTGCTCGATAGCCGCGCGGAAATCGAAGAATTCCGGGTTGAGGGTGACCCTGCGGGTCAGNATTCGCGAGTAATCCAGGACNTCATCAATCAGCGAAAGCAGCAGCTTGCCACTGCGCCCTGCCACTTGAAGATAGTCTTTTTGTTCATCGTTAAGGCGGGTATCTTCCAGCAACGACATCATCCCCATCAGGGAATTCATNGGCGTGCGCAGCTCGTGGGCAAGTCGATAGACGAGACTGAGCTGAATGTCGGTGTTCGAGCGCTGTGGTAACTGCCCCTCCGCTGAGGGGCGNCCCCCGCGACGCTCACGGGTCATGGCATGCCAGAAGGTCTCATACTGGCCACGGTACAAACGGAAGAGATAGAACGCATAGCTGCCGATCAGNACCGCCAGCACCCAGTCGTGCAGGCTACCCGATACGAACAGGGTGAGCAGCGTCGGCACGAACATGAGCACGATATAGGCTTGCCGGACACGCAGGCCCGCCATCCACGAGCTGCCCAGTGCCGTGGTTACCCCTACGTTGTACAACAGCACCGCAAAGAAATTGAAGCCGGTACCAATCCGCCACGCCAACCAGGCNGGAATGATCCCCCATAGCAGCGCGTGCAACGCCAGGCCAATGCCAAACAGCTTGCGCCAGCGGGCAGGACCTGCCCCGTAGAGGGCATCAAACCGGGCCAGCAGCCAGAGTCGATAGGCCGTGACCACCAGTACCGCACCGCCCGCGATCAGCGCTTCCAGCTCAAAACTCTGGTACACCTGCCCCCAGGCAAAGACCAGGGCAAAAACCAGAAGGGCCGCCAGCACTCCCATCAGGGAATTTCTGGCGGCCCCGTAATCGACCCGTTTGAGTACTTTTCTGTCTTTCTTGTACGTCACCGTGAGTGTTCCGTAGACGCCGTCATAAGCCGTGTGGCGCTACGTTAGCACTGCTGCTGCGGGCTGGCTAGCCCGCAGCCTTGCGGCGCTTGTCGAAAGCGACCAGCAAAGGNACAAAAAAGAAAAAGTCCACAATCAATGCCATGGCGATCGTGATCGCCGACAGCAGCCCCATGCTGGCATTGGGATAGAAGTGGCTGGTGCCGATCACTGCAAAGTTCGCCACCAGCACCACGGAGGTCGCCACCAGTGCCACCCCGACCGTGCGGAAGGCATATTCCACTGCCTTGCCAGTGTCGAGACCCAGTTCGCGCTTGGCTCTGACGTACTTGCTGAGGAAATGGACCGTATCGTCCACCACGATCCCCAGCGTCATACAGGCCACCACAGACACCGCCAGACCAATCTCACCATTGATCAGGCCCCACAAGCCAAACGCCATCCCCGCTGGCAACAGATTGGGAATCAACGACAGAAGACCATAGCGGAATGAACGCAAGGCGATGATCAGCAACACCGAGACACTGATCAGCGCGATCAGGGCACCGGACAACATGCTCTGAATATTCCGCATGGTGACATGCCCGAACAGCACATCCATGCCCGTCCCCTTGGTCTGCATGTAATCCGGCCAGTTCGCCGCCATCCAGTCTTCCACTTTCTGGTTGAATTCCAGTACCGGATGGGAGCCGATGTTTTCCAGCATGACCACAAGGCGGGCCTGGGATTTGCCGATATCCAGCTGATCTTCGAGGCCCAGCCCCTGCGGTAACGACAGCTCGTACAGCAGAGTGTACTGCGAGATCAGCTCACGGGAGTCCGGAATCCGGTAATAGGCGGGGTCTCCTCCGTGCATATCCCGGTTAAGGCGTTTGATCACATTGGTATAGGACGTGGCATAGACCACATGCTCCTGCTCTTCCAGCCAGTTGACCAGCGCGTCCAGCTGCTGAAGAAATTCAGGCTCCATGGCCCCACCGGCGTCGGCCGCCGGAATCGCGTAGTCGATACGGTGCATGCCGGTCAGTTCACGCATGGCAAAGTCGTTGACCCGCCTTACCTCGAACGTTTCATCGAAGTATTCATTGAAGACGTCATTGATCCGGTTCAGACCGATACAGCCCATCAGCACAACCACCACCACAGACATCCCCAATAGCCAGGGCCGGTAGCGACGGCTCAAATGCTGCGCCAAGCTCCCCATCAGCGGCGCAAAATCCCGTTGCTTGCCCGGCTCGATTTTGTGGGGAAGCAACATCACCAGCGCAGGCAGCAAGACCACCGAGAACAGGAAGGCCAGCAACACCCCGATCAGGACCACATTGCCCAGCGCACGGAATGGCTGTGACTCGGAAAAGTTCAGAATGGCAAAGCCGATGGCCGTGGTCAGGCTGGTCAGCCAGACCGGCTGCATATTGATGCGCAGGCTCTCGACAATACTGGGGGCCTTGGCTTTGCCCTCCAGTCGTTCATGACGGTAACTCGCCAGAATGTGCACGGAATCCGCCACCGCCAACGTCAGAATCATGGCCGGTGCCATGCCCACAATGGGGGAAAATTCGATACCCAACCACATGGCCACACCCATGGCCGACAGGATCGAAAAGCTGATGACGAACACCGTCACCACCACAAACATGACACTGCGAAGAATCAACCACAGGCACACCAGCATGATCACAAACGCCAGCGGCAAGGTGGATCCCATGGACTGCTCGGTGGCCTCGGCAGACGCCTGATTGAAAATCACCGTGCCGGTGACCATGAACTCGATATCCGGATACCGCTGGCTGTATTCCTGGGCCATCTCGCGGGCGGCCTGGGTAATTTCCGGCGCTTCGGTCTTGCCCTCACCCATGGTCACCGTGGCAGCAATCCCGGCGACATGGCCTTTATCAGAGACCAAGCGACCTAGTAAGGACGGTTCATTGAGAGCAATATCACGAATGCGTTCCAGCTCCTCGGCGGAAAGCGTATCGGCATACTCCACCAACGGGGCCACGAAAAGATCATCGCCCTCCACTTCCGTATGCTGAAAGTTGGCCAGGGAATCGACACGGGTGGCATGGGGAAGCAGCCAGGCGTCCTCGGTCAACGCCTCAACGGCTGACAGCGCCTCCGGGGTGAACAGGTTGTCGTCTTTGGGGTGGACCACAAACAGCACCACCTCATTGGCGGTAAAGCTGTCTTCCAGTGACACAAACCGTTTGAAATCCGGGTTGTCTTCGGTGAAGAAGATCCGCGGATCATTATTGTTGGTGAATTCCTTGAGCCCGGTAGCCATCCCCATGGTCAACACCAGACATCCCAGCAACACCCACACCGGGTGTGCAACCACCCAGCGACTCCAAGCGTCTTTCATTACCTTCCCCTTTTTCTGACGGGTGAAGTCTATTCGGCGGTATACACACTGTCACGGTCAAAGAGGCCAAAAACCAGCTTTACGTTAACGTAAACTTCTCCTACTCTCGCCCCATGGACAAAAAGAAGACCTACAGCATTGGTGAGTTGGCGCGGGAGTTCGATGTCACCACCCGCACCATCCGCTTTTACGAGGACCAGGGGCTGGTCAGCCCGTCTCGTCGGGGACAGACACGCATCTACTCCCCCGCCGACCGGGTCACCCTGAAACTGATCCTGCGGGGCAAGCGACTGGGGTTCTCCCTGGCGGAGTCGAAGGAGCTGATCGGCATGTACCAGCCCCAGGGCGACAACCGCCACCAGCTGCTTGCCCTGCAGGAAAAGATTCACCAGCGCCGGGCACAACTGGAACAACAATTACACGATATCCAGGCCATGCAGCAGGAGCTCGACGACGTGGAGCAACGCTGCATTGACGCCATGAATGATTTGGAGAGTTAGGCCATGTTCAACAGCAGCTTCAATTTTGATCTGGACGAAACCCTGGTGGCCCTGCGCGACAGCGTTCGCCAGTTCGCCCAGAAGGAAATCGCGCCCATTGCAGCCGAGGTGGATCAGAGCAACCAGTTCCCGCTGGCCATGTGGAAGAAGCTGGGTGACCTGGGCGTGCTCGGGGTCACCGTCAGCGAGGAATACGGCGGCGCCAACATGGGGTATCTGGCCCACACCCTGGTGATGGAGGAAATCTCCCGGGCATCGGCCTCCATTGGCCTGTCCTACGGCGCGCATTCCAACCTGTGTGTTAACCAGATCTACCTGAACGGCACCGACGCCCAGAAAGCCAGGTACCTCCCAGGCCTGGTCAGTGGCGATCAGATCGGCGCCCTGGCCATGAGCGAGCCCGGTGCGGGCTCTGACGTGGTGAGCATGGGCCTGCGTGCGGACAAGAAAGGCGACCATTACCTCCTCAACGGCAACAAGATGTGGATCACCAATGGCCCCGATGCCCACACCTATGTGATCTACGCCAAGACCGACACCAGCGCAGGCCCCAAAGGCATCACTGCATTCATCGTCGAGCGGGATTACCCCGGATTCTCCCGTGCCCAGAAACTCGACAAGCTGGGCATGCGCGGCTCCAACACCTGCGAACTGGTCTTCGAAGATTGTCAGGTACCCGCCGAAAACATCCTCGGCAAGGAAAATGAAGGCGTGAAAGTGCTGATGAGCGGCCTGGATTACGAGCGCACCGTACTGTCCGGTGGCTGTACCGGCATCATGCAAGCGTGCATGGATGTGGTAGTGCCCTACGTACACGAACGCAAACAGTTCGGTCAGGCCATCGGTGAATTCCAGCTGATGCAGGGCAAGCTGGCCGACATGTACGTGACGCTCAACGCCAGCCGCAGCTACCTCTATAACGTGGCCAAGGCCTGCGACCGGGGCGAAACCAACCGCAAGGATGCCGCCGGCGTCATCCTTTACTGCGCCGAGAACGCCACCCAGATGGCCCTGGAAGCCATTCAGACCCTGGGCGGCAACGGCTACATCAATGAGTACCCCACCGGCCGCCTGCTGCGTGACGCCAAGCTCTACGAGATCGGCGCCGGCACCAGCGAAATCCGCCGCATGCTCATTGGCCGCGAGCTATTTAACGAAACCGCGTAAGGGGTCAGACGTCTGAAGTCCAACGTCTGACGACAAAACACGACCAGCTGGAGGGGGCGTCCGACGTCAGACTCGCGACGTCCGACCGCAATTGCCATGCCCAAGATTAACAGTCAGATCAACCCGGCCAGTCCGGAATTCCAGGCGAACCGGGAGCACAACCTGGGCTTGCGTCAGCAGCTTCAGGACAAGCTGGCCCACATTGCCCACGGCGGCGGTGAAGCGGCGGAGCAGCGCTTGCGCGAACGGGGCAAGTTACCGGTGCGCGAGCGCATCGACCGCTTGTTGGACCCGGGCTCCCCGTTTCTGGAAATTGGCGCTCTGGCCGCCGATGGCGTCTATGGCGAAGACGTCCCTGCGGCGGGCTGTGTGGGCGGCATTGGCCGGATCCAGNGCGTGGAATGCATGATCGTGGCCAACGACCCCACGGTNAAAGGNGGCAGCTACTACCCGCTCACGGTGAAGAAACANCTGCGTGCCCAGAGCATCGCAGCGGAAAACCGNCTGCCCTGTGTCTATCTGGTGGATTCCGGTGGCGCCAACCTGCCCCGCCAGGATGAAGTGTTCCCGGACCGGGAGCACTTNGGCCGCATCTTCTTCAATATGGCCAACATGTCGGCCCGTGGCATTCCGCAAATCAGTGTTGTGCTCGGCTCCTGTACNGCTGGCGGCGCCTACGTACCCGCCATGGCCGACGAAGTGATCATGGTNAAAGAGCAAGCCACGATCTTCCTGGCCGGCCCCCCCTTGGTGAAGGCCGCTACCGGCGAAGTGGTCAGCGCAGAAGCCCTGGGTGGCGCCAACCTGCACTGTGAGCAATCCGGGGTGGCAGACCATCTGGCCGAAGACGAGCCCCATGCCCTGGCGCTGGCGCGTAATTGCATCGCCCACCTCAACTGGCACAAGCCGGANCAGGTCAAGCGTCGCGCCGTATTACCCCCCGCTTATGCCAGCGACGAGCTGTATGGCGTCATCCCCACCACCACCCGTCAGCCCATGCCGGCACGGGAACTGATCGCCCGCATCGTCGATGGCTCTGAGCTGGATGAATTCAAGGCCCGCTATGGCACCACGCTGGTGTGCGGCTTCNCCCATATCCATGGTTATCCGGTGGGCATTCTCGCCAATGACGGGGTGCTCTATTCCGAATCNGCCCAGAAAGGCGCGCACTTTATNGAACTGTGNAACCANCGAAAGATNCCNCTGCTGTTCCTGCAGAACATCACCGGNTTCATGGTCGGCAAGAAATACGAGTCNGANGGGATCGCCAAACACGGGGCCAAAATGGTCAATGCCGTGGCCTGTGCCACCGTGCCCAAATTCACCGTGATCACCGGTGGCAGTTTTGGGGCCGGCAACTACGGCATGTGCGGGCGCGCCTATGACCCTCGCTTTATGTTCATGTGGCCCAACGCCCGTATCTCCGTCATGGGTGGCGAACAGGCCGCCAGCGTGCTCACCCAGGTGAAGCAGGCTTCCATGAAAAAGAAAGGCCAGCAATGGAGCGAGGACGAAGCCCGTCAGTTCCAGTCCGACATGACCGAGCAGTACGAACAGATGGCCCAGCCCTGGTATGCCAGTGCCCGGCTCTGGGATGACGGCGTCATCGACCCGGCNGATACCCGCGACGTCCTGGGCNTGGCCATCTCTGCCAGCCTCAATGCCCCCATCGAGGACACGCGTTACGGCGTGTTCAGGATGTGATTTTGCGTCGGACGTCAGACGCTTAACCCCNGGAGCAAAACATGAGCGTTAGCACACAAATCGANGGCNNGGTNGCNCGNATTACGCTGGACAATCCTGACAAAAGAAACGCGTTCGATGNCACCATCATTGCGTCNCTGACCCAGGCGTTTGAGAACGTTGGCGGTGACACCGNGATTCGGGTGGTNGTATTGCAGGCAGCGGGCAAGCATTTTTCCGCCGGGGCCGATCTCAACTGGATGCGGGCCATGGGGCAGCTCGATGAGCAGCAGAACCGTGACGATGCCCTGAAACTTGCCAGGCTGATGCAGGCGATAGATCAGTGCCCGAAACCGGTGATCGCCCGGGTTCAGGGCGCCGCCTTTGGCGGTGCCCTGGGATTGATCTGTGCCGCCGACATGGCCGTGGCGGCAGACAACGCCCGTTTCTGCCTGAGCGAAGTCAAACTCGGCATTATCCCTGCGGTGATCAGCCCCTATGTGGTGCGTGCCATCGGTGCGCGTCAGGCCAATCGTTATTTCATGACCGCCGAAGTCATCCCGGCGGACCGGGCACAGGCACTGGGCATTGCCCATGAGGTGGTTGCGGAAGCCGAACTCGACAGCGCCNTTGNGCGCCTGGTCGAAGCGCTGCTCAGCGGCGGTCCGGCGGCCCAGATCGCCTGCCGGGATCTGATCGCGCGGGTCANTGACGGCGCCATCGATGANGCCATGCTGGAAGACACCGCCGCCCGTATCGCCCGCCTGCGTACCAGCGCTGAAGGGCAGGAAGGTCTGAGCGCTTTTCTGGAAAAACGCTCACCAAACTGGATGTAACCCACTTTTCCGTAGGAGCGNCNCTGGCGGCGCGATCAACCCACGCCGGGAATCNCGCCGCCAGCAACGCGCCTGCAACCGCAAATAGGCATAACCATGGCAACGATAAAAAAACTGCTGATCGCCAACCGCGGGGAAATTGCCCGTCGCATCATCCGCACCTGNCGGCAACAAGGCATTGCCACCGTGGCAGTGTACTCCGATGTGGATGCNACCCTGCCCCATGTCCGTGAGGCGGATCAGGCCGTATGCCTTGGCCCGGCAGCGGCGCGAGAAAGCTATCTGGTGATCCACAAGATTATCACCGCAGCGAAGGAGACTGGCGCGGANGCCATTCATCCCGGCTACGGCTTTCTGTCTGAGAATACCGAGCTGGCGGCCGCCTGTGAGCAGGCGGGCATCATTTTTGTCGGCCCTAACGCCCGCGCCATTGAAGTNATGGGTGACAAGGCTGCTGCACGTCAGCTCATGGCCGACAGCGGTGTCCCGGTACTGCCCGGTTTCGATGAAGACGGCGCCAGTGACGAGACGCTACTGGCCGCCAGTGANANTGTCGGCTTTCCGCTGCTGATCAAGGCCGTGGCCGGCGGCGGCGGCAAGGGCATGCGGGTGGTGAACAGCGCCAACGCGTTTGCCGAATCCCTGGCCGCGGCNCGNCGTGAAGCCCGCAGNGCTTTCGGCGATGATCGCGTNCTGCTGGAGCGTTACCTGCCNACCGCCCGCCATGTGGAAGTGCAGGTTTTCGCAGACAATTACGGCAATGCGGTACACCTGTTCGAGCGCGATTGCTCGGTGCAGCGTCGCCACCAGAAGGTCATTGAGGAAGCCCCGGCACCGGGTCTGGATGAACAGACCCGCCAGGCGTTCGGNAACGCTGCCGTTCAGGCCGCCCTGGCCATTGATTACCGTGGCGCCGGCACGGTGGAGTTTTTATACGCTCCTGATGGCCAGTTNTATTTCATGGAAATGAACACCCGCCTGCAGGTGGAACACCCTGTCACCGAAATGATCACCGGAGAAGACCTGGTGGCCTGGCAACTGGCGGTCGCCGCCGGGGAGCCGCTGCCCAAGGCACAACAGCAGATTCAGCGTCATGGCCATGCCATGGAAGTTCGCCTGTACGCAGAAAACCCGGAACAGGGTTTTCTGCCCTCTTCCGGCCTGCTCAGTCACCTGCGTTGGCCCCACGAACTGGCCCGCGTCGATGCCGGGTACGAACAGGGGGACCGGGTCGAAGAATTCTACGACCCGATGATCGCCAAGCTGATCTGCTATGGAGAGGATCGCCAGGCCGCCCGGCAAAAACTGATCAACGCCCTGAATCGGCTCGAACTGCAAGGGATTCATCACAACGCGCCCTTCCTGCGACGGGTGCTGGCGGATGAGGCCTTTGCCCTTGCCGAGCTGGACACCCGCCTGCTGGAGCATCGCCCGCACTTACTCGAAACTGATGCCTGCGAGCCTGCATTGCTGGCCGTGGCCGCCAGCCGACTGGCGGCACTGCCTGCCACTGCCAGTGATCACCCCTGGGAATCACTGCAGGGCTGGCGCCCGCAGGGGCAGCGCGTGCGCGTCACCGCCTGCCAGGTGGACCAGCATCCTGTGATGGTGCGTGAAAATAACGGTGAAGCCAGTGCCGAGGCACACACCAGCCAGGTGCAGCTCACCGTGAACGACAGCGCCTTTCGCCTGCGCTGGGGCCAGCAATCGCTGTGCGGCTATTTCCATTTACAGACCTCAACGCGCACCGTACGACTGTTTGTGGGGGGACAGGCTTACACGGTTACCCTCAACCCGTCCCTCGACAACGCCGCACAGGATGCCGCCGGCGGCTTTGTCGCCCCCATGAGCGGTACCATCGTGGCCCTGCATGTTGAGGCTGGCGCTACGGTGGCACCCGGCGATGCCGTGATTACGCTGGAAGCCATGAAAATGGAACACACACTACGAGCCACCGAAGCCGGCACCGTGCAGCATTTCCCGGTGAGTGCAGGCGACAGCGTCAGCGAAGGCACCCTACTGGTCGAATTCGAGGCGGATTCCGCCCGCTGAAACCCAACGGAGACACCCCCATGTCCGCACCACTCTGGCAACCAGGACGCGCCGAACAAAACAGCCAGCTGAGCCATTTCTGGCAGCAGGCCAGAGAGATCAGTGGCGAGCCCCTCCCCGATTACCGGGCCTTGCATGGCTGGTCGGTGCAACACCCGGAAACCTTCTGGCGACAGGTCTGGGATCACTGCGGCATCATCGGCGAACCGGGCAGCACCGTGCTCGAACCCGCAGCGCGTTTTCAGGACTGTCGCTGGTTCCCGCAAGCCACCCTGAACTACGCCGAAAACCTGCTACAGCGTAACGACGCTCACCCGGCCCTGGTCAGCGAGCTCGAAGACGGTACCCGTCAGGTGATCAGTTATGCCCAGCTACGGGTTGCCGCAGGCCAGGTGGCCGCGCAACTGCAGGCGGCGGGCGTTCAGCCCGGTGACCGGGTGGCGGGCTTCATGCCGAACCGTATCGAAACCGTGGTGGCCGCCCTCGGTGCCGCCTGGATCGGCGCGGTCTGGTCATCGTGCTCCCCGGATTTCGGCGTATCCGGGGTGCTGGACCGGTTTGGCCAGATCGAACCCCGGGTTCTGATTGCCTGTGACGGTTACCACTACAATGGTAAATGGATTGATCTGGAACCCCGCATCCACGAACTGCATAGCGCACTCAGCCCGGAACTGCTGGTGGTTGTGCCCGGCAAAGGCAGCAGCAGCCGGGTGCAGAAGGCGCTGATCTGGCAAGCATGGCTCGACGCAGCGGCACCCGCCCCGGAATTTCAGCGCTTACCGTTCAACCACCCCCTGTTCATTCTCTACTCGTCCGGCACCACCGGACAGCCCAAGTGCATCGTTCACGGTGCCGGCGGCACCTTGCTGCAGCAAACCAAGGAACTGCAACTGCACGGCGATGTGGGCCGTGATGACACCCTGTTCTATTTCACTACCTGTGGCTGGATGATGTGGAACTGGCTGATTTGCGGCCTGCACACCGGCGCAACGCTGGTGCTATACGATGGCAACCCCGCCTACCCCTCCACCGCACGCCTGTTTGACCTGATCGACAACGAGCGCATTACCCATTTCGGCACCAGCGCAAAATTCATTCAGGCGGTGGAAAAATCCGGGCTGGTCCCCAGAGAATCCCATCAGCTCAATGAGCTGCGCACCCTGTTCTCCACCGGCTCGCCGCTGCTTCACGAGAGTTATGATTTCCTCTATCAGCAGGTCAAACCGGATCTGTTGGTCAGTTCGATCTCCGGTGGTACTGACATCATTTCCTGCTTCGCGCTCGGCAACCCGTTGGTGCCCGTCTATCGCGGTGAACTGCAATGCCTGGGGCTGGGGATGGATGTGTGCGTGCTTGATGACAGCGGGCAAGCCCTGAGCGACCGCAAAGGGGAACTGGTGTGCCGCCAGCCCTTCCCTTCCTGCCCGGTGCAGTTCTGGAATGACCCGGATGGAACACGCTTCCACAACGCCTACTTTGCCCGCTTCGACAATCTCTGGGCCCACGGAGACTATGCCCAACGGGTGCCGCACGATGGCAACGACGGTCTGATTATCCATGGCCGTTCGGATGCGGTGCTTAACCCCGGCGGAGTGCGTATCGGCACCGCAGAAATTTACCGGCAGGTGGAAACCCTCGGTGCCATTCGCGAAGCCATCGTAGTGGGCCAGGAATGGCAAGGCGATGTGCGCGTGGTGTTGTTTGTGGTCCTGGCAGAGGGAGANTCGCTTACCGACGNCCTTCAGCAACAGATTCGNCAAGCCATTCGTGAAGGCGCCAGCCCGCGTCATGTCCCTGCGGTGATCCTCACGGTGCCGGAAATNCCGCGCACCGTCAGCGGCAAGATCGTGGAGNTGGCCGTGCGGGAGGTCATCCACGNCCGCCCTGTCACCAACCGCAATGCNCTAGCCAACCCACAGGCACTGGAANACTTCTNCGGCAGGCCNGAGTTGGNCTGACCGCATACACCCCACCGACGCACCGTTCGTTGCCAGGGTCATTGACGGCCNTCACGAAACGCGCATGATGGGAGNCATTGTGGTTTTACTGTGACACGGCAATGAATAACAACAATAGATTGTTCACACTTTTCTTGCTGCTNCTGGCCTTTCCCCTCGCCCTGCAGGCTCAGGTGGTNACCCTNACCGGCAANGACTTTCCCCAGCTGCTTGGCAAGCAGAACGGCCTGTACTCGTTCTTTGCCATGAAAGAAGGACGCCTCGCCCCCGTTCCTCACCAGTGGGTGGAATGGTCAGANCAGGGGTATCCGTTCTTTGAGGAAGACGGCAGCACTGACCGAATNGGTGACCCCAGGCGCATCGACGCCGAAGACCGTCTACTGCTACGTTTTGAAGATGGTGGCCCCTCCCTGTCTGGGCAGACCACCGAAAGCGTCGTTGCCCAACTTGCCGTCACCCATGGCGANCAGACCCGTCTTTTCTATCTGGTCAAAAATGCCTATCTNCAGAACACCGATCGATACATCCAGTTTGATCCGTCCACCATGACGATCAAGAGCACGGATTTCGCTCTGACCATGGCAGACAACAACCTGTTCAAATGGAACAACTTCTATTTTCGCGGCTTCGAGGGGGAAAACGGCCAGCGACAAAGTATTCTCGACACGCTGAAACTGCGTTTAAGTGCCGGCGTCTTTGGCGAGAACAACCGCGTCACCCTGAACAACAATAATCTGGATCCCAAGGTCAAACAGATCATCAATGGCCCACTGGCGGCAATGGTGTATGCGTCCACCTCGGTGAAGGTCGCACGGGTACCCGTGCTGAAGATACACAACTATTTTTTGATCATGCCACAGCAAGTGGAAATCCATAGCCGCTTTACTCTGCCCGGCATTGCTGACACGGTACTGGAGCGCCCTGCCCTGGATATTTCCCTGGATGGCAACGGGCTCTACGACAGCAAGCTGGTCACCAGTTGGACCGGTAACCATGTNGCGATCACCGATGGGACACTGTCGGAATCCGAAAAAACCATGCTGACCATGCCACTGGCCGGCGACAACTGGATCTGGTTTGGTACCGGNCGTGGCTTCGATCTGCTGGCACAGCTGGCGTTTGTGAAAGGCTTCAACACCCCTGTCAGGCTGCTTTATCAGGACGACGCAAATCTTGTCAACGAACCCGAGCGCTTCCCCGGGCAGCTTCCCAACGTAGGCTTTTCACTGACCGATATTCCCTTCGGGCAAGAATTCTATTTCGTCACCCGCTTGTTCTACAGCAAGGACAGCAACGGCCTTCCACCCGGCAAATACGCCCAACAAACCATCACGGCTACCAGCGCCTCCCTGCAAATGCAGTAGAGCCTNCCTTCTCTGCCCTACCAGGCACTGAGTGCCTGGCTGGGCTGAACGTCTGATGACCATTTCGGACAACAGAATTCATGAGGTAACACCAACAGCTGTTCTNNACAGGCCGCAGTGGAAATACCCNGTTTAGAGTTGCGGTTAACTTCCCTGAGTAAGGCGCTGATAGATCAGGTCTTTAAGATGCAGACGATTCTGTTTGAGGCGCTCCATTTCCTGATCGGAAAGCGGGCTTTCACGCATTTCCAGGCCCCGGATCTGCTTGTCGAGTTTGTCATGCTCATGTACCCGCGAAAGAAAGTCCGGGTCGGTTTTNGAGAGGGCATCAATACGGTCGTGAAAGTCAGGAAATTCGTGGTGGATGCTATGATTTTCGCCCAACATGAACCTTTCTCCTTTGCGACATTCCGTCATTGCGAATACCGACACTACGCCACTATCCGCATACTTTTCAGGCAGCCCTGCCAAATCACCACAATGACTGATTAGATTCAATCCTGCCTGCCCTTACCATCNAATGTTCGAGGGTACTACGTTGTCACCTAAGGTGGGTGGTAGTCCAGTGACNNCACAGGGAGGCGTNCATCATGGCTTTACCANATCTGTTGACTCGTNAACATNTCCAGACCGGCCTTGANCAGGCGGCAGANNNNTGCTCNCANCCTGATGCCGGNTTATTCGGNCCNGGCTCNGTTATCTGGCAACTNCTGCGNGAGAACCTNACNNCNCTNGCNCANGGGCGNACNNTGNTACTGGCNCTNGCCNACAGCAGGCTNTCGCANCTNNTNCCCANCCACCATGATGTCANTACAACGNATNCANCACACTCAGGTGTTTTTNCTNAAGGTNGTNTTCGGCAATCTGGANCAGGCGNTGGTGACATTGAACAGCCAGNNGGCTCGNAACAAGACNCTNTTTNANGTGGATGACAGNGANACTCTGGTTTANNNNCTGAGCGCCTGGNTNGACTCNTGTATGACGGTTCACCAGAGCGTCATNGAACCGATCAACAGTGCNCTGCAGGAGCGNCTCTTNGAAGAANCNATGCTNCTTGCCCAGGTCATGGGNNTNCCNNANCAGGCCCTTCCCGCAGACTGGCATCGCTGGCGCCGCTGGTGGCAGCACNGANTGGCCAGGCCNGTCTCTCTCTCGCCTCGGCGACAACAGGTTCTGGATGCACTACTNCGGGAGCAGGGCTATCCGGGCAGAACCCCCTATGGCGCGTATTACCCCCACGCGGCGTATCAATTGCCCGGGCACTGGCAGCAGGCCTGCCAACTGCCACAACGCAATCTGGACCGACACCGGCAGCACCAACGCCAGCTTCAGCGGCTGATGGACATTACCCGCAATCTGCCGGAACGNTTGCGCTACCAGCCCGCTTTCCAGGAAGCACAACAACGGCTGCGTGGCCGGGCCCGGGCGGATCTGGCAACGCGTTTGCTGAATCGGTGGTGGACCGGCGAAAGTGAGCTGGTCAGCAGTGGCTGGTCCATNCCGAAAGTGGACCGACTCACCAGCGCCAGCTATTGAGGCTCAAGGGAAAGCATCAGGGGTGAAGATCAATGGGGAGAGCCCTCACGGGCACTCCCGNCGGGATCGCGTTATTTGAAACCCCGGTTTTCCTTGATCATCTCGTAGGCCTTACTGATCTCGGCGGTTTTTTCCGTGGCCATGCGGATCATTTCTTCCGGTACACCTCGGGCGGCCATCTTGTCCGGATGGTGCTGGCTCATCAATTTACGGTAGGCCTTCTTGATCTCGGGATTAGACGCCGATTCATCCACCCCCAGCACCTGATAGGCCTGAGCGAGCGATGGCCGCGACGGCCCCGGGCCGTATTGTTGCCCGCCTTGANCACCCGGCCGGGCACCGGAGAATTGCGCCTGTGCCAACAGCATGTTCAGAATCTGACGGAACTGCTGGGGCGGCACGCCCAACCCCTCTGCCACCCGTAGCAAGACCGCCTCCTCTTCCTCGTGCAAGGTGCCNTCAGCAAGGGCAATTTGCAGCAGCACTTCCAGCAAGACCAAAATCAGTTGCTTGCGAAACCGGACCGCATNGGCAAATTGTGCAACCGTGTCCTGCAAGGGGAAATCGGCTTCCTTGCCACGGTTAAACAACGCAATGGCTTGCTTGCGCTGTTCCTCGTCAAGCTGCATGCGGTCCATCACNGCACGAGCCTGGGCAATTTCATCCTCGCTCACTCTGCCGTCGGCCTTGGCAAGATGCCCCATGATCGAAAACACGGTATCGAACAGGGCTTTTTGCACCGCTTGCTGCTCACCCGGTCCATACGGGCGGAAAGGGTTAAAGGTCCGGACCTGTTCGGCCCCCTTATCGAGCATATGCCCAATCAGCAGACCAATCCCCAGACCGATGGGGCCACCCACCAGCATGCCCAGCAGACCGAGAATAATCTTGCCGCCCCAATTGAATTGCATGGTTAATCCGTTACTTCAGTGAATGAAACCAGCCAAGNCTGCTGCTGGTATCCGTTTGTGGCCGGTATTCGGCACTGACCCACCCCTGGTAATCCAGGCTGTCGATATGCGCAAANACCTGTTGGAAATGGATTTCTCCCGTACCGGGTTCATGNCGCCCCGGATTATCCGCAAACTGGATATGTCCTATATGGGGACAAAGTCGGGAAAGGGAACGGCAAAGATCACCTTCCATGATCTGCATATGATAGATGTCATACTGCAAACGAATGTTGTCTCGCCCGGCCGCTTCGATCGCCGCCAGCGCGGTGGCAGACCGGTCCAGCAAAAAACCGGGCATATCCACCCGACTATTGATGGCTTCGACCATCAGGGTTCGCCCGTCTGCGGCCAGCAGGTCCGCCGCAAAACGCAGATTATCAACCAGGGTATCGAAGGCGATCTCCAGCGCAAGCGAGTCCGGACGCAGCCCCGCCAGACAATTGATCTGTNGGCAGTCTAATCCGCGGGCATACTCCAGCGCCTGAAAAACCCCTTCACGAAACTCCTCCACCCGATCGGGCAGGCAGGCGATGCCTCGCTCNCCCTGCTCCCAGTCCCCCGGTGGCAGGTTAAACAACACCTGGCTCAGACCATGATCGGCCAACCTTGCCTGCAGTTCAGCAATGTCCCAAGGGTACGGAAACAGGTATTCCACACCGCCGAAACCCGCCTCGGCCGCAGCCTGAAAGCGATCCAGAAACGGCAGCTCGGTATACAGCATGCTCAGGTTGGCAGCGAAACGGGGCATCAGGAATCCTTGTCGGCGGCGGGTTCAACCAGTCGGACGCCATTGAGACGCTCCAGTTCCAGCAACAGGCCACTGTGGTCCACTTCACCGTGCCCACTGGCCAACAGCGCGCGGTATTCCTCGAATACACGCTGAGTCAGAGGCAAGCTCAATCCTTGGGCACGGGCTTCATCCAGGATCATGCGAAGATCCTTGAGCTGGATACGGGCGGGAGCCCCAGGCTCAAAGTTACGCTGCAGCATCCGCTCGCCGTGTTGCTCGAGAATCTTGCTGCCCGCAAATCCGCCCATCAATGCCTCTCGCACCTTGTCAGGTCTGGCACCGCCTTTTGCAGCCAACAGCAGGGCTTCGGACACCGCCCCAATGGTAATCCCGACAATGGCCTGATTGGCCAGTTTGGCGAGCTGGCCACTGCCCACCGGACCAATGTGGGTCACCTTTCCCATGGGGTGAAAGATGTCAGCGGCCTGTACGAACGCCTCATCCGCGCCCCCCACCATGATGGAAAGGGTACCCGCTTCTGCACCGCGGGTGCCCCCGGACACCGGTGCATCCAGATACTGGCCACCCTGCTCTTCCACCCGTGCCGCATGCCGTCGAGCCGTACCCGGCTCCACCGAACTCATATCGACCACCAGCGCTCCCTGACGCAGGCCGGCAATGGCGCCACTGTGATACAGCACCTGATCGACTACTGAACCATTCTCCAGCATGGTGATAATCACATCTGCGTCAGCCACGGCGTCGGCGGGGCTGTCTGCCACCCGCGCGCGATCCTGAAACGGTTGGGCTTTATCACGGCTGCGGTTCCAGATCGTCATGGGGAAACCGGCAGCCAGAAGCCGGGAGACCATGGGCGCCCCCATCAGGCCGATTCCGAGAAAACTGATATGCGGTAGTGTCATAGGGTAAAGGCGTCTGAATGTCGCACACGACGTTGTAAGACAGGGTGGGACTCACCCGCAAGAGACAGGATTATTGCTGATCAAGGCCACGGTGAAAACTCGGACATCTGTGCGCACCTCTGTGCGACAGCCATAAAAAGGGCTCCTTATGGAGCCCTTATCCGCCGTCAGCCTGTCGTGCGGCTTCTCCACCACAGCACAAGCGCCAGCAGGATGGCGACGGCCTGTGCGGCCACCCCTTGCACCGTCGGATAAATGCCCAACCATTCTATGGTGGGCACACCCAGATAGAAGGCGCTGATCAAGCCCGCTTCCTGAAGGGCTGCAATCCCGTTGCCCAGCAGAATCACCGACAGCACCAGCAGCACAATACTGGTCACCCGGAAGAACAGGCTCAGCGGCAACTTCATGCCGATGCGGAAGAACAGCAGGCAGACCACGGCCAACGCCACGACGGCAGCCGCAATACCGTAGAAAAGGTAGGGCTGCGTGACAGACGTCACCTGGCTCCAAAGCGCCTGGTAAAACAGGATCGTCTCGAAAATTTCCCGGTACACAGAAATAAACGAGACAAACGCCAGTACCCAGACCGTGCCGCTACCCAGCGCCGAGTCCACCTTGTTGCGGATATAGCCCAGCCATTTCTGGCTATGACTGTTGCTGTGCATCCAGAAACCGACATAGAACAGGATAAAGGCGGCCACGACACCCGCCAGCCCTTCCGTCAGTTCACGCGAGGCACCGCTGAAAGTAATCAACGTATTGGCCACGTACCAGGTCACACCCCCGGCCACCAGGGCCAGTATCCAACCCAGATGAATATAACGCGTCGCCCTTACTGCATTGGCCTTACGGGTAAAGGTGAGCAGGGCTGCCACCACCAGCAAGGCTTCCAGCCCTTCCCGGAACAGGATAAAGAAACTGGCCGACAGGGTCGCCGCCGGACTCAACCCATCGCCGGACAAGGCCTCAGCCGCTTGCGCCAGTCCTTGCTGGGCAGCGGACACTTTTTCACTGACCTCACTGGCATCACGCTCGCGGTCNATGGCTTCACGTACGGCCATAAACTGGCCTTCTGCACGTCGCATCAGAGCANCATCGACCGCCGCCAGCTGCTGCTCAATCATTTCNAAGCCANCCAGATANGCGGACAGGGCTGCGGCTTTGGCANNAGCCTGGTCCCCCGCCGTATAAGCCTTGTCCGCCGCGGCAAGCTTGTCATGGCTCAGGGCGATAAAGCGGTTCTTGTTGAACAACGCAGACGGCTCGCTGCGCAAATAACCCAGCGCGGCATAGGCTTTCTCGCCCTGCGCCTTGAGCACATCCTCCGGCGCCTGCGCCACCAGGGTGTCCAGATTCAGCGACGCCTTCATCCCCGGCACGTTGTTGAACGCCGCACGCCCCTCAGAAGCCACCGACTCAGTCACCGCCTTGCTGCCCACGTAAAACGCCAGCGCCCAACGATCGTCGTCGCCAAGCGCGTCGCCGTAGGCCGCCATACCGGTCCCTTCCACCCCCTGGGTGATGGTGGTGTGCAGACCCAGTAACGAGCGGCCGTTATAACGGGCGACCTCGGTGAAGTCCGTGGGGGCAGGCTCAAGGGCGGCACCCGCAGGGCCATCGCCCTTGCCCTGCGCCCCATGACAGGCCGCGCAGTGCGTCTGATACAGTGTTGCCGCGCGGGCGAGGTCCGGCGCGGCTTTAGGGGATACGGGGATACCGTAGACCGACACCAGGGTGCCACGGATAGATTGCGCCAGCGCCTTGATCTGCGGCTCAGCAGCCTTGTCCGTCACCGCCTGCTGCAGAGCATCCGCCTGCTGCTGAAGCGCGGCTTTGCCATCAGCATCCGGAAGCGTCGCTACCCCCTCTGCCAGCAGCTCGGTGAACTCCGCCATTTCGGCATATTCTTCTTCGCTGACCACCTGGCCATCGACAACGGCATTGATGTAATCGGCCCCAACGTACTCGACCAGCTGGACAAGCGCGGTCTGGTTTGAGGCAAAGGCAGGGAGTGACAGTGACACTAAAGCGGCCAGGACGAGGAAAAGGCGCCCCGGGGAGTGTGTATGGGTCATATTGAACCTGATTCACAG
Source organism: Alcanivoracaceae bacterium (assembly GCA_002706085.1). GTDB lineage: Bacteria > Pseudomonadota > Gammaproteobacteria > Pseudomonadales > Alcanivoracaceae > Alcanivorax. Next base: position 10,114 of record PAJO01000032.1, on the reverse strand, counting down.
TTAGAAAGGCGAGTCATTATCATTAAAGCACCCGCCCGCATCAAGACGCGCCTGCGGGGCATCAACCCACCGTAAACGCCAGCACCTTGCTGATGTGAGCCTGGGGCCAGCCACTTTCTGCCTGCCAGATATTGAAGGCCGCCTGAGCCGCCCGCTGATCTCGCTGACTGGCCGGCGCCTTATCGAGAATGTTATGGGCTTTCAGCACCGCCACCACATCGTCGGTGGGGTACCAGGTATCCCGCCCGACCATGCGCAGAAAGGCCGCTCCGGAATTGCCGCCCAGTTGCTTGCCGCGCTTTTTGAGCAACTGCCACATGCCTACCGTGTCATCCGTGGGCCAGACCGCCAACCACTCCCCTACGCTGCCATATTCCTGGGCCAGATCGATGACGAACTGGGCATTGTGGCGGATCGCTTTCATCTTGCCCCAGTGCCGGATCAACCGCGTATCCTGCATGCGCTCGTCCAGCATGGGGTCGGGCATAAGCACCAGTTTTTCGGGGTCAAACCCAAAAAAGGCCTCTTCAAATGCGGGCCATTTATTATCGACCAGAGAATGTTTGAGCCCGGCGCGGAACACCCGTCGGGTCATGGCAGACAAATACCAGGCGTCATCACGGCTACGCAGAGTGGCCTGATCAGCTACCTCAGGGAGCTGGCTTTGCACCGCCTTCAGGCTGCCTTTACGGTTAACGGCCAGGGCCAGCAAATCCTTGAATGGGGTCACGCTCTTCTCCGTATTTCGTTTTGGTGCTTGGCGAAGCGACATTGTAGAATTGATCCCTTGCGCAACAGAACCCTGGGCGCTTCTTATTTCACGGCCGACCAACGCCGACACAGACAAACAGGACCGGCATGACCATCGACAGTTATCACGTCAACAAATCCGACAAGCTCAAAGGCGTATGTTATGACATCCGCGGCCCGGTGCTGCGTGAAGCGCATCGCCTTGAAGACGAAGGGCACCGTGTGATCAAACTGAACATCGGCAACCCTGCCCCGTTCGGTTTCGAAGCCCCCGAAGAGCTGCTTCAGGACGTGATCAGCAACCTGCCCGAGTCCACTGGCTACTGCCATTCCAAAGGCCTGTTCCCGGCGCGCAAAGCCGTCATGCAATACACCCAGACCAAGGGCATCGAAGGGGTTACCGTTGATGATGTGATCATCGGCAATGGGGTCTCCGAACTGATCGTCATGGCCATGCAGGCACTCCTGAACAGCGGTGACGAGGTTCTGCTGCCCGCCCCTGACTACCCACTGTGGACGGCCTCTGTCCGTCTGTCCGGCGGCACCCCGGTGCACTACCTGTGCGACGAGCAACAGGACTGGCAACCGTCTCTGGAAGATATTCGTGCCAAGGTAAACAAGAACACCAAGGCTCTGGTCATCATCAACCCCAACAACCCGACCGGGGCCAACTACGAGCCGGCCATGCTGCAGGAACTGCTGCAGATTGCCCGCGAAAACAACCTGATCGTGTTCGCCGACGAGATCTACGACAAGATCCTGTACGACGGTGAAGAACACACCTCCATTGCTTCCATGGCCGATGACCTGCTGTTCATCACCTTCAATGGGTTGTCCAAGAATTACCGTGCTGCGGGCTTTCGTGCCGGCTGGATGGTCATTTCCGGCGCCAAACACCGCGCCGAAAGCTATATCGAAGGCCTGGATATGCTGGCCAGCATGCGGCTGTGTGCCAACGTCCCCAGCCAGCACGCCATCCAGACGGCCCTCGGGGGTTACCAGAGCATCAATGATTTGGTACTGCCCACCGGCAGACTCGGTCGCCAACGGGATCTGGCCTGGGACATGCTGGAATCTATCCCCGGGGTCAGCTGCGTGAAACCAAAATCCGCTTTGTACCTGTTCCCGAAACTGGACCCGAAAGTCTTCCCGTTCCAGGACGATGAAGCCTTCGCACTGGATCTGCTTCGCGAAGAGAAAGTGCTGATCGTGCAAGGCACCGCCTTCAACTGGCCGGATCCCGATCACTTCCGCGTGGTATTCCTGCCACGAGTGGATGATCTCGAAGATTCCATCGGGCGCATTGCCCGGTATCTGGATCGGGTACGAAAAAAATAGCGTTTATCGCTGTTAACTATTCACTGTTAACTGTTAGCTGCCTTTATGTCTCATCTGCACATCGACGATTTCAGCCATGATGTGGCCCGCATACTGATGCAGGCCTACATGACCTTCCCTCGCCCCGGCGCGCTGTATGTGGAAGATGTCATCGGCCCGACGGAAGTCGATGATGTGGGCCTGCACAGCGCCCGGCATATGGCCTGCCTTGGGGCGATGCTGTGGCTGGCGGAGGAAGGTTACCTGCGCTATCAAGCCACCATCTTTGAAGAGGGGCTTGAGCAGGCGGTGTTGACCAACAAGGCTTTTGTGCTGCTCACCGCGCTGAGTGAGCTGCGTTTTGACTCTACCGACCCGCAACTGCCTGCCACCGTGCAGCATGAGCGCGCCACCCTGGCCGAACAATTCCTGCGGGCAATACGCAGCCAGGATTCAGTGCGCACCACTGCGGTCGTTCGTTACCTGCTGTCAAGACAACCAAGCCCGGTACAGGCAGAAGAATTCAGTGATCTGATACCCAACTTACCGGCCGACGCACCCTCCCTGCTTTAGCACGAATCGCGAAGATTGCTATAGCCAGCTTGCTTCGAAACTGGGTACTTTACCGTGCTTGACCTTCACCCAACGCAGATCAGGCTTGATCCAGCTCCACCGGCCGACGATAGCGATAATGCAAGGTTTTCAGTGCCGGCTCTTCGGCTTCGTCGAATCCTGCCGTGCCGGGTAGCCGTGCAATGCGCTCAGCGCCAGGCAGATTCTCTGCAACGCAGTTCTCCAACCAGGCATAATCGAGCCAGGGCGCATTCACACACGCCAGAATCTCGGCATCATGGGCCAGCAATTTGTGCAGCTTACGAAGGACTTTCGGATAGTCCTTCTCCACCATGAAGCTACCCTTCTGGGCGCTGGGCGGGTCGATCACGATAATGTCGTAGCGGCCCAGGCTGTGAAGCTTTTTCCAGCTACGGAAGATGTTGTGTGGCAGGTAATGCACTCTGGCATCCTGGAACCCATTGAGCGCGTGGTTCTGCTTGCCCAGCGTCAGAGCCGCATCTGAGAGGTCGATATTGACCACCGACTCGGCCCCACCCGCCAAGGCCGCCACAGAGAAACTGCAGGTAAAGCTAAACAGGTTCAGTACTTTCTTGCCTTCTGCCCGCCCCCGAATCCAGCGACGCCCTTCGGCCATGTCGGCAAAAAAACCCAGATTCTGGCCACGCTGAAAATCCAGCTTGTAGCGCAGGCCATCTTCTTCTGCCACTGGCAGCTCGGGCAATTCACCACAGACGAGCTCGTTGTCGGCCTTGCCATCGTAGCGGTGCTGTATCACAACGGATGTGCACGCCAGAGAGACCATCACCGTTCGCAGCATATCTCGCAGTTCGCCAAGAAACGTCTCGTCCTGCTCCCGAAACACGGTAGCCACCAGCACCGGGGCAAAGCAATCCACCGTCAGCCATTCCAGTTCTGGTACGGTTTTCCCGCGGCCATGGAAATAACGGATTTTCGGCTGGGACGATGGAACCAGATATGAAACAAGCAGGTCAGAGAGAGAGACAGGCATTGGGGGTCATTTCAGTCGCATAAACAGGGGGTGCGAAGTATCGCATACCTTGTATCAGGACGCCCCGCCCCCATTGAGAGTTTTACCCCCCTACATTGACGGAGAACCACGACGATGATGCGCATTGCGCTTTATCTGCTGACCAACCTGGCGGTGATCGTAGTCGCCAGCATTACCCTGAGCCTGCTCGGGGTGAACACGTATTTCGCGCAGAGCGGCGGCGGGCTGGACCTGGGCAGTTTGCTGATCTTCAGTGCCGTGTTCGGTTTTGCCGGCTCCCTGATTTCGCTGTTTATCTCCAAGCCCATGGCCAAATGGTCCGCACGGGTCAAGATCATCGAGCAGCCCGACAACCAGGCAGAGCGCTGGTTACTGGATACCGTGAAGGAGCTTTCCGACAAGGCCGGAATCAAAATGCCGGAGGTTGGCATCTTCCCTGCCCAGCAATCCAATGCCTTTGCCACCGGCTGGAACCGCAATGACGCCCTGGTGGCGGTATCCCAGGGGCTGATGCACCGTTTCCGCCCCGAAGAAGTCCGCGCCGTACTGGCGCACGAGATTGGGCACGTGGCCAACGGCGACATGGTTACCCTGAGTCTGATCCAGGGGGTGGTCAACACCTTCGTGATCTTTGCCGCCCGTGTGGTCGGGTCGGTCGTGGACAGCTTCCTGCGCCGCGATGATGGCTCCGGCGGGCTGGGCTTCGGTTACTACATCGTGGTATTCATCGCAGAAATTATCTTTGGTATTGCTGCCAGCGCCATTGTCATGTGGTTCTCCCGTTTCCGAGAGTACCGCGCCGATGAGGCGGGTGCTGAACTGGCGGACCGAAACAGCATGATCGCTGCGCTTCAGCGACTGAAAGCCGAATCCGAGGTACCAAACCAGATGCCCGACACCCTGGTGGCCTTCGGCATCAATTCCGGATTCAAGCAGGGCCTGAAGGCCATGTTTTCGTCCCACCCACCGCTGGACGACCGGATTCGCGCGCTGCAGGAGCGACGCCACGTCTGACAAACGAAAGCCCGGCTCCACCGGGCTTTTTTCTTTTTCGGGAACCCTCACCATGGGTCAACACTCCAAATCTGCAGCGTCCCCACAGGAGTAAAGGATGTCACGGCAACTGGATCTTGCCCTGATTGCAGCCAACCGGTTTGGTCTTGGCGCCCGACCGGGTGAGCTGAAAGACATCGCCCATGCTCCCAGGGACTGGGTGCTTGCCCAGCTTGAAACGCCCCCCCTGCCCAGCGATGCTCTTGCAGCATTGCCCAGTAGCCTTGACTACCAAAAACAGATGGTCGAATGGCGGGAACAGGTTAAATCCGCTGGCGATAGCAACGACATGGCAGATCAGCCGCTAAAATTCGGTGAACGGTTTCGTGACAACATGCTTGCAGAAATCAACCTGCGAGCCACCCTGCAGTGCGATACCCAGAACCCCGTTGCGGAACGGTTAGTGATGTTCTGGAGCAATCACTTTGCCCTCTCCAATGAAAAACGCCCCCTTCAACTCATGGCCGGCACCCTGGAAAGGGAGGTCTTGCGAGAAGGTATGCTGGCTGACTTTGGATCCCTGCTGATTGCGGCGGAGCAACATCCCGCCATGCTTCTTTATCTGGACAACCAGCAATCCACCGGGCCTGACTCCCCGGTTGCCATGCGGCGTGCCCGGCAGAAAGCCGGGGGACGAAAGAACGATATCAACGAAAATTTGGCACGGGAAATCCTCGAGCTCCACACCCTCAGCAGCGATGGCGGATACGATCAAGACGATATCATTGCGCTCGCACAAGGCATCACCGGATGGCGTCCATGGATCGCCGCACGCAAAGGCACCCCCATGGGCACCCATGGCAGCCGTTTTGCCATCGGTTACCACGAGCCTGGCGCGCGCCAGTTCCTCGGTGAACATTTTGCCCAGAAAGGAGTAGCACAAGGTGAAGCGATGCTCGCACGACTCGCGAAAGACCCCAATACCGGGCGTTTTATCAGTGAAAAGCTGTGTCGGCACTTTGTCAGTGATACTCCACCAGCAGAACTGGTCCACACCCTGTCGAGGATCTATCAGAAGAGCGATGGAGACCTCAAGGCGGTCTATCAGGCGCTCTTCAAATCCGATCTGGCCTGGCAGACCGATACCCGAAAGTTCCGCCGACCCGACGAGTACCTGATCGCCATTCACCGAGGTCTGGATACCCGCCCTATTGCCAAACAAACGGGGCGCTGGCGGAGGGAAATGCACCTGATGGGACAGGACGCCTTTCGGCCCGGATCGCCCGCGGGTTGGCCAGATACTGCCAGCCAATGGATCGGTGCTGATGCGATCTGGAAGCGGCTGTTCATCGCTCAACGTTACAGCTCTCGCTTGCCCCGTGAACGTGACGCCATGGAACTGGCCAGAGACACCCTCGGGCCGAGCCTGGGAGATGCCACTGCAGTGGCGATCAGCGAAGCCAGCAATCGCCGCCAGGCAACTGCACTTGTGCTGGCGAGCCCGGAATTTCAGTGGAGATAGGATAATGGAGCGCCGACAGTTTCTTTCCCTCCTCGCCGGGACCGCCAGCCTGACCCTGTGGCCTGGCGTAGCTCTGACAAAAGCGCATCAGACACAGGCCCCCAGACTGGTTGTTGTGGTACTTCGAGGGGCACTGGATGGGCTTTCAGCTATTCCGCCCTATGGCGACAGTCAGTTCTCATCGCGTCGCGGCAGCCTTGACCTCGGCCCCCCATCCCGTCGTGAAGACAGCCCGCTGCAACTGGACGACACTTTTGCGCTTCACCCCTCTCTGGCTTTTTGCCATTCGTTATACCGTGACAAGGAGTTCGCCGCTGTTCATGCCTGCGCTCTTCCCTATCACGGCCGCTCCCATTTCGATGCACAGGACTGCCTGGAAAATGGCACCGACAGCCCCACCGGGTTGGATACCGGCTGGTTAAACCGTGCCGTCGCCGCCCTCGAAGACAGCCGGGGTCTTGCCATCAGCAGCTCAGTACCATTAATAGCCCGCGGCGAGGCCCCGTTCATGACCTGGTCGCCCACACCCGGCAAATCTTCCCCGGAAGAGCTTGCCAGCCTGCTGGCGGACGCCTACCAGGCTGATCCGATGCTGTCGGATGCCTACGAGAAGGCGCTCAACGCGCAGCAAATCGCACCGAACGAAGGAAAAAATATCAATCAGCTTCCCGTGGTCATGGAAGCCGCCGGGCGATTTCTCTCGCGCCAGGATGGACCGAATATTGCCATGGTTCAGGATAACGGCTGGGATACCCACGCCAATCAGAATGCCGTGCTGAAAAACAAGCTTCGCCAACTCGACAACGGAATCAAAGCGGTCAAAAAAAGTCTGGGGGCCAGCTGGAAGCACACAGCCATTATTGTGACCACCGAATTTGGCCGCACGGTCGCAATCAACGGCACCCAGGGAACCGATCATGGCACCGGCAGTGCGGTAATGCTTGCAGGAGGCGCCATCAATGGCGGCAAAATGCATGGTAAATGGCCCGGTCTGGCCGCACTTCAGGATGATCGTGACCTGCTGCCGGCCAACGACCTGAGGGGGGTTTTCAAGGGGGTACTGGCGCAACACCTCAAACTGGACAGAAAGACACTGGATAACGGGGTTTTCCCGGGCAGCGGCAAGGTGGCTCCCATGCCGGAGCTGATTCACTCCTGAGGAGGCTCTCCCTCAAGGGTGGCATCCGTACCGACCCGATAAAGGATCAGATCTTCGTAACCGGTTGTCACTGGCCACAAACCGCACAATGCCTTGTCCAGCCGGGCATCGCCTGTGTCGACCACCAGCGGTCGCCCGTCCAGCGTCTTCAGTTTGGTCCGTGTGGCCAGAATCTGGAAATTGTCCTTGCCAAGACGGCGGATCAGCGCCGGGGTGAACTGTTGATTCCCCCGCCCGAACAGATGGCCCTGCCCGCCAATCACGGTGATGACCGCTTTGGCAGGCTGGTCTCCGATCAAGGCAATCAATTCACTGGCACTTGCATCCGCCTTGACGACCTGATGGTTATAAACGGCATCCACACCCAGCAAGGTGTTCTCCAGCCCCAGCTGCTCCATGACCACTGCCACCGTAGACCCCGATCCCATCAGGTACCAGGTATCATCCTCAAGTGAATCGGCCACCCAAGCGGCAGCCTCGGTCACCACCAGGTCTTCCACTTCACGCCCCCCGCATTTGACCTGCTGCAAATACCTTGCCTCAGCAGGCACCTGCAATTCGCCATAATGACGGGCGCGAACCACCCCCTCACGGAAGGCCTCTTCATCGATATCGCGCACTTCTGCCGCCTGCAGAGCCACCAGCTCTCCGGCTGCCAGCTCGGCCAGCAGCGCCCCCGCGGCCTCCGGATTGATGGCATACACCGCCGAATGCATCTTGCAGCCAGCAGGGACACCCAGTACCGGTAAACGCTCGCCTATCGCATCCACCAGGTCCCGTGCGGTGCCATCACCGCCGGCGAACAAGATCAGCTCTGCTCCCGCCTGCTCCAGGGCCATCGCCGCGTTGCGGGTATCCTCCGGTGAGCTTGGCATCCCCGACTGACCAACAACCTCACAGTCGATTCCGGCGTCCTGGCAGCTGCGCTCACCCATGTCATCTGCCCAGGTCACCACACGCAGTCCTTTTACCCCCTGCAACGCTAACAAGGCCCTCGCCATGCGGGCTGGCGCCTGGGCAATCGCGCCCCGGCGCAGCGCTTCCTCACGGGTCGCTATGCCATCACTCCCTTTCAGGGCAACACTGCCACCCAGTCCGGCATAGGGGTTTACCAGTACTCCCAGACAAAGACCTTGCTCTACCTTCATAAAAGGGTCATATCCCGATAGAAAAATGGCGTTGCTGGCAGCATGCTGCCGGGTATACATTTAAAGTCAATCTGCACCAGGGGCTCAGCCATGAACCTGCACAGCCAACACCCCGAAGGCACCTTCAACGGCGCCGCTATCATTGATGAGGACGGCTACGAAGTGCCCATCACTGAAACCATGATCCAGCAGGCCTGCAAGAGCCTTGAGCATCTCGGCCACTATCCCGCCACCGACAACCTCAAGAAGACGCAAACAAGCGCGCCATGATCGGCTGCCACTGGGCGGCCACCCTGCCCTCATGTTGCCAATGATGCAATTCGTGGCGGACGGGATAATGTTTGCGTAACCGGTCGAAGGCCGCTGCCGGATCCGACTCCCGAAGGCTCTCACCCAACCGCTTGTGATCCGCTTCGATCATGTAGGCTCCGTGCAGCAACGCCAGCACATCACTCTCACAGCTGACAGACTGCTCCAGTACCGGTTTGGCTTTTTCCCGGCTCGCCGGGGCCCGCGCCGTTTTCAGCCAGTCACACAAGGCATCGTGGAGCATCTCTGTGCCCTTCAACTTGCCTTCCAGACTGTAGCCCGCAATATGCGGTGATCCAAATGCCACCTGTTGATACAGCGCCTCGGGCACAACCGGTTCACTTTCCCAGACATCCAGAATCGTCAACGGCCCTTTTCCTGTCGCCAGCAAGCCCAGTAGTGCCTGATTATCAATCACCGGTCCCCGGCAGGTGTTGATCAGCATCTGGTCTGCCCCCAGCGCCGCCAGCCTTGCACTGTCCAACAGGTGATGAGTGGCGTCCTCGCCCTCCTCGGTCAGCGGAACATGCAGTGTCAGCACGTCGCAGTCCAGCAGTGCATCTATCGCTTCCAGCCCCGCTACCCCTTGGCGCTGCAACGGGGGGTCGCAGACACGCACCCGCATGCCCAGGGCGGTCAGCCAGTCCGCGACTCGCGCACCAACGTTACCCATACCCACAACGCCCGCAGTGAGGCCTACCGGACTGCACTGACGCTGCTGGCACAACAGCAAGACAGCCTGAAGCACATATTCTGCCACCGCCCGGGCGTTACAACCGGGAGCGTGGGCAAAGGCAATCCCCTGAGACGCCAGCCAGCGCTGATCAATGTGATCCGTACCGATGGTAGCCGAGCCGACAAACCGCACCGGGGTACCGGCCAACAATGCGTGGTCCACATGGGTAACAGAACGCACCAGCAGCACCTTTGCATCCAACAGTTGTTCGCGCTGTAAACGGCGGCCCTCGTGGCGCTCTACCTGCCCCAGAGCCTCAAAGGCCTCAAGGCCAGGCATATTGGCATCAGCAATGATCTTCATGTGTCTCCAGAGGCATCCAGCAGACCCAATGCGGTGCGCCGCACCTGACCGGCATAGCTGTCGCCAAACAGATTGAAATGATTAGGAGTCTCTGAATAACTCCTTGCGTACTCAGCGTGGCCTGAAGCGTGCAGCAGTTGTGTCTTGTCTCGACGGTAAGGGTGGCTCCCTTTCCTAGAGGCAAGGCGCAGCTGATGGGCGCTTCAGGCCACGCCCTCCGGGTCTTTCAGGCTGATCCACACTCGTTGTTGCACTTTCTCGACAGGCAACCAGCATGCCTTCAAAAGTGCGC
>PAJO01000031.1 GCA_002706085.1 Alcanivoracaceae bacterium | reverse complement strand
CAAGGCGCAGCAGATGTGCGCTCCAGGCCGCGCCCTTCGGGTCTTTCAGGCTGGCCCGCACTCGTTGTTGCGCTTTTTCAATGGATGGACATACACCGTCAAAACCGCGCCTAGATTGCGAACCAGCCTGAAAGACTGAGCATGCAAGGAGTTATTCAGAGGCTCCCTAGTCTAGTCTGAACGGAGGGAGGTGCAAGGAAGGCATTGCCGCCGGTGTTTGCTACAATGGCCGGCCTTTCGTTTTCTATGATTCAGGAGATCCCATGCGTCCTTCCGGTCGAGCCACTGATGAACTGCGTGAACTGAGCTTTACCCGCAACTACACCGTTCATGCCGAGGGCAGTGTGCTGGTGGCCTTCGGGAACACCAAGGTGCTGTGTACCGCGTCCGTGGAAGAAGGGGTGCCGCGCTTCCTGAAAGGCAAGGGCCAGGGTTGGCTGACCGCCGAATACGGCATGTTGCCCCGCTCCACCCATACCCGCTCCGGCCGTGAGGCCTCCCGTGGCAAGCAGGGTGGCCGTACCCTGGAAATCCAGCGCCTGATCGGCCGTTCGCTGCGTGCCGCGGTGGATCTGAGCAAGCTGGGCGAGCGCACCATCTATCTGGACTGCGATGTGCTGCAGGCCGATGGTGGTACCCGCACGGCCTCTATCTCTGGTGCCTGCGTGGCGCTGGTCGATGCCTTTACCCATCTGCTGGAAACCAAGAAGATCAAGGATGACCCGCTTAACGGCTTGGTGGGTGCGGTCTCCGTGGGCGTTTATAAGGACACCCCGGTGCTGGATCTGGACTATGCTGAGGATTCCAACGCCGGGACCGACATGAACGTGGTAATGACCCAGCAAGGCGGCTTTATCGAGATTCAGGGCTCCGCCGAAGGCGCGCCGTTTACCCGCGAGCAGTCCGATACCCTGCTGGGCCTGGCGGAAAAGGGCATCAACGACATCATCAAGGCACAACAGAGCGTATTGGGCTGGTAAATCATGACCATCAAGAACTACAAGAAGCATTTCCTGCGTTTCGCCCAGGAGCGTGACGCCCTGAAATTTGGTGAGTTCACGCTCAAGTCCGGGCGCACCAGCCCGTACTTCTTTAACGCCGGTACCTTCAATACGGGTGAGGCGCTGGCACGGCTGGGTCGCTATTATGCGGATGCGATCATGGCATCTGGCCAGAAATTCGATATGTTGTTCGGACCAGCCTACAAAGGTATCCCGCTGGTAGCGGCGGTGTCGGTGGCACTGGCTGAGCATCACGGCCAGGATTTGCCCTGGGCCTTTAACCGCAAGGAAGCCAAGGATCACGGCGAAGGCGGCTGGCTGGTCGGGGCTCCCCTGCAGGGCCGGGTGCTGGTGATTGATGATGTGATTACGGCAGGGACAGCCATCAGAGAAGTGGCTGCCTTGTTCGAAAAGACCGATGCGACCATGGCGGGTGTCATGGTGGCTCTGGATCGTCAAGAGCGAGGTAAGGGTGAGCTGTCGGCGATCCAGGAAGTAGAAAAAACTTTGGGGGTGCCGGTCGGCAGTATCGTGGCAATGAACGATATTATCGACTGGTTGGAGCAGCAACCGGATAGCGGGCCCATGGTGGCCAAGATGCGCGAGTACCGGGAGCGCTACGGAGTGGAATAACAAAATGCGAAGCCTTTTGGTTATCATCGCGCTTGCTGTGACTTTGCCTGTATGGGCCGCGTCAGGCATGCGTGCCAGCGATCGGATGCCCCAGGGGGCCTATTTCCGCCATGTCACCGACGACGGAGTGGTCCACCTTCATCGGACGTTGACCAATGCCGCTATCGAGGCGGGCTACCAGCTTATCGACAGGCATGGCCGTGTGCTGGAAGAAGTTGAAGGCGTAAAGCTCAATGACGAAGAGGCGCGTCAGCGACGATTGGAAAAGGCTCGCCAGAAACGTGAGGATGCTGTTTTATTGCGGCTTTATGCGGGGCCGGATGATGCCGCAAGGGCGCGGGACCGCAAAGTGGATGCGCTGGAACTGGCTATCAGCTATGAAGAAAACAATATGGCCCAGCTGCAGATGAAATTGGATGACGAAATCGCCGTAGCGGCTCGCAGCGAGCGTTCTGGCAAGGATGTCCCTGAAGGTGTGCAGGATGCGATTGTGCGTCTGCAACGACAAATTGCGCTGTCTGAAAGGAAACTTGCCGAGTTTGATAGCGAGATCGAAGAGGTCAACAACGAGTACGCCCCAATCATTCAGCGGCTCGAAGAGATTAACGCGGAGCACTGAGTCGGGCAGTGTTACCTTGTTCCGGCCTGCCATTGCTGTAGGAGCCTGGAAAGTGGCTCTGAGGGGCGCGATTCCAGCTGACGTTCCAGCCAGGCAATAGCCGCGGGCCTTTGCCCGTAACTGTCCAGTGCGACTGCATAAACGTACTGGTAATGGCTGTTGGAGGGTGCTCTGCTGGCCGCAATATGAAGGTGTTCCAGCGCGTCAGCACTTGCCTTCTGGCGGACCTTGAGCAAGCCCATGGCATGATGAAGGTCTGCGCTGTCGGGTTGGCGCACCAGCCCGTCATTCAGTACTGTCTCCCCGGCGGTCTCCCTTCGCTGATGGCGATAAAGATCAGCAAGATTGACGTAGGCCGGCAACCACTCTGGGTCCAGCTGGATCGCCTGCCGATACTCTTCCTCTGCACGTTTTTCATACCCCTGAGCAAGCAGGAAATTCGCCAGCTTTACGCGTGCTGACGGGGTGTCGGCATTGTGTGCCTGGGCCTGCTCGAATTCCTTGAAGCCGTTCATCAGGCTCTGCTGTGCTGCCAGAGGAACTTCACTCACCGGAACGTCAGCCAGGGCTTCTGCGGCACTGATGCGCACGACCCGTTGTGGATCATTGAGCAAGGGGGCAAGCAAAGACCAGCGCTGATTCAGGGGCAGGGATTGTAAGACGGTGATCGCAGCCTGGCGGATCTGTCCGCTGGGGCTGTTGAGCGCTTGGGCCAGCGCGGGTATCGAGGCCCCGTCCAGTTGTGAACCGAGCAGGTGAGCCGCCGTAGCACGGGCAATATCCGGCTGTCTGGTATTGCCGAGTAGCCGCGCCAGTGACTGGCTGGAGGCCCGCCCCTGCCGCGCCGCATGCAGAGTGTGTGCAAACTGCTGATGCCCGCTGGGAAGATGGCCATACCATTGTTTGAGCGTCTCTGTGGCCCAGGCAGCGTCCTTGTCGGTGTGACACTGGTTGCAGGCGTTGGGGGTGCCGAGACTGTCGCTCAGATCCGGGCGGGGAATCCGGAAGCTGTGGTCGCGGCGGGTATCCACTTGCATGAAGGTTTTGGCTGGCATGTGGCAGTCCACGCACTGGCTGCCCGGGGTGCCGGGTTCATGGAAATGGTGTTGCTCTGTGGCGTAGTCCGGGGTGTGGCATTGCAGGCAGACGTTGTCGCCTTCGGCCTTTAATTCAAGGCTGTGAGGGTTGTGGCAGTCGCTGCAGGTGACGCCTTTTTCATACATCAGGCTCTGCACAAACGAGCCGTAAACAAAGACTTCATCGTTTACCTGGCCATCCACATGATACAGCCCGTCATCCAGGGTGGCGGGCAGGAAACTGTCCATCAACGGCTGGCCGGTGCGATCGTCTTCAAACGGTTGTGAGCGGCGGGAATGGCAGGCCGCGCAGACCGGGATTTCTGTCTTGCTGGTAAGGCTGTTGGCTGGCGGTGACCACGAATACTTCGGGCGGCGGGGCTTGCGGGGGCGGGGTGTCATCGCAGGCGGCCAGCAGGAAAGCGGTTAGCGGCAAGCCGAATTTGATCCTGCGGATGTCAGGTTATCTCCGTGTCTTGTGTCGATGGAAAAGTCACCGAATCCCTGTATGTTCTAGTTGTAGAGCCACTCTAGCACGAAGCCTGTGACAGGGTTGTGCGTTGGGTGAAGGTTGCCAATGATGGCTGACATCAGGGCACCGGATTTTAATAAAAACTATCGGTTCATTCGGTAAAGTTGACTGGAGCTATTGGTTGGTAAGGGATTAGATAGAAGACGTCAGGTAATGAGGCAATCAACACATCAAGGGAGAAAGTGTTATGGCTGACGGAAACAAGTGCCCGGTAGCACACGCTGCTGGCGGTGGGACCACGAACCAGGACTGGTGGCCAAACCAGTTGCGTCTGGACCTGCTCAGTCAGCATTCCAACAAGTCCGACCCGATGGGCGACGACTTTGACTATGCCAAGGAATTCAACAGCCTTGATCTGGCGGCAGTTAAAGCCGACCTGCGCAAGGTCATGACCGATTCGAAAGACTGGTGGCCGGCAGACTTTGGTCACTATGGCGGCCTGTTTATCCGTATGGCCTGGCACAGTGCCGGCACCTATCGCTTGGGTGACGGACGAGGCGGCGGTGGCCGCGGCCAACAGCGTTTTGCGCCTCTCAACAGCTGGCCGGATAACGTGAGCCTGGACAAGGCCCGTCGTCTTATCTGGCCGGTAAAACAGAAGTATGGCCGCAAGATTTCCTGGGCAGATCTGATCATTCTCACCGGTAACGTGGCGCTGGAATCCATGGGCTTCAAGACGTTCGGCTTTGCCGGCGGACGTGAAGACGTATGGGAGCCGGATAACGACGTGTATTGGGGTGCAGAAAAAGGCTGGCTGGATGGCGACAAGCGTTACGCTGAGTCCCGTGCCGGGCAGCGCGATCTGGAAAACCCGCTGGCGGCGGTCCAGATGGGCCTGATTTACGTGAACCCGGAAGGTCCGAACGCTAACCCGGATCCGGTAGCGGCGGCCCATGATATTCGTGAAACCTTTGCCCGCATGGCCATGGACGACGAAGAAACCGTGGCGCTTATTGCCGGGGGCCATACCTTCGGCAAGACCCACGGTGCCGGTGACGCAGATCTGGTGGGCGATGACCCGGAAGCGGCCAGCCTGGCGCAGCAGGGTTTCGGTTGGCAGAGCGGTCACGGTAGCGGCAAGGGCCCGGACGCCATTACCAGTGGCCTGGAAGTGACCTGGACACAGACCCCGGTGAAGTGGAGTTACTACTTCTTCGAAAATCTGTTCGGTTTCGAATGGGAGCTCACCAAGAGTCCCGCTGGCGCCCACCAGTGGGTGGCCAAGGATGCGGATGAGGTGATCCCGGATGCTTTCGATAAATCGAAGAAGCACCGCCCAACCATGCTGACCACGGATTTGTCCCTGCGCTTCGACCCGGAGTACGAAAAAATCTCCCGTCGTTTCAAGGACAACCCGGACCAGTTTGCCGACGCCTTCGCCCGTGCCTGGTTCAAGCTGACTCACCGTGACATGGGCCCACGTGACCGTTACCTCGGTCCGGAAGTGCCGCAGGAAGTGCTGATCTGGCAAGACCCGATCCCCGCTGTCGATCACGAACTGGTGAGCAGCAAGGATATCGCGGATCTCAAGGCCAGGATTCTGGATGCCGGGCTGTCCGTGTCCGAGCTGGTTTCTGCTGCCTGGGCTTCTGCCTCTACCTTCCGTGGGGGGGATAAGCGGGGCGGTGCCAACGGTGCCCGTGTGCGTCTGGCACCGCAGAAAGACTGGGAAGTGAACCAACCCAAGCAGTTGGCCAAGGTGATCAAGGCGCTGGAAGGTATCCAGAGTGAGTTCAACAGCGGTAACAAGACCGTATCGCTGGCGGACCTGATCGTACTGGGTGGTGGTGCAGCCATCGAAAAAGCCGCGAAGGAAGCCGGTGTCGATATCACCGTTCCCTTCAACCCGGGCCGGATGGATGCGTCACAGGAACAGACCGATGTGGCCTCGTTTGAGCCCATGGAGCCGGCGGCGGATGGTTTTCGTAACTATCAGAAAGGCAAGTTCAGCATTGGCGGTGAGCACCTGCTCATTGACCGTGCCCAACTGCTTACCCTGACAGCACCGGAAATGACGGTGTTGGTTGGCGGCCTGAGAGTACTGGGTGCCAACAGCGACGGCGGCACTCTTGGTGTCCTTACCGACAACCCCGGCACACTGACCAACGACTTCTTCGTCAACCTGCTCGACATGAACACTGAGTGGAAAGCGGTGGACAAGGATGAGGAAAGCTTTGAAGGTCGGGACCGTGACAGCGGCGAAGTGAAGTGGACGGGGTCCCGCGTGGATCTGGTGTTCGGTTCCAACTCGGTGTTGCGCGCACTGGCTGAGGTGTATGCCTGTGACGATGCGAAGGAAAAATTCGCCAATGATTTCGTGGCGGCCTGGACCAAGGTGATGGAACTGGACCGCTTCGACCTGAAGTAACCCCCGCCTTCACTGAAACCCAATGGCGTGCTGATTTCAGCACGCCATTTTTTTGGCTTATCGCAGGGTAGAGGCATTGTCACGGGGGATAAGCCGAGCAGTCTATTGGTCACCAAAGATGCCCGGAATACGGCCGGCTTATTCATAAAACCGCACAGAGGCGGCCATTTTTTGCCTTTATGGCAAAAAAAGAAATGGGGGAATTCGCACTGGCGTTACAGAGAATGCTACGCGATGACCAATCCACACTCCGGCAGTTATTTCGAATAATCGCCGACGTTCGTGAATTTTCTTCTGTTCACGTCATCACGAAAAAGTGGCAGACATATCCTACGTTCCTGTCGCCGCTGTTGTCTCGCATATTCGGCACATAAAAAAAGCAAAGCACGGTTTTCATGTACGACAAGCAGGCCAACTGGACCAACTCGTTCGTCATGTATGACCTGGTGAAGAACAACTATGTCATGGCCAACTGGCTGGGTGGCAGCAAGCGTAACTACCTGCGACCCCATGACGAAGTGATCAACAAGAACCTGTTTGTGCCGGACGCGTTGCGGGCCTCCGGGGTTCGCTAACGCAGGCCTGACTGGCAGACCCGGTGGCGCGGGAAGAAGGGAGCCCTCCCGTCGCCACCCCGATCCACATGGTCGCCCTGGGCGGCCTGTTCCACAGGAATAAGACATGACCCCTCTACGCTCCCTGGTGAAGGCCGGGGCCTTGCTGTGTGCCTTGATGGTTGGCAGCGCACCTGCCGTTGAATTCAGTGATCCACTGGAAGATGCCGAAGAAGACACCCACGAAGCGGATGTGGACGAGGTGTTGGCAGAGATCAAGGCGGCCTTTGAAGAAGAAGAGGCCAGAAAGTTGCGCGCCAAAGGCGCGGATTCGCTGGACTGACACCCGAAATAACCGAATCCTCCCCCCACCCCCTCTTCGCTGCTTCCTTCGTTTGCGGCGTTCCCGGCAGACAATCGTCTGGTGTTATCCCGTGGCCCACTCTGGGCAGCACAACAGAATGACAAAAACCGGACAAGCGGCCAGTGGCTGGGGCGGTGTCTATCAAGTTGTTGTGTTTACTGGTAATCCCGGTGCCGGATAAACGGTTGGTAGCACATGAAATCCCTGAGGCGAATCCAGATTCCTACATCCTGTAGGAAATGGCGTACAACGAAAAACCGAAAGATTGACTAGGATGTTTTAACGAACAGGAAAGGCAGCAAGGCGGAAATTTCATCCGACGCTGCAGACTGGTCGCAAGGGACTTCAGCATATTCAGGATGAGAGAAAGCACAGGGGGTGCGTATGAACCGGTTAATCGTGGTTGCAGTGGTCGGGGTGATGTCGTTGGGCGGGGCCGCCCCTGGTGAGAATGTGGCAATGAAGAAAGCCGTGGATAGCTGCATTGCCGAAACCATGAGTTACCAGCCTGATAATTTGAATAATAGTGAACGGCAAGTGTTGGAAATGCGAGTGAAGCAGGAGTGCACGCTGATCGTCCAGCGAGAGTGCAGCAATAGGGAGAGTCCGCTCTGTCAGCATTTTTCAGGCAGACAGTTGGCAGATTTTGAACAGGACGTTTCCCGGAACTCGATCCGGACGGCTTTCGGTCCTTGAGCGGGAGACACTCGACGCCGGTCTGGTCACCTCTGCCTTCAAAGGTGCTGTAGGAGTGGCGCTTGAGCCGCGAACCGGCGACGGAGGTTCCTCTCCAAGGCTCGGATTCGCCTCTCAAGCGAGGCTCCTACAGAAGCCTCGATCTTAAGTGAACCGCCTTACTGCCTGGCAGCCCTTTCTGTTTTTGAATTGATCTTTAGGCTTCCTGCCGGGAGGCAGATACCGGCGGCTGCTTGGGGGCAGGACTTTCTTCCGGTCGTTGCCATTCCGGTGTCGCCCAAAGATGTTTCAATCGCAGCCACAGCGGCCCGGGCTTGGCCATATCCTTAAACATTGCAATGAACTCATGCAGTGTCAGGGTGATCGGGTTGTAGCTGTGGATCTGGCGGGTAATGCCATACTCCGGCGGCAGGTCGTCGCGCTCTTCCACAAAGGTGCCAAACAGACGGTCCCAGATGATCAGGGTACCGCCGAAGTTGCGGTCGATATATTCCGGGTTGCGGCCGTGGTGGACGCGGTGGTGTGACGGGGTATTGAAAATGAACTCGATGGGTCGCGGCAGTTTCTTCACCCACTGGGTATGGATGAACCACTGGTAGGACAGATTCAGCGCCAGGGTGAACAGGCCCCAGGCCGGGTCAAAGCCCAACAGCACCGGCGGCAGGAAAAACAGGAACAAACCGCTGAACGCATACAGCGTGCTCTGGCGGCCAGCGGTGGTGAAGTTCATGTGCTCGGAAGCGTGATGTACCACATGAGTGGCCCAGAACCAGCGCACCTTGTGGGCCGTCACGTGGTAGACATAGAACAGAAAATCCACCATCAGAAACAGCAGGGCAAAGGTCCACGGGGTGATGGCGATGTCCATCAACCGGTAGCTGTATACCCAGTCCAGAATGGCGAACACGAACAAGGCGTTCACCACCACCTCCAGCAGCACATAGCTGGCCCCCAGCGTCATGCTGGCAGCGGAATCCTTGAGGCTGTAGATGTCAGTGCCACGAAAGCGCCAGGCCTCGATCAACGCGCTGAGACCAAACAGCGGCAGCATGCCGACCAGCAGCAGTTGTTTGAAGTCCGCGTTTTGGTAGGCGGTAACCGCAAAATCAATGGGGTTCATGTCATGGCTCCCTGAAGTTATGGGACAAGCGGTGTCAGCTCTGATGAAGCCATGGTAGAAAAGAGTGGGCTTATCGGATTGACGGATCATGCCAGGCTGTTATCCAATCATGCCATGACGATGAATTACCCCGACCCCACCGCCATCCGTGTCAACGGCTCCTATGTGCGCGTGCTGCTGGACTGGCTGGACCAGTACCAGTTGAGCGCACCTACCCTGCGGGCCGCAGTATCACGGTTGGCGCCGGGGGAGCAGGTGCCGTTGATCCAGTGGCTGGAACTGCTGCGGCGGGCGTATGCAGTGAGCCCGGGTGACGGGCGGGGCCTGGAAATCGGTGCCTGCATCAGCCCGGATCATGTGGGGGTGTTGGGCTATCTGGTGCAGGCCAGCGATAACCTGGGGCAGGCCCTGTATGCCTACCAGCGCTTCGAGTCACTGTTCTATGGCATCCGCATGGCAGAGGTGGTGATTCGCGGCAATCAGGCCGAAATCGGTTGGCCTCTGTTCGGCGGTCTCAGCCTCGGTCTGCTGGTGGATGAAACTGCCATCTCGGCGCTGATCAGCTTCCTGCGCAAGATCGTCCCGGACGCCCCTAACCCGGCAGAAGTGACTTTCTCCTCGCCGGCACCGGACAACCCGGCAGTGTACGAGGCCTTCTTCGGCTGCCCGGTGCGCTTTGGCGCGCCCTATGTGGCGGTGCGCTTCCCGGCGGATTACCTCAGCATCCCCCTGCCCACCGCCAACCCGGCCCTGCGCCAGATTCTTGATCGCCAGTCTGTGGCCTTGTCCAACGCCTTGCCGGGTAATGATCCCTTCGCCTTTCAGGTGCAGCAGGTGTTCCTGCGCCTGTTGCCCGATGCGCGGGTATCGTTGAAAGACGTGGCCAACGAAATGGCCATCTCCGTTCGTACCCTGCAACGCCGTCTCACACAAAGCGGCCAGACCTTTCAGGGCCTGCTCGACCGTACCCGGCAGGAACTGGCACAAAGCTACCTGCGCGACCCGTCACTATCGCTTTTCGAAATCACCATGCTGCTGGGCTTCGCCGAACAGAGCTCGTTTAACCGGGCGTTTAAACAGTGGGTGGGGGTGTCGCCGGGGGCGTGGCGGGAGAGGCAATAACGCACTCTGCCATCTTGCAGAGCCTTATTTCTACTCCCCGATTCGCAAGGCGGAAATTTCTAAAAGGAAATCTCCGCCATAGCTGGTCTGTGTTTTTGTAGGAGTGGTCGTTCGACCACGAAGCAGCGTTCGCCTCGCAATCGCGGTGGAACCACCGCTCCTACAGCAGGGCTGGTGGTGTGCAGTGCATCAGAGTAGGTTGTCATGGATGGTACCAATTGTGGTACGTTGTGACATGAAACAGATCTCAGCATTTATCTTCGCGACGAAAGTTGGCTTGGAGCTGCTCGAGGAGTTGAGGAACTGGGCAAGCCTGGCAAGCGCCTCCAAAAGGAGTCATCGACATGGCAAACAATAAACATCGTGGCAGCAGCTTCGACAGTTTCCTCGACGATGAAGGCATGCTGGACGAAGTAGAGGCTATCGCCATCAAGCGGGTGCTGGCGTCTGAAGTCGCGGCCTACCTCGTCGCCAATGACGTGCGTAAAGCGGCGTTTGCCAAGCGCATTCATACCAGCCGTTCTCAACTGGATCGGCTGCTGGATGCCGAGAACCCTAGCGTAACCCTGCAAACCATGGTCAAGGCGGCACGGGGAATTGGCAAGAAGCTGGAAGTCAGTCTGGGCTGATGTGGGAAATGGGAGACCTGACCCTGGCTCCTCGTGTGGTGTAAACACCTATCAGGACTGACCCGGTTCGGGTTTGCATACCTTATATGGGGTATGGAATTTTTCTGAGAGTGAAGCAGACTCTATTTTCGATCTGATTTTTAAAGCAGAGCTTTATCTCACTTGTTATGGGTGTTGTTTTATTTCAATGCCTGTGCGCTTGGAAATGGGGTTTTCTATGAAGCTAAAAATAGTACTTTCAGTGCTGTGCGCCATGTTTGTGGCGCAACCTGTGTTCGCTGAAGATGATGTGGATGCATGCGTGGAAAGCAAAAGAGAGCAATATCCTGGGGATACTCTTTTTAACATGCGACAGCGTTGTTTCCCGATAGCAGCCATTTGCTGGGGATGGGGCTCGGGAGCGGATGCGGTTTACGAGTACTGTGGTGCCGAGGCTCTGCAGGCTCGGGGAGTGGATTCCCGTGATTCAGATAAGGATCGAAAACGTGATTGGGACTGCGGCGGGTCTAAAAGTTCGTGTTAATTTTCTTTAGCTTGTCGTCATAGTTGGCCAGAAATTTTTCTGGATGAAGGAAGGCGACACCATAAGCCTGAAAGGCGCAAATCAGGGTCAGAAAAGATAGCGGAGATTGCCTTCGGCAATTTCCGCCCTACGGTTAGTGGGTAGCCAGTTCCCAGCGTTGATCTTGGCGGGTGGCGTGGCCGAGCATTTCCAGGGCGGCGAGCACCTGGCTGACGCCTTTTTCGGGGTTGCGTTTGAAATGGCTGGCCAGGGTGTCGGTGGTTTGCGGGCCGATGGCTAATAGTTCGCGCACCGCTTCCACCTGTTGCGGTAGCTGTTTGGGCCAGGGGGTTTTGCCTTTCTTGGTGTCCGCGCCGGTTTTCGTTTCGGGCTGTTCGGTGGTGACGCGGGCGCTGGTCTGGGTGGCGTCCGGGGCCTGGTAATCCGGGCGCAGCCAGCGGATGTGGCCCTGGGCTTCTTCGGCGGCGCGTTGGTGGTTCAGGTCCACCAGGCGGCAGAGTAGCTCTTCTTCGGCTTCGGCCTGGTCGGCGGGTTTGTCAGGCAATGGCGTGGTGGCACCGGGGCGGCCGACCAGCACATCGCCCAGATCACTCCAGCCGTAGGCAGCGAAGACTGCCCGATCCAGGTCGTCATGGAGTTCGCGCAACACGGAGACCAGGCCCCATTCGTGGATCTGTTTTTCCTTGTCGCTCAGCGGTTCTTCGGCACGGAGTTTTTCCAGCACGTTGTACATGCCGGTGATGGTGAGCTTGTCGTGGGCGGCTTGCTGACGCTTGCGGTGGTTGTCGATGGCCTCTGCCAACCGGCCGATACGCTCGGAGGGATATTCGCCAACGGTGGTGCTGTCTTCACCTTCCAGTGCATAGCTGACCGGGCCCCCGAATTTGTCGGCGGCATCGAGGTCGGGGAAGGGGAATGCCTCAAAGCTGCGACTTTTGTTGTAAACAGGATCGTTCCCTACGCCTAATGAGCCACCCGAACGAACAGCCCAAAGAGTATGTGCTCGGCTTGATAGGACTCCTAGGAGGCTTGAACTTTCCAAAGTAATGGCTATCAGCTTGTCATCAGGAAGTATGCTGCTTTCAAGAAAAGTAAAAAACCTATGTTTGGCAGTTTGAATTGTGGCTATGTATCGAGACAATGATTTTGTTCCGATTCTAATGTCTGGCCTGGATCTAGCAAAAACCCACCATTTCTCCCGGATAGACTTGTCTTTGTTTTGGTCTCTGGAAGGCTTGACTCTGTCATGTAGCCATTGCCAACTTTCGGGATGCTGGAATTTGAGTTCTTCTTCTGAAAGATCAAAGGTGTCAATTACATAAAGCTCTCTAGGTTTAGATGTAATGTCGCGACCGTTTCGGTATGGACGGATTAGTGTTCCGCTGTCTAATTTTTCCCCGTCTTCTTTGGTTACTAGAAATCCCTCTCCATGAGGTATCATTCCGCGATTACTAATTATGTGATTTGATTGAAGTGGAATTACGGAGGCTACATTCGCTCCACTCTTCAAATCTGGGTAAATCTTTCCCTGTTTGCTAACGATATTTATCGTTTGGCTTCCATCTCCATTTGGCTCTTCATGGGTTACAGTGGATAAAGTTCCATTTGACTCTCCGCTCACGGCAACAGTCATGGCTATGCGAACTGCGGCGCCATCATTCCCATCAATCCATGGGTGGTCTGGAATGGAAAATGAAAGAGATAGCGGTTTTCGACTATCGTTTAGATGTGATTCGACAACTCTACGATTAAATGTTTGGCGTAAACTGTTAGTGGTGATAAATCCGAACTGAATTGTTTTTCTTCTGCGTGTGTTGTCAGCGGCCATATGCCACCAGTACATAACAAAATCTGCAGAGTCGGGAACGTCACCTTTAAAGGCTTTTCGGACTGCATCTACATACCCATCTCCTAGGGCAGTGCGCATCCTTTTGTTTCCAATAAATGGCGGGTTCCCCACAATATAATCGGCCTCCGGCCACTGCGCCTGCTGCGGGTTGATAAATCGATGCACCGGAATGCGCTGTTGATCATCCGGGATCAGTTCGCCGGTAATGGGGCTGGTCTTGTAACTGATGCCATCCCAGATGGTGATGGGTTCACCGTTGTCATCCAGCATGGGTTTACGGGCATCGTAGGTGATCAACGCATCGCGGCATTCGATGTTGTGGAAGTCCTTGAGGATGGGCTCGGGCAGTGTGAGTTTGCCGTTAATGCGGTAATGCCACTGCAGGTAGCCGATCCATAGCACGATTTCGGCGATGGCGGCGGCGCGGGGGTTGATCTCGATGCCGAGGAAATGGTGCGGGTCTACCGTGAGGCCTTCGGTGTCGAAGCTGGCCTGCCCGGCGGACAGGTCGCGGATCAGGTTGAGCACTTCCCCTTCCAGCCGCTTCAGGTGTTCCAGCGCTACATAAAGAAAGTTGCCACTGCCGCAGGCCGGATCGAGTACACGGGTGTTGCACAGTTTGTGATGAAAGGTGTGCAGTTCCTTGAGGGCCTTGTCGGGCTTGTCCTGTTGCAACCAGGCTTCCGCGGCCACCTGCACGGTTTGCCATTCCTGGCGGAGCGGATCGATCAGGGTGGGCATGACCAGCCGTTCCACATAGGCGCGGGGGGTGTAGTGGGCGCCGAGCTTGTGGCGTTCGCGAGGGTCGAGGGCGCGCTCCAGCAAGGTGCCGAAGATGGCGGGTTCCACAAAGCGCCAGTCGGCGCGAGCGGCTTCCACCAACAGACCGATCTGATCGGCGTTGAGGGCAATGGGGTCGATGTCCTTGAACAGGCCGCCGTTGAAGCGCGGCAGTTTTTTCATCATCTGGCCTTCATAACCGCCGCTGTTCATGGTTTCCCAGAGGTTGCGCATGGCATCGGGGAAGTGTTCGGACATGGTTTGCAGCTTTTCCAGCAGACTGGTGAAGCTGCCGTAGGGGATCAGGTCCACATCTTCGGCAAACATGGTGAACAGGCAGCGCTTGAGAAAGTGTGCCACTTGCTCCACCGGGTGGTTGTCCTGCTCCAAGGATTTGGCCAGCTCGGCCAGCTTGCGGCTTACGTCGCGGGTGACTTGTGCTGCCTGCTTGCTGGTGTCCAGCGCATCCGGGTCGGTCCACAGGTGTTTCAGGCGGTGCTGGATGTGCGGCTGGTGCAGGTCTTCCAGGCGAATACGGTGGTGGCCCGGGTCTGGATAAGGCACGTAGGTGCCGCCGGAGCGGGTGAATTCGGCATACAGTTCCAGGGAACGGCCCACATCAGTAACCACGATAAAGGGCGGTCGGCCTTCGTCGGCGGGCAGGGCGCGCACGTACTGGTCGGCCTGGGTTTGGGCGCGCAGCATGGCCTTGTCCCAGCCCTGAGTGTCGAGGGTCTTGCCGGTCTGTTTGGCTTCCAGCACGAAACTGCCACGCCGTTACAGGTCGATAAAGCCGTGGGTGCTGCTGCCGTCGGGTTTGTGAATATGGACGCGGCGTTCGAACACGTAGGCGTTGTCCTGGGTGTCGTCGCTTGCCGGGTCGGGCTGGGGCAGGTTCAGCAGGGTGCAGAGTTCGGTGAGGAACAGCTGGTAGTTGGCCTTCTCCGTGCCGCCCTTGTCCTGCCAGCGATCAATAAAGGCGGTAACGGCCTCGGTGCTGGCGATGGGTTCCAGGGTGGGTTCGGAAATGGCAGGCATGCGGTCGATCCTTGTTGTTTTGTGGTGTTCCCCTTGGTTGGGTATGTTACTGAATCTGGATCAGAATTGAATGGTTGGCTGACAGTTTAGGGCACAAGGATCAGTGACTATGGAAAAGGAAGAAGAACAGCTGCCGCTGTTTTCATTCAATGAAGAGAATACTCGCGGAGAGGGGCCTGTGCTGGAAGCCCCGGCGGAGTCGGAGTCGCCATTCAGCAAATATATTGTGTATGTGGATGAGAGTGGGGATCACGGGCTCACCAGCATCAACCCACAGTATCCTGTATTTGTGCTGGCATTCTGTGTGTTCCACAAGCGCCATTACAGCGAGGCTATTGTCTCCACGCTGGAGAAATTCAAGTTCAACCACTTTGGCCATGATCAGGTGGTGCTTCATGAGAATGAAATTCGCAAGGAGAAGGGTGGTTTTCGGATATTTCGCGACCGGAAGCATAAACAGCGATTTCTTGATGAGCTAACGGCGATCATTGAATACAGTAACTTTATCTTGATTAGCTGCACCATTGATAAGGCCCGTATTAAATCACCGGAAGCAGAGCCAAACCCGTATCACACGGCGCTGGGTTTTTGCATGGAAGCGCTTTTCGAGTTTCTTAAGGAGAAAGGGGAGCATAAGAAGCGCACCCATGTGGTGGTGGAGTGCAGAGGCAAAAAAGAAGATAACGAACTGGAGTTGGAGTTTCGTCGAATCTGCGATGCCAATAACCGGCTAAGCGTGGAGATGCCTTTCGAAGTTTTGTTCTCGGACAAGAAAGTGATGTCTTCTGGGTTGCAGTTGGCAGATCTGGTTGCCAGGCCGATAGGTTTGCAAACGATCAAACCTGAGCAGGAAAATCGGGCGTTTGATGTTCTGAAAGAAAAATTCTACTGCGATGGAGGGCGAGCCGGGGTTGGTGAAGGTTACGAGGGGGTTGGAATGAATATTTACCCTGCCCCAGAAAGCGAAAAGCCCCGATGAACTCACCGAGGCTATAGCGCCGATCGGGCACTCCCAATCCACTTGCTGCGGAGTATAGGCTATCCATTATCGGCTAGCAATGTTTGGCTACGGAGGAGCGACAGGTGTGGGTAATGAGGCGCTCAATGCGCCTCGTCCCAATTCTCCCCAATCCCCGCATCCACAATCAACGGCACCTTCAATTCCGCCGCTGATTCCATGCGAACCTTCACTTCCTTGACCAGATCCTCCACCTGATCCTCCGCCACTTCAAACACCAGTTCATCGTGCACCTGCATGATCATATTGGCGTCGAAGTGGGTGGTATCGAGCCAGTCGTGGACCTTGATCATGGCCATCTTGATGATGTCGGCGGCGGTGCCTTGCATGGGGGCGTTGATGGCGGTGCGTTCGGCGGCCTGGCGGCGTTGGCCGTTGCTGCTGCGGATTTCTGGCAGGTAGAGGCGGCGGCCGAACAGGGTTTCCACGTAGCCCTGCTCTGAGGCTTGGGCGCGGGTTTCTTCCATGTAGCGTTTTACGCCCGGGTAGCGTTCGAAGTAGAGGTCGATGTAGTCCTGGGCTTCCTTGCGCGGCAGGCCCAGTTGCTTGGCCAGGCCGAAGGCGCTCATGCCGTAGATCAGGCCGAAGTTGATGGCCTTAGCATTGCGGCGGTCGTTGTCGCTGACGTCGTCGAGGGTCTTGCCCCACACTTCGGCGGCGGTGGCGCGGTGAATATCCAGGCCTTTTTCGAAGGCGTCGGTGAGGCCCTTGTCGCCACTCAGGTGCGCCATGATGCGCAGTTCGATCTGGGAGTAATCGCAGGCGACGATCTTTTTCCCTTTCGGAGCGAGAAACGCCTGGCGAATCTTGCGGCCTTCTTCACTGCGCACCGGAATGTTCTGCAGGTTCGGATCACTGGAAGACAGGCGTCCGGTGGCGGCCACCGCTTGGTGGTAGGAGGTGTGCACGCGGCCGGTGCGTTGGTTGATCAGCTCCGGCAGTTTGTCGGTGTAGGTGTTCTTCAGTTTGGCCACGCCACGGTAATCCATGATCACCTGGGGCAGGGGGTATTCCAGGGCCAGTTCCTGCAGCACCGGTTCGGCGGTGGACGGCGCGCCTTTCGGTGTCTTTTTGATGACCGGGATTTCCAGCTTTTCGTAGAGGATTTCGCCCAGCTGCTTGGGGCTGGCCAGGTTGAATTCTTGCCCGGCGATCTCGAAGGCTTTTTCCTGCAGTTCCGCCATGCGCTTGGCCAGGAACTGGCTCTGGTGCTTGAGCAGGGTGGCGTCCACGTAGGTGCCGTTGCGTTCGATGCGGCTGAGTACCGTCACCAGCGGCAGTTCGATGTCGCGGAACACTTCCGGCAGTCGGCCTTCCTTCTCCAGTTTGGGCCACAGGGTCTGGTGCAGGCGCAGGGTCACGTCGGCGTCTTCGGCGGCGTAGCGGCTGGCTTCGTGCAGGCCCACCTGGTTGAAGGTGAGCTGCTTGGCACCCTTGCCGGCAATCTCTTCGAAGCTGATGGTCTTGCGGCCCAGGTATTTCAGAGACAGGGAGTCCATGTCGTGGCGGGTGGCCACGGAATCCAGTACGTAGGATTCCAGCATGGTGTCGTAGGCCACGCCGCGCAGGGTGATGCCCTCGTCTTCGGCCAGTACGCTCATGTCGTACTTCAGGTTCTGGCCGATTTTCTTGATACCGTCGTCTTCCAGCAGGGGTTTGAAGGCGTTCATGACGACTTGCTTGTCGAGCTGGTCCGGGGCGCCGGGGTAGTTGTGGCCGAAGGGGATGTAGGCGGCCTTGTCATCCACGGCCACGCAGAAGCCCACCAGTTCGGCGTTCATGTAGTTGAGGCTGGTGGTTTCGGTGTCGAAGGAAAATTCCCCGGCGCTTTTCAGCTTGTCGATCCACTTGTCCAGCTGCGCCGGGGTGTAGACGATGTCGTAGGCGTCGCGCCCGAAACTGGGGGGGGGTGGGGTGTCGTCGTCGGCCTCCATCTCGACCTGGCCACCGGCGTCTTCGGCGGCGGGGTCTTTGCCGGCCAGCAGTTCACTGAGCCAGCCCTTGAATTCCAGGCTGCGGTAATACTCGGCCAGTTTCTCGGCGTCCGGGGTTTGCAGTTTCAGGTCGTTGAGGTCGTCGCTGACCTCGCAGTCCAGCTTGATGGTGGCCAGCTGGTAGGAGAGGAAGGCCATCTCCTTGTGTTCTTCCAGCTTTTTGCCCAGGGTCTTGGCGCCCCGGAAGCTCAGCCCGGCGACCTTGTCCAGGTTGTCGTAGACGGTGTCGAGGGAGCCCAGGCCCTGCAGCAGGCCGAGGGCGGTCTTTTCCCCCACCCCGGGTACACCGGGAATGTTGTCCACCTTGTCGCCCATGAGGGCGAGGAAGTCGATGATCAGCTCGGGCCCCACGCCAAACTTTTTCTTCACGCCTTCGATGTCGTAGAGGGCATCGTTCATGGTGTTGATCAGGGTGACCTTGTCGGTGACCAGTTGGGCCATGTCCTTGTCGCCGGTGGAGATCAGCACCGGTTTGCCCTGCTCGCCGAAGATTCGGGCGTAGGTGCCGATTACGTCGTCGGCTTCGACGCCTTCTTCAATAATCAGCGGCAGGCCCATGGCGCGGATCAGGTCGTGCAGCGGCTGGACCTGGGCGCGCAGGTCATCGGGCATGGGCGGGCGATTGGATTTGTAGGCTTCGAACATGTCGTCGCGGAAGGTCTTGCCCTTGGCGTCGAAAATCACCGCCATGTACTCCGGGTCGTAGTCCTTCATCAGTTTGCGCAGCATGGCGGCCACGCCGCGCACGGCCCCGGTGGGCTGGCCGCTGGAGGTGGTGAGCGGCGGCAGGGCATGAAAGGCGCGGTAAAG
Organism: Alcanivoracaceae bacterium; assembly: GCA_002706085.1. Lineage (GTDB taxonomy): Bacteria > Pseudomonadota > Gammaproteobacteria > Pseudomonadales > Alcanivoracaceae > Alcanivorax. The sequence continues at coordinate 111,143 of PAJO01000031.1, read as the reverse complement.
GTAGGAGGAACCATCGACCAGGATGATGGGCTTTTCGGCTGCGGACATGGGGTTCGACTTCTGCTGATGACTGAGGGGGAGAGTGTAGCGGAATTGGCGGGTTTCGGCAGGGCGGGGGGCGGCAAGCTTCAAGCTGCAAGCTGCAACGCGGGTTGGGCATCAGTTAACCGGGGAGGCTGTGCCCGCGATTCATTGCGGTATTCGTTCAACAAGTTGAATCGCCTGCAAAGCCGTCATCGGGGTCGGGGCTGGAGGCCTTGTAGGAGATTCCGTTTGCTCAACGAAGGGTTTCGGCGCTACGGTCAGGTTCGCGGGCACGGCCTGGCAGCAGGGTATGCGTTTCTCCGCGTTGTCGCTTGCAGCTTGAAGCTTGTCGCTGTGCGTCGTATCGCACCCACTGCCCACCCGTGGCATACTCAGCGCTCCTTTCGATCAATACGGATGCCATGACCGCGTTTCTGGTCCAGCCCTGCTGCATCATCCTGTCCCAGTGTCCTCGCCGGGGCCGCCGTCCGTATTTTCCTGATCCGCCGTTGTCATTGTCTTTCTGAGCTACCCTGTTCAAGCTAGCGGGCGGGTTGCCGCCCTTACGATGATGACAACGGATTGATCTATGAACCTTGCCTTTGTGGTGATGCTGCCTTTTCTGGGCGCATTTCTGCCGCCATTGGTGGAGCGTTTCACGGGGAACCGAACCCTGTTGGCCTGCGGTGCGGCGTTGTTGCCTGCCACGGCCCTGGCGCTGCTCTATGCGCCTACCCGACAGGTGTTTGCCGGCGAAACCCTGCACAGCACCCTGAACTGGATCCCCAGCCTGGATCTGTCGCTGGACTTCCGTCTGGATGGCCTGGCATTACTGTTTGCCCTGCTGGTATTGGGCATCGGGCTGCTGGTGATCCTGTATGCCCGCTATTACCTCTCCGCCAAGGAGAAAGCCGGACGCTTTTACGCCTACCTGCTGCTCTTTATGGGCGCCATGCTGGGTGTGGTTACCAGCGACAACCTGCTGTTGCTGGTGGTGTTCTGGGAGCTGACCAGTCTTAGCTCGTTTCTGCTGATCGGTTTCTGGGGGCACCAGACCGGGGCCCGCAAGGGCGCACGCATGGCCATGACGGTGACCGGCATGGGCGGCCTGGCGTTGCTGGCCGGGGTGCTGCTGATCGGTGGCGTGGTGGGGTCGTTCTCCCTGCAAACGGTGCTGGAAAGCGGTGACCTGATTCGCGGCAGCGAATGGTACCCGCTGATTCTTTGTCTGGTGTTGCTGGGGGTGTTCACCAAGAGCGCCCAGTTCCCGTTCCATTTCTGGCTGCCCCACGCCATGGCGGCACCCACGCCAGTGAGTGCCTACTTACACTCGGCCACCATGGTCAAAGCCGGGGTGTTCCTGATGGCGCGGCTGTACCCGGCGCTGGCCGGCACCGACCTGTGGTTCGAGCTGGTGTCCCTGGCGGGCATGCTGACCTTGCTGTGGGGCGCTTTTGCGGCCCTGTTCCAGCACGATCTCAAGGGGTTGCTGGCGTACTCCACCATTAGCCATCTGGGCCTGATTACCCTGCTGTTTGGTCTGAACAGCGAGATGGCGGCGGTGGCGGCGGTGTTCCACATCATCAACCATGCGACCTTCAAGGCCAGCCTGTTCATGGCAGCGGGGATCATTGATCACGAAACCGGCACCCGCGACATGCGCCGCATCAATGGCCTGTGGAAGTACATGCCCTATACGGCGGTGCTGGCCATGGTGGCCTCGGCGGCCATGGCCGGGGTGCCGTTGCTGAATGGCTTCCTGTCCAAGGAGATGTTCTTTGCCGAAACGCTGGATTCCCACCAGCTGGGGGCCCTGAGCTGGATTCTGCCGGTGGGGGCAACCCTGGGCGGGGTGTTCTCGGTGGCCTACTCGGCGCGCTTTATTCACGATGTGTTCTTTAATGGCGAACCGGTCAACCTGCCCAAATACCCGCCCCATGAGCCGCCGCGCTACATGAAGGTGCCGGTGGAGATTCTGGTGGCGTTGTGTGTGGCGGTGGGGGTGTTCCCGGCGATCACCGTGGCCGGGCTGCTGGCCGTGGCGGCCACAGCGACGCTGGGCGGCAATCTGCCGGAATATCACCTGTCGATCTGGCATGGTTTCAACCTGCCATTAATCATGAGCTTTGTTGCGACCGCGGGCGGGGTGCTGGTCTATACCCAGCGGCGCCGTTTGTTCGCGCTGCGCTCCCGTGTGCCAGATATCGATGCCAAGCTGGTCTTTGAAGGGCAGGTGCAGCGCCTGGGCCGCTGGTCTGCCGCCATTACCCAGCGTTTCCAGAACGGATCGCTACAGAGTTATGTGGCCTGGCTGATTGCTCTGGTGGCAGTGGTGCTGCTGACCCAGCTTGGCAAGTTGCCGGCCCTGAGCCTGGATGTGGAGATGCTGCCCATGGACGGGGTGGCGATCCTCTGCACGGCCATGCTGGTGGCGGGGGCGTTGCTGACCACCATACTGCACCGCCATCGTATGACCTCGATCATGTCATTGAGCGTGGTGGGGCTGATGGTGTCACTGCTGTTTGTGCGTTTTTCGGCGCCGGATCTGGCATTGACCCAGCTGTCGGTGGAAGTGGTGACCATGCTGTTGCTGATGCTGGCTATGTACTTCCTGCCGGTACGCACCAAGGCGGAGTCGTCTTCCATCCGGGTACTGCGCGACATGCTGCTGGCCCTGGTCTGCGGGGTTGGCGTGGCGGTGATGGCGTTCCTGGTGATGACCGGCGAAACCAGCACCATCAGTCAGTTCTTTATGGATAACAGTAAATCCGGGGGTGGCGGCACCAATGTGGTGAACGTGATCCTGGTGGACTTCCGCGGTTTCGATACCTTCGGGGAAATCACCGTGCTGGGGATTGCGGCCATGGGCATTTATGCCCTGCTCAAGGATCTGGAGCTGCGTTCGGCCAAGTACGATTCGCTGGGCCGCCCCTGGGCGAAAGATGCCCACCCACTGATTCTGGTGACGATCTCACGGCCTCTGCTACCGCTGGCCTTGCTGATTGCGGTGTACATCTTCCTGCGGGGGCACAACCTGCCGGGCGGGGGCTTTGTGGCAGGCCTGATCACTTCGGTGGCGCTGGTGCTGCAGTATGTGGCTTCGGGCGTGGCCTGGGTGCATAGCCGTATGCCGGGGGATTACCACCCGGTGGTGGCGTTGGGTGTGCTGCTGGCAGGGCTGACCGGGATCGGTAGCTGGGCCTTTGGTTATCCGTTCCTGACCAGTGATTTTGCTTACATTTACTGGCCGGTGGTGGGCAAGTTCGAGTTGGCCACCGCCATGCTGTTCGATACCGGGGTGTTCCTCACGGTAGTGGGCGCGACGCTGTTGATGCTGGCCAATCTGGGCAAGCTGTCGCTGCTGGATGACAAGAGGGAGGACGCCTGATGGAACTGCTGGTTGCAATCATTATTGGTGTGCTGGTGACCTCCGGGGTGTATTTGTGTCTGCGGGCACGGACCTTCCCGGTGGTCATGGGCCTGACGCTGCTCAGCTATGGCGTAAACGTGTTCCTGTTCTCCATGGGTGGCTTGAAGATGGATGAAGTGGCGGTGGTGGGCATGAGTGAGAACCCCACCGACCCGCTGCCCCAGGCGCTGGTGTTGACCGCCATCGTGATCGGGTTTGCCATGACTGCGTTTTTGGTGGTGCTGGCCTTGCGTAGCCAGGGCGAGCACTACACCGATCACGTGGATGGCCGCGATGACGTACCCGGTCGCCAGGATGAGGGGGGCGAAGCATGAGTCACTGGATTATCGCCCCGGTTCTGATTCCGTGTCTGGCGGGGTTGCTGTTGCTGTTGGAGGTGCGTGAGCGCCATCGGCTGCGCCGCTTTACCGGGCTACTCTCCTGTGCGGCCCTGCTGGCCGTGAGTGTGGTGCTGGTCAATCAGGCCTGGGACGGCGCTTATACCGTTTACAAACTGGGCAACTGGGAAGCGCCGTTCGGCATCGTGCTGGTGCTGGACCGGTTCAGTGCCTTGATGGTGTTGCTCACCGCGGTGCTGGCCTTTCCTGCCTTGGTGTATGCGAGCTGCGGTGATGACCGCAAAGGGGCCAACTTTCACGGGCTGTTTCAGTTCCAGTTGATGGGCATCAATGGTGCCTTTCTCACCGGCGACCTGTTCAACCTGTTTGTGTTCTTCGAGGTGTTGCTGATTGCCTCCTACGGGCTGGCGCTGCATGGCCGTGGCCCGGCGCGGGTGAAGGCAGGCCTGCATTATGTGGTGCTGAATCTGGTGGGCTCTGGCCTGTTCCTGATTGCGCTGGGGCTGATTTATGGCACCACGGGCACCCTGAATATGGCGGATGTGGCGGTGAAGGCCCAGTCTCTGCCGGTGGGAGACACCACCCTGTTCTCGGTGGCGCTGTTATTGCTGTGGGTGGTGTTCGGTCTCAAGGCTGCGCTGTTCCCCTTGTATTTCTGGTTGCCGGCGACATACGCCAATGCCACCCCTGCGGTGGCTGCACTGTTTGCCATCATGACCAAGGTAGGCATCTACGCCATGGTTCGGGTGATGGCGTTGATCGTGGCGCCGATACCGCCCATTGGTCAGCAGGCGTTGTGGTGGTTGGGCTTGATTACCCTGGGGCTGGCCTGCCTGGGGGCGTTGGGGGCCAAGCGGTTGGGGACGGCGGTGGCGTACCTGGTGGTGATGTCGGTGGGCACCCTGATTGCGGCGTTTTCTGCCGGGTATGGGGCGGCGCTGGCGCCGGCCCTGTATTACCTGGTGCACTCCACGCTGATCTGCGGGGCCCTGTTCCTGCTGGCCGGGCTGGTGGCCCGGGGTCGCGGCGAGGTGGGCGATCGCCTGGTGGCGGGCCCGGCTATTCTGGGTGGTGGCCGGCTGTCGCTGTTGTTTTTTGTTGGTGCCATCGCGGTGATCGGTCTGCCACCCCTGTCTGGCTTTATTGGCAAGGTGGGTTTGCTGCGTACCGTACCGGAACCGATCTACTGGCTGCTGCTGCTGGTGGCCGGGCTATGTGGGGTGATTGCCCTGAGTCGTGCCGGGTCCACCTTGTTCTGGCGGACCACGGGGGAAAGCGCAGGCCTGCGGCCATCACGCCGACGCCTGTTTGCGGTGCTGTGGTTGCTGGCCCTGAGCCCGGCCATGGCCCTGTGGGGTGAAGCCGGGCTGCAATGGGCAGAGGCGGTTGCCGACCAGTTGCGTCAGCCTCATGGGTATGTGCAGGCAGTACTGGGTGGAGGTGCGCAATGAGTCGTTTGCTGGATCGTGTTCTGCCGTTTCCCAGCCTGAGTCTGATCTTGTGGCTGGCGTGGATGCTGCTCAGCGGCTTTACGGCAGGGCATGCCCTGTTGGGGGCGGTGCTGGCGGTACTGTTGCCGCTGACGACCCGCCCCTTCTGGCCCAATGTGCCGCGGATTCGCAACCTGCCACGCATGTTCGGTTTTGTGGTGGTGGTGCTGTACGACATCATCGTGGCCAACGTGTCGGTGGCCATCAAGGTGTTGGGGCCGCTCAAGTCGTTGCGTCCTGGCTTTGTGGAATTTCCTATCGAGCTGGACGATGACTTTGCCATTGCCTTGCTGGCCAGCACCATTTCCCTGACGCCGGGCACCGTGTCGGCAGATGTGAGTCAGGATCGTCAGACCCTGTTGATTCATGCCCTGGATGTGGATGACCCCGCTGCGCTGGTGGCGGAGATCAAGCAGCGCTACGAGCGCCCGCTGAAGGAGATTTTCGAATGCTAGAGACAGCCATTTCCCTGGCCATGGGCCTGTTTGTGCTGGCCTGGCTACTGAATTTGGGCCGATTGATTTTCGGTCCATCGTTGCCGGACCGGGTGCTGGCGCTGGATACCATGTATATCAACAGCATTGCCCTGATTGTGCTGTACGGCATCCAGCAGGACAGCAAGCTCTATTTCGAGGCCGCCATGCTGATCGCACTGATCGGTTTTGTCAGCACCGTGGCGGTGGCCAAGTACGTGACCCGCGGTGACATTATTGAGTAAGTTGCACCGCGGCTTGCAGGAGAAGAAAAGATGGACACATTGATTGAGTGGCTGGTATCCGCCTTCGTGATGATTGGCGGCGTGTTTGCTCTGGTGGGCTCTATTGGCCTGGCACGGCTGCCGGACTTCTACACCCGGCTGCACGGTCCGACCAAAGCCACGACTCTGGGCGTGGGCGGTGCCATTGTGGCGTCGTTGCTGTTTTTCTCATGGCAGGAGCGCGGGCTGCAGCTCCATGAGGTATTGATCACCCTGTTCCTGTTTATTACCGCGCCGGTATCGGCCCATATGTTGGCGAAGGCGGCCATGCACCGGGATCTCAAGCGGATGAAAGGAACGCGAGGTGAGCCCTGGAAGCAGTAGGGGAGCTGCGATCTGCCCGCTGCCGGGCGCGATCACAACTTTGCGAGTTACGAGAAGCGGGTTTCGAAAGGCAAAATCAGCAGATCTGATGGCTTAGAGGGTCTCGTAACTCGGCTCGTTACTGGCCAGGATTATCGCGCCGCCAGCGACGCTCCTACGGCGGGCTGCCGGGTTCGATCGTAAAATTTGTAAAAGGTCGGACGGGTTGGAACTTTCGAAAAACCGGGGCGGTCATAAGAAATAGCTACGGATTGGCACCCCCCGATCCCCCAGTACCCTCAGCCGGTTCGTAGCTTATTTGGACTCCCTGATCTCTCCCCAGAGATTAGGGCGGCAAGCCTCCCTGGCAGCGCAGTCGTTCCCTTCCCCCAAGATTGCTGCCAGGGATTTTTTTTGCCTGGCGTTTAGGCTGCCAGACAAGAGAAACTTGTTTGATTAATCATTAGGCAACTGCTGTGCCACTTTTTCCTGCCTGAAAGAATTGCTTTTTATTCAACGAACTAGCCCCCGCGGGCCGTATTTGCCCGGCGCCTTTATGCACCGAGAGGGGGCCGAGGTGCCATTTCTCGCCAGTTTTGTGACGCAGATCGACAGGATGGAAAAAAGTCTGCAAAAAATACTTTCGGGGGGATGGAACTTTCCGGGAAAGAGGGCATCTTATTAACAGCGACGGGCCGGAACCCCCGATCCCCCAGTACCCTCACCGGTCCGTCGTTAATGTCCCCGGTCTTTTCCCCCAAAGAGACCGGGGCGGCAAGCCTCCCTGGCAGCACAGTCGTTCCCTTCCCCCAAGATTGCTGCCAGGGATTTTTTTTCCCTGGAGAAAAGTCAGGCGCCGCAAAACCAGACCCCAAAATCCCGATTTCACTGTGGGAACGGTGGTTCCATCGCGATTCGCTGCGGAGGGTATTTCGCGGTCGAACGACCGCTCCTGCAGGGTTGGCGTCAGGCGTCAGGCGTCACAGGCTGATCGGCTCCGAACCCCTCTACCTCCAGCCATTCACCCAGCTTGTTCCAGGCGTCTTCGCAGCCTGTGCCGTTGGTGGCCGAGAACAATTGCAGGCTCAACGGGGCGGGGTGGTTCTTGAGCTGGCTTTTGACCTTCATCAGGGTGTTCTTTGCTGCCCCGAATTTCAGTTTGTCGGCCTTGGTCATGAGGATATGAAGAGGCATGTTGGCCTGGGCTGACCATTCCAGCATCAGCAGGTCAAAGTCCTTGAGGGGGTGGCGAATATCCATCATCAGCACCAGCCCGATCAGCGCCTGGCGCTCGGCCAGATAGTGATCCAGGTGTTGCTGCCATTCATTGCGCTTGGTCTTGGCGACCTTGGCGTAGCCGTATCCGGGCAGGTCGACCAGGCGGCGGCTGTCATCCAGCTCGAAGAAGTTGATCAGCTGGGTGCGGCCCGGGGTCTTGGAGGTCCGGGCCAGGGTGCGCTGGCTGGTCAGGCGGTTGATGGCGCTGGATTTGCCGGCATTGGAGCGGCCGGCAAAGGCCACTTCCCGGCCTTCATCAGGGGGGCACTGGTCCAGGCGCTGGGCGCTTTGCAGAAAGCGGGCCTGATGTAGCAAGGTTTCTACGGGGTGCTGTGCCATTCTGGCCCTCTTTTGTTTATCCTTATCATTCACAGGGAAATGACGGGACCGACGGGACTGGTATATAATCCCGGCGCCGGTCTAGTCAGGATGAGACCGCGGACGTTCTACAAGGGTTTGCCCGGAAAGGCAAACCCACTTCGCCAGCGGTGATGCCAGCTTAGCAGAGGACACGATATGAAAGGTTGGGTAGCAGGTTTAACAATGGTTCTGGCCGTGGGGGCTGCACATGCAGCAACGGTTGAGGAACGTTACGCCAGTAGCTGCACTTTCTGTCATTCCAACGGCGCCGCCGGTGCGCCAAAATCCCACGACGAAGCTGCCTGGAAGCCCCGCTTGGAAAAAGGCATGGACACCATGGTGAAGCATGCAAGAGAAGGGTTCAACGCCATGCCGCCCAAAGGTATGTGCAACGACTGTAGCGACGAAGAATACCGTGCTCTGATCGAGTACATGTCAAAAGCCAAATAAGACGCTGTTGTTTAAGGATAGGCCATGAAGTTTGCAAAACTGTTCGTGCTGCTGGCTGCTGCCGTGGTAGCCACCCCGGTCATGGCGGCCGGTGATGCTGAAGCCGGTGAAACCAAGGCGGCCCCGTGTGCGGCGTGCCACGGTCAGGGCGGTAACGCCACGATCGCCATGTACCCGAAACTGGCTGGCCAGGGCGAAGCCTACCTGGTCAAACAGCTGCAGGACTTCAAGTCCGGCGCCCGCGACAATGCCATCATGAAACAGCAGGCTGACTTGCTCACCGAGCAGGACATGCAGGACATCGCGGCCTATTACGCTGCCCAGGAAGCGGAAGCTGGCCAGGCCAATCCGGATCTGGTCGAGCAGGGCGAGCGCCTCTACCGTGGCGGTGACGCAGCCAATAACGTTCCTGCCTGTTCCGGCTGTCATGGCCCGGCAGGTCAGGGCATTGATGCAGCTCACTACCCGCATCTGGCTGGCCAGAATGCCCAGTATGTGGAAGACCAGCTCAAGGCGTTCCGTGCCGCGGGCCGTAATGATCTGGGTGATAACCTGATCAAGCGCACCAACGATGGTAGCGGTGAAGAGCCGGGTATGATGCAGACCATCGCTGCAGAAATGAGCGATACCCAGATCAAGGCCGTGGCCAGCTTCATTTCCGGGCTGTCCAAATAAGTCGATCCGGTTACGGTTTGTAGAAAAGGCAGCCTTCGGGCTGCCTTTTTTGTGGCTAACGTGAAAAGATACCGGGGCGCATCCGAACAACGCCTTACCTGCTCAGTAGAAAAGGCGTTATTGCGGTGCGTTTCAGGATAAAAAATGCCTGCCGGTGGTCACACTACCGGACATTAACAAAAAGGAGAGGATGAATGCTTCGCTTTGTGACGGCTTTGCTGCTGACGTTGGGACTGGTTTCTGCGGCCTCTGCCGCTGATGATCACGCCCGTTTCGCCGTGGATACCCACTACAAGATCCTGGATGTGCCCGGGAGCGTGGATGACCCCAGCAAGGTGGAAGTGCGGGAGTTTTTCTCCTACGGCTGCCCCCACTGTTACTCCCTGGAGCCGGCAGTAGACGCCTGGCTGGAGGAAAAGCCGGACTACATCGACTACGTTCGTACCCCGGTACTGTTCCTGCGCAATGCCGAGCCGCTGGCTCGCGCCTATTATGTCGAAGAGGCTCTGGGTCTGGTGGACGAAATCCACGCGCCGCTGTTTGACGCCATTCACAAGCACCGTGAGCCGCTGTTCAGCGAGCCGGCACTGGCCAACTTCTTCCGCAAGTACGGGGTTGAGCCGGAGCAGTTCAACAAGTTGTACAGCTCCTTCGGGGTGTCCACCAAGATCCGTCAGGCTGATGCCCTGACCCGGACCTACAAGATCCCCGGCGTGCCCAACTTTGTGGTGAACGGCAAGTATCTGATCCTGCGCCAGAACCTGAAAGATGATAAGGAGCTGTTCCAGGTCATCGAATATCTGGCCAACAAGGAAAAGAACGGCGGTTGATCCATGCTGCTGGATAAGGCTCGTACTGCCTATCGAGACTGGAAAGCCCGCCCTGCGGGCTTTTCCTTCGTTCGGGAGGGTGCCCGCAAGACGCGCCAGACCCGTGAGGTGTTGTTACCCGATAATCGTCTGAAGTTGCTCAGCTTCAACATTCAGGCCGGCATCGGTAGCCAGAAGTTCGGTGATTACATCACCGGCAGCTGGAAGCATCTTGTTGCGCACCCGCGCAGTATTGAAACCATCGAACAGATTGCCGGGGTGCTAAGCCACTTTGATGTGGTGGGCCTGCAGGAAGTGGATGGTGGCAGCCTGCGTTCGCGTAACATGAACCAACTGGTGCATCTGGCCTCCATGGGCGATTTTGCGTTTTGGCACCAGCAACTCAATCGCAATCTTGGCCGTCTTGGCCAGTTCAGCAACGGCTTTCTGAGCCGTTTGCAGCCCTTCGAAGTCACCGATCACCGTTTGCCCGGCTTGCCTGGTCGGGGTGCCATCGTGATCAAGTATGGTCATCCCATCCAGCCGTTGGTGGTGGTGGTAGCGCATTTGGCGCTGGGCGAGAAAGTCCGTAATACCCAGCTGGCGTATCTTCATCGTATGCTGCGTGACTACAAGTATGTGGTGATGATGGGGGACTTCAACTGTCGCCTTGAGCATCTGTATGCATCACCGTTGGCAGAGTTGGGACTGGTTACCGTGGAAGCGGACAATCTCAACACCTATCCCAGCTGGGCACCGGACCGCCACATCGACCATATCCTCTTGTCACCGGGCCTGGAAAGCCAGCACACCCGGGTACTGGAAGACTGCCGACTCTCGGACCACCTGCCACTGGCCACCGAAATTATTGTGCCCGACGAAGTGATTGCCGCGACGCGGGAACACCGGCTGCCGCTGATCAGTTAACAGTGAATAGTTAACAGTGAACAGTTGCGCGTTAGCGCATTGGGCTTACTCAACGGCCTGAGGCCGCGCACCACTGTTTGAGCGAGTGCCGGCGCCTGAAAACCGGGTGTCGTTTTCGCTGTTCACTCTCCCAGAGCGCTGGATTAGCCCTCCCCCCCAAAAAAACAGCCAGCAAAATGCCATGACAGCGTCATTTCAAAGCGTCAGGCTATCCTCATGACCCTAAGTCGTTTGATCATCGTCGCCCTGCTTCTGCTGCCCGCGTTTGCGGCCCTGGCGGATTGCCCGCGCGTGCCGGGTGAAGAGGATGATCGCCGCGCCAATGCGGGTTGTCTGATAGTTCAGGGCGACAAGGTTTTGCTGATTACGCATCGCTGGGGCGGCAAGCTGGGTGTGCCGGGCGGGACGCTGGAGGCCGGTGAACTGGCACAGTGCACCGCTTATCGGGAAACCCGGGAAGAGACAGGTATCGACGTGGTGGTTGGGACGCGATTGCAAGTGATGAAGAACGGCTTTCATCTCTATCGTTGTTACCCGGCTGAGCCGCTGCCTGCGACACCGGAACTGCCTGTGCCCACGGCATCGCAGGTGGAGGTGAGTGCCATGGGTTGGTACTCACCGCATCAATTGCACCAAAAGGACTGGCGTTTCCCTTACCAGTTCGAGCTTTTCCTCAAGGTGCTGGACGGTCAGCTGTCACAACCCCCTTCTCCCTGATTCTCTCTGCATAGTACTTCGATGTTGCTCGCATACCCCATATGGGGGATGCGGACCGGTTTGTGAATCCCATAGATTTAGGGCTGGAATGAAAGCTCTGCGCAGATTTGAGGGATAGTTCGTGGCGGTACCAAGCGCCTGGGGCTGCGAGGGGCAGGAAGGTAATGCTTGTGTGGCGTAACAGTTGGGGCTGTGTTCCGGCTTTCGCGTCAGGCGCCCGACTCCAAACAGGCCTGCTTTCCCGCTAATCCGCGATAAATCTTGTCCCTTGTCCCTCAATGGGGGATGGGGGCTGCAAATGCTGGCGAATATTCTGCAACCGATAAGCAGTGAACTAACGATACTGGGGAATCATTATGTTGGGATCCAAAGCGAAGCTCCCGATCGCCATTGCGCTGTCTACTGCGCTATTGGCGGCTTGTGGCGGCGGTGGTAGCTCAAGTTCTGGTGGTGGGGCTTCGTCAGGCGGGGGAACACCCCCGGCAACGGGTTCTAGCGTAAAAGGGGTGGCGGTGAAGGGGCCGCTGGTGAATGCCGCGGTACGAGCCTATGCCGTGGATTACGCGGCAGCTGACCTGATTGGTACTGCAGGCCCGGTGGATACCGGCACCACCAATGCCCAGGCGCAAATTACCGGGCTGACCCTGGACCCTGCCGGGGCACCTTACATTGTGGTGGTCGAAGCGGATGAGGACACGGTGGACCTGACCACTGGTGCCCCCCCGGTGATTACCATCATGAAAACCGTGATCACGGCGGAGATGCTCAATGGTGGTACCCCTGTGGTTGCCACCCCGCTGACCTCGTTGGCCACCGAAGTGGCCGCCAGCAAGGGCGCCACCCCGGAAACCCTGCAGCAGAATCTCACCGACGCCCAGAATACCGTGAAGTCCACCCTGGGCTTTGGTCTGGATGAGTCAGTGGACATCTTTAGTGCCACCCCGGTGCTGAACGATGACACTGATACCCCGGAAGAGCAGGCCCAGGTGGCTGCCTACCGTCTGGCGGTAGAGGCGGTTTCTGCTGTGCTGAGCAATGCGGCTGACGATTCCACAGAAGATGGTGACTCTGCCACTGATGTATTGTCCTCCATGGCTCTGGATCTCAGCGATGGCGTGATTGACGGCAAGAAGGGCGATGATGATCTGCTGGAGCTGGCAGGCGTCGATGTGACCTCAGTCGCGGTTGCCAATCTGATGATTCCCGGCACCTCCACACCGGTGGGCAATATTACCCAGGTGCTCGACAGCGAAGCGCAAAGCCTTGGGACTTCGGTCACCGTGGATCAGTCCGTGACGGTGGAGCCGGAAGAGGTGGTGACTGTTGCTGATACGGATTTTGATGGTGTAGCAGACGATGTTGATAACTGTATCAACACCAAGAATGCGGACCAGTTGGATGCCAACGACAATGAAGTGGGTGCAGCTTGTGAAGCGGTTCCGCAGATTGCGGCTGTCAGCGGCAGCGGTGAGGAAGATGGCGGTTCCATCAGTATTGATCTGTCGGGTTCCGAACCGGATGGCGATACGCTGACCTTCACAGTAAACGGCCAGCCGTTGCCGCCGGGCCAATCCACCTACAGCTTCACTCCCGAGCCGAATTTCTTCGGGCAAGTGGAGTTGCCCTACAGCGTGAGTGATGGTGAAAAAAGCTCCGTGGAGAGCACCATCACCATCGATGTGACGCCGGTGAATGACCCGGTATCCGGCAGCCTGACCGTTGCGGGAGCTGCCGAAGAAGGCGTCACCCTGAGCCTGAATAACCAGATGGCGGATGATGATGGCGAGCTGACGATCCTGTCGTACCAGTGGCTTGCCAACGGCCAGCCCATCGACGGGGCCACCAGTGAAACCTTTGTTCCGCAGCAAGCCCAGGTGGGCGCCATGATCAACGTTGAAGTGGTCTTTAGCGATGGCGTCTTCCCCGAAGTGACAGTGCCTTCTGCCCCCGTCGGGCCAATTGCCAACACCATCAATAACGCCACCGGCGGTTCTGTAGAGATCCTGGGGGACTTGATTGAAGGTGAGACTCTGACCACCACCAATAATCTGGTGGACCCAGATGGCACGGTGGAAATCACCGGCTACCAGTGGCTGGCGGATGGGCAGGCCATTGACGGTGCCACCCAGTCGTCCCTGCTGTTGGGCCAGGCCCAGGTGGGCACGGCTGTCAGCGTTGTGTTGACCTACACCGATGGCACCTTCGCCGGTCAGATGGTCACCACTGCTGCTACCTTACCCGTTGCCAACGTGGACAATGGTAGTGAGGGTTCTGTCACTATCACGGGTACGGTGGAAGAAGATCAAACTCTGCAGGCGGTGCCTGAGTTTACCGATGAAGATGGGTTGGAGAACGTTGAGTATCTCTATCAGTGGTTTGCCGATGGCCAGCTGCTGGATGGGGAAACCAGTGACCAGCTGCTCCTCGACGATAACCATGTCGACAAAGCCATTACCGTGCAGGTGACATTCAGCGACGATCTCGGTGGTTCGGGTGGTGATACTTCCGACCCAACCATTGCCGTTGTCAACGTAAACGACACGGTTCAGGGCTCCGTGATCATTGCCGGGCAGGCCATGGACACCCAGCAACTGTCGGTTTCCAACTTCCTTGCTGGCCTGAGTGATGACGATGGCTTGCCGGGCGCGCCTCCCGCGGAAACCACTTACCAGTGGAAGCGTGCTGGGGGTGATATTGATGGCGCTAACGCTGCCACCTATACCTTGGTAACGGCGGATGTGGGTAATGCTATCACCGTGGAAATCTCTTTCCCGGATAGCCGTGGCACCACCGAAACGGTAACGTCCGAGCCAACAGCAGCTGTTGCCCAGTTCAACAACCTGCCCACCGGCTCCGTGACTATTAGCGGCGACACCCAGAACCAGACCTGGACTGCCAGCAATGATCTGGCTGATGCCGATGGTCCAGATCCGCTGGTGATCAGCTACCAGTGGTATGCCGATGGTGGTGTGATCGTTGATGAAACCAACTCCACCTTCACGCCGGGCCAGGAATATGTCGGCGCTTCAATCTTTGTGCGCGCCAGCTACACCGATGGCGACGACAACCTCACTGATGTGGATTCTGCGTCTGTTGTGGTGATCGATGCGGACGATGCCTCCACCGGTGGCGTTGCCATTACTGGTGTCCCCACGGAAGACGAGTTCCTGACTGCCACCAATGACCTGAGCGACCCCGATGGTGAAATCGTGATTGAAGGTTATCAGTGGCTGGCCAATGGCTCCCCGATTGATGGCGCCACCGTGGGCGAGTATCAGCTGACCCAAGCAGAAGTGGGCCAGAACATCTCCGTGGAAGTGACCTTCAATGACGGTGTGTTTGGCAACCAGGTGTTGTTGTCTTCCCAGACGGCGCTGGTCAACAACGTGAACGACCTGCCGCAAGGTGAGGTGACCATCAGTGGCGTGCCTGCACCAGGCAATACCCTGTCGGCGAGCAACAACCTTACCGATGAAGATGGCATGGGTGCGGTATCGTATGAATGGTTTGTCGATGCAGTCAGTGACGGTTTTGGCGCGACCTATGATGTTCAACAAGCGGATGTGGGGCAGGAAGTCTATGTGATTGCCAGTTACTACGACGGGCAAGAAACACTGGAAAGCGTCAATTCAGCCTCTGTCATGATTGACGGCTCCGCCCCGGCGGCGGCGTTCAACCCCGCCAGCTTCTCTGGCCAGATCGTTTACGATGTTTTCGATGAAGATGGCGATGAAGGCGAGTGTGCAGGCACCAAGACGTTTGTGCGCATGGATTTTGCCAGCAATGGAAATTTTGATGCTACGTCTGCCTGTGATGACGAGATGATTTCAGGTACCTGGGCCTTCGAGCAAAATAATGAAGTGCTGGTGCTGAATTCACCGGAGTTCGATCAGACGAACTATGTAGTTGCCAGTGCCGGTGTGGTCGACAACAAGCAGGCATCCTGCTGGATCGATGACGAGGATGTCATGGACTCCGCTACCGCGCTGGATATCTGTCGCAACGGCGAAAGCAGTGTGTTCTACAGCCTCGTTGAATGGGTCGGCTCTGACGCGTTCTACTTCGATCTGGCCGATGTACACGCCGACACCTTTGACACCAAGCGCTTCTCTCACACCTGGCTGGCGGGCCGTACCTTGTTTGATGTGTGGCATGGCGGCGTGGACAGCAATGGAGATTGCGACTCTGAGCCAGGCTCCGCTGCCGGCCTTTCAAGGCTGGAGTTCTCGGAGGACGGCACTCTGGTTGATATTTACGGTATTGCCGGAGATCTGTGCAATGAGCCGGGCGTTGAGCTGAGCATTAATGAATACGGTCAGCTGGGCGACAGCACTTCCGGTGCCGGGATTAATTTTCTGGGTAACACCGACCAGTATCTGGAAGTGGTATTCCGGAATGAAGATGGCAGCCCGGATAATGTGGACCGCTTCTTCCATAGCCAAACGGATGCGCAGGCCGCCTTCGACGTGCTGACAGACACCTATATGCAGTCCTTTAATGAAGCGCAGGTGCTCAAGTCAGCGATCTACAACGTGTATAGCGATAACGATGACTGGATTATCGAGAAGATCAAGGTCATTGATGCCGGCACGGTCGAACTGAGCGAGCGAGCTTCAGATCAGCCATTCTTCAGCGATAGCTACTATGCGCCTGAAACCCTGCTGTTCTACATGACGGAGACTTCCTTGACGTTTGGCGCCGATGAGATCACCTGGCACCTCGCTGAGGATCCCAAGATTGGTGCAGGTCATATGGCGAATCAGGGTAATGGCTTTGAAGTGTGCTGGGACGGTTGTGATGACGTGGAAACCTTCTTCTTTAATGAAGAAGCCGCGCAGCAATTCGCCGACAGCATGCAGTTGGCCAGTGAAGGGAATCCGCTGATCGGTAGCTGGCTGATCGATGAGGGTATGAACCAGAGAAACATCCTGACCTTTATCGATAATACTCACTACGTGGTGTTCCACGAGTACGAGAATACCGATCAGCCTGCCGGCTCTGCCGAGTACGGCACCTACAGTTGGGATCAGGAATCTGGTGCCTTTACTGCCAGCGCCATCGCTCAGTCAGACGGTGAGGGTGGCCTTGAGGGTTCCTCCTTTACTCTGCTGGTGAACGGTGATGCCTTCACCACGGATGACGGCTTTGGTGCGGATCGTATTGTCGATGAAGCTCAGCCCATCGTTGGCTCCTGGGTTATGGGTGAGGGGGACGATCTCAATATTCTCACTTTCCTGTCAGCCACTGAGTACGCCATTGTGCATACCGAAAATCAGGGGTGTTATGGCGAGCCGTGCTCACCCCAGGCGCTGTCCGGTGAGTTTGGGTTCTATAGTTGGGATGGCTATAACTTCGAGGCGACCTCTGTATCGGTAGACACCAACGGTGATGGCGGTCTGTTCAATGCAGAGAACCCCGAGGACCAGCAGGGTGAGGCGATTCAGATTGTTGGTAATGTGCTGACCTTTACTGATGCTGGTGAAGGGGACTACACCTTCAATCGGGTTGGTTCGCAGTCTCAGTCGCTGGCTTGCGGTTACGAATCCGGTTGGGATGACATGAATGACAAACCGCTGGTGTTCAATTCACTGAATGATTACGGCAACGTGATTGCTGACTGTGATATGAAGAATGGCCCTCTTCCGTCGTTCTCTACTGCCTCCCTGGCAGGTAAAACCCTCTATGTCGGCGAAGGAGAGATGATCTTCAACCTGAACGGGGATGGCGCGACAGGGCTGGATTACGGTGATGACGAGATCAAGGGAACTTTTGACGATGAAGCGTTCTTCGTGGTCGTTTCGGACTTCGCGACCAATCAGGTCCTGCTGGAATACTCCGTTGTCGAGGGGGGGCTGATTGAGGGTTATGACATGCTTACCCTTTTGTACTCCGACGGCAACGAATACCAGTTTACAGCGTTCTATGAGAGTTATGGCTGGGCGGGGTCAGATCAAGGCTATATAGATACCAGCCTGCAGGACGGTGAAATCTGGAACTGGACTTGGTACGAAACCGATCCGAATGGTCAAACTCTGGGCTGTTACTATGATTCAGGCTGGGATGATCTCAACGACAAGCCTGAAACTTTCAACTCAGTGACGGATTACTACCAGGTTCGTTCGGCATGTGCTGATATCCATGGGGCCCAATCGTTGAGTGTGCAGTCCCTTGCAGGGCTGACCTTCTACGAAGAAGGCAACGAAGCCATGATGAGCGTGGATGGTTCCGGTAATGCCACGATTATCGAGCCTGGTGAGAATGGTGTGTTTGAAGGTGGCACAGGTGACGATGAGGTCTTTAGCGTCACTTTCACCGACTTTGATACCAATGTGATCAAGCTAACCTTTGTTGATGGGCAGGAGGTTGTTTCCGAACTCTGGAGCCTAGTGTATTACAGTGCAGACGAACTCGGTGACGGAAAGGACTTCTGGGAGTTCCGGCTATACTCAGAGGAGTCTGCCTGGGATGAGTCAGATGGTGTCGTCTCTATTGGTGATGAAGCTAAGGAAGGCGAGATCTGGAGTGATCTGTGGAGCACCGCCAGCGACTTCAACTGGGCGGCAATCCAGTAGGCCTGAATGAAAGTGTGTTGATCTCTGTTTTTTGAGAGGCCCCGCAGATGCGGGGCTTTTTTGTGTTCATCGTAGATTTCAGGGAAAAGCCTGATTTAGTCTTCCCTTGCTGTAGGAGCGTCGGTTATTCGCTCCGCTCCCCCTTCGCTGCCCTGCTGGCGTTCCTTCACTACGCTCGGTGGCGGCGCGATAGCCCGAGTCGTTAAAGACTGATTTACCGCAGAGGGTGCAGGGTTCAGAGCGGGAAACCGTCTTCCTCAGTGAGCACTGAGCCCTCTGTTGTGTAAATGCTTTTGTTCCTGGTCAGGGATCGCGCCGCGAGCGACACTCCTACGGAATGGTTCTTTGCCCCGAGTCCTTGCTGGGAAATCGCGATGGCGTTGAACCCTTTCTCTCGTTTAGCCCTTGGAGGAGGCAGAGCAACTGTTCTAGATCCTGGACTAAAATGGCAGCCCCATCAGTCTCAAGGAAAGTCGAGGTGCGGCATCTTTGGCTTAGTAACGCGTCTCCGCCATTCCCGAAAACTGTTTGGCCAGATAAGTGGCGTAGTTGTCTGTCATGCCCGCCAGAAAATCCAGTGCGCGCATGATGCACTGATAGATCTTTTCCTGCTCTGGTAGCTGTTCGAGGTTATCGGGGAAGCTGTGTCGGCCGATCAGGTCGATGATGCGTTCGTGGCGATAGTTTCTGGCGCTGTTGCAGGCGTGAGACACGGCGGCTTCGATTAGGCCATCGAGCAGGGCGCCCATGACTTCGAAGGCACCAATTTCCAGTTCGATCTTGCGGGGATGCTCGAACACTTTTGAGCGAGCCAGTTGTTTGGCGTTCTCCACTACATCCCGCACCGCTGGCTCGCAATGGCTGATCAGATCCCTCTCCATGCGGCCGAGCAACAGACGTTCATGGTTGGCGACAAACGCTTCGACCCCTGCTTCAATAAATCGCTCAATGATCTTGCCTCGCAGTAGCGCCGCCTTGCGGCCATCGCGCAGGTCGGAATGAATCAGTTCGCTGACCTCGCGGGTATCGGGGAGAGCAGGCTGCAGCAAGGCGTAGACCTCATCCCAGTGCAGCAGGTCCATTTCCAGACCATCTTCCAGATCAATGATGGCGTAGCAGAAGTCATCGGCGGCCTCCATCAGGTAGGCCAGCGGATGACGGCAGTAACGTCCGGGTGACAGTTCCCGCAGGCCGGTCGCCGTTGCCACTTCGTGGAAGGCGGATGCTTCCGATACGAAGGCGCTGTATTTGCCCGGTTTGTTACTGTCCGAGGCATCGGCGGACAGCCAGGGGTACTTGAGGAAGGTGGCGAGCGTGGCGTAGGTGAGACGCATGCCGTCGTCATACTGGTGATATTCGCTTTTGGTGAGGATGCGAAACCCCTGGGCATTACCCTCGAAAAACGTCAGGTCGCTTTGCTGGTGGGTTGGCAGCAGATCCAGAAAGCGCTGACCCCGTTCCTGGAACCAGGCGCGAATGGCGCGCTCGCCAGTATGCCCAAACGGCGGGTTACCAATGTCGTGGGCCAGACACGCAGACTGGACGATGTCGCCAAAGTCGGTGGCACTGACCGTGTCGGGGAGCAAACGTTTGCTGTGCAGCCGCTCACCGGCGCGGATGCCCAGGGTGCGGCCAACGCAGGAGACTTCCAGAGAGTGGGTCAGGCGGTTGTGGACATGGTCGTTGGTGGCCAGTGGGTGCACCTGGGTCTTGCGGGCCAGGCGGCGGAATGCCCCGGAAAATATGATCTTGTCATGGTCACGCAGAAAGGCGGTACGGCCGCTTTCGTCCTTGGCGCTTCGTCCGCCCAGGCGGGCCTTGTTCAACAGTGCGTGCCAGTCCATATCGTAAAAGTCTCGGTTATCCCTTGAGAAACGCGTGGCAAAGTCCCACGGTAATCACTCACGGCATGTTGCCATGGGCTGTGCTGTGATGAACAGAATATACGGCAAGGGAGGTCTTCATGAATCTGGATAAACCGTTACTGATGCTGGTCACCAGCGCATCCCAGATGGGACAGGGGCAGCAAACAGGGCTGTGGCTAGAGGAATTCGCCGTCCCTTATCTGCTGTTCCGGGAGCATCAGGTGCCGCTGGTGGTCGCCAGCCCTCGCGGAGGCAAGATCCCGGTGGACCCGAATTCCGTGCCCGATGATGACCAGAAGGCGCAATGGACCGAGGCAATCGACCAGTTGCAGGATACCCGTGCGCTGGAAGATGTCTGGGAAGACGGTTTTAGCGGTGTCTTTGTCCCGGGAGGCCATGGCGCCATGTTCGATATGCCGGATAATCCGTTGGTGGCCGCGGTGATGGAACGTACCTGGTCGGATGGCGGCCTGCTGGGCGCGGTGTGTCATGGCCCGGCGGCACTGGTCGGGCTGCGTAATGAAGATGGCTCCCCGCTGGTACAGAATCGTACCGTCGCCTGCTTCACCAACGACGAAGAGCGTGAGGTTGGGCTGGATGAGGTGATGCCGTTCCTGTTGGCCACCCGACTGGAAGAGTTGGGGGCAACACTGGATCTGGCTGACAAGTTTGTTGCGCACGCGATCACGGATGGCAAGCTGGTAACCGGCCAGAATCCACAGTCCAGTGAGGCGGTGGCCCGGGCGGTCATTAAGGCGCTTTCAGAGTAACCGCCGGTATCCGGCAAAACAGGGAAACGGAGAAACGATGGGGATCTACGATTATTCTGCTACCACCTTGAGTGGCGATGAGAAAAACCTGGCTGACTTCAAGGGCAAGGTCATGCTGATTGTGAATACTGCCAGCAAATGCGGTTTCACGCCGCAGTTTGAAGGGCTGGAAGGCCTTTACGACGACCTCAAGGACAAGGGGCTGGAGATCCTCGGGTTTCCCTGTAACCAGTTTGGCAAGCAGGAGCCGGGCGCGGCGGATGAAATCGGGGCGTTCTGTCAGAAAAACTACGGTGTCAGTTTCACCATGTTCGACAAGATCGATGTGAATGGTGACAACGCCCACCCGTTGTATACCTATCTGAAGCAGGAAGCGCCAGGGGTGCTGGGCAGCAAGGGCATCAAGTGGAATTTCACCAAGTTTCTGGTGAACAAGGAGGGCAAGGTGATCAAGCGCTACGCCCCCACCGACAAGCCGGAAGCGATCCGCAAGGACATCGAGAAGCTGCTGTAAGCATCAGCGTCTCGCGGCGCCGCGCTCCTCTTTCGTAGCGTCAGGGGAGCGCGCCTGTTTTTTCAGTTTCTTGTCCTGGTCGTAATGCCACTTGATGGCGAAGAACATGCCGACGCCAAACACGACCAGTTTGAACACGAGCAGAATGATCGGGACCCAGTTCATGGTGCGTGCTCTCTCAAGGCTGTGGGGGGGGCAGAACAGGCCCGGGCACCTTGCCCGATCAATGTTCACCGTTCCCACTGATTCTAGGTCAAGCCCTCAGCCCGCCACATTGGACATAGTGTCCTTGCCCTTGCTACGGGCTCGCCTTGCGACGCTCCAGTCCCTCAAAGATCAACATCCCGCTGAGCATTGCGGCGACAAAGGTCATGGCTTTGGCGCTACCGGCGCCTGACGCGACCAGCGCCGGCCCCGGGCAGAATCCGGCCAGCCCCCAGCCAATACCAAATCCCAAGGCGCCAAGAATCAGTCGTTTGTCCAGTGTGCGGCGGGTGGGTAGCTGAAATGCCCGCGCGAAGAATGGGGCGCTGCGCTGACGGGCCAGGTACACGCCCATGGCTGATACCGGTATGGCGGCGCCCATGACCAGTGCCAGAGACGGGTCCCAGTGACCGGCAAGATCCAGGAAGGCCAGCACCTTGGCGGGGTTGGCCATGCCGGCGAGAAGCAGGCCGGCCCCGAAGGCAAGCCCGGCGATAAACGCTGCAAAATGATGGCCCCGCATTACAGGCCTCCCCACAGGTGACGAATCACATAGACGGTCACAAAGCCGCTGGCCATGAAGGCGACGGTGGCGGCCATCGATCGTGGCGACAGCCGCGACAGGCCACACACCCCGTGACCGCTGGTGCAGCCGGCGCCGTAGCGGGTGCTGATACCGACCACCAGCCCGGCGATGACCAACACGGGCCAGTCTGCGTCGATCACCAGCGCGGGCAGTGGTGCAAACAGCGTCCAGACCAGCGGGGCGGTCAACAGGCCAGCAATGAAGGCCAGCCGCCAGCCGTGGTCACCGGTGGGCCGTTGCAGCAGTCCGCCGACAATACCGCTGATGCCTGCGATGCGGCCATTGGCATGTAATAGCCAGGCAGCGGAGAGCCCGATCAGGGCGCCACCACCCAGGGCGCTCCAGGGGGTAAAGGCCTGCCAGTCAATGGTCATGGCGTTGTCTCCGTTTCCGCACAGAACTGTTGGTACAAGGTGTGCAAAATGGCCAGTGCGCGGGTATCGGCGACCCGGTAAAACATCTGCTTGCCTTCACGGCGGGGGGCAATCAATCCTTCCCGTCGTAATACTCCCAGTTGTTGGGATAGCGAGGGCTGGTAAAGCGCCGTCAGCGTTTCCAGTTCACTGACACTGCGTTCCTCGCCATCGGCCAGTTGGCAGAGCAGCATCAATCTGTCGGGGTGAGACAGGGCCTTGAGCATCTGGCTGGCGGCGCAGGCGTTGGTGCGCAGAAGGGCGGGATCGGGTTGCATGGGGTTCCTGTCATCACGTCATTCAAAATATATTATTCAATAATATATATTGATTGGCGCAGAAAAGACAAGATCCGGAGAGGGCACTTCAGACGGCGATGGATTCGAACGGCAGCACACCGTAGTACATGGCAAAGAAATGGCAGACGCTGCCGCCGACGACAAACAGGTGCCAGATAGCGTGGTTGAAGGGGATGATGCGATCCGCCAGGTAGAAGATCACGCCTACCGTATAAGTGATGCCGCCCGCCAGAACCAGCCAGAAGCCAGTGTCGTTGAGCTTGGTGGTCAGATCGTTGGAGGCAAACAGGATCAGCCAGCCCATGGCCAGGTAAATGCCAACGCGCAGCATCTTGAACCGGTGGCCGTACAGGGCCTTGAGTCCAATGCCGGTGAGCGCCAGCGCCCAGATCACCGCAAACAGAATCCAGCCCGTCTGGCCGCGCAGATTCACCAGCAGGAAGGGGGTGTAGGTGCCGGCAATCAGCCCGTAAATGGCGCAATGGTCGAGCATCTTGAAGGCCGCGCGCAGTTTTGGGCTGCGCAGGCTGTGGTACAGGGTGCTGGCGCTGTAGAGCAAAATCAGGCTGGCGCCAAAAATGCTGAACCCGACGATTTTCCAGGGGTCGCCCATCATGCTGGCGGCGACGATCAAGACCACGGTGCCGGCGATGCTCAGCGCCACCCCAATGCCGTGGGTCAGTCCATTCAACCATTCTTCAAGGATCGAGTAGGGCGGTTCCGGGGTCGGGGTGGCAGCCATTGAGGCCCTCTGGCGGTGATCGGTGAAACGTTTCAGGAAAAGAGTCTGCATGATGCCGAGAGGCAAAACCCCCTGTAAAGCGCCATTTCGGACAGCCTTTCGTAAAGTCATCGTAAAACCCTTTTCTTGCCAGGTTGAAAAGAGGGGTTGGTGACATCAAGGCTTGGGTACGGGCCAGCCTGGCCCAACCAGATTCTGATCAAGCAGATGGAGGACAGGATGATCGAGCACAACAAGCAAGTGGCAGAAGAGTTGAGCAAGCTGTTGGCCGAGAGCTACACCTTGTACCTGAAGACCCACAAGTATCACTGGAATGTGACCGGCCCCATGTTCCATAGCCTGCATCTGCTGTTCGAAGAGCAGTACGTGGAGCTGGCCGAAGCCGTGGACACCATCGCTGAACGCATTCGAGCCCTGGGCTGGAAGGCGCCGGGCAGCTATGGCGAATTTGCGAAGCTGTCCACCGTGAAAGATGCCGATGGAGACCCGGCAGCCAGTGACATGATCAAGGAGTTGGCGGCGGATCATCGCACTGTGGCCGAACGGGCCAACAGGGTGTTAAAGCTGGCAGCAGAGCATGAAGATGAGGGCTCGGGTGCAGTCGCCAGTGACCGTATCGAGGTCCACGAGAAGGCTGCGTGGATGCTATCTGCCCATCTGGGCTGATAGTCAGCACTGATTGCCGGGATAGTGGTAATCAAATGTTCTTCTGAATAGCCGGTGACTATCATGTCGTCATTGCCTATCGGGGCAACCCAATGACGCGTGATGCGCTCACCGTCCGGCCCAGGGCCGCCACTGGATGTGGCGGTACAGGGCCAACCCTCTTCCCCCCTTGGCCGGCATCTGCCGGCCTTCTTTTTTCTGGTACGCCACCCGGCCTGTCCACGTGTCTGCGTGTCCCGAGTCAACACCGAGTCAACAAAGACATCACATTCATCACGGGCCACAATGGTTAGTCTGAGTTGAAGTTTGTTCACGGATGACCAACAAGCTGTGTGATAATGGTACTAGCAAGTACCAAACAAGGATTCGGGAGAGCAACATGCAACGTGTCTGGGCATTGCTGGGTCTGACCCTGGCGCTATGGGGGTGTGCGGATGAGCCGGAACCAGTGGCTACGCAGCCCCAGCCGGTGAAACTCTTTACGGTGGACAGTACCGCAGAAGGGCAATTGCGCCATTACCCGGGTAAGGTCGTGGCCACCGAAGGCTCTGAGCTGGCGTTTCGGGTGTCCGGGCAGCTGGTGAAGTTTCCGGTCCGTGCCGGTGAAGAGGTCAAGAAAGGGCAGCTGCTGGCGGCGCTGGATCCGGCGGACTTCCGCAACCAGCTGGCCGACCGTCAGGCCCAGTATGATCTGGCCAACAGTCAGTACCAGCGCAGCATCAGCCTGCATGAGCGCGGGGTGATTTCCGAAGCCCAGTTTGATGAGATCAAGGCCAAGCGTCGTCAGGCCCAGGCGGCTCTCAGCCTGGCCCGGGACAATGTGAATTACACACGTCTGAAAGCCCCCTACACCGGTACCGTTGCCCGCACCCACGTGGAAAATTATCAATTCGTGCAGGCCAAGGAACCGATCCTGTATTTGCAGGGCAACAAGAACATCGATATCGAATTTGCGGTGTCCGAGCGATTCTTTACCAACCTGAAAAAGGACGGTGAAGACTACCAGCCGGATTTGCGCTTCGAAGGTGCGCCGGATCAGGTCTTCAAGGCCAGTTACAAGGAACATGAGGCCAGCGCGGATGATCGCACCCAGACTTACATAATTACTCTGACCATGCCGAACCCGGAGGGCATTCTGGTGCTGCCGGGGATGAGTGTGGATGTGGCGATTGATCTGAGCCAGATCATGCGCGAGTCCTCCAACTGGCCACAGGTTCCGGTGGAGGCGGTGTTCAACCCGGATGGTGGTGAGGGCGCGCATGTGTGGCGTTACCAGCCCGATACGGGCACGGTGACCGCGGTGCCGGTGACGGTGGGTCAGGTGGTCGGTGAAGGAGTGGAAATCACCGGGGGGTTGGATGCCGGTGACCAGGTGGTGAGCGCCGGAGTGCATCATCTCAAGGAAGGGCAGAAGGTCCGTGAACTGGTCAAAGAGCGGGGCCTGTAAGTGATGAACATCGCCGAGTACAGCATTCGTCACAAGGTAGTGAGCTGGCTGTTTACCCTGATTCTGCTGGTGGGCGGTGCGGTCAGTTTTACCCGATTGGGGCAGCTGGAAGACCCGGAGTTTACCCTCAAGATTGCCATGGTGATCACCCACTATGCCGGCGCATCACCGCGGCAGGTAGAAGAGGAAGTGACTCTGCCGGTGGAAGAAGCTATCCAGAGCCTGCCGTACGTGAAAACGGTGACCTCCATTTCCAGTAATGGCCTGTCGCAGGTGCAGGTAGAGATGAAGCCCCAGTATCGGGCCAGTCAGCTCAAACAGATCTGGGATGAATTGCGCAACAAGATGACGGACCTGCAGGGGCAGCTGCCACCGGGGGCCGGCACGATTCAGGTGATTGATGATTTCGGTGATGTGTACGGCATTTTGTTGGCCATCACCGGCGATGGTTACCGCTATCAGGACATGCAGGATTACGCCGACTACCTGAGGCGCGAGCTGGTGTTGGTGGAAGGCGTCGGCAAGGTAGTCGTTGGTGGCCAGCGGCAGGAACAGGTGCTGGTGGAAATTTCACGCACCCGCCTGGCCTCGCTGGGTATCAGCCCCGACCGTATTTTCAGCCTGCTGCAAACCCAGAACACCGTGAACCCGGCAGGCAAGGTGCGCGTTGGAGATGAATACATTCGTATCTATCCCACCGGGGAATTCCCCACGGTGCAGGCCATGGGCAATCTGCTGATTTCCGATCCGGGCGCGGATGAGCTGGTCTACCTTCGCGATGTGGCGACGATCGAACGGGGGTATGCCGAGGTCCCCAGTCATCTGTATCGTTTCAATGGGGGGGCGGCCCTGACGCTGGGGATTTCGTTTGCCTCCGGCGTGAATGTGGTGGATGTCGGGGCGCGGGTGGATCAACGCCTCAAGGCTCTGGAATACCAGCGCCCGGTAGGCATGGAACTGGCGACGATTTATAACCAGCCGAACGAAGTGGACAGCTCGGTGAGTGCTTTCATGCTCAATCTGGGTGAGGCGGTGGCGATCGTGATTGCGGTGCTACTGGTGTTCATGGGGCTGCGTTCGGGGCTGCTGATGGGGGGCGTGCTGCTGCTGACCATCCTGGGCACCTTCATTGTCATGAAGATGATGGCCATTGATTTACAGCGGATTTCCCTGGGTGCCCTGATCATTGCGCTGGGGATGCTGGTGGATAACGCCATCGTGGTCACCGAAGGCATTCTGGTCGGCATGAAGCGGGGGTTGTCAAAATTGCAGGCTGCCAGTGAGGTGGTCAAGCAGACGATCTGGCCACTACTGGGGGCCACGGTAATTGCCATCATGGCTTTCGCGCCGATTGGACTGTCGGATGACTCCACCGGTGAATACACCAATACCCTGTTCTGGGTGTTGCTGATCTCCCTGTTGCTGAGCTGGATTACCGCGATCACGCTGGTGCCCTTCTTTGCCGAGCAGTTTTTCCGTGACAAGGATGTAGGCGGTGAAGATGGAGAGGCCGAGGACCCCTACAAGGGGCGGGTGTTTGTGTTGTACCGGCGTTTGCTGGACCGGGCCATCCATCATCGGGTGCTGACGTTGTCCGGGATGACGGTGCTGCTGGTGCTGGCGGTGCTGGGGTTTGGCTTCGTCAAACAGGCTTTCTTCCCGCCGTCCAATACGCCGATGTATCTGGTGGATTACTGGCTGCCGCAGGGCAGTGATATCCGTGCTACCCAGGAAGCGGTAGACCGGCTGGAAGGGTCGTTGCTGGAGATGGACAGTGTGATTCAGGTGACGACCACCATTGGCCAGGGGGCGGCCCGCTTTATGCTGCCTTATGCTCCGGAAAAGAGTTACCCCAGCTATGCCCAGTTGATTGTGCAAGTAAAGGACCGCGAGAGCATCGACCCGGCCCTGGCCGCCACCCGTGACCTGATTCGTGATGAACATCTGCAGGCGTTTGCCAAGGTGAAGCGGTTGATGATCGGGCCCAGCCCGGCGGCATCCATTGAAGCCCGTTTCAGTGGGCCGGACCCGGTGGTGTTGCGCGACCTTGGTCTCAAGGCGCAGGCAATAATGGCCGCGGACGGTGGCCTGGAAAGTATTCGCCACGACTGGCGCCAGCAGGAAAAGGTCATCCGCCCGCAATTTCTTGAGGCTCAGGCGCGCCGTGCAGGAATCAGCCGGGAAGACCTGGACAATACCCTGGCCCTGAATTTCAGCGGCCGCGATGTGGGGTTGTACCGTGATGGCAGCAAGTTGCTGCCTATTGTGGCGCGCCCACCGGATGATGAGCGCCTCAGCGCCAATAACCTGAATGATGTGCAGGTCTGGTCGCCGGTGTATTCCACCTATATTCCCATTACCCAGATTGTGGCCGACTTCAATACCGAATGGGAAAACGCGTTGATCATGCGCCGGGATCGCAAGCGTACCCTGACCGTGCAAGCCGAGCCGGATGTGCTTGGCGAAGAGACGGCCGATCAGGTGCTGCGCCGGATCCGCCCGCAAATAGCCGATCTGGAACTGCCGCCAGGCTATTCCCTGAGCTGGGGTGGGGAGTACGAGGCCTCCCGGGATGCCCAGGCCGCCGTTTTTGGCAGCTTGCCCATGGGCTATCTGTTCATGTTCATCATTACCATGCTGTTGTTCGATTCGTTGCGCCAGCCACTGGTGATCTGGGCCACGGTCCCACTGGCGATTATCGGGGTGACGCTGGGCCTGTTGTTGCTCAACGCCCCGTTCGGTTTCATGGCATTGCTGGGCTTCCTCAGCCTGTCGGGGATGCTGGTGAAGAACGGCATTGTGCTGGTGGAACAGATCAAGCTCGAAATGGAAAGCCGCGAGCCGTTCGAGGCGGTGGTGCTGGCGTCCATTTCCCGGGTGCGGCCAGTCTGCATGGCGGCAATTACCACCATCCTTGGCATGGTGCCGTTGCTGTTCGACGCCTTCTTCGAGTCCATGGCCGTGGTAATCATGTTTGGTCTGGGCTTTGCCACCGTGCTGACCCTGATCGTGATCCCGGTGCTGTACACCCTCGCCTATGGCATCAAGCCGGGTAAGGATCAGCATGTGTGAGTCGTGACTGCCCTGGGGCAGGGCAGCTGATTTCTGGGCAACTTGCCTGCCAGCGATGCCGGGTTAACAGGGCCGCATCGCTGGCCGGCAAGCTTGCCGGGTCGACCTGTCGAAACTTGCGTCTCAAGGGTGCCTCCACCCCGGCTCTCTGCCACAATGTGCCAGCCTGACGACTTACATGATCCCAAGGAGTACCGATGTTGCTGGCCATTGCCGCCGTAATTGGCGGGCTGATTCTGCTGGTGTGGAGTGCCGACAAATTTGTGGAAGGGGCTGCGGGTACGGCGGCCCATGCGGGCATGCCGCCGTTGCTGATCGGCATGCTGATTGTCGGCTTCGGTACCTCGGCGCCGGAGATGGTGGTATCGGCGCTGGCCGCCCTCGAAGGCAATCCTTCCCTGGCACTGGGTAACGCCTACGGTTCCAATATTTCCAATATCGCCCTGATTCTGGGGGTGGTGGCGGTAATCAGCCCCATTGCGGTGAACTCCGCGATCCTCAAGAAAGAGCTGCCGATTCTGGCCGTGATTACCCTGATTGCCGGTTACCAGCTCATCGACGGCAATATCACCCGCACCGATGCCTGGATTCTGATTGCGCTGCTGGCGGTGCTGATGGGGTGGTCGATCTACGCGGCCATGAGCGGCAAGGGGGATGTGCTCGGTGGCGAGGTGGAAACAGATCTGGCCGACCATCCGTTACCTTTGAAAAAAGCGCTGTTCTGGCTGGTGGTAGGGCTGATCCTGCTGGTGGCCAGCTCGCGGCTGCTGGTGTGGGGAGCGGTGTTCATTGCCCAGAGCCTTGGGGTCAGTGATCTGATCATCGGCCTGACCATCGTGGCCATTGGCACCTCGCTGCCGGAGCTGGCGTCCAGTATCGCGGCGGTGAAAAAGAACGAACACGATATCGCCTTTGGCAACGTGCTAGGCTCGAACCTGTTCAATACCCTCGGCGTGGTCGGTATTGCCGGTGCCATTAGCCCGATGGCGGTGGAGCCCGGTGTGCTGCAGCGGGACTGGAGCCTGATGATGGCGCTGACACTGGCGTTGTTTGTGATGGGCTTTGGCCTGTGGGGCCGCAAGGGGCAAATCACCCGCAGCAACGGGGTCGGTTTGCTGGTGGTGTATGTGGCCTATATGGCCTATCTGGGGGCCAGTCTGCTGGTGACAGCCGCATAATAAGGATTCAACAATGGCAGGGACGTCTGACAAGCTGGAGCGCCGCGCTTTTCTGTTTTCGCTGATCGGGGTGAGCCTGGTGTTCGCCCTGATGATGCAGCCCTTCTTTGCGCCCATCTTCTGGGCTTGCGCCATCAGCGTGATCTTCTATCCGTCCCAGAAGCGGTTGCTGGCGCGCTGGCCCAATCGGCGCAACGTGGTGGCGTTGCTGACGCTGACGTTGTGCGTGGTGCTGGTGATTATTCCCGTGTTGTTTGTGGCGACCTCTTTTGTCACCGAGGGAGTGGGGCTGTTTCAGCAAGTCCAGAGTGGTGAGATCAACCTTGCCGACTACGTGGACAAGATCAAACAGGCGTTCCCCGGGATACAGTCGCTGGCCGAGCGCTTTGACATCGATCTGGAACGGATCAAACAGCAGGCGGTCCAAGCCTTTACCGGCGCCGGGCAGTTTCTTGCCAAACGGGCACTGGCCGTGGGGCAGAACACCTTCCAGTTTTTCCTCAACCTGGCCCTGATGCTGTATTTGGCATTTTTCCTGTTGCGCGACGGTGACGCCATGGTAGCCATGCTGATTCGTGCCTTGCCATTGGGTGACGAGCGCGAGAAGTTGCTGTTCGCCAAGTTTGCCGAAGTGACCCGCGCCACCATCAAGGGCAATCTGGTGGTGGCCATTACCCAGGGTGCCCTGGGTGGGTTGATCTTCTGGTGGCTGGGCATTCCCGGCGCCTTGTTGTGGGGCGTGGTGATGGCGGTGCTGTCGCTGATCCCGGCAGTGGGTGCGGGTTTGATCTGGTTGCCGGTGGCGGTGTACCTGTATGCCGTGGGTGAGGTGGTCAGCGCTACGGTGTTGCTGCTTTACGGTATTTTCGTGATTGGTCTGGTGGATAATATTCTGCGCCCGATTCTGGTGGGCCGGGATACCAAGTTGCCGGATTACGTGGTGTTGTTTTCGACCCTGGGCGGGCTGGCCATGTTTGGCATCACCGGGTTTGCTCTGGGGCCCTTGCTGGCGGCGTTGTTTGTGGCGTTCTGGGGTATCTTTATTCGTGAATTCAATGAGGGCGAGCCTGCCGCAGCTTTGCTGGAACAGCAGGCGGAACGCTCCGGGAGTGAATGACCGTGATCTTTTTGCGCATGGTACTGGCGGCGTCCATCGCCGGATTGTCAGCGTTTGGCTGTGATGAAGACGAAGATGGCGAGCTGTTTGGCGACAGCACCCGGCTGTATTTTCATAACCAGTTGACGCAGAGCACCGGTGGTAGCAGCGATGACGTGGTGGTGGATTTTTATGTCGATGACATGAATTCCCCTCTTAGCGAAGACCGTGGTTATACCGAGTCGGGCAATGTCAGCAGCAACCAGATCGAGCTGGACGACGAAAGTGAAAATTTGCAGTTTGACGTGCGCGCAAGCAGCTCTGGCAGCACTCTGATCAATGGCCCGATCACCCAGACACTGATCGCTGGGGACCGATACACCGTGGTGATGATGGGCGACACCACTCTTGGCAACAGTCAACTCAAAAGCTTCCGTTACCAGGATGTGGATGTGGGCAGCGGCCAGATTCGGGTTCGTTTCATTAACACTCTCTCCCGGCTTGCGGGTGATGACCTGAGCGTGACCCTCTCAGGCGGAGCCCAACAGCTTGCCACAGATCTGGAATATGGCGGAGCCAGCAGCTACAACACCCTGTCCGCGGGGAGCACCCTTCAGGTGGATATCAACAACCAAACTCAGGGTGTGTTGATCGACCAGGTCAGCTGCAATGTCAGCAGCGGCCGCAGTTACGATGCCATCATCGCCTACAGCCGCTTTGACAGCGACAACGACCAGATCTCGATTTACTGCCAGCCATACAGCTGACGGCTCAGTTAGCTGGAACTTTCTTCGTATTTCTGTTTCCTACCTGCGACAATAAAGAACCCGGTTCAAGGCGTTGACCTTGAGCCGTTGTGTTGGGTTGTAGCTGGGAGGATCTATGCAGAAATGGGCTTGGATGGCGTTGGCAGGCGTTGTGGCGCTGACCGGTTGTGGTGGCAGTGATGATGATGACGTGGGGCAATTGTTTCGTGAGCGAACCGGTATCTATTTCCACAATCAGTTAATCGATACCAGTGGTAGTGGGACGGAGCAGGCGGACACCACTGTGGATGTGGTGCTGCGTAATGATGTCTCGGCCCCCTTGTTCGAAGGGCGTGAATATTCCACTACCGAGCAAGATGGCATGGGTTTCAAGCTGGAATCCGATACGGAAACCGTACTGTTTGATATCAATAATGCCACCGCGACGTTAGTTGATGACACCGGGATCAATTTGGCTGCCGGTGAGAATTATACGCTGGTGCTGTACGGCGCTTTGGCCGGTAGCGGTGATCAGATACCAAAATTGAAAGCGTATCAGCAGAGCGTGGAAAGTATTGGCACCAGTCAGGTACGTGTCCGATTTATTCATGCGTTGGCAGACGAGGCGGACCAGAATATCGATATTTCTCTGGAGGGATCGAGTGTGGTCTCCGGTCTGGAATACGGCACGGTGAGTGCCTACAAGGTCGGAGGACTTTCTTCGGCGACAACCCTGACGGCATCGCTGAAGGTAGGCTCAGCCAGTGCTGTTGATCGTAGCTGCGCGATCGAATTGGGTAAAAGCTACGACGCGATCATTGCCCACCCTGCACCGGATAGCACCGGCATCGCTTTGTATTGCCAGCAAGTGGCTGGCTCTTGATCAACGTCAGCCTTTCAGTCTCACCTTCGAATCCAGGGCGGGGGCCTTTAGGGGCCTGCCCTGGTAGGCGGGGACGTCACCAAAACGGGCGTTGGGCCACTGCTCCCAGTCCTTGAGGGCGTTTTCCAGCCGGGTCTGGTCGCGGCCCACAAAATTCCACCACAGCAATACTGGCTGGCTCAGGGGCTCACCGCCTAGCAGCATGAGCCGGCTGCCGGGATCCAGCGACAGCCGTAGTCGATCCCGTCCCTGCCCCAGGTAGTAGAGCTCGCCGGTTTCCAGTGTGGATCCCTCCAGAGTGGCTCGTCCTTCGTTGATGCACAGTCCCAGCTCGAAGTGCTCGGGCACGGCCAGCGACAACTCGCCGCCTTCGCGAGCGACGATGTCCGCCCCCACCAGCGGTGAAAAGACCTGGGCCGGGGATCGGTGGCCGTTCAGCTCGCCGACAACCAGAGTAAGCTGGGCGCAGTCCTGTTCCCATTGGGGCAGGTCACGGTGATGGGAAAATGCCGGAGCGGTGTCTTCGTGCTCGGCAGGCAGGGCAATCCAGAATTGCAGGCCATGCATGGGGCCGCTAAACCCCGGCGGGCTTTCTTCAGAGTGGCAGATGCCGTAGCCGGCGGTCATCAGGTTGAGTTCGCCGGGCTCAATAATCTGTTCATACCCCAGGCTGTCCTTGTGCAGCAATGCGCCTTCGAATAGCCAGGTGACAGTTTGCAGGCCGGTATGGGGGTGGGTGCCCACATCCACCGCGTTATCCGGGTTGAGGGAGGTGGGGCCGATGTGATCGAGAAAGCACCAGGGACCGATCAGGCGCTGGGTGCGGCTGGGCAGGTGGCGGATGATGGGCAGGCCATTGCCCAGGATGCTCCTGCGTGACGTGACGGCATTGAGTGTCGGGGTGGCGGTGAGGTTGGGGCATTCCACCACTTCGCCGTTGTTACCGGTATTGCTCATGGTGACCTCCCGGGCAGTGTGTTCGCGGCAGCCTGTTTCAGGAGTATGGTACTCACGAATGACAAAGCAAAGGGCCGGGCATGGCCCCGTCCCGGGTGTCGGCCAGTGACGCAGCAAGGAGCACAACATGGCAAAGGTGGCGGTTCACAGCACGCATAAGTACCAACAGGCGATTCAGGCTCGCCATCATCAGCTGAGTGCGGATGAAGGCGCTGGCATGGGAGGGGATGACCAAGGGCCCAACCCTTATGAGTTGCTACTGTCCGGGCTGGGGGCTTGTACCTCCATTACCTTGCGTATGTACGCTGAGCGCAAGGGCTGGACGCTGGGCGATATTCATGTGGATCTGCACTTTTACCGCGATGAGGACGGCGGTGAGCACATTGAACGCACCCTTTACTGCAGCGGCGATCTGGCGCCAGAACAACGTGAGCGTTTGTTGGACATCGCCGGCAAGACGCCGGTTACCCGCACGGTGCTACAGGGCACACCGGTTGCCACGCAGTGGAAATAAGCGGCGTCTGGCACGCACTTTTGGCATACTCGCGCCTCCATTGACTCAACGGAGGCGTTTGCCATGTTCAAGGTCAACGAATACTTCGATGCCAAGGTGGCATCCATTGCCTTTCAAACCGAAACCAAGCCGGCCACTGTGGGCGTGATGGCCCCGGGCGATTACGAATTCGGCACCAGCCAGCACGAAGTGATGACCGTGGTCAGCGGTGCCCTGACAGTGCAACTGCCGGGTGCGACCGATTGGCAGACCTTTGCTGCCGGTG
Organism: Alcanivoracaceae bacterium; assembly: GCA_002706085.1. GTDB lineage: Bacteria > Pseudomonadota > Gammaproteobacteria > Pseudomonadales > Alcanivoracaceae > Alcanivorax. Next base: position 76,796 of record PAJO01000031.1, on the reverse strand, counting down.
AGACCTTCGAAGTGGAAGCCAACAGCAAGTTTCAGGTAAAGGTAGCGGTAGATACGGCGTACCTGTGCCTGTATGGCTGATCGCCACGGCACGACCAAAAAAGCAATACGACAAATAAGAAGACAAGGGGGAAAGGATGCCGTTTTTCCCGGCCAGGGATGGTGAATCGCTACAGGTAAGAATTATCGGCCGTGGTCAGCCGGTGCTGATGCTGCATGGTTTGGGCATGCAAGGCAGAGACTGGTTGCCTTTTGTGCTGCCGTTTGCGCGGCGCTATCAGTTTTTCCTGCCGGATTTCCGCGGTGCCGGTGGTTCTTCCCGGGTGCGTTTCAACCAGCCTGATGTGTTTCATAATCACATGCAGGATATGGAAGACCTGGTCAGCCATTTCGGCCTGAGTGACTTCTCGCTGGTGGGGTATTCGCTGGGGGCGACCACCAGTCTGCATTGGCATGCCTTCGGTGATTTCAGTCCGGTTCGCCGCTACTTGCACATCGATCAGTCGCCCTGCATTGCCAATGGGGATGACTGGAGCCACGGGCTGTTTGGTGACCAGCAAGCGCGTTTTTTTACCCAGTTGGAGGCCCTGTTGGCATTGCTGGACGGTGCCCCGGACACAGGCCCGCTCAATCGTCTGGCCACAGGGCTGCGCGAGGCGGTGCTGGGGCAGGTGCTGGATATCTTTTCCCAGGTAGCAGGGCGGCCCGGGCTGCACTCTGCCTACCAGTCCACCAGTCGCTGGTCCGGCGTGTGGGCCCGGCTGCTGCCGGTGGCCGATGTGGCGGATCTGCGTGCCTACCTGCGCGCGTACCTGTCCCATACCCATGACTATCGCACTACCTCCGGTGACTTCCCTGTTCCGGCTACGGTGCTGACGGGAGCGTTGTCACCGCTATACCCTGCAGCCGGGCAGGCTGAGTTTGCCCGCCATATCCGTGCTCGCCATGTGGTGTTGGACAAGGCGGGGCATGTGCCACTGATGAGTCAGCCGGTAGCATTCACCCGTGCTTTGGGACGTTTTTTAAACGAATAACGGAATCGGATTTCGCAAATTGGCGGATTGCCGGTACCATGCGGGCGTCACAGACAACGCCTGAACGGGAGATCGGGGTGGCCGCCATTCATTCCTCTGCACCTTCACTGACCCTGCGTGCTGGCAGCGAGGCGATTGCCCATCTGCGCGAACACGGCTTGCGCCCCGAGGATGTGGATCTGTTGCCCGGGGCGGCAGGGGGCCCCAAGGCGCTGGGCATCAATGGCCTGGACAAGGCAGTGTTCGGCGACTTCCTGACACGTGCCCGTGTGCCGCGGACCCTGATCGGTGCGTCCATTGGCAGCTGGCGTTTCGCCGCCATCAGCATGAGTCAGGACCCGGCAGCGGCGCTGGACCGCCTGGCGGAGCTTTATACCCGTCAACGTTTCCCCAAGGGCATTACCGCCACGGAAGTGTCCCGCCGCTGCGCGGCCATGTTGTCCGAACTGTTGCAGGACCGGGATCAGCATATTCTCCGTCATTCCGATTACCGGCTGGTGATTGTGGTGATCCGTAGCCGTGGCCTGATGGCTCATCAGGGGCCGCTGGGTCTGGGCCTGGGGCTGGCTGGCCTGATCGGAACCAATCTGTTCAGTCGTCGTGCCACCGGTCTGTTCATGGAGCGGGGGCTGGTGTGCAGTGGCGACGCGCCGTTGCCGCTGGGGCCGCTGAATGACTTCACCACCCACCGTATCCCGCTGTCCGCCGATAACCTGCGTGCTGCCTTGCTGGCCAGCGCTGCCATTCCCATGGTGCTCGATGGCGTCACCGAGTTTCCTGGTGCGCCTGAAGGGGTCTACCGCGATGGCGGCATGCTCGACTATCACCTGGATCTGCCTTACCAGAGCAACGGCATTGTGCTGTACCCGCACTTTACAGACCGGGTCATCCCCGGCTGGTTCGACAAGCCTTTGCGTTGGCGTAACGGCGACCCGCACCGCTTGCGTCGAATGCTGCTGGTATCGCCGTCCCCCGAGTACCTGGCCAGCCTGCCCCACGGCAAGCTGCCAGACCGTACCGACTTCAAGCATTACCTCGGCGACGACGCCGGCCGCGAGAAATACTGGAAAACCGCCATCGCCGAAAGCGAGCGTCTCGGTGATGAATTCCTGGAGCTGGTGGAAACCGGCAAATGGGAAGAGCGGGTGAGGGTAGTGAACAGTTAACAGTGAATAGTGAACAGCCTCGCGGAAGCGACCTGGGGTTGTTGAACGCATGAGGCCGCGTCCAGACGTTGGGCGCGGCCTCATGTGTTGAAAAACCGGAGAGGTTGCTCGCGCAACTGTTCACTATTCACTGTTAACTGTTCACTGAACCCCTGCTAGTCTCCCCCTACCCTCTACCACCCGCCGAGCGTGCCTTTGAACTCAACCGCTTCTCTTTCCAATACCGCGCTTGCCCGCCAGTTGTGGCAGCAGACCTGGCCCATGGCGCTGGGGGTGATGTCGTTGCTCGGGTTTCATCTGGTCGACAGCATTTTTGTGGCTCGGTTGGGCACGGCGCCGCTGGCGGCCCAGTCCTTTACCTTCCCGTTGGCGTTTCTGGTGATCGGGGTGCAGGTGGGGGTGGGCATCGCCATTGCCGCGCTGATTTCACGCTCCATCGGCGCTGGCAAGCAGACCGAAGCCAACCGGCTGGGGGCGCTGGTGTTGGTTGGCGGTGGCGTGCTTCAGGGTTTGCTGGTGACACTGTTGTGGCTGGTGCAGACCCCGGTGTTCACCCTGTTGGGGGCGTCGCCGGAAATCCAGACGTTGATTCGACCCTATTGGGCCCTGCAATTGCCTGCCATGTGGGTGGGGGGGGTGGTGTATTTTGGCTACAGCCTGTTCCGGGCCCACGGCAATACCCGCTTCCCGGGTCTGATGATGGTGGTCACCAGCCTGCTCAATCTGGTGCTCGACCCGCTGCTGATTTTCGGGGTGGGGGAGTGGCAGGGTTTCGGCCTGCCGGGGGCNGCACTGGCGACCCTGNTGGCGTTTGCGCTGGGGGGCGTGCTGCTGGTGCTGTCTCTNAAGGGCAAGGGNTGGGTGCAACGTGAGGGCATGTTGCAGCAGATGCGCGACTCGGCCCTGCCGTTTTTTCATATTGCCGGGCCAGCCATGATCAGCCAGCTGATGCCACCCCTGGCGGCCATGCTGGCCACCGCGCTGGTGGCGCGCAGTGGGGACCAGGCGGTGGCCGCCTGGGGGATGGCCAGTCGTCTGGAGAGCTTCTCCATCGTTCTGGTGCTGGGCATGACCATGGCACTGCCGCCCTGGCTGGGGCGTTGCTACGGCAGCAATGACTGGGACACCGTGCAACGGCTGATGAAAGTGGGCGCGGCCATGGTGGTGGGCTGGCAGGTGCTGCTGGGGCTGTTGCTGGCGGTCCTGGCCGGGCCGCTGGCCGGGCTGCTGGTAGACTCGGCCCCGGTGCANGCCTACCTCACCGTGCTGATTCGCTGGCTGCCTCCCAGCTATGGTTTGCTGGGTGTCTGCATGCTGGTGGTCTCAGCCAGNAATGCCCTCGGCTGGCCCATGCGTGCCATGCTGATTTCCTTCCTGCGTCTGTTCCTGTGCTACCTGCCGCTGTTATGGCTGGGCTTCCACCTCGGCGACTTCGGCGGCCTCGCCCTGGGCGCGGCCTTTGGCAACCTGATGGCTGGCGTAATGGCGTGGGGGATGTATCGACAGGCGCTTTCTTCAGTGAANANTTAACAGCGTCGCGGAAGCGACCTGGGGTTTTAGAACGCATGAGGCCGCGTCCAGACGTTGGGCGCGGCCTCATGCGTTGAAAAACCGAAAAGGTTGCTCGCGCAGCTATTCACTTTTCACTGTTAACTGTTCACTGCTNTCCCTTTCCCACTCCGGTGGTTTCCACAGGTGTTTCAGGCGCTGGGTGAGGGGGCCGTGTTTTGCCATGGCTTTGAACATNTCGGCGTATTCGTGGCACCAGTTGACGATCAGGCTGTTGCTGTAGACCGGGCGGGTGATGCCGTATTCCACCGGCAAATCCTNTTTTTCCTCCACGAAGGTGCCGAACATCTTGTCCCAGACAATGAAGACACCGGCGTAGTTCTGGTCGATGTATTCCGGGTTGCGGCCGTGATGAACACGGTGGTGGCTTGGGGTATTGAAGATNGCTTCAATGGCCGGGTGAAGCTTGTCCACCAGGGTGGTGTGGATGAAGTACTGGTACACCAGCGACAGGGCATAGCAGACCCCGATCCATACCGGATTGAAACCCACGAAGGCCAGCGGCACGTAGAACAGCCAGCCNCCATTGAAGATATTGGTGGCGTTCTGGCGCATGGCGGTGGAGAAGTTCATGCGCTCGGAAGAATGATGGGTAACGTGGGCGGCCCAGAACCAGCGCACCCGATGGGAGGTGCGATGGAACCAGTAATAGAAGAAATCCACCAGCACCCACAGNAGCAAGGCCGTCGCCCAGCTCAGTTCGATGTCCATGAGCCGGTGGTGGAAGGCAAAGGCATAGACCGGGAACGCGATCAGGCCGGCGAACAACAGTTCGGTGGTCTGGTAGCCCGCNCCTAGCAGGAAGTTGAGCAGGGACTCGCGGCCATTGGCCAGTGCCGGGTTATGGCGGATCTTTCGGTATTCCCACAGGAACAGGCCGATAAACACGGGCGTGGCAACCACAAAGATCAACTGCCGCTCGTCCAGGGCCAGCCAGGGGGAAACGGCTTCCCACAGTGGCATCAATCCACTCTCACGCAGTACATCCTCGAACCATTCCAGCAGCACCATGGGGCCTCCACCNTTATGCGTTATTGTCATGCAGGCATTATGGGCGGCANCTGATGGCAGGTATTGACGATNCATGCCGTATTTTTGACAATCNATGCCAAACGACAAACGGATAATCGCCCATGGCAACCCCCATGCGGGTGACCGGAGCCTGGATCCAGCTGCTGACGGATTGGCTGGACCAGGAGAATCTGCCGGCCCCTGAACTGCGTACCTTGCTCGATAGCCGTAGCAGTGCCGATGTGGTGCCGATTCCACTCTGGCAAGACATGCTGGCGCAGGCGGTGGCGCTACGGCCGGGCCGGCCTGCACCGGGGCTGGCCATTGGTGCGCGGATTCAGCCGCGCCATGTTGGCGTGCTGGGGTACCTGTTGCTCACCTGTCGGACCCTTGGCGAAGCCATGCTGGCGTATCAGCGCTATGAATCCCTGTTCTACGGCCAGAATCTGGTCGAGGTNCATGCCNAGGGCGACACCATGATGCTGCGCTGGTCGGGGGAGGATTCCACCGGCGAGTTGGCAGACACCGTGGCCATCGCCAGNCTGGTGGCGTTTCTGCGTCGCCAGCTGGACGATCCGCCNGCTCCGCTGGNGGTGGATTTTCCCTTNGCCACCCCGTCGGCANCGGCATGCGCCGCCCATGAGGCGTTCTTTGGCTGCCCGGTGCGTTTTGCGCAACCCTGGACCCAGGTGGTGTTCCCGGTGCATCTGCTGACCCTNCCNCTCCCGCACAGCGACCCCAGCATGCGCAGCCTGCTGGACCGCCAGGCCAGCGCCATGCTGCTGGCGCTNCCGGACTCCGACAGCTTCGATCGTGCCCTGCAACAGGCCATGGTGAGGCTGATGCCCGAGGGCAAGGTCACGCTGCCGCGGCTGGCGGCCACGCTGCATATGTCGGTACGNACCCTGCAGCGTCGATTGGCGGAACGTCAGCTGACCTGGCGNGCACTGCTTGACCGNACCCGNGAGCAATTGGGGCGCCANTACCTGGCCGACCCGTCCCTCACGCTGGGGGACATTGCCCTGCTGCTGGGGTTTTCCGAGCACAGCGCGTTCNGCCGCGCCTGGCGCCAATGGACCGGCAGCACACCGGCAGTGGCCCGCCGTCAGCTGCGGGGGTTGCAAGGTTGAGCACGAAAGCGTCACAGGATGTGTAGGGGAAATGGGGCCTAAANCGAGANAAAACAGCGAGTTAATGTGATTGGCGAGACGCCGCTATCAAAACTGTCCGGGCCCCTGAACAATCCTGTCATTGCTGATTGATACGCATCTTGTTTACCTTGCTGCCATCACGCCCTGTGGGGCAGTTGTGAATTCAGCAGGGGAACACACCCATGAAAACGCGTATTACCGAATTGCTGGGCATCCAGTATCCGATCGTACAGGGCGGCATGCAGAACGTGGGCTACGCCGAATTGGCAGCCGCGGTATCCAACGCCGGNGGTCTGGGCATCATCACCGGCCTGACCCAGCCTACTCCGGAAGATCTGGACAAGGAAATCAAGCGCTGCAAGGAAATGACCGACAAGCCCTTCGGCGTGAACCTGACCATCCTGCCCACCATCAAGCCGGTTCCCTACGAAGAATACGCGCGCGTGATCTGTGAAAACGGCATTCCGGTGGTCGAAACCGCTGGCCGTAACCCGGAACCCTTCATGCCGTTGTTTGCCGATGCTGGCGTCAAGGTTGTTCATAAGTGTACCTCTGTACGTCACGCCCTGAAGGCCGAGAAAGTCGGTGTGGCGGCGGTGTCAGTGGACGGCTTCGAGTGTGCCGGCCACCCCGGTGAAGATGACATTCCCAACCTGGTATTGCTGCCTGCCGCAGCCAAGGTGCTGAAGATCCCGATGCTGGCTTCCGGGGGTATTGGTACCGGTGCCCAGATGGCCGCCTGTCTGGCCCTGGGTGCGGATGGCATCAATATGGGAACCCGTTTCCTGGCCTCTGCAGAAGCGCCGGTTCACGAGAACATGAAGAAGGCCATCGCCGAAGCGTCCGAGCTGGACACCGCGCTGATCTTCCGTCCGCTGAACAATACCGCTCGCGTGTTCAAGAACGCCGTTGCCACCAAGGTAAACGAGATTGAGCGTGAGAAAGGTCAGGACATGAAGTTCGAATACATCGTCGATCTGGTGGCCGGTGTGAAAGGCAAGGCCGCGCTGACCTCTGGCGAAATCGATGGCGGTATCTGGACCTCCGGTATTGTCCAGGGCCTGATCGACAGCTACCCGAGCTGTGCAGAAATTATTGATGACATCATTACCGAGTGTAATGCCACCATCAAACAACGTCTGGCCGGTTTCATCGACGGCTAAACGTTCCCGGTTTTAAACTCGCTCTCCCGAGTCCAGCCAGGGGTTTTTCCTCTGGCTTTTTTTGTCTGAAATTTGTGTCACGCCATGATGCAGGAATGCGTCAGGGGCGAGTCGGACAACCTTCATCAGGGAGTGATACGCCCGGGTATTCAAAAGCCGGGCTTGGTCACCGCCAGGTAAATAATCATTGGAATAAAAATCATCACCAGCGGGGTGCTGATGCGAAAGAACAGCCAGTGCCACTGCATCAGCTTTTCATAGCGTTTCATGTCGCCTTTCAGGCGCCATTGTTTCTTGCTGCCTCCGAAATGCGAAATCCAGTAATCAAACACTTCCACCGGGATGAAGATGCCGATGGCGATGGCCAGCTTGACCATCAGCCAGTGGGTGTCCATTCCCCAACCGGTAAGCCATAACATGAGTGCGCCGGTGGCCAGCACGATCGGGAAGGCGATGTGTTCCAGCGATGCGCCCCGGTCGAACTGTTCCATGGTCCAGTTGCGACGTTCCAGCCGGTGGGGGTCATCCGGGGGGCGTTGCCAGGCCAGCCAGGCCGATTTCACGTACCAGGTGTAGGCCACCGCCGTACTGAAACTCCAGATCATCACGAAAAGTAAATGAACAAACCGGCACGGGACGGTTTTTGCTAGCAGGCGGCTCAGGCGCTGGCGGCCATTCACCGTACCCCGTCGGCTGTCTTGGACGGCTTGCCGGTGCAGGATGCCCTGACCCAGGTAGAGCAACTGTACGCCATGCATCAGGATTACGGTGAAGCCTTGCCTGTTTTTTCCCTGGTCTATGGCTGGCTGAAAGCCAACGCCCCGGAATGTGCGTCCCCGGCGCTCGTGCACGGGGATTTCCGGTTGGGAAATTTTCTGATCACGGACAACGGTTTGCAGGGCGTGCTGGACTGGGAGCTGACGCACCTGGGCGACCCCATGGAAGACCTGGGCTGGCTGTGCGTGAACGCCTGGCGCTTTGGTCGTCGTCACCTGCCTGTTGCCGGTATCGACAGCCGCGGGGCCTTATGCCTCTCCTACCAGGCCGCCACGGGCATCACCGTGGACCCGCTCCATGCCCGTTATTGGGAATTGCTCGGCACCTTCAAGTGGGGGTGATCTGTCAGTACCAGGCGTACAGTTACCTGCGCGGTCATGTGCCCAGCCTGGAGCGCGCCGCCATTGGCCGCCGCGTGGCGGAAACGGAATACGACATGCTGATCTGCCTGCAGGATCTCACGGAGCTGAACCATGCCCCTTAATCGCCCCACCGCCAGTGAGTTGGTGGCTGCCATTGCCGCGTACCGTCAGCAGCCGGATGCGGATTCCCGGGCTGATGCCTACTACGGCAAGATCATTCGCCATCTGGAGGCGTTGCTGGCCCGGGAAGCGACGCTGGCGCCGCGCTATCAGAAAAACGAACGCGAGGTGATCAAGCAAAGCGCGGACATTCTGGGTCTGAAAGACAGCGATGCTGCCATGTTGGCAGAGGCATTTTCGCAAGGCGTGTTGCCTGATGCATTGCAGAAAATTCTGAGCCTCTGGCTTCCCCTGGCCGAAGAAAAACTGGCTATCGACAACCCCCGTTACCCGCTTTGAGGTTCGCCCCTCAAGCGGGGGCTTCGGACTGCGGGCACGGTTGTGCCCGCGGGTAATGCTACTGCAACTTCTCTGCGTGATAGCGCAGATGTTCATCAATAAAGCTGGCGATAAAGAAGTAGGAATGGTCGTAGCCCGGCTGCAGTCTCAGGGTGCATGGCACGCTGGCCTCTTCGCAGGCGGCGGCCAGGGCCTCGGGGCGCAGTTGCCCGTCCACGTAGAAGTTGTCAGCGTCCCCTTGATCGACCAGTAACGGCAGGTCGCTACCCTGGGCCTTGATCAGTTCACAGCTGTCCCATTCACGCCACAGTTCCCGGTTGTCTCCCAGGTAGCCGCCCAGTGCCTTTTCACCCCACGGGCATTGGCCCGGATTGCAGATCGGGGCAAAGGCCGAGACGGAAGTGTAGCGGCCAGGGTTTTTCAGCGCGCAGATCAGAGCACCATGTCCGCCCATGGAATGACCGCTAATGGCCTGCTTGCCATTCAGCGGAAAATGCGCGCTCACCAGGGCGGGCAATTCGCTGGTGACGTAGTCATACATGCGGTAATGCTGGTTCCACGGAGCCTGGGTGGCGTTCACATAAAAGCCGGCACCGGATCCAAAATCATAGCTGTCGTGTTCGCCCGGCAAGTCACTGCCGCGGGGGCTGGTATCCGGGCAGACGATGGCCAACCCAAGTTCTGCCGCCGTGCGTTGTGCGCCCGCTTTCTGCATGAAGTTTTCGTCCGTGCAGGTAAGCCCGGAGAGCCACCACAGCAGTGGTACGGGGTGCTCTTCTGCCGCAGGGGGCAGATAAATGGCAAAGATCATGTCGCAGTTCAGTACGGTACTGCGGTGCTTGTAGCGTTTCAGCCAGCCACCGAAGGACTTGGTGGCGGAAACCAGTTCGATATCGGACATGAATAAACCCTCGCTGTCACGCCTCACGCTGTCACGCGTATGGGCGTGTTAGCGTGAAGCGTGTTGCGTGTAGGTGTTCTAGAACAAGATGACAGAGCGGATGCTCTTGCCTTCGTGCATCAGATCAAAGGCTTTGTTGATGTCTTCCAGGCCCATGGTGTGGGTCACGAATTCATCCAGTTTGATTTCGCCTTTCATGTAGCGATCCACATAGCCCGGCAGTTCGGTACGGCCTTTAACGCCACCGAAGGCGGAGCCTTTCCAGACCCGGCCGGTGACCAGCTGGAACGGACGGGTGGCAATTTCTTCGCCGGCACCGGCCACGCCAACGATCACGGATTCGCCCCAGCCCTTGTGGCAGCACTCCAGCGCGGAACGCATCACATTGACGTTACCGATGCACTCAAAGGAATAGTCCACACCGCCATCAGTCAGCTCCACGATCACATCCTGAATCGGGTCGCTGTACTGGGTGGGGTTGATGAAGTCGGTGGCGCCAAACTGGCGCGCCATGGTTTCCTTGCTGTCGTTCACGTCGATGGCAATGATGCGCTCGGCCTTGGCCATCACCGCACCCTGAATCACCGACAGGCCGATACCGCCCAGGCCGAATACGGCGACCGTGGACCCGGGTTCCACCTTGGCGGTATTCAACACGGCACCAATGCCGGTGGTGACACCGCAGCCGAGCAGACAGATCTTGTCCATGGGCGCTTCCTTGCTCACCTTGGCCAGGGAAATTTCCGGCACGACGGTGTATTCAGAGAAGGTGCTGGTGCCCATGTAGTGGTGCAGCATCTTGCCATTCATGGAGAAGCGGCTGGTGCTGTCGGGCATCAAGCCCTGGCCCTGGGTGGCACGCACCGCCTGGCACAGGTTGGTCTTGCCGCTGAGGCAGAATTTACACTGGCGGCATTCGGCGGTGTAGAGCGGGATCACGTGGTCGCCCGGCTTGAGGCTGGTCACCCCTTCGCCCACTTCCTGCACGATGCCGGCGCCTTCGTGGCCGAGGATGGAGGGGAAGATCCCTTCCGGATCCTTGCCGGACAGGGTGTAGGCATCGGTGTGGCACACGCCGGTGGCAACGATCTGTACCAGCACTTCACCGGCCTTGGGGCCGGCCACGTCGACTTCTTCAATGACCAGGGGTTTGCCTGCTTCCCAGGCAACGGCGGCGCGTGACTTCATGGTAACTCCAGTAATAACCGAGGGTCGGGAGAGCCGGCGGTGGTGGCGATCGGTCGGTGCCGATGTCCGCCCTGCCGTGGCCGGCGAGTGATGGATTCACTATACGCAGACACGAATGAAGGGATAAGGCACAATATGGCAATAGATTGTTGCTGTTGAGCAATAATAACGCAGAGCAATTTGCCTGATGTCCGACCTTCCATCTCTCATTCACCCGCCCTGTCCAGGAGCGGGTCGGGGGCTTTATGCAGCACTGGGACCGAATTGAAGCGTTTGTGGAAGTGGTGCGTCGCGGCTCTTTTGCGCATGCGGCGCGACATCTGGGCGTGTCCAGTTCCCATGTCAGCCGCTTGGTGGCGAGACTGGAAACCCAGCTGGGCACCCAGTTGTTGTACCGGACCACGCGCCGCCTGACGCTCACGGATGCCGGCCAGGTGTACTTTGAGCACTGTGGCCAGTTGTTCGATGGCTTTCAGGAGGCCCTGACAGCAATCAGTGATTTCCAGCAGAGCCCCACCGGGGTGCTCAAGCTCACCTGTGCGACCACTTTCGGCGAGCGTTTTATCGCTCCGTTGGTGAATGACTTTCTGGACCGGCACCCGCAGCTGTCGGTGCAGCTGGATTTCACCAACCGCCGGGTGGATATCGTTGATGAGGGGTTCGATGTGGCGATTCGCACGGGTGCCTTGCCGGATTCGTCGCTGATTGCGCGCAAGCTGTGTGCCCGCCGGGAGTATGTGGTGGGGTCGGCAGGCTACTTTCAACGCCATGCCCGCCCCCATACCCTGGGTGAGCTGGGCCGGCATAATTGTTTGCGCGGGTCCGCCAGCCAGTGGAGCTTTGATGTCGATGGCCAGCACCGTCACCTGAAAGTGCAGGGGAACTGGCAGGGCAACTCCGGGGTGGCGTTACTGGATGCGGCGCGAAAGGGGTTAGGGCTGGTGCAGCTGCCGGATTATTACGTGGAAGCCGATCTGGAAAGTGGCGCGCTGGTCAGTGTGCTGGACCAGTATGCGTGCACCCACACTGCCGTCTGGGTGGTGTACCCGCGCCACCGTCACCTGTCACCCAAGGTCCGGCAGTTTGTGGATTTTCTGGTGGCGTCGTTTGCCTGAAAATCGCTTCGGCCATGACCCCGCGGCGCCCCAAACAGAATGCGATCAATCCAGCAGGGCGCGCAGGTTGGCGATGCTGGCTTCCGCTACCGCATCTTCTTTGGCTTCGTCTTTCTGTACGCCGATGCCCAGGTAGTCGATATCTTCCTGGGGAATTTCTTCCAGGAAACGGCTGGCGGCGGTATCGATTTTTTCGCCGTACTGTTTGCGGGTCAGGGCCTGTGTCATGGCCAGGGTCTCGCGGGCACGGGTAATACCCACGTACATCAGGCGTCGCTCTTCGACGATGTTGTCTTCCTCGATGCTGGTGCGATGCGGCAACAGCTCTTCTTCTACGCCCATCATGTAAACGTGGGGAAATTCCAGTCCTTTGGAGGCATGCAGGGTCATCAGTTGCACCCGGTCGGAATCGTCTTCTTCTTCCTGTTGCTCGAGCATGTCCAGCAGCACCAGTTTCTTGATCACGGCCTCCAGGTCGCTGGCGCCGTCGTCTTCCTCTTCCTGCTTTTCCAGCATACGTTCAATGCTGCGAACCAGCTGCCAGACGTTTTCGATGCGCTTTTCACCAATGCGCGGACTGGAGGCGTTCTGCATCAGCCAGCCTTCGTAGTCGATGTCGGAAATCAGTTCGTTAACGGCCTGCAAACTGTTCTGGCCAAAGCAGAACTCGCGCTTGGCATCCAGCCATGCCTTGAATTTCTGCAGCTTCTCGGCGGACTTGGGAGCCATCACTTCGCTGAGCGCAAAATCATCGCAGACATGGTAGAGGCCCTGCTCACGTTTGAGCGCCCAGGTGGCCAGCTTTTCCAGTGTGGTCGGGCCGATTTCGCGGCGTGGCGTATTGATGATGCGCAGGAAAGCATTGTCGTCATCCGGGTTGACCAGCAGCCGCAGGTAGCACATCAGGTCCTTGATCTCGCTGCGCGAGAAGAAGCTGGTGCCGCCGGATACCTTGTACGGGATCGACAGGCTCTGCAGTTTCATTTCCAGAATGCGTGACTGGAAATTGCCGCGATAAAGAATGGCAAAGTCTTTCCACTTGAGGCCGTGCTGCAATCGGCGGTGGAAGATGTCGCTGGCGATCCATTCGGTTTCGGCATCTTCATCGCGCAGGGCAGAAAAGCGAATCGGTTCGCCGTAGCCGTAATCGGACCACAGGGTTTTTTCGAATACGTGAGGGTTATTGTCGATGACGGTATTGGCGGCCTTCAGAATGCGGCCGGTAGAGCGGTAATTCTGTTCCAGCTTGACGACTTTCAGTGCGGGCCAGTCTTCCTGCAGCTGTGCCAGGTTTTCCGGGCGGGCTCCGCGCCAGGCATAAATGGACTGATCGTCATCGCCCACCACGGTGAACTTGCCCTCTGGCAGGGTCAGCATTTTTACCAGCTCGTACTGGGCGCCATTGGTGTCCTGGTACTCATCCACGAGCAGATACTGAATACGGTTACGCCACTTTTCCAGAATGCGCGGCTGCTCCTTGAACATGCGTGCCGGCATCAAAATCAGGTCATCAAAGTCCACCGCGTTGCACACCCGCAGCATGCGGTCGTAACCCCCGTAGGCCATGGCGGCCCGCAGGGTCTCGTCGGAGTCGGCGGTGCTCACCGCTTCCTCCGGCAATACTAGTGCGTTCTTCCAGTCGGAGATGTGCTTGTGGATCACGTCCACCGCGTCCAGGTCCCGCTCGGAGTCACCCTGGCGAAGAATTTCCTTGAGGATCTCCTTGCTGTCGGCGNCNGGTCGAGNATNGANAAGCCNNNGCGCAGGCCGCNGGCNNTNAGCTCNNNCTTGAGNATGCGCAGNCCCAGNNTGTGGAANGTGGAGACGATCAGGCCCCGGGTCNGGNCGCGACTCCACCAGGNNNTGCACCCGTTCNTTCATTTCNCGGGCGGCNTTGTTGGTNAAGGTCACCGCNGCGATGNGNCGNGCCGNCANGCCCNNCTCCTGGATCAGCCAGGCGATCTTGCGGGTGATCACGCTGGTCTTTCCGGAACCGGCCCCGGCCAGCACCAGCAAGGGGCCATCGGCGTAGTGCACGGCTTCCTGTTGGCGGGGATTGAGTTTGCTCATGGGGTGCAGGTCCGGTTCGGGAGTGGGGCAAAGGCGGGTATGATACCAGCGTCGTGGCTGCACTCCAGATACCGGATGTCAGTTGATCGCCCACTTGTCGTGAACGGACCCCCCCATGCGCCTGGATTATTTTCTTGCCCACAGTACTGGCCTCAGTCGCAAGCAGGTCAAGGTGCTGATAGGCCGTGGCGAGGTGCAGGTGGAGGGCGAGCCCCGGCCCAANGCAAATACCCCGCTGGCCAGCGGGCAAGGGGTATGGTTGCGCGGCGAGCCGGTGACGTTGCCGGGGGCGNGCTATNTGATGCTGCACAAGCCTGCCGGGGTGGTGTGTTCNACGGATGACCCGGAGCANCGTACGGTGCTGGATCTGCTGCCGGGGGAGCTGCGCCGTGATGTGCACCCCGCCGGGCGACTGGACAGGGACACCACCGGGCTGGTGCTGCTCACCAGCGACGGCGACTGGTCCCATCGATTGACGTCCCCCAATCATGCCTGCGCCAAACGCTACCGGGTGCGCTGTGCAGATCCCCTGAGTGAGCAAGACCTGCAGTCACTGCGTGACGGCGTTCTGTTGCGCGGCGAAGACAAGCCTACCTTGCCGGCCACGGCAGTGCGGGTGAGNGAACGGGAGCTGTTGTTGACGATTACCGAGGGGCGTTACCANCAGGTGAAGCGGATGCTGGCGGCCCGGGGCAACAAGGTGNTCGGGCTGCATCGCGAACAGATTGGCGAGATCGCCCTCGACGCCGCCTTGGCCCCCGGTGAGTACCGTCAGCTCACCGAGGAAGAGATNGCTGGCGTGTGATGGGCTGATCGCTGTTTCTCACTGCAGGAGCTTGCTTGCAAGNCAGCTCCTGCAGAAANNGCGTTTTACCCCAGCTGTCCCTGCAGCTCCATCACGTCGACGGTGCGCTCCGGGTTGAGCGGGTCGATCAGGGTTTTGGCATCTTTATAAACGCGCGGGGTTTTGTAGAGCATCGCCACCGCTTTCACATGGCTGGGGCAGACATAACGGTCCGGCATTTCCTGTTGCAGCCAGGCGCGCACTTTCGGTGCCTGGTCCGAGCCCATTTTCGGGAACAGGTGATGCTCCACATGGTGGCTGAAGTGGAAGTGCANCGGGTCGATCCAGCGCCAGGCGCGCACGCTCATGGAGTTATCCACCGGGTGGTTGTTGTCCATCTGTGGGCGCAGCATGTGGTTGGTGAGAATGTAGCTTTGNCCGATGAAGTTGATGATCGCCATGGGAATCAGCACGGTAAAGACCGCCAGCGGGCCGGACAGGATGGCCAGGGCAATCCACGCCGCCATGCACAGGTACGACTGGCGAATGGCCTTGGTGCGNTTGAATCCCTTGAACTCCTNACGCTTGCGGGTCTGCATGCGCAGCACCAGCTGGGCATGGAACATGAAGGAATAGAACAGGAACAGGTAGCTGTACCAGGTNCGTCCACCGGGGGCGAGCTTGGTGAAGTTGGCGNTGCCGGGGTGCTTTTCGTAGCGCACCATGGTGCCNAACGAATCCGGGTCCTTGTCGCCCAGATTGGTGTGCGCGTGGTGGGCCACGTTGTGCCAGCGGCGCCAGAATTCCGGCGGCACCAGCGCCGGCCCGAAGCCGATCCAGCCCAGCAGGTCCTGCATCTTGCGGCTCATGCCCAGCGCGCCGTGCAGCACTTCATGGGCCAGCAGGGCCTGGCAGGCCAGGGTGTGCCCCGCCAACAGACTCAGCAGCAGATTGCCCCACCAGGGCAGGTCGAGCATCAGGATGGCGGTCAGACTGGCCACGATGATGCTGGTCATGGGGATGAACCACAGGGCGCGACGGGGGCGGGCGCGGAAGGTGTCCGGCCCCAGATCCTTTTTCNCGGCATCNCGGATAGCGCGGGCGTCGTCGGCGCCAAACTGGCGGCTGTAGCTGGCTTGGTTGCTGTTCATCTTCGGTCCTTGGTGCGAGCACCGGCAGGGAATCTTGATGCTGCGCATTTTGGTGAACAGTCGTATTCAGGCGAAGTGCAGGGCTGGACAGTNTTCGGTCATTTTCGGACAGGGGTNGAAGTAGCGTATAGTAGAGGGCATGAGTCGCGAACGCTTCATACAACTGGACCCCGGCACTGGCCGTTCACCGGTTCCCGTCAACTACGTACGGAACCTGGTGGAGCTGATTGCGGACGTGGGNGTGGACACCCGCCGCCTGCTCAATCGCGTTGGCCTGAACGAAGCCGAGGTGTACAACCCGGANCCGGCNCTGCGCTTTGAGCAGTTCCGCCGGGTGATGGTGGGCGCCCGCGAGATGACCGGCAACCCGGCGCTGGGCCTGGCNCTGGGCCAGCAGCTGACACTGACGGCGCANGGCCTGCTGGGCTATGCGGCGATCAGCAGTGCGGATCTGGGCGATGCCCTGCGCTTGCTGGAGCGCTATTTCCGCACNCGCACCCGNTTGTGTGTCCCGCGTATTGAGCCCACGGATGCCGGGGTGCGTTTCTGCCTGATCGAAAGCGTACCGCTGGGCGACATCCGTGAGACGTATCTGGAAGTGGTGGTGGCCGCCGTGGTTGGCGGGATTCGCTACCTGCTGGGNGACCGGTTCCGGGGCGCGGTACTGGAGCTGCCGTATCCGGCGCCGGCCCATGCGGAGCGGTATCACCAGCTTCTGGACATGCCCGTGGAGTTCGATGCCGACGTCGCCGCGCTGCGTCTGCCGTCGCGCTTGCTGGACGAGCCCTTCACCCTGTCGGATCCGGCCTCCCGGCAGATGGCCGCGCAGAAGTGCGAAGAAGAGCTGCAGCGCCTGGAGGCAGACCAGGATTGGGCCAGCCGGGTGCGCGCCCGTCTGATGCAGGCCGAAGGCATGCTGCCCAGCCTGGAACAGCTGGCCAGTAACTTCCATGTGACCTCCCGGACCCTGCGCCGGTACCTGAACGCCCTGGGTGTCAGTTATCGCTCGCTGCTGGAAGAAGTCCGCATGACCAAGGCCATGGGCTACCTGCAGGCCAACATCACCGTGCAACAGGTGGCCATGCGGTTGGGCTATGCCGACCCCAGCAACTTCGCCCGTGCCTTCCGTAAGTGGACCGGTCATCCGCCGAGCCATTTCCAGCCGTAACCACACAAGCGGCAAGCTACAACACGAATCAGGCCGCCGGTCATCTTCAGCCCCATGCCCGCGCACCCGTCATGTGTGTCGCGGGCACGGCGTTTCAAATGATGAGGTCATACCCCGTGTTGTAGCTTGAAGCTTGTAGCTTGCTGCTTTCCCCGTCTGGCAATCACTCGCCCATAACGCTAGTGTGGCCCGTCCACCCTCGTGAATAACAACGACCATGAGCAATCACGAACCCGTCCTGCTGGTCTCGCGGCACAATCATCCCATTGGCAGTTGCCAGCGCGGGCGCATGCAGCGTCAGCGGTTGATGCATCGTGCCTCTTATGTGGTGGTGCAGGATCTGGCCGGGCGCATCTGTGTGCAGCAACGGTCGGCAGACAAGCACTTCTACCCGGGCGGCTGGGATCTTGCTGCGGGTGGGGTGATGCGTCCGGATGAATCCGTGGCCCGTGGGCTCAGCCGGGAATTGCATGAAGAGCTGGGTGTGCGCCGCCAATTTTCCCGTTGGCAATGGTTCTGGTTCGCCAATCCGCACCATCAGGTCTGGGGGGCGCTGGCGTCGGTAACGGTCTGTCAGCAGGCGGTGTCCCTGAGTGACGAAGTGGTTGACGTGAAGTGGATGTCAGCCAGCCAGGCACTGGCCCTGCCGGAGGCAACGCCGGATACCCGCCATGCCCTTTCCTTGCTGTTGTCATCGACCTTCTGAGCGTTTTCGTCCTTGTGATCCACGGTGCCGCTGGGTAGCGTTTCCCCCTCTAGCAGGAAAGAGTTGAGAGCGTTATGACCCAGCGATTCAGTGTGGCCGGCAAACGAATTTTGATTACCGGTGCCTCCAGTGGTTTTGGTGCCCGCTTTGCCGTTGCCCTGGCAGAGGAAGGGGCGGATGTGGTGCTGGCGGCCCGTCGAGTGGAAAAGCTCGAACAGACCGCAGAGGCGGTGCGCAAGCTTGGCCGTGAGGCCACGGTGGTGGCCATGGACGTGAGTGATCACGCCAGTGTGGGTGCCGCCTTCGACAGCATGCCGCCAGTGGATGTGGTGGTGAATAACGCGGGCATTTCCCACGAAGGCCCTACTGACAGTCTCACCGAAGAAGAGTGGGATGCGGTAGTGGACACCAACCTGAAAGGGGTCTGGGCGGTCTCCAAGTTTGCGATCCAGAAATGGAAGCAGGATCAGCGTCCTGGCAGCCTGGTCAACATTGCCTCGATTCTGGGGTTGCGTGTGGGTGGCCGTGTTGCGGCATACACCGCATCGAAGGCGGCAGTTGTGCAGCTGACCAAATCCCTGGCACTGGATTTTGCCCGCTACAACATTCGTTGTAACGCCATTTGCCCCGGCTATGTCGAAACCGATATCAACAAGGATTTCTTCGATAGCCCGCAGGCAGAAAAAATGCTCAAGCGCATCCCCTATCGCCGTCTCGGACAAATCGATGAACTGGTCGGCCCGCTGCTGTTGCTGGCATCGGATGCGTCTTCCTACATGACGGGTGCCATCATCGCCGTGGATGGCGGGCACCTCTGCAATACGCTGTAAACAGCGTTTCACTGAATTCACCGAGGACAGATCATGGATTTCTCCCTGAGCCCGGAAATCGAAAACCTGCGTCAGAAAGTGGCGGCGTTTGTTGAAGCGGAAATCATGCCGCTGGAAAGCGATAAGGCGAACTACGACGAGCACGAAAACTTCAAGGAAAGCGTGGTCGACGCACTGCGCGACAAAGCCAAGGCCCAGGGCCTGTGGGGTTTCCAGTTGCCCAAAGAACGTGGTGGCCAGGACGTGGGTGTGGCCGGCATGGCCGTGCTGTATGAAGAAGCGGCTCGCAGTCCGTTTGGCCCGGTGGTGTTCAACTGCGCGCCGCCGGATGACGGCACCATGATTCTGCTCAACAAGATTCTCAACGACGAACAAAAAGCGCGTTGGTTGCAGCCGTTGATCGACGGCAAGGTGCGTTCCGCATTTGCCATGACCGAGCCCGATGGCGGTTGCGGTTCTGACCCATCACTGACCTATACCACCGCCACCAAAGACGGTGACAACTGGGTCATCAATGGCCGCAAATGGTTTATAACGGGTGCCGAAGGGGCGCAGACCTTTATCCTAATCGCCAAGACCAGCGACGATCCGCGCAAGGGTTTGACGGCGTTCCTGTTCGATGCCGACCAGCCCGGTTGGGAAGTGGTGCGTCGTATCCCGATCATGGGTCCGGAAGAGCACGGTGGTCACTGTGAACTGAAATTCGATGGGCTGGTGATTCCGGACGAAAACCGCCTGCTGGAAGTGGGCGACGGTCTCAAGGTTACCCAAATCCGTCTGGGCACGGCCCGTCTTACCCACTGCATGCGTTGGCTGGGTCTGGCCAAGCGCTGCATGGAAGAAGCGGCAGGCTATGTGGAAAACCGCATGAGCTTCGGCACCACACTGGCCGAGCACGAAGGCGTGCAGTGGATGCTCGGTGATGTGGCCAAGGAAATCGAAGTGGGCCGTCTGCTGACCATGCAGGCTGCCTGGATGCTGGACCAGGGTGACTTCGCCAAGAAAGAAATTTCCATGGCCAAGATCCATGTGGCCGATACTCTGCACAAGGCCGCGGATACCGCCATTCAGCTGTGCGGTGCTCGCGGTTACTCCAAGGATACCCTGCTGGAGTGGATCTACCGCTATGCCCGTCAGGCCCGTTTGGTAGACGGCGCTAGCGAGGTGCACAAGATGGTGCTGTCCCGTTTCTATCTGAAAGAGAAGCGCGGCTTCTTCAAGTGGGGAGTGTAAGGCTGCTCCACAGCTGCAATACGCTTCACGCAGCAGGCACCACGCTCAAAGGCCCCGCATTCGCGGGGCTTTTTTGGTGGTTCATCGCGGATTAACAGGAATAGCTCACAGCAAAGACCGTTCTGTAGGAGCGTCGCTCGCGGCGCGATTCCGGACCAGGATTAAAAGCATTCTCACCACTGAGATCACAGAGTCCACAGAGAAAACCCGTTGTTTTACTCAGTGATCTCTGTGCCCTCTGTGGCAAAACCGCCTTTATTCTTCGTGTGGGACGTTCAGCTTGCTGAACGAATGCAGTCTTGGATCAGGGGGGGGCCGCCAGAACCTTCGTTCAGCAAGCTGAACCTCCCACCAGACAGCGATTTCACCCAGGGCGGAGTGCAATGCTGGAATCGCGCCGCGAGCGACGCTCCTACGGAAAGGGGTGGAGGTTAACCGTTACTGGAGCGACGCAGGGTTCTGGCGGGGGTTTCGCCGAAGCGGGCGCGGTAGGCGCGAGAGAAGTTGCTGACGTGACTGTAGCCGATTTTTTCACTCACGTCCTTCACTGACAATTCACCGGTTTCCAGCCAGCGGTTGGCGGCGGTCATTCTTTCGTTGCGCACATACTCGGCGCAACTGAGGTTGAACTTCTGCCGGAACAACTGATCCAGTCGGCTTTCTGTCATGCCAGCCTGGTTGGCCAGGCGGGTGATGGAAAGATCATCGTGAAGATAAGCTTCGATGTGACTGGTGATGTCGGTCAGCGCTTGCTTTTCCCAGACAATAATGCGGTCTTCATTGAAATTGTTATCACAGAACAGCTCGATAATTTCTGCCAGAAACAGGTTGGCGATGCCTTCCAGTTTCAGCATGCGGGCGCTGCCGCGAGCATTGTGATCAAACAGGTTGCCGCCCAGTTGCCGTAAACGGCTGCTGGGGGAAAACGACTGGCCAATCTGAATCTCGCCAAAATTTTCGTCGCGAAAAAGCGATAACTTTTCCGGTAGTTCACCACCAAAGCGTTTCAGCAAGGGCGCGAGTGTGGACGCCACGCCCACATGGCGTATCAGTTGCCCCTTGAACAAGCGGAAGCGGCTGCCTGACGGATCCACACGCATCAGCAGGGCGGAATCGTTGCTCAGGCTGAAGGTGTTGCCATTGGGGTGGCTTAATTCCGAGTGGCCTTGCAGATGCATGGCGGAGCCGATCCAGGGCTCGCTGAAACTGTTCTGTACCTGCACATGGCAGTCATCCAGGGCTTCGTATTCCATGCGGTACAGCACCATGCCGCTGGCAAATTCCAGCCGCTCCATGCGTCCGCGAATGCCGGGCAGATCAATGGCCTGGCCACCATTCATGTGGGCGACCACCAGGCGGGATGGTGTCTCGTTGTTGTCGTGATTATCCATAATGAAAATGGCCTGATGTCACCAAAAAGAATGAGTGCCCCGGAAAAATGATAAAACCCCGGAAAATGACATAAGTGAGAAGTGGCTCTCACTCAAGCCGCTCTCTACCCTACAGCGCAGAAATAAAAAAATCATGTCGGGGTAGGCCATGTCTCTGTTCAATCGACGTCACCATGGTGGCGAGTCTCACGCTGTTCGTGCAGAAATACTGTGCGCGCTCGGGGCGGCGCTGGCGTTCTTGTTGCTGTTGCCGGGGGCAGCAAGCGCGGCAGCCGATGGTGCCGATGGCTCTGGGCATGACGGTGTGACCGGCGGGCAGGGGCAGGATGGTGGTGACGGCGGGCCGTTTGATGATGGGGGCAACGGTGGCGATGGTGCCAGTCTGGTTTACTCGGGCGCTCCTGCCTATGAAGCGTCGACCACAACCGGTATTGACGCGGACATAACGGATCTAACCTCCCTGGCGGGTATCAATAATGGTGACCAACTCCGCGTCACGGTGAATGGTGTTGTTACCAATATCACCATCAATACGGGCGATAAACTGATTGATCTGGCCGCAGCTATTGACCAGATCATCAGCCCCTTTGAGATGAGCGCCAGTGTGACTGACAGCGGGTCGGGCGGTGACCAGCTAATCATCGAGGGCGCGCAGAACTTCTTGGATCTGCAGATTACCAATATCACGGGCACGCCGATTTCGGCCACGGGGATTCATTTCGTGAACCTGCCGGGCACTTTGGGGGATGCGTCGCGCCCCTTCAGTCATGGTGGTGATGGGGGGGATGGCGGCGCAGGCTCTATGCTGGCACCGGGAGATTATTACTTCACGTTTTCTACCTCGGGTGGCGATGGCGGTGCGGGTGGCTCTTCCGATTACTTCCACGGTAATGGCGGTGCGGGGGGCAATGGCGGTCCGGGACTGCTTATCACCTCCCCGGGGGACCGCTTCACCCTGTTCAGCGGTGCGGAATTCCACGGTGGCAATGGTGGCAATGGCGGGGCGGGCGGTGCGGAGGGCATTGGCGGTGATGGCGGAGACGGCGGCGCAGGCATTCAGGCCGACGCGAGTGCCGAAATCACCATGAGTGCCGGTGCCCTTGTTGCAGGTGGCGATGGGGGGCAGGGGGGAGCCGGTAGCACTCCGGGCAACGAGGGCATTGGTGGCTATGGGATTACCGGATCCAATCTGGATGTGACCCTGGCCGGCACCGTGATCCCCGGCGCCAACCAGCCCACCGCCATCCTCTTTGCCGGTGGCGACAACCGCCTCACTCTGGAAAGCGGCTACAGCCTGGGCGGCAATGTGCTGGCCAATGGCAGCAATGACGTACTGGCGCTGGGTGGCGATGTTGACGGTAGCTTTTTTACGAATGTTTTGGGAAGCACCTTTCAGGGTTTTGAAGGTTTTGAAAAAACCGGTGCCAGCACCTGGACGTTAACGGGTGGCAGGCCTCAGGACTGGTGGGTACGAGAGGGTACGCTGCAGGGGAACGCCGATAACCTGGGTGGCAATATTCTTAACGACGGCCATGTATTGATTGACGATTTCTCTGCTGGTGATTACGCGGGGAGGATCAGCGGTAGCGGCAATGTTACCTGGAATGTGATTTCCATGTTGCTGCTTACACCACAGACCTATACCGGCCTGACGCATCTGACCTCTGGGACTTTTTCCATCCGCTCGGGGGATGCTCTTGCCGGGGATATCCAGATCGAAGCCGGGGCGAGTATCACTGTCAGTGGTGGGGCGGCGCCGGTTCAATATGACGGGGTGATTTCGGGAAATGGGAATTATAGCATTAACGGAGCGAATGTGGTCTGGACGGGAGACCATACCAGTTTTACAGGTCTGACCTATCTCAGGAATGGCGCGAGACTGACTTTGGGCACGGGAGGCAACACTGGCACGATCGTGGGGGATGTGCGTTTTGGTGGCACCTCTCCCAGCACCTTGGAAATCAATCGCGGCAATGACTATCTCTACGACGGCGTTATTTCCGGCGCGGGCAACCTGATCAAGAATGGTGCGGGCAATTATATTCTTTCTGCCGATCATTCCATGACGGGCAATGCCGCGGTGAATGCCGGCGGCATGTTCGTGAACGGCGCCATGAATGGCGTGGCCTTCACCGTGAACGATGGCGGCTTGTTGGGCGGCAATGGTTCGCTGGGCAGCACCACGGTGAACACGGGTGGCACCCTGGCGCCGGGCAACTCCATCGGTACCCTCAACATTAACGGTGATCTGACTTTTCACTCCGGTAGCTCCCTGGCACTGGAAGTGGACCCGGCCAGCAACAGTGGCGATGTGATCAATGTGACTGGCGAGGCTTTTTTGGCCGGTTCGGTACTGCATGTGGGCAACGATGGCGACTACCAGCCGTTTAGTGCCTACACCTTTCTTAACGCTGCTGGCGGCATCACCGGCCAGTTTGATGGCGTGACCTCCAACTATGCGTTCCTGGATCCTTCGCTGACCTACACCACGGATTCGGTGTCGCTGGCATTGCTGCGTAATGACCAATCGTTTGCCAGCGTGGTGCTCACCGACAACCAGCGGGCGGTGGCCAATAATGTGGACGGCATGGCCAGCGCCCATGCGCTGTATCAACAGGTGGTACAGATGAGCGAGACGGAAGCGGCAGAGGCCTTCCGGGTATTCAGTGGCGACAGTTTGCTGGCGGGCCTCACTGCCGGGCAGCAGTTGCAGCAACGCTTCGCCATCGGCATGCGCCAGCGTGGCCGTAATGTGGGCAGCCATTCCGGTGGTGGCATGGACGCGCGTCTGTCCCGGCAATTGCAGGCGCTGGCGGCGCCGTCAGATGCTTACGCTCAGGCGGCCAACTCAGCTCCGGTGGCGGCACAGGCTGCGGGCGAAGACCAGCAGCGCCAACGTCATGGTGTCTGGGTGCAGGCTCAGTCCTCCCGTTTTGAAGAAGATCGTCAGGACGACATCGGCAACGCGGCCTTCACCTTCCGCGGAGATCAGCTGGCGCTGGGGATGGATCGTCAGGGCGAGCAATGGTTGCTGGGCGTGGCGGCGGGCAGTGCCGATGGCACCCTGGATTACGATGACCGTCAGGCTGACGGTGAGGTCTCTTCCTGGTTTGCCGGCCTCTATGGACGCTGGAGCAGCATGGGCGCCTGGTTCCTGCGTGGCGACCTGAGCTACGGCAGCAGCGATGTGTCCCAGCAGCGCATCGTGCTGGGCGCGCCGGCGGAATCCGACAGCAGCGTGGATGCCCTGCGCGTAGCACTGGAATCCGGCTGGGATCTGGCCTGGGGCGAAAACGGCCTGCACCCCTATGTGCAGCTGGCCATGACCCGCATCGAACGGGACAGCTTCAGCGAAACCGGCGGCGGCATCGCCGGCCTGACTGTGGACGACAGTGAGTTGAACAGTGGCGAAGCCTGGCTGGGGGCGGACCTGTCACGCGCCTTTGTGGTGGGGGGTGACTGGCTGGTGGCAGAAGGCGGGTTGGCGGTGGTGCAACCCTTTGGCGATACCCAGGCCGAACAGACTGCTCGCTTTGCCGGCGCGCAGCAGGGCTTCACCGTGTACGGCGCCGACCAGGACGATACCCAGCTGGCCGCCAATGCCGGTGCCGAATGGTTTATGACGGCGGATTTTTCCCTCTGGCTGGGGTATCGAGGGCGCTTTGGTGGAGACACCGAAAGCCACGGTGGCTTGCTCAGCGCCAACCTGACCTGGTAAGGAATTAACCATGAGAAAAAGCAACGTGTTGGCGGCTGTGGCCAGCTGTGCCGCTCTGGTTCTGGGGGGCTGTGCGGGCAAGGCGCCTGACGATCCCTGGCCGGGGTATCGCACCGACGGAAAGGGTCAGTTGTTGAAAACCGCCGACGGCCATTGTTGGCGGACGGCGGACTGGACGGAAGACAAGGCGGTGCCAGCATGTGATGTGGCTATCACAGGGGAGCCGGTTGTGGCAGTGGAGGGTGAAGCGTCAAGCCGCGACGCAGTCGCAGAGAATGTCGCACCGGCGCCTGTGCGGGTGACCTTTGCGTTTGACTCAGCGGTGCTGGGCGAGGCAGCCCGGATCGCGCTGAAAGCCTGGTACCAGGCGGTGGCCAAGCTTGAAGGGGAGGTGGTGGTGACGGTGAATGGCTACAGTGACCCGTTGGGGCCTGCCGGTTATAACCGGAACCTCGCTGAACAGCGTGCGCGAGCGGTAGCTCGCTGGTGGGAAGCACAAGGTGACAGTACTGCTGCTCTGCAGGTCGAGGGTCACGGCGAGGATGCGGGCGTTTCGGGGCTGCATTGCCAGTCGGTACCGGCTGATGAGATGAGAGCCTGCTATCAGCAAGATCGACGGGTCGAGTTGCGTATTCAATAAGACCGAAATCCGTTAGCCCTGCTGCACGTTCTGCCGATAGCTTAATGCTTCGCGCAGGTGATCGCGTTCCACCTCTGCGCTGCCGGCCAGATCGGCAATGGTGCGTGCCACTCTGGCGCTGCGGTGCAGGGCGCGGGCGGAAAGGCCAAGGCGGTTCATGACGCCTGCCAGCCAGTCGCGATGAGGCCGCAGCATCGGGTCCAGTTTGTCGCTGCGCAGCTCCCGGTTGAGGCATTGCTGGCGCTGCCATTGGCGTTGCCAGGCGAGGCGTACCCGACTTGCGACCTGCTCACTGGTTTCGCCTTCCCGGTCGCCCAGCAATTCTTTGGCATTGACGGCCGGAACATCCAGATGAAGATCAATTCTGTCCAGCAACGGCCCGGACAATTTCCCCTGGTAACGTTTGGCTTTTTCACAGCGATAACCGCAGCTTTTGTCCGGGTCGCCGAGGTACCCGCAGGGACAGGGGTTCATGGCGGCAATGAGCTGAAAGCGGGCGGGGAAAGTGAGCTGCTGGGCGGCACGGGCAATGCTGACTTCGCCGGTCTCCAATGGCTCTCGCATGACCTCCAGCACCTTTCTGTCAAACTCGGGTAACTCATCGAGAAACAGAATGCCGTGATGGGCAAGGGAGATTTCGCCCGGCCGCGGGTAGCTGCCGCCGCCGACCAGGGCGGTGGCCGATGAGGTGTGGTGGGGTGCCCGGTAGGGCCGCTGGTAAAACTGTTGGCTGCTGCGGGGTTGTTTCAGTGAGTGGATGGCGGCCACTTCCAGGGCCTGTCGGGTGCGCATGGGAGGCATCAGGCCGGGCAGGCGGGATGCCAGCATGCTTTTGCCTGCACCGGGCGGCCCGCACAGTAACAGCGAGTGACCACCGGCTGCGGCAATTTCCAGTACCCGCTTGGCCGTTTGCTGCCCGCGAATTTCGGACAGGCAGCCTCCTTCGATCCGTTGCTGGGAGGGGGGCTGACAGGGGTGGGGTTCCAGGGGCTGCTGTCCGGTCAGGTGGGCAGCAATGCGGGCGAGCTGGCTGGCAGCCAGAGTGGGGGTGCCGGGCAGGCTGGCTTCTTCGGCGTTATCGGCAGCGACGATCAGGCTGCGATCTTCCGCCAGGCAGGCCAGCGAGGAAGGCAGCATGCCAGAGACCGGGTTGAGCTGACCGTTGAGGGATAACTCGCCAATGAATTCATAGCGGTCGGTAGCGACGGTACCCAGCTGGCCGCTGGCTACCAGAATGCCCAGGGCAATGGCCAGGTCAAAGCGACCGCCGTCCTTGGGCAGGTCGGCAGGGGCCAGGCTGACGGTAATGCGCCGTTGGGGAAAGTCGAAGCCGCTGTTGACCAGCGCGGAACGTACCCGGTCGCGGCTCTCACGCACGGCCGTGTCGCCCATGCCGACAATGGTGAAGGCCGGCAGGCCCGGAGCAAGGTGGGTTTCCACGCGCACTTCGTGGGCATCAATGCCCACCGGGGCGCGGCTGTAGAGCAAGGCGTGGGTCACACGTTCTTCCGGTCATTGAGACAGGACGCAGTGTAGAAGTCGGCGGGCAATAACGCTGTGCGCGTTCAGCGTCAAACGCTGTAAGACGCTGGATCGTGACGCGTAAGAGATGGCGTATCGCGGAGTGGCGGGATTTCAAGAACCCTTGCTGGCGATGCGAAGTTACACCCGAACGGTTGGAAAAGGGAGTGCGATGGTATTTCCGGGCCGCTATGGACAGAGGAAAGATCGCGGTCGAACGACCGCTCCCACAGGGGGGGATTCTATTGTGCCCGGGGCACGAGCTTCTGCGTCAGGGGTCTTATTCGCTTGCAGGCAAGCTCCCACAACAGCTTGGCTGCCACGGATGGCTACTGCCAAGGCGTTGTGGGAGCCAGCTTGCTGGCGATGAGGACCAATCCGGTGTGGGGCCTACCCACAGAGATGCCTGTGTTGTTTCGGTGATCTCTGTGCCCTCGGTGGTGACCCCGTCTTTTGTATCAGAGGCGTCACCACTTCCGGGGGTTACATCACAGTCCCAGGTTGTCGAGGATACGCAGGTTGGGGCCGGCCTGGTTCATGGTGTAGAAGTGCAGTCCCGGAGCTCCCATGGCCAGCAGTCGCTCGCACAGGCGGGTGACCACCTCTTCGCCATAGGCTTTTACCGCGGCATCATCATCCTTGAGGTCGTTGAGTTTGCAGCTCAGCCAGCGAGGCACATCGGCACCGCAGTTAGCAGAGAAACGCAGCAAGTTGGCCACGTTCAGGATCGGCATGATGCCAGGGTAAACCGGCGCGTCGCAGCCAATTTTCTGCAGCGCATCCAGGTAGTAACCATAGGCGTCGGCGTTGTAGAAATACTGCGTCAGTCCGCTGTTGGCGCCGGCGTCTATCTTGCGTTTGAAGTGATCAATGTCGTCGGCGAAGCTGCGTGCTTCCGGGTGCATTTCCGGGTAGGCGGCCACTTCCAGTTGAAAGTGATCGCCGGTTTCCTGGCGGATCAGGGCCACCAGCTCGTCGGCGTACTTTATTTCACTTTGCGCATAGCCCATGCCGGAAGGCAGGTCGCCACGAAGGGCAACGATGCGGGTGACGCCGGCCTCCTTGTAACCGTTCACCAGTTCCAGGATTTCGTCCTTGCTCTGGCCGATACAGCTCAGGTGCGGAGCAGTGTCGCCATGCTGCGCGCGCAGCTTGTTGACCATATCGCGAGTGTTGTCACGGGTGGAGCCCCCGGCACCAAAGGTGCAGGAAAAAAAGTCCGGATTCTTGGCCAGCAATTTCTTCTGTGTTGCCAGTAGTTTCTCTTTTCCCGCATCGGTTTTCGGCGGAAAAAATTCAAAACTGATTCGTTTCATGGTGCTTGCCATTTGCGTTTGTCGTTG
This sequence comes from Alcanivoracaceae bacterium, assembly GCA_002706085.1. GTDB lineage: Bacteria > Pseudomonadota > Gammaproteobacteria > Pseudomonadales > Alcanivoracaceae > Alcanivorax. Next base: position 48,346 of record PAJO01000031.1, on the reverse strand, counting down.
TTGAAAGCGCAGTGCTTTCGATGGCCGGGTAGGACGTCGGCGGTCTGATGCTTTTGGCATCCGACTTCCGACGTCAGACGTCCGACTTAGTATTTGTAATGCTCGGGCTTGTACGGGCCGTTCACGTCCACGCCGATGTAGTCAGCCTGTTCTTTGGTCAGTTTGGTGATTACGCCACCGAAACCTTCCACCATGTAACGGGCGACTTCTTCGTCCAGATGTTTGGGCAGTACTTCCACCTTGAGCATGTTTGCTTTCACGGTGTCGGAGTGGCTGGCGTAGGCCTGGTCGAACAGGTACATCTGCGCCAGCACCTGGTTGGCGAACGAGCCATCCATGATACGGCTGGGGTGACCGGTGGCGTTGCCCAGGTTCACCAGACGGCCTTCAGACAGCAGCAGCAGGAAGTCGCCTTCCGCCTTGTTGCGCCATACCTTGTGTACCTGCGGTTTCACTTCTTCCCATTCCCAGGTCTCGCGCATGAAAGCAGTGTCCACTTCGTTGTCGAAGTGACCGATGTTGGAGACCACAGCCCCTTTCTTCAGCGCCTTGAGCATGTTGGCATCGCAGACGTTGAAGTTGCCGGTGGTGGTGACGATCAGATCGGTATTGCCCAGCAGCTCGGTGTTAACGGAGGCGGCAGTGCCATCGTTCACGCCATCCTTGTAGGCGCTGACCACTTCGAAACCGTCCATACAGGCCTGCATGGCACAGATCGGGTCGGCTTCGGTAACGCGCACGATCATGCCTTCCTGACGCAGGGACTGGGCAGAGCCCTTGCCCACATCGCCGTAACCGACGACCAGGGCCTTCTTGCCGGACAGCAGGTGGTCGGTACCGCGCTTGATGGCGTCGTTAAGGGAGTGACGACAACCGTACTTGTTGTCGTTCTTGCTCTTGGTGACGGAATCATTCACGTTCACCGCCGGCACTTTCAGGGTGCCTTTCTTGAGCATTTCGTACAGACGGTGCACACCGGTGGTGGTTTCTTCGGTGATGCCGTGGATGCTGTCCAGCATCTGCGGGTAAGTCTCGTGGATGTAGCCGGTCAGGTCGCCACCATCATCCAGGATCATGTTGGCTTCCCACAGTTCGCCGTTACCGTCGCGACAGGTCTGCTCGATACACCACATGTACTCTTCTTCGGTTTCGCCTTTCCAGGCAAAGACCGGAGTGCCGGCAGCAGCGATGGCGGCAGCGGCGTGATCCTGGGTGGAGAAGATGTTGCAGGAGGACCAGCGCACTTCCGCGCCCAGTGCCTGCAGAGTCTCGATCAGCACGGCGGTCTGGATGGTCATGTGGATACAACCGATGATCTTGGCGCCTTTCAGCGGCTGCTCGGCACGGTACTTTTCGCGGATGGCGATCAGGGCCGGCATTTCGGTTTCGGCGATATCGATTTCGGAGCGGCCATAGGCGGCCAGGGAAATGTCAGCGACTTTATAGTCGGTAAAGGTGTCCGCTTTCGCGTTCATGAGAGTCTCCATTCGTTTATGACGAATGGGCGCCGTTCTATCGTGTGAACTCACCTGGCGAGCCTCGCGGTCCAGCCGCTGCAGCGCCCCTCGCGGGGTGAGTCAAAATTGTGTTGCAGGAGTGGCGCGTGAGCCGTGAAAGCCTCTCGGCAATTTGCAGCTACGCGCCACTCCTGCGGCAGGTTTTACAGTGCCTTGGCCAGTGCCTCGGCTTTGTCGGTTTTTTCCCAGCTGAAGCCTTCGCGGCCGAAGTGGCCGTAGCTGGCGGTGGGGCGATAGATCGGCTTGCGCAGGTCAAGCATCTCGATGATGCCGCGCGGACGCAGGTCGAAGTGTTCGCGTACCAGTGTCACGATGGCCTCGTCGCTGAGCTTGCCTGTGCCAAAGGTGTTGATGGAGATAGAGGTGGGCTCGGCCACACCGATGGCGTAGCTCACCTGAATCTCACACTTGCTGGCCAGGCCAGCAGCAACAATGTTCTTGGCGACATAGCGACCGGCGTAAGCCGCGCTGCGGTCCACTTTGGACGGATCTTTGCCGGAGAACGCGCCACCACCGTGACGGGCCATGCCGCCATAGGTGTCCACAATGATCTTGCGGCCAGTGAGGCCACAGTCGCCCATGGGGCCGCCGATCACGAAGATACCGGTGGGGTTGACGTGGTACAGGGTGTCCTTGTGCAGCCACTCTTCCGGCAATACCGGTTTGATGATTTCTTCCATCACCGCTTCGCGCAGCTCGGCCAGCTTGATCTCCGGCGCGTGCTGGGTGGACAGCACCACGGCCTCCACGGCCACCGGCTTGCCGTTGTCATAGCGCAGGGTGACCTGGCTCTTGGCGTCCGGACGCAGCCACGGCAGGGTGCCGTTCTTGCGCAGTTCTGCCTGACGCTCCACCAGACGGTGAGAGAAATACACCGGTGCCGGCATCAGGGTGTCGGTTTCGTTGGTGGCAAAGCCGAACATCAGGCCCTGATCGCCTGCGCCCAGATCCTTGTCTTCTGCTTCGTCCACGCCGATGGCGATATCGGCAGACTGCTTGCCAATGCCGTTCAGTACTGCACAGCTGGCACCGTCGAAGCCTTTTTCGGAACTGTCGTAACCGATGTCCAGGATCACCTGGCGAACGATGTCTTCCAGTTCCACATAGGTATTGGTACGTACTTCACCGGCGACAACGGCCATGCCGGTTTTCACCAGGGTTTCCACGGCAACGCGTGCCTGGGGGTCATCCTTGATGATGGCATCCAGAATGGCGTCCGAGATCTGGTCAGCCATTTTATCGGGATGGCCTTCGGACACGGACTCGGAGGTAAAGATGGAATATTCACTCATTGCTGGAGTGCTCCTTGGTTGCTGGTCTGACGTCGGACGTCAGAAGTCTTACGCTAAAAAACAGAGCGGGTTGGATTTCGTCCCCTGACTTTCTATGTCAGATGTCCGACCCCTCTCCAAGTAATAACACCTGGAACAATCTTCGTGCCCTAATCGAGGCGCTTGAATGTTCTCACTTGCACCTGAAACCCATTTCGCAGTGCCAGGAACTGACTTTCCTGTAAGGCCAGGCCTGCGCGGCCGGCCCAGTCCACCAGATCGGCTTCCTCGAAGCCGAGCCAGAAATCGCCACAGGCTTCGTGGGCCCAGTGCTGATCGTGATGACACAGGTCGGTGATCAGCAGGGTGCCGCCATCATTCAGCTGCCGTGAGGCGGCGCGAATGGCACTGGCCGGGGCAGGCAGGTGGTGCAGTACCATGTTCAGCACCACGGCATCCACCGTGGGCAGGGTGCGAGCGCTATCGGGCCAGTCACCCAGTATCAGTTGCACATTTGACCGTTTGGCGACGGTCTTGCGGGCACGTTCGAGCATGGCGTGGGCATTGTCCAGCCCCGTTACCTGTTCAAAGTGCCCGGCCAGTTCGCACAGAAAGCGGCCGTCACCGGGGCCGATCTCCAGAGCGCGTTTGCCCTCGGGGCAGGCGCGCAACAGCAGCTCGCAGGCCTGCTCGGCGTATTGCTCGTAATCGGCAATCAGCTCTTGCTGGGCGTCATGCTGCTCCGCATGGCGGGCAAAAAACGCCCGGCTCTGCTCGGCCCGTTGCTGCTGGACCTGCTCCAGACGCGCAGCCACGGCGTCGTCCAGAGCCCCATCATCCAGTTCGTCCAGCAAGGCGCTGTGAATGGCGCCTTCTACGTTCTCCGCCTGGGGCAGGCGGCGGCGGTAGAAAATGGAATTACCTTCCCGCCGCTTTTCGACCAGGCCGCCTCTGGCCAACACTTTCAGGTGATGGCTCATGCCGGATTGTTTCATGGCCATGATGTCGCACAGCTCCAGAACGCCAAAACTGCTCTGGCCCAGCACCTGCAAAACCTGCAGACGCAACGGATCACCAGCGGCCTTGAGAAAGCCCGCCAGATGATCGGTGATGTCCGGCAGTGCCGGAGGGGTGGCGGCCAATGCAGTCATGGAGCGGAGTCTACGGCATTTCATATCTAAATCAAAATAAATTGATATAGGTTTGTGTGCGGGATCGAGGTGCCGGTCTGGTCTCTGGTCCCCGGGGCTGTTCGTCTTCATCACATTTGCCCGTAACCCGCCCTTGAGGGACAATAGCGCCCCTTTTCAGCCACCAGTCAGTTTGGAGCCCTGCATGTCCAGTGCCCCCGCCAGCCGTGATCTCGCCAATGCCATCCGTGCCCTGAGCATGGATGCGGTTCAAAAAGCCAACTCCGGCCACCCCGGCGCCCCCATGGGGATGGCCGATATCGCCGAGGTGTTATGGCGCGGTTTCCTGAAGCACAACCCGCAGGACCCGACCTGGGCCGATCGTGACCGCTTTGTGCTGTCCAATGGCCACGGCTCCATGCTGCTGTATTCCCTGCTGCACCTGTCCGGTTACGGGGTCAGCATCGAGGACATCAAGAACTTTCGTCAGTTGGGCAGCCCCACTGCCGGTCACCCGGAATACGGCGATGCCCCAGGTATCGAGACCACCACTGGTCCGCTGGGGCAGGGCATTGCCAACGCCGTGGGCATGGCGCTGGCCGAGAAGATGCTGGCCGGTCAGTTCAATCGTGACGGCCACACTATCGTGGATCACAACACCTACTGCTTCCTGGGTGACGGCTGCATGATGGAAGGCATTTCCCATGAGGCCTGCTCCCTGGCGGGCACCCTGGGGCTGGGCAAGCTGATTGCCTTCTACGACGACAATGGCATCTCCATCGACGGTGAAGTGGAAGGCTGGTTCACCGACGATACCGTGGAGCGTTTCCGTGCCTATGGCTGGCAGGTGATCCCCAATGTGGATGGCCACAATGCTGAAGAGGTGAAGGTCGCCATCGAGAATGCCCGCGCCAACACCGACCAGCCGACCCTGATCTGCTGCAAGACCATCATTGGGTTTGGTAGCCCCAACAAGCAGGGCAAGGAAGAGTCTCACGGTGCCGCGCTGGGTGACGACGAAATCGCCCTGACCCGCAAGGAGCTGGGCTGGCAGCACGGGCCGTTCGAGATTCCTGCAGACATCAAGCAGGCCTGGGATGCCAGCGATACCGGTGCGGCAGCGCAAGGCGAGTGGCAGCAGCGCTTCGAGGCGTATAAAGCCGCATATCCAGAGCTGGCCGCTGAATTCCTGCGCCGTCAGGCGGGCGAGCTGCCGGCGGATTTTGCCGAGCAGGCCGATGCCTATATCCGCGAGTGTCAGGAAAAGGGCGAAAAAGTGGCCACCCGTAAGGCCAGCCAGAATGCCCTGGATGCTTTCGGCCCGCTGTTGCCGGAACTGGCCGGTGGCTCTGCCGACCTGGCCGGCTCCAACAATACCCTGTGGAAAGGCTGCAAGCCGGTAAGCGCCGAAGATGCCAGCGGCAATTACATTCACTACGGTGTGCGTGAATTCGGCATGACCGCAGTGCAGAACGGCCTGTGCCTGCACGGCGGCCTGCGTCCTTACGGCGGGACCTTCCTGGTATTTATGGAATACGCCCGGAATGCCGTACGTATGGCCGCACTGATGCACCAGCCGAACATTCTGGTGTACACCCACGATTCCATTGGTTTGGGTGAAGATGGTCCGACTCACCAGCCCATCGAACAGATTGCCAACCTGCGCCTGACACCGAACATGCGCACCTGGCGTCCCTGTGACACGGTGGAATCTGCCGTGTCCTGGAAGAAAGCGATTCTCCGTCAGGACGGCCCCTCTTCCCTGATTTTCTCCCGTCAGGGGTTGCCCTGCATGGCGCGTGGCAGTGAGCAGCTGGCCGCGATCGAGAAGGGGGGCTATACCCTGCTGCAGACCGGCGAAGGGACCCCCGATGCGATCATCATCGCCACCGGCTCCGAGGTTGAGCTGGCAGTGAAAGCGGCCGAAGCGCTGGCGGGCAAGAACATTCGTGTGGTGTCCATGCCCTGTGTGGAAGAGTTTCTGGCACAGGACGCGGCCTATCAGGAAAGCGTACTGCCGTCTTCCGTGCGCGCCCGTGTAGCGGTCGAAGCGGCCATCGCCGATTACTGGTATCGCTTTGTTGGCCTGGACGGCAAGGTGGTCGGCATGACCAGCTTCGGCGCTTCTGCCCCGGCCGGTGATTTGTTCAAGCACTTTGGCATCACCGCCGAAGCGGTGCAGGGTGCTGTGGAGTCCTTGCTTTGATAGAAACGGGTCGGGTGCCGGACGTCAGGCTGCTATGAGGATTGCCATCAACGGCTACGGCCGTATCGGTCGTTCCTTTGTTCGTGCCCTCGCCGAGCGCGAGGGGGCGGGGTGGCAGGCGCCGTTCAGCCTGGTGGCGATCAACGACAAGGGGCGGCCGGAAGATCTGCTCTACCTGACCCGCTACGACACCACGCACGGACGTCTGGCGGAGCCGGCGGAACTGATCGAAGGCATGCTGCGCATTGGCCAGCAAGCGCCGCGCCTGCTGGAGCAGCCCAAGCCGGAACAGTTGCCGTGGGCCGAGATGGACGTGGATCTGGTGCTGGAATGCTCCGGCCATTTTCGCAGCCATGCCGGCGCATCGCGGCACCTGGACGCGGGGGCGAAGAAAGTGATTATTGGCGCCGTGCCGTTTGATCAAGCCGATCAGGTGGTGGTCTATGGGGTCAACCATGAGACGGTGGCGGCCGATCACAAGGTGATGTCTGCGGGTTCCTGCACCACCCATTGCATTGCTCCCCTGCTGGCACGGCTGGATGCAAGCTTCGGGATTCAGCAAGTGCTGATGAAGGAAATCCATGCCTACACCTCGGACCAGACCCTGCTGGACCATGTCCACCGGGATCCACGCCGGGGCCGGGCCGGGGCACAGAACATCGTGCCGACCACCAGCAGCGCCATCGGCGCGGTGCAGCAGGTGCTGCCGCAGCTGGAAGGCAAGATCAGTGGCGGCTCCATCCGTGTGCCCACCCTTAACGTGGCCATGGTGGAGTTGACGTTGCGACTGGAACAGACTCCGGGCGAAGACAGTCTCAACCAGTGGTTACACCAACAGGCAACAGCGTCTGGTGGTCTGATTGGCTACAATGACGCCCCGCTGGTCAGCGTGGATTTCAACCACCGCCCGGAATCCGCCATTGTCGATGTCACCCAGACCCGGGTGCAGGGCGACATGGTGCAGGTGGTGGCCTGGTACGACAACGAATGGGGCTATGCCAACCGCCTGCTGGACTGGGTGGCGGACATGGCCGAACAAGCGTCGGATGACTGACGCTTGCAAGAATCTGTAAACCGAGACGACAGCATCATCCTCAGCGGATGGTTCCAAACGAGGTAGCAAGACCATGAACTTCAAGCGCATGACCGACCTGGATCTGGCAGGCAAACGCGTTCTGATCCGTGAAGACCTGAACGTGCCGGTGAAAGACGGCAAGGTCACCAGCGATGCTCGTATCCGTGCCTCTCTGCCGACCATTGAGCATGCCCTCAAGGCGGGAGCCAAGGTGATGCTGATGTCCCATCTGGGCCGTCCCACCGAGGGCGAGTACGCCGAGGAGTTTTCCTTGCAGCCGGTGGCGGATCACCTGGGTTCGCTGCTCGGCCGTGACGTGCCGCTGGTGAAGGACTGGCTGGACGGCCTAGAGGTGGATGCCGGCCAGGTCGTGCTGTGCGAGAACGTTCGCTTCAACAAGGGCGAAAAGAAAGACGATGAAGCGCTGTCACAAAAAATGGCGGCACTGTGTGATATCTATGTGATGGATGCGTTTGGCACGGCGCACCGTGCCCAGGCGTCNACCCACGGGGTGGGTAAATTCGCTCCGGTGGCCTGCGCNGGCCCGCTGCTGGCCAANGAACTGGATGCACTGGGNAAGGCNNTGCAGAATCCGGAAAAACCCCTGGTNGCCATCGTCGGTGGTTCCAAGGTGTCCACCAAGCTGGAAGTGCTGGAGGCCCTGTCNGACAAGGTCGANCAGCTGGTGGTGGGTGGCGGTATNGCCAATACCTTNCTGGCGGCTGCCGGGCATCCGGTGGGCAAGTCCCTGTATGAAGCGGACCTGATTCCNGCNGCCAAAAATATTGCNGACAAGGTGCATATCCCNATCCCGGTGGACGTGGTCACNGCCAAGGAATTTGCCGAGTCTGCAGAAGCGGTCACNAAGAAAGTGGAAGACGTGGCCGACGATGACATGATTCTCGACATTGGCCCGCAGACGGCCCACATCGTGGCGGCGCTGATGAAAGAAGCCAAAACCATTATCTGGAATGGNCCGGTGGGCGTGTTCGAGTTTGATCAGTTTGGTGANGGCACCCGCGAAATGGCGGAAGCCATTGCCGACTCCGATGCGTTCTCCATCGCTGGCGGGGGTGACACCCTGGCCGCCGTGGACAAGTACGGTATCAGCGAAAAAATCAGCTATATCTCCACCGGTGGCGGNGCCTTCCTGGANTTTGTGGAAGGCAAGGTGCTNCCTGCGGTGGCCATGCTGGAAGCACGAGCGAAAGATTNATTGAGGGTCGGACGTCTGAGGTCGGACGTCTGACGCAGCAATTCAAAACCGGATGTTGTTTTGGCGTCTGACCTCCGACGTCAGACGTCCAACGGATTTTCAAGGCAGGGCGNAGNCGTCCTGCACAGGAATAGACGAAGGGGAAACGANAATGGCACTTGTAAGCATGCGTCAGCTGCTGGATCACGCCGCCGAGTTTGGNTANGGCGTTCCGGCTTTCAACGTAAACAACCTGGAACAGATGCGCGCCATCATGGAAGCGGCGGACAAGACCGATTCCCCNGTGATCGTGCAGGCGTCTGCCGGCGCGCGTAAATACGCCGGCGCCCCNTTCCTGCGTCACCTGATTCTGGCGGCGGTAGAAGAATTCCCCCATATCCCGGTGGTGATGCACCAGGATCACGGCACCAGCCCTGCGGTGTGCCAGCGTTCTATCCAGCTGGGTTTCTCCTCGGTGATGATGGATGGTTCCCTGGGTGAAGACGGCAAGACCCCCACCGACTACGAGTACAACGTGGACGTGACNCGTCGTACCGTGGAAATGGCTCACGCCTGTGGCGTGTCTGTGGAAGGCGAACTGGGNTGTCTGGGNTCCCTGGAAACCGGCGAAGCCGGTGAAGAAGANGGCATCGGCGCGGCGGGCAAACTGACCCACGAGCAGATGCTCACTGACCCGGAAGAAGCNGCTGACTTCGTGAAGAAGACCAAGGTGGATGCCCTGGCCATCGCCATCGGCACCAGCCATGGTGCTTACAAGTTCACCCGTCCGCCCACCGGNGACATTCTGGCCATCGAGCAGATCAAGGCGATCCACGCGCGTATTCCGGATACCCACCTGGTAATGCACGGTTCCTCTTCTGTGCCGCAGGACTGGCTGGCGGTGATCAACGAATTCGGTGGCGANATTCCGGAAACTTACGGGGTGCCGGTAGAAGAGATTCAGGAAGGCATCAAGTACGGTGTGCGCAAGGTCAACATCGACACCGACCTGCGTCTGGCCTCTACCGGTGCGATTCGTCGTTTNCTGGCGAATAACACCGCCGAGTTCGATCCGCGCAAATACCTNAAGGAATCNGTNACTGCCATGCGCGATATCTGTATCGCCCGTTACGAAGCGTTTGGCACTGCCGGNAACGCCAGCAAGATCAAGCCGATCAACCTGGAAGANATGTTCCAGCGTTANGAATCNGGCGAGCTGGATCCGCGGGTCAAATAAGAGACGCNCCACGCACCACGNACCACGCTTCACGCAACAGGNAAGANCGCGGTTNAGGTGGTTGCCAGCGGAAAACAAAAAGGCCGCGCCCGAATATCGGGTGCGGCCTTTTTNGTGGTTCGAAAGCGCTGGNTCGGAGNCGCTGTAGGAGCCTGCCNGCAGGCGATCCGAGNCTAAGCGAGGGNGTCGTTTCGAGTTCCGNATNACGCGTTTCGGGAGGCNGACCCGCANCCCNCGTGCTTGGCAGGGGNNTTCTGATCGNNGAAACNCGTTTTGGAAATCTTTACCTCGCGGTTGNCNGGATTGCTTGCAGGCAAGTTATTCGCTGCGCTCACCCCTTCGGGGCCGCACTCCGTGCGTTACTCCGCTGCGCTNCGTTCCCNCAGCGGTTTCATTCTTGGCGTCAGACGTCAGGCCTATTACCGCGTCGCCTTGATTTCTACACCCTCTCCACTCAGNAACAATGTTCCCTGATCATCAATGGTGGCGCTATCGANNCNTTTCAGNGCTTNCANAAATTGNNTNTCNANNTCCATCAGNGGTNGCGGNCANGCTTTCATGGTCATNCCGCCGGTCTGNATNGNGAACNGNGANGNNNGCTGCTCNTAGCTNGCCATGTAGTTGTTGCAGGCAGCCTTGCCAGCCAGTTTNCCGGGCTCATGAAANTTCAGGGTAAGGGTGGCGTTGNTGACGGGCTGGCCATTCANCTGNTGCACCTGCCAGGCNGCCCCGGCGAGNTGTTCATGTTCAAGCATGGCCGCCTNTTCTGTTGACNTGCCGGAAGGGGTGCTGCANGCGGCCAGTANGGTGGCGGAAACGGCCAGCAGCATATGGGGNAGTCGTGGNGTCATGTNATGGCTCCTGTNATGATCCATGATCCTGTCAAAAGATTAGTGTGCCGTTTTGCTGATTAGTTTCGATNGTGTCTTGATTCAGGACAAGGAAAGGGTGNNTAGCCGTTGACGCTAACGTGGCAGAAGGCACAATGCTCTGGTCATGCCATGAACCCTCAGGAAAACGCCATGCTCAATACCTTTCTGGAGTATTACACCCAGCACCCCTGGCTGGTNGTGCCGTTGGCGATCCTNTCCGCGGTGGGTGTCGGGTTNCTNTGGATGGGCTGGCTGACTNTGATGATCACGGCGTTTGGGCAAAANCTCTGGNTTTGGGGCTTTGCCATCCTGCTCTTGCCAGTCCCGGCTTCGCAGGGGTTTGCCNTGCGTTACCGNACCCTGAATCCATGGGCNAACCGCNTGGTTTGGTGGGGNCTGNTGTTGTCGCTGCCGATTCTGNCTCTCACCGCCTGGTGGGCTGTGCTGGCCCTGACCGCTCAGGGNTGAGANGAGTATTGCGACCCTAAANGGTCGCGGGAGCCTTGTCGGGCTTGGCGTATTGCCAGCGCCCTTCGCGCTGTGTGCGGTGATAGCTGTCGAGGCCGGACAGCGCGACTGTACCGGCGGCCTCAATGTCCACATAACCGTCGTCTGCCATGACGCCTGCCGGCAAGGTGACGAACCGGATTTCTCCGATCACCAGCACGGTTCCATTAATCGCCAATTCCTGAANTTCCGCCACGGCCATGCCCAGTTTGATGTGCGCTTCCAAAACGAAGGGGGCGGCAAAGTCGGCCAGATACTCTGGTGTCAGGCCGGTGGCATCGAATTCCGACACCTCGCGCGGGTAGCGGGCGGAGGTCTGGTGGGCTTGGGCGACGATATCCTTGTGCACCTGATTGAGGGTATAGACGCCGGTTTCCTGAAGGTATTCCAGGCTGTGCCGGTCNACGGAATGGGGGCGGATGATCATTCCCATCAATGCCGGNTCCGCGCCAAGATGAAAGCAGGAGCTGACAATGGAAACGTTTTCCTGNCCGGTGGCNGACCGGGTGGCTAGCAGNTTCGCGCTCTTGAAGCCGGAGAGGCTGTTGACCAGATTCACNCGCTGCCGTGGATCCATGCCCTTGAGATGTTGCTCATCGAACTGCATTGTAGAAGCCATTCTNTTACGTCACTTTTTCTGTTGGTTTTCGCACCGTATTATCGGTAGATACNGTGAGCAACCCGTGGAGATGCCTGGCCGGCCATGGATAANCCTTTTGATCGTGACCATATTCTGCAAGATTGGCAGCCCCTGAACTGGGAGCNATTTGACCCGCTCANTGATGCCAGCNGGCAATACGTTGCCTACTACGGTCTGAACTTTGCCGACCATCTACCGGAACTGGAGCANGGGTTTGGTTATTTCGAGGCGGCAGGTCATCAGCTTTCAGTGCATGCNTGGCGNCCCAAACATCCCCGCGGTACGGTGCTGGTGTGCCATGGTTACTTCGACCATGTNGGGCTGTACCGGCATGTCATCGGCCATGTACTCGAATTGGGTTATGCGGTGCTGGCCTATGATTTGCCGGGTCATGGTTTAAGCTCTGGTGCGCAAGCCGTGATTGATGATTTCCGCACTTACCGGGATGTGCTGGAGCAGTGTCTGTCGCTGGCGGCGAATCATCTTCCTCNCCCCTGGCATGTGATTGCCCAGAGNACCGGTGGTGCCATCATCATGGATTACCTGACCAGCCGTGGCGATGGTGATGACAATCCCTTCGAAAAAGTGATTCTGCTGGCGCCGCTGGTGCGGCCCTTCAAATGGAGCACCGGTCGCTGGCTACATACCCTGATCAGCCCTTTTGCGAAAAGCATCAAGCGGGTGTTCACCATCAATTCCAATGACCCGGATTTTCTCGACTTTCTTGAAAACCGCGATCCACTGCAGGCTCGTCGTGTTTCTGCCGTCTGGGTGAGTGCGTTGAAAAAATGGCTTCCGGGATTCGAGAAGGCCTCACGAATCAAGGTCTCGCCCATCGTCATTCAGGGAGATCTGGATGAGACCGTCGACTGGCGGTACAACCTGAATGTGATCCGCCAAAAATTTGAAGATCCCCAGATTACGATGTTATCCGGGGCTCGCCATCAGCTTGCCAACGAGGCGGAAGAGTTTCGCGAGAAAATATTTTCGATACTGGACGAGCATTTGGATAGCGACTGATATTTTACGGTTTGTCACTTGCGATTCAGCTGAGGCAGGAGGAGTCTGGGGGTAAGACTGATCAGCCGCTCTGGCGGCGGCACGGCAGATGCGTCTCATCGCTTTGAGCAGAGCGGCAATGGCAGGGAGAGATCGTATGGGTAAGGGCAGAAGCCTCCTCAGTGTTGTCATTCTCCTGTTGCTTGGTGAAGTGGCTTTGGCTAGTGGCGTGCAGGGCCATCAAGACAGTCGCGCTACCGGTGACTCTGGCTACGCGATTGAGCAGCAAAGACGTCAAACCCGGCAGCAGATGCAGGAGGAGCGCGACGCCCATCGCGATCGCGCAGAATCCAGGGAACGTGAATTGCAGGACAACATTCAGCAGCGTCGTGATGAGATGCTGGAGAACCTTGATCGTGATGCATCAACCGGGCGTGGCGAGTAATCAATACTCGCTGACGCGGCCGTCGGCACCGACCAGCACTACATCGGCGGGACGTTTGGCAAACAGGCCGTTGGTGACCACGCCGACGATGTTGTTGATTTTTTCTTCCATCTCGAGGGGGTTGAGAATCTCGAGATTGTGCACATCAAGGATGATGTTGCCGTTGTCTGTGACAAAGTCATCGCGGTATTTCGGTTGTCCCCCCAACGCCACAAGCTTGCGGGCAACATGAGAGCGGGCCATGGGAATGACTTCTACCGGTAACGGGAAGCGCCCCAGCAGTTTTACCTGCTTGCTGCCATCGACAATGCAAATGAACCGGTCGGCTACGGCGGCAACAATTTTTTCCCGCGTGAGTGCACCGCCGCCGCCTTTGATCATTTCGCGGTGGCGGTTCACTTCATCTGCACCATCCACATAGACTGGCAGACGGTCCACGTCATTCAATGATACAACGTCGATACCATGGGCCTTGAGACGTTCCGCGGTGGCTTCTGAGCTGGCGACTGCGCCCTTGATGCGATCCTTCATGGTGGCCAGACCGTCGATAAAGAAATTGGCGGTAGAGCCTGTGCCGACGCCGATGAATTCGCCTTCCGGAACATATTTCAGGGCCGCCTCGGCCACCTGCTTTTTCAGCGTATCCTGATCCATGAGATTGTCCTGTCATGCTGATGAGTGCCAGTGCTCATCGTGAACGTGTGGGGGGCTCAACAACCTGGTCGGACGTCAGACGTCCGACCGGCGCAGCTTTACTGATAACCCAACAAAGCGCCAATTATAGGCCAGCCTGGGCGCGGACTCGACCCCGGACTATCGCAATTCGCCACGCCTGCCCCTAGACTAGGGAGCTTCTTTCATCCTTCCCTGAGCAAGCCGGAAACCTCCATGCTGGACAAATACGTTAAACGGATACTGCAATCCCGCGTCTATGACGTGGCGGTGGAAACCCCCATTCATGCAGCCCCGTTGATTTCCAAACGTATTGGCAACCGCGTATTGCTCAAGCGTGAAGACCTGCAGCCGGTGTTCTCCTTCAAGTTGCGTGGCGCCTACAACAAGCTGTGTCAGTTGACCCAGGAGCAGCTCGATCGTGGGGTCATCTGTGCCTCGGCGGGTAATCACGCCCAAGGCATGGCGCTGGCGGCAACGTCCATGGGGGTCAAGGCGACCATCGTGATGCCGCGAACCACTCCGGACATCAAGGTCAATTCCGTGCGCAATCATGGCGGCAAGGCGGTGTTGCACGGTGACAGTTTTGACGAAGCCCTGGCGCATGCCCGCAAGCTGGAGGCACGTGATGGCCTGACCTTTGTGCATCCCTACGATGATCCGGATGTGATCGCCGGGCAGGGCACGGTGGCCATGGAGATTCTCCGTCAGCAAAGCCGGGAACTGGATGCCATCTTTATTCCGGTAGGCGGCGGTGGTTTGGCGGCCGGAGTGGCCGCCTATGTGAAATATGTACGCCCGGACGTCAAGATCATCGCGGTGGAGCCAGAAGATGCGGCCTGCCTGAAAGCCGCCATGGACAAGAAGCGCCGGGTCACGCTCAAGGAGGTCGGCTTGTTTGCCGATGGGGTGGCGGTGCGGCAGATCGGCAAGGAAACCTATCGGGTGCTCAAGGACACGGTGGATGAAGTGATCACCGCCACCACCGATGAGATCTGTGCGGCCATCAAGGATGCCTTCGAAGATACGCGGGCGATCTGTGAGCCTGCCGGCGCACTGGCGCTGGCCGGCCTGAAAAACTGGGTGGCGAAACACGGGGTCGAGAACCAGACCCTGGTGGCGATTCAGAGTGGCGCCAACGTGAACTTTGATCGCCTGCGCCATGTCTCCGAGCGCGCCGAGCTGGGCGAGCAGCGGGAAGCGATTCTGGCGGTGACGATTCCGGAGAAACCCGGGGCCTTCAAGGCGTTCTGTCAGGCGCTGGGGCGCCGGGGTATTACCGAATTCAACTATCGCTACAGCGATGATCGCGATGCCAATATCTTTGTGGGTATCCAGCTCAAGCCCGGCGGCAAGGCGCTGCAGGCTCTGATGCAGGAACTCACCGAGAAAGGTTATCCGGTGGTGGATCTGAGTGGCAACGAAATGGCCAAGCTGCATATCCGCCATCTGGTGGGCGGCCATACCCCGCGGCAAGACCTCCAGGAGCGACTGTTCCGGGTCGAATTCCCCGAGCGGCCGGGCGCGCTGATGGCGTTTTTACAATCCCTGGGTGGCAAGTGGAATATCAGCCTGTTCCATTACCGCAATCACGGTGCGGCCTATGGGCGGGTGCTGGTGGGTTTCCAGGTGGCCGAAGCGCAGCAGGGGCAGTTCCTGGCGGATGTGAAAAAAGTGCCTTACCCGATGGTGGAAGAGAGCGATAACCCGGCTTACCGACTCTTTTTGAATTGATTCGTGAACTCGACCGATAGTCGGTGGTCACACACTGCCAGACGCCCCGCTTTCGCGGGGCGTCTGGCGTTTCAGGCTGGCTCTTCTGCGCGTATGCTTGCATATCAGTGAAGAGATTGGGCATCAGTTATGAGTAAGTTCTGTTAAGAAGCGTCAACAGAGCGCCATAACTGCTTGACTTTACATTTCGCAATGGTCAAATTTTGACCCGGTTGGCATTTTCTGCTCGCCAATCAGACTAAAGTGACAATCCTGTTAATACTTTTGGGTCACTTTTTTCATATTGCTGTACCATTTTGGGGAATAACAATGAAGAAGAAGCCGGATGCCTTGGTGCTACTGGCAATCGTATTCGGGCTGGGCGTGTTGGTGAGTAGCCTCACCCACGGTGGCAACGAGCCGGACTATCAGCAATACGCTGACAGTGCGGGCATTGTCATCAGCCACAGCCAGCAGTAACGGTCAGATCCACCGGCTGGTCCCACGGGGCCAGCGGTATCACCCCCTTTTCCACTCGCTGAAAGTCGTACCCCACCGCCACCAGTCTGGGTCGTCGCGGTCGTCTTGCCATGTCTGCCAGCGTGCGGTCGTAGTAGCCCCCTCCCATGCCCAGCCGAAAGCCCTCCTGATCAAATGCCACTGCCGGTAGCAGGATCACGTCCAGTGCCCACAGGGCGCGTCCGCGCAGCAGCAGGGCGGGTTCGGCGATGCCGTACTGATTGGGGCGCATGGGGTGGTGAGGTTGCCAGAGCCGGAAGCGTAGATGGCCACGGCGCAGAGGATCCACAAAGGGCAGGTAAGTGGAGCAATGACGAAAGCGTGTGTGGCGCAGGGCGGGTTGCAGGTCCAGTTCGCCATCATTGGGCAGGTAGAGTGCCAAATGCTGACAGCGGCGATAACCCAAGGCAGCGTTCAGGGCCGGTGCGATCCGTTGGCTGGCCCGGCGGCGCTGACCCGGTGTCAGGGCCCGGCGTTGCTGTCGGAACTGGCGCCGAAGCTGGCGTCGTTGCGTTGCGGTCATGGTCTCAACCGAACAGAAATAAAGGGTGCTTCCCGGTCCGCCGCTGCGGGCTTGACCCTTGAACCGTATGGTTCAAGGTGGAGGCAGCAGCATTGCCCTCAGGCTTTCCGCTCATTAGGCGGACATGCACACGGACAAGGCAATATATGCCCCCGGGTATTACGTTATCGGCTCAGGGACATGGCCCTCTGGCGTACGAGCCAGGAAACACTCGAGGCCATTATAACAGTGGTGCGGGGCGGTGACAGTCTTGACAGGGCAGTTAACAGTTAATAGTGAATAGTTAACAGTTAAGTGCAAAAGCGGAACCCTTGCTACGAAGCCGCGTAGGTTGGAAATTGCCGCCAGGCAATCTCCAACATGGCATTGCAGTACAGGACAAAATCAGTTGGAAGTTCAAAGTTGAAAGTTCAAACGCGGAGCAGGCCTGGTGCCACACTGAGTGGCAGGAGCTGTGCGCTAAACCGCGGTGAGGAGCATTCGGAGCACAACAGCCTCGTCCCGGGCTTTTCAACTTTGAACTTTCAACTCTCGTTCTTTGTTGGTGTTGGCGTGATGCCTGAAGCGTCTTTTACAGCTTGCGACGGGCGTCTTCGAAGGCCTGGATTTCGTCTTCCAGGCGGCTGAGCAGGGCTTGCACCCGGGCTTCGCTCTCGGAGTCCTGGGAGGCGGCCTGACGCGCCTTGAGCAGTTCGTGGCTCATGTTCAGGGCGGTCATGATGGCAATGCGTTCCAGACCAATCACGTTGGCGTCGCGCACTTCACGGAGTTGCTCATCCAGATAGCGGGCCGCAGACAGCAGGTTGTCCTGTTCACCAGCCGGGCAGGCGACACGGTACTCCTTGTCGAGCAAGTGAATCACCAGGGAGTTTTCGTTAGACATGGCCGGTAGCACCGCATTGGCTGTGGATCAGTGTCAGGCAGGATGCCACGCTCAGGAATCCTGCTCCAGAGATTTCAGACGCGTGATGATGGCCTCGACCTTGTTGCGGGCCACGTCATTTTTTTTCAGCAACTGGGCGCGTTCTTCCACCAGTTTGGCCTCTCGTTCATGCAGGGCCAGATTTTCCTGACGCAATCGGGAGCTGATACGCAGCAGCTCGTCTACGCGGGTTTCCAGTTGCCTTAGTTGTTGTTCCGTCGTCATGGCAAAATGGTCGCTGTTCGCCTAAGGTGTGGGCCGGTTTCGGCCCCGCGTCCCCTGCACCTTACCGGGATTTGCCAGCAATGGCGTCCCCCTCCCGGTTGACAGGCTGTTTCAACTATAGGTGTGAGGTTGGCAGGGGTCAATGAAATTGAATGGTGGTAGCCACTTAGCGCACACTTCTCACAGCCTTCCTCAGGAAGGTGCTCTCGCCGCAGGTATCCAAGACGGGGTGTTTCATGTCCAACCAGATTGATTTTGAAGTGCTGGCCCAGGCCCTGGCCGCGGCAGGTATTGCCCATTCTCCCAGCGAACTTCAGGGGCTGGCGGCAGGGCTGCTGGCTACCGGCCATGGCGGCCGCGATGAAGAGCTGCTTGGGGTGCTGGCGTCCCACGTTGACTTCGAGCCCGGGCAGCAGTTTGAGGCATCCCTTGCCGGTATGCTCGTGGCCATGCGCGATGGTCTTGCTGACGGTTTTGCCGACACCGGTTTGGCACTTCACCTGTTGTTGCCTGCCGATGAGGATGATCTGGGCTTGCGGGTGGCGGCGATCGCCCAGTGGTGCGAGGGTTTTCTGGTGGGCTTTGGCACCGGCTCGGCCAATACCCATGACAAGGATCTCTCACCGGGTGTCCAGGAAGCGCTGTCTGACCTGGCGGCCATCAGCCAGGTGGAAACGCCGGATGCCGATGGCGATGAAGAGGAAGATATGTTCGAGCAAGTGGCGGAACACTGCCGCATGTCCGCCCTGATGATTTACACTGATCTGGTCATGCGCCGGGAAGGTAAGCCGGATGCGCCGGCCAGCAAGCCGCCGACTCGTCACTGACCTAACGCCCAGCCGATACTGCAAGGAGTGGTCTTGAGCATCAACCGTCAGGAATACGCCCGCCGCCGTCAGGAGCTGATGGGCGTCATGGGGCCCAACAGCATCGCCATTTTGCCTGCCGCCCCGGAGCGCACCCGTAACCGGGATGTGGAATACCCCTACCGACAGAACAGTGATTTCTGGTATCTCACCGGCTTTGCGGAGCCCGAGGCGGTGCTGGTCCTGTTGCCCGGCCGTGAGCATGGCGAGTACGTGCTGTTCTGTCGTGAACGCGACCGCACCATGGAGATCTGGAACGGTTACCGGGCAGGCCCCGATGGGGCCGTTAAGGATCATGATGCCGACGATGCCTTTCCGGTTGGCGATATCGATGAAATTCTGCCGGGCCTGATTGAGGGCCGGGAGCGGGTTTTTTATGACCTGGGCCACGATGCGGAGTTTGACCGCCGCCTGATGGGTTGGGTCAACAGTATTCGCGAGCGGGTTCGCTCCGGGGCCCAGCCGCCGGGCGAGTTCGTCGCCCTGGCGCACCATCTGCACGACATGCGTCTGTTCAAGTCAGCAGCGGAAGTGAAGTTGATGCGCAAGGCGGCAAGCATCTCTGCCCATGCCCATATCCGTGCCATGGAAAAAGTCCGCCCGGGGATGATGGAATATCAGCTCGAGGCGGAATATCTCCACGAGTTTATGCGTCATGGTGCGCGCAGCCCCGCGTACCCGAGTATTGTCGGTGGTGGCGCCAACGGTTGCATCCTGCATTACATCGAGAACAGCCAGAAGCTCAAAGACGGGGATCTGGTGTTGGTAGATGCCGGTTGCGAGCTGGAAAACTACGCCTCGGATATCACCCGTACCTTCCCGGTGAATGGTACGTTCAGCAAGCCCCAGCAGGCGCTCTACGAGTTGGTGCTGGCCAGTCAGTACGCCGCCATCAAGGCCACCCATCCGGACAATCACTGGAATGTGCCCCACGAAAAAGTGGTGGAGATTCTGACCCAGGGTTTGCTGGATCTGGGGCTGCTTGACGGTGAGTTCAACGAGCTGGTGGAAACCGAGGGCTACCGCCGTTTCTTCATGCATCGCACGGGCCACTGGTTGGGTCTGGACGTTCACGATGTGGGTGATTACCGGGTTCAGGATCAATGGCGCCAGCTGGAGCCGGGCATGGCCCTGACGGTGGAGCCGGGGCTGTATATCGCACCGGATGATGACAGTGTCGATGAGCAGTGGCGTGGCATCGGTATTCGCATCGAAGACGATGTGGTGGTGACCAAAGAAGGGTGTGAAGTGATGACCCACGAGGTGCCGAAGGATGTGGCGGAGATTGAGAAGCTGATGAAGAGCAGTTGACAGTTGATAGTGGACAGTTGACAGCTAAATCCAAAAGCAATGTGCGCCGCTACGGAGTCGCGTAGGCCGGAAATGGGCGTGAGCCCATCTCCGACGTGGCGGTGCTGGGTGAGAGAAAAGCAGTTGAAAGTTCAAAGTTTAAAGTTGAAAAGGCGCGCTCGAGGTTTTCCTGGTGCCAGCCTCGGTCCCCGCGCCATTACCGGTAAACGCGGGCATAGCTTGGCAAAACCCACTGATCCAAGTCCGCGTTTCAACTTTAAACTTTGAACTTTCAACTCGGCCCTTGGGTTCGCGCCTCAAGCGGCGCTCCTACAGTAAAAGTGGACATTGAAATGACGCAACAACCTCTGGTGATCGTTGGCGGCGGGATGGCGGGTGCCATGCTGGCGTTGTTGTTGCGTCGCCATGGCGCAGGCAGTGTGGTGCTGGTGGAAAGTCATCCGCTGACGTTGCCTGAAACGCCGCCGTTGACCCCGAGTTTTGATGCGCGGAGTACTGCGCTGTCGGCGGGCACGTTGGCGGTATTGGATGATCTTGGTCTGGGCCTGGCTATTCGTGAACACGCCGCTGCAATTGGCACGGTGCATGTGTCCCGGCAATCCCGGCTCGGGTTGACCCGTATGTCCGCACAGGAAGAAGGCGTCGACCAGCTTGGGGTGGTGGTAGAAAACCGCTGGCTGGGTTTTGTGTTGCTGGGGGCGCTGTTCAGTGATGACGCCATTACCGTGCGTGCACCGGATGCGTTGTCCGGTATTCGTCGCCTGGAACATGGCTATCAAGTTTCCCTCTCCAGTGGTGATACCCTGCACACGCCCTTGCTGATCGCGGCGGATGGCGCCCGCTCCAAAACCCGCGAGTGGTTGGGGATCAGTGCCCGGGATCATGACACCGGGCACGATGCCCTGATTGCCAACCTGTCACTGGCGAGCTCCCATGAGGGTATTGCCTATGAGCGCTTTCTCAATGAAGGGCCGCTGGCATTCTTGCCCCTGCCAGACCAGCGTTTTGCCCTCGTCTGGACGGGGCCCCGTGAGCAGGTAGCGCGGTGGATGGCCATGAGTGAGCAGGACGCGTTGGCACAATTGCAGGCACGCAGCCCGGCCGGGGCGCCGCGCCTCACCGGGTTGGGAGAGCGTCAGCGTTACCCGCTGGTGCTGACGGAATCTTGCGCACAGGTCGTGCCCCATGGCGTTGTGGTAGGTAATGCCGCCCACACCCTGCACCCGGTGGCCGGGCAGGGCTTTAATCTGACGGTGCGGGATCTGCAGGCGCTGGCCAGCACGGTGGGTGGCAGTGATCATCCTGGCAGTCTGCGAACCCTGCAGGTTTTCGCTTCCCGGCGCGAAAAGGATCAGGCCTTGATCGGTCAGGCCTCTCGCTGGGTGCCAGAACTGTTTCGCGTCCAGCACCCGCTGTTTGCTCACAGCCGCCAGCTGGGCCTGGTTGCGCTGGATCTCCTGCCCGGGTTGCGTAGCGGGTTTGCGAAACGGGCCATGGGGCTGTGAAGAGCAGTTAATAGTCAATAGTGAATAGTGAATAGCTAAGGTCAAAAGCGAAAATCAAAAGCCAAAAACGGGCTACGAAGACGCGTAGGTCGGAAGTTGCCGCCAGGCAATCTCCGACATGGCGGTGCAGGGCAGGACAAAATCAGTTCAAAGTTTAAAGTTCAAAGTTGAAACGCGAGACAGGTTTTACCGTTCTGGATTTCTGTACCCGCGCCCTTACCGGTGAACGCGGGCACGGTACTGCAAAACCCGCTGGCCTGGCCCGCGTTTCAACTTTGAACTTTAAACTTTCAACTCATGGCATTGAATGGTGGAGATGGGCTTGCGCTCATTTTCGCCCTCCGGAAAGGACCTGTGATGGGCGTTAGCGAACAACACATCATTATCGTCGGTGGTGGTATGACCGGGGGGTTGCTGGCGGTGCTGCTGGCGGCTGAGGGGCTGCGGGTGACGGTGCTGGATGGTGGGCCAGCGCCGGTCATGCCGGAAGGGGCGGCGCAATTGCGGGTCTCTACCTTGACCGAAGCCAGCTACTGGCTGCTGCGCAACAGTGGGGTCTGGGATTGCCTGAATCTGTCGCGGGTACAGCCCTATGATGCCATGCAGGTCTGGGATCAGGATGGCACCGGTGAGGTCAGTTTCAACGCCGTGGATGCCGGGGTCGATAGCCTGGGGTGGCTGCTGGAAAACGGCCACCTGACGGCGGCCCTGTATGACCGGGCGGCGTCGTTGCCTTCGCTGGAGTGGCGCTGTGGCGTGTCGGTGGAAGGGGCGCGTCGCGAGGGGCAGCGGTGGCGGGTTCAGTGTGGTGGTGATGTGCTCGAGGCTGATTTGCTGGTGGGGGCCGATGGCGCCCGTTCGCGGGTCCGTGAGTGGGCAGGAATCAGTGGGGGGGCTCGAGACACCGGACACCATGCCCTGGTGGCCACGATTACCACGGCACAACCCCATGGCGGTTGTGCGCGGCAGGTTTTCATGGAGTCAGGCCCGTTGGCCCTGTTGCCGTTGTTCTCGTTGGCTTCGCCGGGTGATCAGCGGCAGTGTTCCATTGTCTGGTCGGGTTGGCCGCAGCGAATTGCGGAACTGAATGCAGCGGAACCGGGTCTGTTTGCTGCCCATCTGCAGGCGGCGGTCGGTGACGCGCTGGGCGAGGTGAGCTTGCTGGGGGAGCGTGCGGTGTTTCCTGTCCAGGAGCGCCATGCCAGCAGCTATGTGGCTACCGGGTTGGCGTTGATTGGCGATGCGGCTCATGTGATTCATCCGCTCGCCGGGCAGGGCGTCAATCTGGGCTTGCTTGACGCCGCTGTGCTGGCTGAGGAAGTGGCGGCAGCGGCGAAGGCCGGGCGCCCGTGTGCGGACCCGCATGCCCTGTCGCGCTACCAGCGCCGTCGCCGTGGTGAAAACCTGGTCATGCAAAATGCCATGCGCGGGTTTCAGCAGCTATTCGAGCAGCGGGCAATGCCGCTGCGCTGGCTGCGCAATACGGGTATGCGTTGGGTGAATCAGGCGGGCCCCGTGAAACGTTTTTTTATCGGTCAGGCATTGGGGCGGGGCGGGGATCTGCCGCGGCAGGCGCAACCACCCCGTCACCGCATGCGTTAACGCAGTGCGACTAGAGGTCGCGGGGCAGACCTGCCATACTGGCGCCCAATTAAGAATCATTCCTGTTTGAGAGATGGAGTTTTGGATATGCGTATCCTGGGTTTACTGGCCGGAGCTCTGGTCATGGCGGGCGGCCTGTGGGGCTGCTCGGAACCGGCCGAGCAAAACGAGCTGGTGGTGTACACCTCCCGTAATGATCATCTGATCAAGCCGGTGTTTGATGCCTATACCGAATCCACCGGTGTGCAGATCCGGTATATTACGGATAACGCTGCTGCCTTGACCGCCCGGTTGCAGGCGGAAGGTGAGCGCACTCCTGCTGACCTGTTCATTACGGTGGACGCAGGCAATCTCTGGAATGCGGCCAACAAGGATTTGCTTCAGCCGGTGGAGTCGGTGGTACTTAATGCCAATGTGCCCACTGCGCTCACCGACCCGGACAAGCGCTGGTTCGGTCTGACCGTGCGTGCCCGCACCATCGTCTATTCTCGCGACCGGGTTGATCCGGCCACACTGTCATCCTATGAAGATCTGGCTGATCCGAAGTGGAAGGGCCGTCTGTGTCTACGTACCTCCAAGAAGGTCTACAACCAGTCTCTGGTCGCCACCATGATCAAGCGTCTTGGTGAAGAAAAGACCGAGGAAATCGTGCGCGGATGGGTGGGCAATCTGGCCACGGATGTGTTCTCCAACGATACCGCGCTGATGGAAGCCATCGTTGCGGGTCAGTGTGATGTGGGGATCGTGAACACCTACTATTATGGCCGCATGAAACGGGATAACCCGCAGCTGCCGCTGGCCCTGTTCTGGGCCAACCAGGACAGCAGTGGCGTGCACATCAATATTTCCGGGGCGGCGATCACCCAACACGCACCGCATCCGGAACAGGCCAAGGCCTTGCTGGAGTGGATGACCCAGCCGGCCGCCCAGAGCCTGCTGGCGGACCGTAACCTGGAATACCCGGTGAACTCGGCAGTGAAGCCTGCCGACGAAGTGGCCTCCTGGGGTGATTTCAAGAGTGATGACCTGAACGTGAGCGTGGCCGGTGAACTGCAGGTTGATGCCGTCAAGTTGATGGACCGGGCCGGGTATCGCTGATTCATGCTGTTGAGAAACGCCTGATATGCCCCGTCGGGGATTACGCAGTGCCAGTGGGGCCAGCGCAGCAGCGCTGGCCCTGCTGGTACTGGTGCCGATACTGGTACTGCTGAGTGCCTGGCACCAACAGCAATGGGAAACCTGGCAGCATTTGCTGGATACCGTGCTGTGGCGGCTGGTGGGGAACACCCTGTTTCTGATGGTGGGAGTCACCGTCGGGGTCTTGCTGCTGGGTGTGTCGCTGGCCTGGTGTGTGGCCACCCTGGATTTCCCCGGGCGTCGCTGGCTGGAGTGGGCCCTGTTTTTGCCCATGGCCATGCCGGCCTATGTGCTGGCGTTTGTGATGGTCGATCTGCTCGACTATGCCGGGCCGATCCAGACCCAGCTCCGCCACTGGTGGAGCGATTTCCCCGGTTTCAGCGCCCGCCACCCGCTATGGGTGGTCGTCACCTTGTCGCTGGTGCTCTATCCCTATGTGTACATGTTGGCGCGGCTGGCCTTTCAGGCCCAGGGGCGGGCGGTGCTGGAGCAGGCGCGTATTCTGGGCGATGGCCCGGTGCGGGCGT
The DNA here is from genome assembly GCA_002706085.1 of Alcanivoracaceae bacterium. GTDB lineage: Bacteria > Pseudomonadota > Gammaproteobacteria > Pseudomonadales > Alcanivoracaceae > Alcanivorax. The sequence continues at coordinate 23,730 of PAJO01000031.1, read as the reverse complement.
TCTACAAGGTGGCGCTGCCCATGGCGCGTCCCGGCATCGCGGCCGGCCTGGCGCTGGCCTTGATGGAAACCCTGGCGGACTTTGGGGCGGTGTCCGTATTCAATTTCGACACCTTTACCACCGCGATCTACAAAAGCTGGTACGGCCTGTTCAACCTGCAGGCGGCAGCACAGCTGGCTTCGCTGTTGTTGCTGTTCGTATTGGTGGCGCTGTGGCTGGAGCGGCGCGGCCGCCGCCGTGCGCGCTTCAGTGAGTTGGGTGGACGCAAGGTGATGCGGGTGCGCCCCCGGGGTGCCTGGCTGATTACGTTGCTGGCCTTTGCGGTCCTGTTCATGGCGTTTGTGTTGCCGGTCTCCCGATTGCTGTATTGGGTGGTGGAGACCCGCCTGGACGGGGTTGATGCGCGCTTCCTGAATCTGGTCTGGCGTACCTTCCTGTTGGGGGCCATGTCCGCCGGGTTGGTGCTGGTGCTGGCCAGCTGGCTGGCGTGGGTGAAGCGGCATCAGTCGTCAGCGGGGGTTTCGGTGGCGGCTCAGCTGGCCACCTTGGGCTACGCGCTGCCGGGGTCGGTGTTGGCGGTAGGGATCATGGTGAGTTTCAGTGCGGTGGAGTCGCGCCTCAATGCCTGGGGGCTGCCGGTGGCGCTGGTCGGTGGCCTGGCGGCGTTGGTGTTGGCCTACGTGGTGCGCTTCATGGCAGTGGCCTTTGGCCCGGTGGAAAATGCCTTGCAGCAAGTGCGCCCAGGTTTGGTGGACGCGGCCCGGACCTTGGGGGCGTCGTCGACTGAAGTGGGACAGCGAGTCTACCTGCCCATGATGCTGCCGGGTCTGTTGACGGCCTTGTTGCTGGTCGGCATCGATGTCATGAAGGAAATGCCTGCCACTCTGCTGTTGCGACCCTTTGGCTGGGATACCTTGGCGGTGCGGATTTATGAGCTCACAGCCGAAGGGGAATGGGAGCGGGCCGCGGCGCCGTCGTTGACCCTGGTGCTACTGGGGTTGCTGCCAGTGGTGTTGCTGACACGCAGGCGCTAACGGCGCGTTTTGTCCATCTCTTGTTGCACCTGCTTTTGTTCTTTTTGTTGTCTCCTTTTTGCTGCTGTCTTTTGTTAATAGTGCCCTGATTTTTGTCATTTTGGCGGACTGTGATTCCGCTGTCGTTTTTCTCCGTTCCTGCCTTGTTACCTTGCGCTTTTGCCGTGGCGAGGTGCTGGCGGCATGGCCCGCCATTTCCCGGGTCAATGGGCAGGAGTACGGAGAAGCACATGCCAACAACAACACAGCTTCTGACACGAAGGCTGATCCACCCTCTATTCGTCCTAGATTGTCTGTCGGTATGCCGAGCCATGTTGTGTGTGTGCGTGGCCATGCTGGTGTCGGCTTGCGGTGGCGAGGGCAGTGAGCCGACGGTAGATCTCAGTGGTCCGTCGGGGCTGCATTACAGCTATCCCTACGATGGCCAGCAGGCGGTCTCTCCTCATACACCTGTGGTCCTGCGTTTTTCCGATGTGCTGTCTGCCGAGCCTGGCCAGTTCAGTCTTTATGAGTGTGCCAAGGGGGCCGCCCGTTGTAGCAGCAGTGATGCGGTGGCCAGTGTATCGCTGGCGGCCCCTGTGGCTGCTGGCAATGGGCGCGGGGTGGTATTGCAGCCCGCCGATGGCCCGCTGAAAACGGCAACGACCTATTCGTTGGTGTTCCATCAGCTTGTTGTGGATGGCAGTGCGGTGACGTTGCCAAACGGGAGCCTGTCCTTTCATACCCGCCTGGCCGAGCAGGGGGCGCTGAGTGATCAGGTGGCGGGTGCGTCGCTGGCGATTACACAGGTCAACCCGGCCGATAATTTTCCGCTGCTGGACTTTTCCACCCTGAAGGTTCGTTTTAATCAACCACTGGAGCCGGATTCCGCGCACTACGGTGCCAGTGTCCGGTTGGTCAGTCAGGGGCAGCTGGTGCCTGCCGCTCTGTGGGTCAAGGGGGCGGGGCTGGTGGTGGACCCCCGCGAGGATCTGGTGCCCGGGCAATCCTACGTTCTGGAAATCTCTCCCTCGTTAAAGGGCATCACCGGGGACGGCCTGGACGCATCGCAATCTTTCTCCTGGGTGGCAAAAGACAGCACCCCCCGAGCGACCATGGCGTTGCAGGCCAGTGCGGCCAATGATTGCGCTGAGCCGTCCCCATCCAGCACTTCCATGCTGACCGGGCAGGCGATCAACTGCGTACCGGTGATTGCCCGGTTGCTGGGTGATACCACAGTGTCGCGACAATCCGGTGATGTCTTTGCCGAGCTGGCCTATGCCCCAAATTTTCCCCAGGTCACCCCGTTGCGGATTGCCCGGGGATCTTTGCTCAAGGGCGAACCGCTCAAGGTCATGATTGGTGGTCAGGTAGACGCAGGGTTTGATTCCGGGGAGGTCACCGTGACGTTCCTGTCCGATGCCACCGGCTACCTGATCCCTAACCCCTACAGTGATAGCGACACTGCGCCCAAACATTTGCGTTTGAGTATTGATGTGGCTTTTGCCATGGAAGATTCGCGTGCCAATGGGGCATTTACCCAGCAGTTGGTGCAGGTAGAGCTGGTCGGTACCGCCCTGGTGAATCCGGACACCGGCCAGTTGGTTACCGATGCCATCGGTATTGTCGAGCCACGGGTGCTGGGGGCAGAAACCGCTTATGGGGTGCTCAGTTTCCGGATGGCATCCTATCCGGATCAGACCAGTGCCCCTGCGCCAGGTCAGGACCTGACTGCCCCCGCGCTGCAAGCCTGGCAACCGGGTAAGGCCGATGCCCAGCAGCGCCCTGGTGACCCTGTTGTGCTCAATTTCAACGAGCCGTTGGACCCGGCCAGTATCGTGGTGGACGGTGCTGTTACCGACAATGTGACGCTAACCCAGGGGGGGACCCCGGTGCCGTTTGGCTGGCATCTGGACGGGGCCGCGCTGGTGCTGAAACCGCTGGCGCCGCTGGAATATGGCGTTCCGTACACCGTGGCTTTTACCGATACGGTCACAGACATTGCCGGCAACGGAGCGCTGGCCGAAACCCTCACATTCCAGCTGCCGGGGTTTGATCCTGCGGTGCCGCGGGCACCGCTGGTGCTATCGACCTACCCGGGTTTTCCCTGTAACACCGTGGAGCGCAATCTCGCCGCAGATAGCGCCGGGCGTTGCCTGGGGGGGCGAGATGGCACGGAAACGGCACCGGAGGGCGCGGGGGCTGTGGTGGAAGATGATCATCTGCCGCTGGCACGCTTGCCGGTTAACCGGGCCATACGTGTGACCTTTTCCCAGCAAATTGATGCGGCCTCGGTGACTGCCGATACGGTGGTGCTGCAAGCCGTTAATGCCGCTGGGACAGCCCAGGGGGCGCCGCTGCAAGGTGAGCGGCAGGTGAGGGGGAACCAGCTGGTCTTTACGCCGCAGCAGGCGTTGCAGCCTGGGGCCCTGTACCGCTACACGCTGATGTCGGTGTTAAGCAACCCGGCCTGTGGCGTGGATGCCATCTGTGATGTTCGCGGGTTGCCGCTACAAACCCGGTTGCTGTACCCCAGCGCCAATCTTTTCCCGGCTGCAGAAGATGGCGGCGCTCCGCTGCAAGTGTATTTTCGTGCCAGTGAACCGGTTGGCGATGTGCTGCAGGCCCTGCGCAATCTTCCTGCGGCCGATGTGAACGCCAATCTGCTTCGCGAAGACAGCGAGGCTTCCCCTTCGCAACAGAACAGCGCCCTGTCCAATACGGCGTTGCTCGAGAAAGCGTCGCCGGCAGCGGAAGGTCAGCTGATTGCCGATTTCGATATCGGTTGCCCCAGTGATCAATACGAAGTGCCGGATCTGTCGGCGTTCCCGGCGTTGGAGCAGCAGTATTCCCCGCTCTATACCGACATGCCCCAGGCCCCCTGCCCGGACCACCAGTACCTCTATCTTTCCGGCAACCTGGAAGCCGAGATTGTGGGGTACCTGAGCAGTGAGGCCGTGGCGGACCGGTTCGGGGATGATCCGTTGATCCCCGACACCGTAAAGCAGCAAGGCGGTGTGTTGGCCTATATCAACCCGACCCGGCTGGTGACCAGCGGCACCACGGTGTATCCGATCCTGACCGATATCGCCAAGCAGCTGACCAACGCCGTGCTACCGGCCCCGACCGGGCCGCAGTTGATGCGTATTCGTTATGGCTGTAATGCCGACCCGGCGGCCAGCACCCCTTGCGCGCAAGGCGAGGATGGCCGTGCCCGCGGCTGGATTGTGGACGGTGCCAACGGGGCTGAGTTTGTCACTCGTCTGACGTTGTATCTGGATGCGCCGCAACTGGAGCCCGTGGCCATTCTCAGTGGGGCGGAGCAGAGCTTCACCCACAACCTGCACAGTTATCCGTTGACACTGGAGCTGGCGGGTGAGGTGTCTTTTCTGGATGACGGGCGACTGGAAATTCGTCAGCTCAGCACGGCGGCCTTGCCCGTCGACGTGTACCTGGGTGGGTTGGTGGCGGATCTGGTGGTGGGAACCGATGCCATTCACATGCAAATCCCGGCAGCCGGCACCGTCCTCAATTACCTCAGTGAGCCGATCAAGCCCTGACTGCCCGCCAGGGTAGATAACACGGTGCGGGGGTGATGCTCCCTTGTGCCAAGCATCATGGAGAATCGTATGACTTTGTTTTCCCCCTGCCGCTGGATGGCCAGTGCGGTGCTGACGGCCGCCTTGTCGGCCCAGGCCTACGGGGCCATGGGCAATACCGCCAGTACCTATGGCCTGTTGCCCACGGATGTGGGGTCCGCACAGGGACTGTCGTTGTTCAACACCCAGGCATCGGCGCTGTATTACAACCCGGCCTACCTGACCCGTGACCCCCGCGGGGAGTTGACCGTGGGGCTGCTGCACGGCGATCAGGAATTGCGGGCAGCAAGCCAGGGTACGGCTAGCGGCGGGGTGCCGGTGGTGAGGGACGGAGATGTGCTCAATGACACCCCGTCGCAGCAGGTGGTGATTGCCATGAAAACCGACCTGTCGGACCTCACCCGGTATCACCATCCATTGTATTTTGGTTTTATCGCCGGGATAGAGAAGTATGGCGAAGAGATGCTGGCGTTTACGTCCCAGACCCACGATGCCGGGCAGTTCATGAACTATGGCCGTCAGCCGCTGTTTCTCAACATCGGCGGGGCGACCGAGCTGTTCAACGGGATTACGGGTGGGGCGTCGGCCCATGTGTCGCTACGCTCTGAAGCGACCTTGGTGGCCAGCACCGATTTGGGCGGCAATACAAGCTACGAACAGCTGGATGTCAGTGCCAAGCCGGTGATCCGTCCGGTTATTTCGGTGAACTTCGAGTGGGGGAAAGTGTTTTGCGGCAATAATGATCGCTGCGGCTTTCTGGGCAATGTGGAAACCGCGCTGGCGTTTCGTGGCCATACCCAGGCCCGCACATCGGTGGAATCCACGATCACCATTCCCGGCACCGTGGTCGACCCTGGCATAACCCTGCTGATCGATACGCTGGATTCCTACCAGCCGGATATCTGGAGCCTGGGGTTGCTGTATCGCCTGAGCGATGGGGTACGGGTGGCGCTGGCAGTGGAACAGCAGAATTGGCAAGACCTGGAAGAAAAACTGGACCGGGACACCATCAAGGATCAGGCCCAGGTTGAGCTCAAGAACATCCTCGTGCCGCGGGTCGGCCTGGAGTGGCAGCTTAATGACAGTCTCAGCCTGTCGGCCGGAGCGGCGTGGCAGCCATCCCCCCTGGAGTCGATTCAGACACCGGATGTGAATTACCTGGACAGTGACAAGCTGGTGCTGGGGCTGGGTGCTGCCTGGACGATCCACTCGCCGCCGGTACTGGCCTGGCCGTTGCGCCTGGATGTGGGGTACCAGTTCCAGCAGCTGGAAGAGCGAGACTTTGAACTCACCACCACCCGTGCCGGCTATACCAATCCCTATGAAGTAGTGACGGCGGACGGTGAAGCCCATGTCTTGACGGGTTCTATCACGCTGAAATTCTGATTCAGGATGTGCAGGGTCGGGCCCCCGATGGGTGGCTCGGCCCCTTTCTTGTTTTGTCTCTCCCCGCCGGCTTTTTTGCCTTCCCCTTGTGATCTGAAGCTGCGCACACCTGTGCATGGGTTACATATAAGTCTCGATTGTTTCCTTTCTTGGTTTTCTTCCTGGCCCAGCCTATACGCCTAGTACAAAGGGATTAGCTGTTATGAAACGGAACCGTTTGTTTATGTGTATATATGTAAATTGACGGCAGATTTGAGAACTTGTTGTACGGTAATGTTTCAAAATGTTGGTACGATTATGCCACCTTTTTTGGGCAAATATCTGCCTAGCTCAAAGGGTAGGTAGCCTTTGAATAATAAATGGCCCGTTCGGGCACGTCTTTTGTGGAGAGCCAAATGACAACAAGGAAACTGCTTCCCGCTGCACTGCTGGGCATCGGGGTCGTGTCTGTGACCCCGGCAATGGCCAGCATGGGCAATATCGGCACTACCTACGGGGTGCTGCCCTCGGATATTGCCTCGGCCCAGGCCCTGTCCCTGTTCAACAGCCAGGTGTCCGCCACTTACTACAACCCGGCGTATCTGACCAAGGACAGCCGTGGTGAGCTGACCACTGGCCTGATGCACGCCGAGCATGAGTTGAGCGCGGATGGCCAGGTGCTCCAGGATTCACCGTCCCAACAGGTCTTGCTGGGGATGAAAACCGACCTGACCAACCTGACCCAGTACGAACACCCGCTCTACCTGGGCTTTATGCTGGGGGTGGAGAAATACGGCGACGAAATGCTGTCATTCAATTCGCAAACGTCTACCCAAGGGCAGTTTTTTGAGTATGGTCGCCAGCCGCTGTTTCTGAATCTCGGTGGCGGTACCCAGTTATGGCGGGGGCTGGATGCGGGGTTTTCCGCCCGTATTACCTTGCACTCGGAAGCGGAGCTGGTGGCCAGCTCTACTCTGGGCGGTGAGACCAGCTACGAAACCCTGAATGTGTCTGCCAAGCCATCCATCCGCCCTATTTTCGGCCTGAACATGGATTTTGGTGAAAGCTTCTGTGGCGATAACGCTTCGTGCTGGATGAACGGGCTGGAAGCCGCATTCAGTTACCGCGGCTATTCCAATACCAACACTACGGTGGATTCCACCATTACCATCCCCGGTACCGTGGTGGATCCGGGCATCAATCTGGCGATTACTACCATTGATTCCTACCAGCCGAATATCTACGCCGCCGGTCTGGCCTATGGCAAGGATCGCTGGCGGGTTGGGGTAACCTTTGAAATGCAGGAATGGTCGAGCCTGGAAGACGAGCTGGAAGGCGACACCATCAAGGATCAGGCCGTTAATACCAGCGGCGATGCCCAACTGAAGTTCAAGGATATCGTGGTGCCCCGTATTGGCGGTGAGTTCCACATCAACGATACCTACATGGTTACCGGTGGTCTGGCGTTCAGTGAATCGCCGCTGGATTCCACCGGCTCGCTGGAAGTGAACTATCTGGATGCCGACAAAATGATTGTCGGTGTTGGCCTGACTGCCCGGTACAAGTCTGTGCCGGTTCTGGCTTACCCGGTCCGACTGGATCTGGCGTATCAGTATCAGCAACTGGAATCGCGTGATTTCGAGTTCTACGACCGTCGCTCCCCCAACTATCCGGCCCCGTACCTGAGCGGTGAAGCGGAAGGCGAGGTCAACGTATTCACTGGCTCCATCACGCTGAAGTTCTAGGAGAAGGCCATGAAAATGAAAATATTGGGCCTGGCAGTGGCGACCACGCTACTGGCAGCGTGTGGCGGCGAGAGTGACGACCCCACGACGCAAAACTGGCAAGTGGGTGAGGTGTACTACAGCTACCCTTACCAGGGGCAGCAGGCGGTGTCGCCGAAGACCCCGATGATTATCCGTTTTTCCCATGCGGTGACGGTCGATCCGGCCAATGTGCAGCTGCTCAAATGCGATGCGCTGGGTGATGATTGTGACGGCGCAACTCCGGTGCCTCTTGGCGCGCCCCAGGCGCTCGAGGGAGGCATGGGCGTGTCTATCCAGCCACAGCAACCGCTGGATTTTGCCACCCACTACCGTCTGGAAATCAGCGATCTGGATACCGGTAACGGTATTGCGGCGTTTCCGGATGGCGGGATGGACTTTACCACCCGTCTGGATGCGGAAGGGCCGCTAAGCGCGCGCAAGCAGACTTCGGCGCTGGCCATCAGCCAGCTGATTCCTGACGGAGATACCTTGCCGTTCATGGATTTCAGCACCCTGCGTCTGCAGTTCAACCAGATGCTGAACACCGACACGGTGGTCTACGGTGATACCGATGCGGATGCCAGTATTGAGCTGGAGTCTCAGGGCGAGACGGTGCCTGCCATCTTGTTGGTCAAGGGTAACGCGGTGACCGTGGACCCCGTCGAGGATCTTGCTCCTGGCAAGACTTATACGCTGAAGCTGACCTCATCGGTGCGAGGGGTGGATGACGCCCAGCTCACCGGAGGCTTCGAGAGAAGCTGGAAGGCGGGAGATTCCCGGCCCCGCGCGACCCTGGTACAGGAAGTCGTAAAAGCCAGTGAGGCGATGGCAGACCCTTGCAATCAGCCTGGGGCCCTGACCGCCAAACTCACCGGCCAGGCAATGAACTGTGTCCCGCTGCAGTCCACCCTGCTGGGCAGTAAGGATGCGACCCTGCAATCCGGCAACGTGTATGCGGAGCTGGCCTATCTGCCCAACTATCCGGATGTCTCTCCGCTGCGTATTGCACGCAACAGCTTGCTCACCGGTTCCAACATCGATGTGAAGGTGGGAGGCGAGATTCCGGCGGGTATCAGCACCGGTGATATCTCCGTGACCTTCCTGTCGGACGCCAGCGGCTACCTGCTGCCCAACCCCTACAGCGATGCCCATGAGGCACCAAAGCAGGTGAAGTTGTACATGGATGTGTCCATGACCGCCGAAAACCCGGAGGCCAATGGCGCTCTGAGCCAGACGCTCATGCATGTGGAGCTGAACGGCATGGCGCTGGTGAACGACGGGCGTATGGAAATCGACGCCGTGGGTATTGTTGAACCCAAAATTTTGGGTCAGGAAACGGCCTTCGGCCTGCTCAGTTTCCACATGGAATCCTATGAGGATCAGGAAAGCGCGCCGCAGCCCGTGCCGGACATGACCGCCCCTGTGCTGCAGAGCATGACGCCGGCGGTCAATGCTGCTGGTGTGGCCGACAAGGCCCGCCCCGGCGATGCCGTGGTTCTGAATTTCAGTGAGCCGCTGGATACGGTCACCCTGGAGCAAAGTGGGGCGGTTTCGCTTACCAGTGGTGGCGGCGCTGTGCCGTTCCAGTGGGAGCTGGACGGTGCGACCCTGGTGTTGCGCCCTGATGCCCCTCTGGCCATGGGATCGGACTATCAGGTCGCTCTGGGTAGTGGTGTTGCTGACCTGGCGGGTAACCCGATCGTTGCCGTCAATGAAAGCTTCCAGATGCCCGCACTGGTGGGTGACGCACCAGCGCCCATTGCGCTGACCACCTACCCGGGTTTTCCCTGTGCCAGCGACAAGGAGCACTGGGAAATTGAAGCGGGTAACCATGGTTTCTGCCAGGGCGGAAAAACGGAAGACGACCGAAACCCTGTTCCGCTGATGCCGTCAGACCGCTCTATACGGGTGAATTTCTCCCAGGATATTGATCCCGCCTCTGTCATATTCGAGAACAGTACAGCCTGTGATGTGGGTAGCTTCCGTGTTGAGAAAGTCGAGCTGGATCCGGCTACCGGCAAACCGATGCGCTATGACGATGGAAGTACTCGTAAATATCAGTGTGAGGAAGGAATCAAGGGCAAGCTGGACGTGGGCGCGCGTAGCCTGGTGTTCACTCCTGCTGAACCCTGGGAAAACGGTGCCTATTACCGTTACATTCTGATGAGTGTCAACGGCACCAGTGCCCAGCAACCCAATGATTGTTCCAGTGGCGAAGCGATCTGTTCTACAAACGGAAAACGCCTGCAGACAGCGGTATTGCGAGCGCCGGATGCAGATATGGGCGGGCCGAACATGCACCTGCATTTCATTGGCGCGCCAGCAACAGACTCTGTGTTCCAGCCCTTGCGAAACCTGCCGACGGCAGATTTGAATGCCAACGGGCATTTTGATTCTGGTGAGCCACCTTATGACGGCGGAGTGCCGGGCGCCAACACCACTGCATTGGTCGTGGATGAAAGTAAGGGCGATGGCGGTAGCGAAGGCGGTCTCACCGACCCCGAGCTGATTTGCGATCTTCCGGAGCAGTGTGGAATCCACGTTGTTGGCGGGCTGAAGACGGAAGTGTTCGGGATGACAACTTACGATGACCCTGCTACGGCAGAGGTGGAAAGCATGCCGGCCGTCAGGGTTGGGCTTTACCCAACCCTGATCCAGGCGTCGACGGTTACTCTTAAGGTGAAAATGCTGGTTATACCCATTGAGACACCAACGGAAGTTCAGTACATGCGCATGCGCTACAACTGTGTGTCTTGGCCGGAAGATGCAGAAAACTATTGCGGTAAAACCAACCCGGATGGGAGTTACGTCTACGACGAGATTCAGCGACAGGGGTTAATTCCGGGCTGGATCATCGAGACTGCCAATGGGCCGGAATTCCGTACGGATGTGGAGCTGTATCTGGATGCGCCGTATATGCACATTACCTTTGATGGTAGTCATAACCTGCACAGTTATCCGCTCACCATGAATCTTGCGGGTGCGGTGACTTTCCTGCAGGACGGCCGAATGGTGATTGAACAGATGAACAGCAATGACATCCCTGTGGATGTGAAATTGAACATTCTTGAGCTGGTCAAACCCAGCATCTATCTGCAAATCCCTGCCGGGGGCGTCAAGCTCCAGTATTTGGGCGAACCCATCAAGCAGTAACCCCGCCTGATGAGTACAGAAAGCCGGCCTGTGGGCCGGCTTTTTTATGGCCGTTCTGTGGTTGCCTAATGGCTGACGCACGATACGTTCACTGCAGAGTGCACTGAGAAAAGCCGGGTTTGCCCTGTGCTTTTTGTTGGTTTCACCGTTGGTGAGTGGCGTCATGGCCTTCGCCTTGCGAGCAAGGCTCCAGCCGTGGCAGGCGTAGCAGACGCCTGCGCCAATCCGCCCCCCTCCCACGCCGTTGGAGCTTTGCTCGCAAAGCGAAAGCGGGGCGCTGACCTGGGGTCGCCACGCGAACCCTCTCTTCCCGAAACACTCCGATTACACAGCTTTACACGTCCGCCAAGTCACACACTTATCTCAACCATTCCCAACCTTTTCGCAACGGCTGTAGCACGGGGGTTTTGTTTTACTTATTGCATATACACAGGCTGGAACAGGTCATCCGGTGCATACCGTTCACCTGTTCTTCGCTGCAAAAACGCCACCGTTAGAGTGGAAAACCCGAATAACAAACGCCGGAGATGCGCTATGACCGCTCGCAAACTGTCCCAGTTGGGGGCTGCCGCCCTTGTCACCTCTGTCCTGGGTGCCCCTGCCTGGGCTGCCATGGGGAATACGGCCAGCACCTACGGGCTGCTTCCCGTGGATGTGGGAACCGCCCAAGGGATGTCGTTGTTCAACACCCAGGCCTCGGCGCTGTATTACAACCCGGCGTACCTGACACAGGATCCACGTGGTGAACTGACCGTGGGCCTGTTGCATGGTGAACATGATCTGCGTGTGACCAGCAACGGCAACCCCAGTGGGGGTTCCGCTGCAGTGATTCGCGATGGTGACAAAGCCAATGTGGCCGACACCCAGCAGCAGGTCATTGCCCTGAAAACCGATCTCACCGACATGATGAAAGGTGACCACCCGTTGTATTTCGCGATCATCGCCGGGGTGGAAAAGTACGGTGAGGAAATGTTGGCGTTTGAATCCCAGAACTCCCGTGAAGGCCAATTCATGCAATACGGGCGTCAGCCGCTGTTTCTGAACCTTGGGGGCGGCCTGGAGGTCGCCAACGGGATTACCACCGGGGCCTCTGCCCACGTATCCCTGCGCAGCGAAGCCACCCTGATTGCCAGTGCAGATCTGGCCGGGGAAACGCAGTATGAAGAGCTGACTGTGACAGCCAAACCGATCATTCGTCCTGTGCTTTCCATGAACATGGAGTGGGACAAGATATTCTGTGGCAAGGAAGATTGTGGTTTCTGGACAGGGCTGGAAACGGCCTTTGCCTTCCGTGGCCATACAGAAGCCCGTACCGCAGTGGAATCCAACCTGACTATCCCGGGTACCGTGATTGATCCGGGCATCACGGTTCTTATCGACACAATCGATTCCTACCAGCCGGACATTTTCAGCGCGGGCCTGTTGTACCACTTCAGTGACAATTTCCGGGCTTCTGTGTCCGTGGAGCAGCAGAACTGGAAAGACCTGGAAGATCAGCTGGAGCGCGATACCGTCAAGGATCAGGCCAATGCCAAGTTCAAGGACATCATCGTGCCGCGGATCGGTGCGGAGTGGACAGTGAATGACCACATCATTCTGTTTGGCGGTGTGGCTTATCAGGAGAGCCCACTGGAAAGCATCCAGACGCCGGACGTGAACTATTTCGACAACGATCGCCTGATCGTCGGTGTCGGCAGTGCCCTGATCATCAAGAATCCGCCGATCCTGGCCTATCCCATGCGTCTCGACTTTGGGTACCAGTATCAGCAGCTGCAGGAGCGTGACTTCGAGCTGACCTCGACCAACCCCAGTGTGACCAACCCCTATGAAAGCGTCAGCACAGACGGCGACGTTCATGTATTCAGCGGGTCCCTGACCCTGAAGTTCTAACGGAGGTGCACCATGAAAAAGAACAAGATTGCCCTCGCCATCACCGCACTTGCTACCGCCACCCTGGTGGGCTGTGGGGGTGACAGCGATGACGTGAGCTTCAATACGGCGACCTTCAATCCCCGTAACCTGCACTACACTTATCCGTTGGATAACCAGCAGCAGGTGGCGCCCCGGACTATCGTAGCGTTGCAGTTCAGCCATGAAGTCACGGCGGATGCCGGCAACTTCTCCTTTACGGGGCCGGATGATGAGGACGTAGCATTCACCCTGGAATCCGTTGCTGATGGCAAGGGGGTAGTATTGACGCCGGTTGATGCCCTTGAGCCTGCTTCAGATTACAAAGTGGTCATGAACGGCGTGACCGTGCTGGGCGAAACCACCACCTTCAAGGACGGTACGCTCAACTTTACTACGCGCGCAGCCTTGCAAGGCCCGGTGGAGACACAAAAAACCGCCGCCAACTTTGAGGTTGAGTCGCTGTTTCCCGATGATCAACAGTTCGAAAGCATGGATTTCTCCACCTTTCGTCTGCGTACCAGTCATCCCATCGAGCGCTCCACCGTGGTCTACGGTGATACGGTCAGCCTGAGCAAGGATGGCGAGTTGGTAGACGCGCAGATGCTGGTCAGCCGAAACGCGATCAGTGTGGACCCCATCGAGGACATGACCCCGGGTGCCACCTATGAGCTGTCGGTTAATGGCATCAAGAGTGTATTTGGTGAAGACATCGCCCCCTACACCCACACCACGGTTCCCCAGGATACTACCTCTCCCACGACTGGTGAGCGGGCGGTACTGGTGACCAATGCCCCGCCTGCGGACGATACGCTGGGCTGTCGTGATGAAGGTGTGCGGGTTTCTGACCTGACGGGTCAACCGATCAACTGCGTGCCGGTGAACAGCACTCTGCTACAAGACAAAACCGTGTCCAAGCAACAGGGCGATGTCTATGCCGAGCTGGCCTTTACTCCGAACTTCCCGGAGATCACCCCGCTGCGAGTCAAGAAGGGTGGCATTCTGAAAGGGGATTCCCTGGAAGTGCTTATTGGTGGTGAAGTGCCTGTCGGGTTCGATTCCGGTGAAGTGACCGTGCAGATCATTTCCGATGCCACCGGTTATCTGTTCCCCAACCCCAATGCCGACAGTGATGAAGCACCGAAGCAGCTGCGCTTGTTCATGGATGTGGCCTTCTCCACCAAGGATGCCCGCGCCAATGGGGCCTTTACGCAAAACCTGCTGCACCTTGAGCTGGTGGGGTCCGGGCTGATTACCGATGGCAAGCTCAACACTGATGCCATCACCATTGTCGAGCCGAGTGTCTTGGGTGTCGATAATGCCTACGGCGTACTGAGTTTCCGCATGGAATCCTATCGCGATCAGGAAACCGCTCCTCTCCCTCCGATTGATGCAGAGAATCCCTTTGTGCCGGTGCTGGATGGCGAGAATGGACAGGAGCTTTCCTGGCAGCCGGGCAATGTGGCGGACCGGATGGAGCCGGGCGACCCGATCATCATCCATTTCAATGAGGTGCTGGAAGCCGCCTCCATTGTGGCCGGTGAGAGCCTGATGCTCACCAAGGGTGGCATGGCGGAACCGTTCAGCTGGAAGCTGGATGGCAGTGCCTTGATCATCACCCCCGACAGCCCGGTGGAATACGGTGTGGAATATGTGGTCACAACCACTCCGGAGATTACCGATCTTGCCGGTAATGCCCTGCAGATGCTCGACAGTCAGGAAGGGGATAACAGCCTGGACTTCATGCTGCCGGAATACGTGGTAAATGATCCTGAGGATGTTCGCCGTGGTCCCTATGCTTCGGTGGTATACCCAGGGTTCCCCTGTGCCAGTACGGTGGCATCCCAAGGGGAAATTGATGCCGGCACCCAGGGTGTGTGTGTGTCTTCAAGCCCGGAAGCCCAGCAGGTGGCAGTGGACCCGCTGCCGATTGTGGACTTGCCGGCCAACCGTGACATCCGGGTACGTTTTTCTCAGAACATGAATGCCGACACCATTGTGCTGGGTGATACCTTCCTGGTGGAAAAGGATAACGGCGGCAGCTGGGAGCCGGTGGATGGGCAACTGGTCGTGCAAACCCGCAGTCTCACCTTTGCACCGGATACTGCCTGGGAAGAGGGCGCGCTGTACCGCTATGTGCTCACGGGTAACGGTGGTGGTACCGGCTGTGCAGGTATCTGCTCTGCAGATGATCTGCCCTTGCAGACAGCACCGCTGTTGGGGGGTGGTCTGACGGAAGGCGGCCCGGATATGGAAATCCTGTTCCGCGGTGGCGCGGCGGTGAATACCGTGTTCCAGGAGCTGGCCAACCTGCCCAGTGCCGATGTGAACAACAACTTCCAGATCGATAGCGGTGAGCCGGTTGCCACCGGCAACGTGATTGCCCCCGCCGACACGCCGGCCAATGCCACCATGATTCTGCCCCGCGATGGCGGCGGCACAGGTCTGGTGACCAGCGCCAATACCGGTTGTGGTTTTGAAGGGGCGCCGCCCTATGGCCCGGAAGACCAGAGCCAGTGTGACGGTAACCGGATCATGTATGTGACGGGCTTGCTGAACACCGAAATTCTGGACTTCGATGCCGAGCAACAAGGTGTGCCCGTGGTGATCTACCCGACCACTTTGGCACTGACCAATCTGGATGCCACGGCGGTGGTCGGGCTGGATCTGAATGTGACCGATGGGGGCAGTACCCTGGATGCGATCCCGGTACTGGGGCCGATCCTGACCGGCATCCTTGATGTCACCCTCAGCACCCTGGACGATGCGCTCAATGCGCTGGCCGGAGAATTCGGCGGCGATGGCGTGCTCAACAGCCTGCTGGAAGTGGTAGGCGATGTGGGCCTGGTGCCGATCGAGACCGCCACCGGCCCGAACATCATGCGTGTTCGCTACGAGCCCGAGGACCCCAATGACCCGAACAGTCCACGCACCGTTCCGCCGGTGGGCTACATCGTGGAAACGCCGGACGGCCCGGTGTTCCGGATCCAGTTCGACCTGCTGTTCGATGCCCCGGCCCTGAGCCTGCCGCTGGGTCTGGAGCACAACGTGAAAGGCCTGCCCATTGACGATGTGATCCTGGAAGGTCCGCTGGACTTCCTGCCTGATGGCCGCCTGTTCATTGGTCTGCAGAACCTGGAATCCAAGAACGTGGATCTGGAGATCAGTCTTGCTGGCCTGGAAGGTGGGCAGGTGAATCTGACCATTCCGCCGGGTGGCATCAACCTGAGCTACCAGAGCGCGTCGATCAAATAGCGCGCCCTGCAGGCTTGACCCCGCAATGCCCCGGTTCGCCGGGGCATTGTTGTTTGTGGCGGCCCCTGTCCGTCCTGCCAGCCTATGCCCCCCGGTTCAGGCCCGATATAATTACCCCCACATTTGTATCGTGGTGTAGTTATGGGTCATCGCACAGCTTTATATGACGCTCACCTGGCCGCTGGCGGCAAGATGGTGGATTTCGGCGGCTGGGACATGCCGATCAATTACGGTTCCCAGATCGAGGAACACCATGCCGTGCGCCAGAAGGCTGGCGTCTTCGATGTCTCGCACATGACGGTTGTGGAAGTGACCGGCTCCGGTGCCCGCGACTACCTGCGCCACCTGCTGGCCAACGATGTCGACCGTGTCGCCCCTGGTCGTGCCCTTTACAGCGGCATGCTCAATGACCGCGGTGGTGTGATCGACGACCTGATCGTTTACAAACGCGACAATGACTACCGGCTGGTGGTAAATTGCGCGACCCGCGAAACCGACCTGGCCTGGATGGAACAGCATGCCGGTGGGTTTGCGGTGGATATTCGTGAGCGTGCGGACTTGGCCATGCTGGCTATCCAGGGCCCCGAGGCCCGGGACATCACTGCCGGCCTGCTGGACGGCGCCCGTGCCGAGGCCGTACAGACGCTCAAGGTGTTTGGCTTTGCCGAAGACGGCGAATGGATGATTGCCCGCACCGGCTACACCGGGGAAGACGGCGTAGAGATCATGCTGCCCGGTGCCGATGCGGTGGCGCTGTGGAATCAGCTGCTGGCCGCCGGTGTGGCCCCTACCGGCCTCGGAGCCCGTGACACCCTGCGGCTGGAAGCCGGCATGAACCTGTACGGCAACGACATGGACGACAGCATTACCCCCTGGGAAGCCAACATGGGCTGGACCCTGGTGCTGAATGACCGTGATTTCATCGGTCGCCAGCCACTGCTCAACCAGCAGGAAAATGGCCACGCCGAGCTGGTGGGGCTGGTGCTGGAAGGCAAGGGGGTGCTGCGCGCCCATCAGAAAGTGTTGATGCCCAACGGCGAAGAAGGCGAGATCACCAGCGGCACCTTTTCACCGACGCTGGGCAAGTCCATCGCCCTGGCCCGGTTGCCCGCCGGTGCCACCGGCAAGGTCGATGTGGAAATCCGCAACAAGCGCCAGCCGGCCCAGGTGGTCAAGGCACCGTTCGTGCGTAACGGCCAGGCGGTTTATAAAGCAATCTAGCCGGGGTTTGTCCCGGCCACTGTAGGAGCCATGCTTGCATGGCGATTTGCTCCAGGAGGGGGTCGCCATGCAAGCATGGCTCCTACAGTAAAAAAACAGGATTATTCAGCGTGCACGCGTAAGGCGTGCTGCGTGCAAGCGACTCTTAACAGGAGACAACAATGAGCGAGATTCCCGCCGAGCTGCGGTATGCCAGCAGCCACGAATGGGCCAAAAACGACGACGGCACCGTGACCGTGGGCATTACTGCCCACGCCCAGGATGCCATGGGTGATCTGGTCTACGTGGAGCTGCCGGAAGTCGGCCAGGTCGTGGCTGCCGGTGACGAAGCTGGCGTCGTCGAATCCGTGAAAGCTGCCTCTGATATCTACGCTCCGGTGTCCGGTGAAATCGTGGCAATCAACGAAGCACTGGAAGACGAGCCGGAGTTGGTGAACAACGTCCCCTATGAAGGTGGCTGGCTGTTCAAGATTGCCATGAGTGAAGAATCCGATCTGGATAACCTGCTCACCGCTGACCAGTACCAGGCGCAGATCGAAAGCGAATAACGGCATTACCGTTATTCGCAGCTGTGAGCTATGAGCTTCTAGCTGTGAGTAAAAGATTTTTCTCGTCGCTCGAAGCTGGTGGCTCATAGCTGATCCTCGACGCGTTTTTGCTGCTGAGGAACGTAAAGCCAAACCCAACCTATCCAGGTACCCCCATGCCTTACATCCCCCATACCCCCGACGACGTGTGTGCCATGCTCGACGCCATTGGCGCCGACAGCATCGAAGCCCTGTTCGATGAAATTCCCGCGCACCTGAAAGCCGCCGGCAAGCTGGATGCGCTGCCCGAGGGCTTGAGCGAAATGGAAGTGACCCGGCTGATGAACGAGCGCGCCGCTATGGATGCCGGCGCGGTCAGCTTCATTGGTGCCGGCGCCTACCAGCACCACATCCCGGCCGCGGTATGGGAGATTGCCACCCGGGGTGAGTTCTACACCGCCTACACGCCCTATCAGGCAGAAGCCAGCCAGGGCACCCTGCAGGTGATCTACGAGTTCCAGACCCTGATGACACGCCTCACCGGCATGGAAGTGAGCAACGCCTCTGTGTACGACGGTGCCTCAGGCCTGTCGGAAGCGGTGCTGATGGCCCTGCGTGCCAACCGCAAGAGCAAGTCTCGCAAGGTACTGGTGCCCACCGCCCTGAATCCCCGTTACACCGCGGCGACCCAGGCCATCGTGGAAAACCAGGATGTGGCGCTGGATAGCGTGGCGTTTGATCCCGCCAGCGGCCAGACCCCGCTGGACGCCCTCAAGCCGTTCGAGGGCCAGGACTATGCAGCACTGGTGATCAGCCAGCCCAACTTCTTTGGCTCACTGGAAGAAGTGGATGCCCTGACCGACTGGGCCCACGCCAACAGCATGCTGGTGATTGGTGTGGTCAACCCGACCTCGCTGGCGCTGCTGACACCGCCGGGCGAGTGGGGCGCAGAGGGTGCCGACATCGTGGTGGGCGAAGGTCAGCCGCTGGGCGTTCCGCTGTCCTCCGGTGGCCCGTACTTTGGTTTCATGTGCTGCAAACAGAAATACGTGCGTCAGATGCCGGGGCGCATCATCGGCCGCACCGTGGACATGGAAGGCAAGCAGGGCTTTGCCCTGACCCTGCAGGCCCGCGAACAGCACATCCGCCGTTCCAAAGCCACCAGTAACATCTGTACCAACCAGGGCCTGGCCATGACCGCGTCCACCATCTACTGCTCCCTGCTGGGGCCGGATGGTCTCACCAATGTGGCGGCGCACTGTCATGCCAATACACAATCGCTGGCTGACAAGCTCACTGCCATTGCCGGTGTTGAGCGGGCCTTTAGCGCGCCCACCTTCCACGAGGTGGTGCTGACCCTGCCGAAACCGGCCGCCGAGGTGCTGGCGGCCCTGGCCGGGAAAGACGTGCTGGGCGGTGTTAGCCTGGCTACCGACTATGACATGCCCAATGCGATCCTGATTAACGCCACCGAAATCCACAGCGAAAGCGATCTGGATTTGTTTGCGGTCGCCCTGAAAGAGGTTCTGGCAGCATGAGCGAGACCCAACTGATTTTCCAACTGTCCCAGCCCGGCCGCAGTGCCGTCTCCCAGGCGCCGAAAGCGCTGGCAGACGACAAACTCAGCGCCATTCCTGCGCACCTGCGCCGCAAACAGAAGCCGGCCCTGCCGGAAGTGTCGGAAATGCAGGTGGTACGGCATTACACCAACCTGTCCAGCAAGAACTTCGCCATCGACAAGCAGTTCTACCCGCTGGGCTCCTGCACCATGAAGTACAACCCCCGTGGTGCCAACCGTGCCGCCATGCTGCCGGGCTTTTTGAACCGCCACCCCCTGGCCCCGGAGACCCACAGCCAGGGTTTCCTCAGTTGCATGTTCGAGCTGCAGAACTTCCTCAAGGAAGTCACCGGCATGAAAGGCGTATCGTTGGCCCCCATGGCGGGCGCCCAGGGCGAGTTCGCCGGGGTCGCCATGATCCGTGCCTACCACGAAGCCCGTGGTGATGAAGGCCGTACCGAAATCCTCATCCCTGAAGCGGCCCACGGCACCAACCCGGCCACCGCCGTCATGTGTGGCTACAAGGTCCGTGAAGTGCCGGTGGGTAAAGATGGTGACGTGGATCTGGACGCCCTGAAAGCCGCCTGTGGCCCCCAGACCGCCGGCCTGATGATGACCAACCCCAGCACCTGTGGCGTGTTCGAACGGCAGATCGAAGCCATCGCCAAAACCGTACACGAAGCGGGTGGCCTGCTTTACTACGATGGCGCCAACCTCAACGCCATTCTCGGCAAGGTACGGCCCGGTGACATGGGCTTCGATGTCATCCACATGAACCTGCACAAGACCTTTGCCACCCCGCACGGCGGCGGCGGCCCCGGTGCTGGCCCGGTGGGTGTGTCCGAGCGGTTGTTGCCCTACCTGCCCACCCCCATGGCGGGCCAGCGCGACGACGGCAGCTACCACTGGATCGACACCGACACCCTGGAGACCAGCATCGGTCACCTGAGTGCCTTCATGGGTAATGCCGGTGTACTGTTGCGTGCCTATTACTACGCCCGCTCGCTGGGGCGTGAAGGCATGATCCGCGTAGGCGAGTTCTCCACCCTGGCAGCCAACTACCTGCTCAAGCGACTGGAAGCCGTCGGCTGCACCGCCGCCTACCCCGATCGCCGCGCCAGCCACGAGTTCATTCTCACCTTCGCCAAAGAAGCGAAAGAGCTGGGGGTTACCGCCATGGATATCGCCAAGCGCCTGCTGGACTACAACCAGCACGCACCGACCACCTACTTCCCGTTGCTGGTGCCGGAGTGTTTCCTTATCGAGCCCACCGAAACCGAAAGCAAGGAAGCCCTGGACGAGTTCGTCGATGCCATGGCCGCCATCCTGGAAGAAGCGCGCACCCAGCCCGACATGGTCAAGGAAGCGCCCTTCACCCAGCCGGTGCGCCGCCTTGATGACGTGAAGGCAGCCCGCGAGTTGGATCTCGCCTGGAGCGAGTAAGCAGCGCTGACCCCGTAGGAGCCATGCTCGCATGGCGATCAAAACCCGGCGCAAGCCGGGTTTTTTAATGGGGGAGGATCAGCCGGACGTCTGACGTCGGAGGACGGACGCTAAAGACAAAACAGAGCGCGAGTTTTTACTGTGCGGGTGTTGTTCATGGGTGGGTTGCGGCTTAAGACTCTCGACGTCGGACGTCCGACCCATACCCTGCCTATCCCCGATCCAGTGGACTGATCACCCCCAGCCCACCCCGATTCATCACATGCAGGTAACGCTCGGTGGTGGACACGTCGCTGTGGCCCAGCAGCTCCTGTACCGTGCGGATGTCGTAGCCCTTCTCAAGCAAATGGGTGGCAAAAGAGTGGCGAAACGTATGAGGACCACAGAGCTTGGCGATGCCAGCTTCAGAGGCCGCCTGTTTGACATGCTTGCGGACAGTATCCTGGTGATAATGATGACGCCGGACGATTCCGGTCTGCGGGTCTGTCGCAGGTTCTTTAGAAGGGAAAATAAATTGCCAGATACGTTGTGAGCCTGCTCCAGGATATTTCCTGCTCAGCGCATGTGGCATCCACGCGGGGCCAATGCCATTTTTCTGATCCATCTCATACAGGTTTGTTGTCACAGAGATTTGCTGGCGCAATCGTGCTTCACAAGACTTTGGCAGCAGTGTTCTCCTGTCCCTGTCACCTTTGCCTTGATGCACCGTAATAATCATCCGATCAAAATCCAGATCCTTGATACGAATGCGAAGCGCCTCGGAGACGCGTAGTCCAGCGCCATAAAGGAGTTCACATATCAACTGGGAAGGCTCAGGGAGCAGTGCGATAACTGCTTGGGCCTCTTGCTCGGAAAACACGGCAGGGATCCGGGGTTTGCGCTTCGATTGGCGAAAATTCAGTTCTCCATAATCCTGCTGCAAAAAACGACGATAGAAACAATTCAGCGCATTAAGGGCAATTTTCTGAGTGGATGGGCTGCAGTGTCGCTGTACAGCCAGGTGTGAAAGAAATGCCTCAATCTCTCCGGCACTCATCGTCGAAGGGTGGCGCATCTTGTGGTATCGAATGTACTTGATCACCCAGTGGACATAGGTTTGCTCTGTTCGATAACTGTACTGGTTTTTCCTTAGCCAGAACCGGAACTGATCCATCAGCTTTACCGGCTTTTCGGGCAGGGCGCGAGGGATGTCATCCATGACAACTCCATATACTGTTCAAAATGACAGTATCGCAGTTGGCGAAGCCCTTTTTCAACGGAAGCAGTGCTCATTCCGGACGCTTGCTGCTTACCTGTTACCTATCTTGTTGATATGCATGACAAAAGGATGCTGCCAATAAGTGATCCGGAGTCAGGAGTTATAAGGAACGTTCCTTATAACTCCGTGTAGGAGATTGGCTATAGCATCTCAACCCATTGTTATGGCAGGCTTTTTATCGGGGAGTATGTACGAGGGTTCCAGAGTTATATAGAACCGAGTTATACGGAACATTCTAATTAATACGCTGTTATGTTTAAAAGCTATGGATCGTATTTATCACCCAATAATAGATTCTCCTCACCTATTTGACATAGAGTATTTTTCATACAAATTCGTGGAGTCAAATAACTCAGATTCGTATGTTGATCTCCACCTTAAGAAAGATGGGAAAACAACTAAATTGAGGTTTTGGGGGCCACAGGACCTAGAAATAGAAAAGGGTTTCCCTTGGGCCACTGGAGGCATGTTTATAGAAGATATAACGAGCCATGGTTTAGAGGCGCTCAATATCTACGTTGGAGATTTCGAATCAAATGGTGGTTCTATTACTTTCTGGGCGAAGAGTGTCGAAAAAGTCGACTAGGCCCAGAGTGCACATAACAAATTACTCCAGCGGACGTTTTGGTCTACGCTCCGTTTTGGCGTGGCTTCGCCACTATACGCCAAAACTCCACTACAACCAAAACGCCGCTGAGTAAGGCGTTATATCCCATGATAGGTATCGAGAATGAGTCGTAGAAGAGAGATAGATCAGCAAGAATTCGATCTGGACTATCTTCAGAAAACAATGCGAATGCTATTCCCCAAAAAGAATGATTGTGCGTCAAAAGAAGATCTGGATGAGGTTGCTCGCGAGTTAAAAAGGTTTTCTGTATTCACAAAGCTGCAGGTTCGACTGTTTCTAAAAAAATATCGTCGTCAGCTCCTTGATATAGATAAAGAACCCCTCGATTCCTACCATCAGAAGTTATACCGAGAAGATTTGGGGGAAACTGAATATCTCGATACTGTCAGGCGGCAGTATTGGTTTTGCTATCCAGCCTTGGTTAGAACTGCAATGGAAATCGAGTTTGGTGCTGAATATGAAAGCTTTTCTAATGAGCGTGACAGAATATAACAATTTGCTGTGCTCGGACCCAACTACGCGCCGTAAGCTTATGGTTTGCTGCGCAAACTTACCACAAGCTTACTCTGCTCCGTTGGGCCGGCAAGCAAGGCGTTAAAGGCCTGGCTGTCGTGTTCATGGGTATGGTGTTTGGCTCCGGTTTCAGTGGTTGCCGGCAGGCAGAAAACAACCCTCAGTCGGGCAACGGTTTTGGCCGGTAATCTGGTGTACAGGTCGCGGGGCAATCCATCGAATCCGCCGGGCAAATCCGGTCATTCGGTGCTCTGGTTCCTGGCGCAATGGGTCAAGTTGGTACAAGGTATCGGGAGTGGGCATTCGGCATTGAGTGCCAATACAAAACAACGGGTAAACGGCCCTTAACCAGGTGGTCAACCGGACACCATATCCCTTGCGGGCTATGGTTCCCTGCGCTTCGCTCCGGTGCCGGTTACCTCTAGCGTTATATCCTCGCTCACCATAGATTAGGGAGAATGGTTTGAAAGAAGATGATTTTGGGGACAAGTGCGCGTTTTTATTCGACGTCATAAAAAGGTAT
>PAJO01000030.1 GCA_002706085.1 Alcanivoracaceae bacterium | reverse complement strand
CTCGACGGTAAGGGTGGTTCCCTTTCCTAGAGGCAAGGCGCAGCAGATGGGCGCTTCAGGCCGCGCCCTTCGGGTCTTCCAGGCTGACCCACACTCGTTGTTCCACTTTCTCGACAGGCCACCAGCATGCCTTCAAAAGTGCGCCTAGATTGTGGGCCAGCCTGAAAGACTGAGCATGCAAGGCGTTACTCAGAGGCTCCCTTCCCCTGCTCGGCCAATTCAGCCAGCCGCTCGGACGGTTTCCAGACTGGATCGCCAGTCTGCTGATAAATCTCGCTGATCTTGTCGTGGATCTTTTTCACGCCCACCTGGTCGGCCCAGAACATCACGCCGCCGCGATACACCGGGAACCCGTAGCCGTAAATCCAGATCACATCCACGTCCAGCGGACGCGCCGCGATACCTTCTTCCAGAATCTTGGCGCCTTCATTGACCATCACGTACATACAACGCTCAAGGATTTCCTGATCGCTGATGGCACGAGGGGTAATGCCGTTATCACTCCGGTATTGTTCAATAATGCCGTCGACATCCGGTGAAGGGACAGGGGTGCGGTCGCCCTCTTTATAGTCAAAAACGCCAGCCTGGGTTTTCTGGCCAAGACGACCGGCTTCCACCAGCTCGTCGGTCCAGTTACGGGCGGGCGCATTGGCGGGATCCTCTTTGCGCAATTCTTCACGAATACGGTATCCCACATCCATGCCTGCCAGGTCTGACATGGCAAACGGCCCCATGGGGAAGCCAAGGTCAAACAGTACCTTGTCCACCTGTTGCGGGCTGGCACCTTCGTTCACCAGTTTGATCGCTTCTGCCTGACGCTTGTGCAGCATGCGGTTACCCACAAAACCATGACAGACGCCAACCAAAACACCGACCTTGCCAATACGACGACTCAGGTCCATCACGGTGGCAATCACATCATCGGCGGTCTTTTCACCGCGCACGTTCTCTAGCAACTTCATGACGTTAGCCGGGCTGAAGAAATGCATGCCCATCACGTCCTGGGGGCGCTGGGTAAAACTGGCGATACGGTCCACGTCCAGGGTAGAGGTGTTGGTGGCGAGAATGGCGCCGGGTTTACACACCCGATCCAGCTCGGAGAACACGGCCTTTTTCACGTCCATATTCTCGAACACGGCTTCGATCACCAGGTCCACATCCCCCAGTTCGTCATAGCTCAATGTGGGCTGGATCAGCGCCATTCGCTGTTCCACCTGTTCGGCCGTAATACGGCCTTTTTTAGCGGTGTTTTCGTAGTTTCTACGAATCACGGCCAAGCCGTTTTCCAGCGCCTCCTGCTTCACCTCAAGCATCTTCACCGGGATGCCGGCGTTGGCGAAGTTCATGGCGATGCCGCCACCCATGGTGCCCGCACCAATCACCGCCACCGTGTTGATGTCACGACGCGGGGTATCCTTGTCGAGCCCCGGCACCTTGGCCACTTCGCGCTCGGCGAAGAAAACATGACGCTGGGCAGCGGATTCCGGTGACAGCAACAGCTCGACAAACAACTCCCGTTCGCGCTGCAACCCTTGCTCGAAGGGCAGCTCAGCGGCAGCCTGTACCGCCTTGATGCAATGGAAAGGCGCCTTGAATCCCCGTTGGCGACGGGCGATGGATTGCTCAAAGCGGGCAAAAACGTCAGCCCCGCTGTCGCCAGGAATGGGCAGATCACAGAGACGACGCAGCGGCGCCTTTTCGTCAATGACGTTGCGGGCAAAAGCCAGGGCGCCCTCCAGCAGATCGCCACTGACGACCTCATCGACGAGCCCAAGCGCCTTGGCCGCCGCCGCTTTCACCGGGCTGCCACCGACGATCATGTCCAGAGCGGCTTCAATGCCCACCAGCCGTGGCAACCGCTGGGTGCCCCCCGCACCGGGGAGCAAACCCAGTTTCACTTCCGGCAATCCCAGACGGGCACTGTCCAGCGCCACCCGGTAATCACAACCCAGTGCGACTTCCAGCCCGCCACCCAGCGCGGTGCCATGAATGGCAGCAATCACGGGCTTGCTGCTGGCTTCATATTCATTGATCACATCGGGCAAGGCCGGCGGTTGCGGCGGTTTACCGAATTCGCGGATATCCGCGCCGGCAGGAAAGGTCTTGCCCTCACCGGTCACGATCACTGCCTTAATCTGGTCATCGGCCAGGGCCTCCTGCAAGCAACGCTGCAGGCCCTCACGGACACCCTGCCCCAGTGCATTGACGGGGGGGTAATGGATTCGGATAACGCCAATGTCATTGTTACGACAGAGGCTAACCGGGCTACTCATAACGACTCTCCTCGTTGACTGCGACGTGTCTCCACGCCAAAGGCAGTGTGTCTCCGGTACGGGAACGGAGCTGCCGGTGCAGGCCCTACACTATAGCCCATTACCGACAACTTTCAATTATTTTGGAATTGAATTTCATTATTTAAAAAGGGCCGAAAAACAGGGCGCCTGGCGCCCCGCTTCCGGCCGGAGAGAATCAGTCCGCCAGCACTTCCGAAATACGCTGCAGCACGACTTTGCCATCCTTCACGGTGGCAATGTTGGGGTCGGCCTGCATGCCGCCATTAGCATCAATCTCGGTCACACCGTAGGGGTTGTTTTCCGGCGCCAGGTTCTTCAACGCCTGCCCCATGGCCGCACGAATCGCCGTGGCATCTTCTACCGTGCCGGCTTCCTGCATGGCCTGAACAACGGAATAGAGGGCAAAGTAGTTATAGGCCACTTCCGTGGTCGGATCCTTGCCATCGTTTTGCTGGTGATACTTGGCGACAAACGCCTTGGCACCGGGCTCTTCGTACAGCGTCAGCGGCACTACGCCCACGGAACCTTCCAGCATCTTGTAACCACCGATGATCTTGGCCATTTCACCCATCTTGGCCTGATCCATGATCACGAAACCGCCTTTGAAACCAAGCTCACGGGCCTGCTTGGCCACCAATGCGGTTGGCTCGGAAGCGCCGCCGATGAACATCACGTCAGGCTTCTCTGCCAGCACCTTGCTCACACCGGTGTAGAAGTCCGCAGACTTGTTGTAGTCCATGGGGTTATCCGCAACCACGGTACCGCCCATGGCTTCCCAGGTGGGGACAAACGCTTTGGTCCAGTATTTGGCGTAGTCATGGGTGGCGTTGGCGATGGCCACTTTCTTGCCGTTCTGGGCCATGGCAATTTTGGTGAAGGGCTTCATATAGCCAGTAAACGTCGGCGGAATACGCACGGTCAGCTCGTTGCCCTTCTCGGTAACCGTGGGCACCGAGGTGTAGGACATCACCACAAAGCCATCGCGTTCATTAAAGGCTTGCAGCGCAAAAGTACCACCGGAGTGCGGCGTGAAAATGACCGGCGCATTGTACTGCTGCACCAGGCGCTTGCCGTTCACCGCGGCCTGGCTGGGGGCGTACTTGTCATCCAGAGACACCACATTGATTTCGTAGGTCTCACCATCGACCTGNAAGCCGCCACTACTGTTGATTTCTTCGGCCGCCATTTGCAGACCTTCCAGCGTGTTCTGGCCNTACAGGGCCGCACCGCCACTCAATGGCCCGGTGAAACCGATATTCAGGGTTTCTGCAGCCTGGGCGCCTGTCGCCGCCAGGGCGATGGCGCTGGCACAGGCCAGCCGGCAGAAGCGTTTAAGGGTTCCTTTGCTCATGAATCTCTCCCGATTATTGTTTTCACTGTTGTAGCGTCTGTAACGTGTCGTTGTGTTGTAGCGTCGTAGCGCACACGCTGTGGGTCAGGCTCCGATGTAAGCCTTGCGAATTTCTTCNTTACCCAGCATCGCGTCCTTATCACCCTCCATGACCAGGCGACCGTTTTCGATCACGTAGGCACGGTGGGCAATCTTCAGTGCGGCGAAGGCATTCTGCTCCGCCAGCAGTACCGTGGTGCCCTGCTCGTTGATGCCCTTGATGGTCTCGAACATCTGCTTTACCACCAACGGNGCCAGGCCCAGTGAGGGCTCATCGAGCAACAGCAATTTGGGGCGCCCCATCATGGCTCGCCCAATAGCCACCATTTGTTGCTGGCCACCACTAAGGGAACCCGCNGCTTCGTCCTTCTTCTCATCAAGAATCGGGAACAGGGCAAGGATCTGGTCCAGCGTTTTCTTCATGCCCGCCTTGTCACGACGATGCACATAGGCGCCGAGCATCAGATTCTTCAGNACTGACATTTCCGGGAACAGTTTGCGGCCTTCCGGACACTGCACCACCCCGCTCTGCACCAGCGCAGAGGGTTTNAGGCCTGTCACATCCTTGCCATTCAGGGCAATGGATCCGGCAGTGGGTTTCAGCAAGCCACTGATGGTGTTGAACAGGGTCGATTTGCCGGCACCGTTGGCACCCAGCAAAACCACCAGTTCGCCCTGCTCCACTGACATGGAGACATTTTCCAGGGCCTTGAAGCTGCCGTAACGGGCTTCGACTTGATTAAGCTGCAGCATCTTCATCACTCCCCAGATAGGCTTCGATGACCACCGGATTGTTGCGGACTTCTTCCGGGGTGCCTTCGGCAATTTTTTCACCGTGATCAAGCACCATGATCTTGTCAGCGAGACTCATGATCATGTCCATCTTGTGTTCGATCAGGCAGACGGTGACCCCGTGGTCCACCATCTTGCGGATCAGGCCCGCCAGGTTTTCGGTTTCTTCCGGGTTGATCCCGCCCGCAGGTTCATCGAGCAACACCAGTTCCGGNTCGGTCGCCAGCGCCAGCGCAAACGCCACCCGCTTCTTTTCTTCCTGGCTGATGTCTGCCGTGATGCGATGGCCAATGTGAGACAGACCGACGAAATCCAGCACTTCCTGAGCNCGGGNACGNCACTTGGCCTCTTCATCACGAAGTCGTCGGGAATTGATGATCACATCCCAAAGGCGCGACTGGGTTCGCAGGCGATGACCGACGATCAGGTTGTCGAGTACCGTGGACTCTTCAAACAACATGGTGGTCTGAAACGTCCGGGCAATGCCAAGCCGGGCAATGCGATCACAAGCCATGCCGGTGATGTTCATGCCCTGGTATTCGATGGTGCCCTCGGTGGGAGGCATNGCGCCGGCCACCAGATTNAAGAACGTACTCTTGCCTGCCCCGTTGGGACCGATGATGGCGTTGATCTTGTTGGCTTCGAATTCAATGCTGACGTTGTTCACTGCCGCCAGCCCGCCAAAGCGCTTGGTCAGGTTATTGATCTTAAGCATGGTTACCTGCCTCCCTGTTGGTGGCTACCGGNCTGGTCGGGGATTTTTTTTTAGCGTTTTCCTGTGANTTNCCNGCATCCTGTGCCGCCGCCATCCGGCGGGCACGCCAGCCAAGGAACGACCCCACCACACCACGCGGGAAGAAGATCACCAGCACCACCAGCAGCGGGCCAAACACGATCATCCGGTACTCTTCCAGGAACTGCAGGGACTGGGTCAGCCAGGTGATAACCATGGTGCCCACCAGCGGCCCCATCAGCGTGCCAATGCCCCCCACCAGCAGGTAGGTGATCATGTCGAAGGTATGCACCACGTCAGCTTCCGCCGGGCCGATAAACCGGACCAGACCGGCATACAGCGCCCCCGCCACACTGGCATAGGTGGTGGACAACACAAACGCCAGCACCTTGTTNCGCATCAGGTTGATACCCAGCGACGCGGCCAGATCATCACTGATACGAATGGCCCGGAAGCTGCGNCCCAACAGGGAGTTGGTNATACGCGCGGCCAGCCAGACCGATAGCACCATGAAGGTCAGNGCCAGGTAGTAGAACGGTGTGGTCTCGGTGAAATCCACCAGNCCGAACCCGTTAGGCGCCGGAATGTTGATAATGCCCAGNGCACCATGGGTGAGCTCTTCCCATTTATCGATGAGCAGATAAATGATGAACCCTACACACANNGTGAAGATCGCAAAGTAATGCTCTTTCAGGCGCAAGGACACGATCCCNGCCAGAAAGCCAAACCCCGCACCGGCCACGCCGGCAGCCACAAAGGCCCACCAGAATCCCCAGCCNTGGTCCACAGTGAGAATCGCCAGCACGTAGGCACCAATGGCAAAGAAACCGCCATGNGCCAGGTTCAACTGACCGCACAGGCCGGTAATGATGTTCATGCCATANACCGCGATAGCCCATACAAANGCCAGTGCCATCACATAAATCTGGTACTCGTTACCCGCCACAAACGGGAACAGNACCGCCGCCANAATCAACACAATCTTCATTGCCGGCGTCATGAAAAAATCGGAAATCTTCTGCAGGGCATTCATTAGCGCACCCCCTTGGTAAACAGGCCAGTGGGCTTCACCGACAGAATCAGCACCAACAGGGCGAAGGCGATGATGTCCTTGTAATCAGTGGAGATATAGAAGCCGCCAAACGCTTCGGCAAAACCGATGATCAGGCCGCCGACAATGGCCCCCGGAATCGAGCCCATGCCGCCGAGAATAATGATCACGAAGGCCTTCATGATCAGCAGGTGCCCCATGGCCGGGTACACCAGATTGATCGGCGCAAACAGCGTGGCGCCCACTGCCGCCAGCACCCCGGAAATGGCAAAGGTCATCATCGCTACCCGGTTGGCATCGATGCCGACCAGGAACGCCCCTTCCCGATTCTGGGCCATGGCCACAATGGTNGAGCCGGTCATGGTTTTCTTGAGGAACAGGTGCAGCACTGCCATCAGGGCNAAGGCGCCGATGATGATCAGTACCCGCTGGGCCGGGATGGTCATGCCNGCCACATCGAGAATATCGGTGTACGGCGTCGGCATACGGCGGAACTCCGCGCCGAATTTCATCTGCACCATGGCTTCCAGGAACAACATGATGCCAATGGCCGCAATCTTGTCGTGGATTGGCGGCGCTTCGCGAAGCGGATTGAATACCANCCNTTCACACAGTACCGCCAGCACCGCCACGGAAATGGCAGAGGCGATCATGGCGATCCAGTAGTTGGCACCAAAATCCACCATGGTGATGTAAGAGACATAGGCGCCGACCATATACAGCGCCCCATGAGCAAAGTTCGGTACGTGCAGAATGCCGTAGACCAGGGTCAGCCCCAGGGCGACCAGCCCGTAGATGCTGCCCAGGGTCAGGCCATTGAGCACTTGTTGCAGAAACAGATCCAAGGCNATGCCTCCTCTGTACTGGGATGNGGCCACGCTATTGGCGTGGTCCTGCATCCCGTTTCTCTGTTGTTATCCAGCCTCTGCGGTGTAGCGCGACCGCGGTATTGTTAGTGTGAGACTGTCCAGATNCGTCGGCTATCCGACAAACCGCTACGTCCTGTCAGGACGCCTGTTGTTGATGCCCTGCCCACTCCTGCTCCTGCAGGGCTCGCCACATCACCTTGCCGGTGGGCGAACGGGGCAGCTCATCGCGGAACTCCACCACCTGGGGCACCTTGTAGGCCGCCATTTCTTCCTTGCACCAGTCGATGACGGCCTGCTCGGTGAGCGTGCCTTTCATGTCGTCGCGCAACACCACACACGCTTTTACCGATTCTCCACGGCGCTCGTGTGGCGTGGATATGACACAGCTCTCCTGAATCGCCGGATGTCGGTACATCAGGCTCTCCACTTCTGCCGGCCANACCTTGAAGCCAGAGGCGTTGATCATGCGTTTCACCCGATCGACGATGAAGAAATACCCTTCTTCGTCGTAGTAACCGAGATCGCCGGTGCGAAAGAAACGCTTGCCATCCAGTTCCAGNAACACCTTTTGGGTTTCCTGNGGACGCTTCCAGTAACCCTGGAAGACCTGCGGACCGTGAGTCACGATCTCGCCCACTTCGCCCGGGCCCAGCTCCTTGCCGCTCTCCACATCGATGATGCGCGAGTCGATATCGAAAACCGGGATNCCCAGACACTGGGACTTGGGACGATCCGTCGGGTTGATNTGGGTGCCNGCNATGGTCTCGGACAGACCATAGCCNTCCATGTAACGCAGGCCCGTCAGGTGAAAGAGCTTGTCGGCCACCGCTGCCGGCATGGCCGCCCCGCCNCCACCGATATTCTCCAGTGACGACAGGTCATAACTTTCCACCTCNGGGTCGGACAGCAGATCGATGGCCATGGTGACGATGTTCACCCAGCGACTCACNCTGTAGCGCTCGATCAGTTTTGCCGCGACCTGACGATCCCAGCGCGTCATCANCACAATCAGCGAGCCGCCATAGATCGGAGAGTTCATGGAACCCTGCATACCGGTCACATGGAANTACGGCAGTGTCGCCAGGGTNACCGATTCCGTCGTGCCGTGGCTCCACACCGCACCCTGCACGCAGGTCGCCATCACAGAAGCATGGGTATGCATGCATCCCTTCGGCGCGCCGGTGGTTCCGGAGCTATAGGGGAACACCGCCAGATCGTCCGGGCCCACCAGNAACTCACTGGGCTGCTTGTCGGCNTCCATCACGGTTTTCCAGCTGATATGCGCTGCGTTATCCAGCGTCACCGCCGGGGCCTGCACNTCTGGAGGCAATGGCAGATCGGTGTCACGGGTGATGTAGTCNTTGTAGGCCGCCACGATCACATGCTTGAGATTGACCTTACCTACCACCGGTGCGATGGCCGGCAACAGNTCCTGTCCACAGATCGCGACAGCNGCTTCAGTGTCTTCCAGGTAATGCTCCAGCTCCGCCGCCCGATTCATCGGGTTCACCGGCACNACAATGGCGTTGGCACGGAGAATCGCGTAGTAGCCGATAATGAATTGAGGGGCGTTCTGCATGAACAGCAACACCCGNTCNCCCTTCTCCACNCCCAGNGCCTGCAGATACCCGGCCAGGGCATCCACCTGCTGCTTGAGCTGCGCAAAGGTGATGGGGCTGTCGTAATAGTTAATNGCGTCCCGCTGNGGGTAACGCAGGGCAGACACCTCCAGATTGGTATAGAGGCTGGTCTGCGGCAGGCTGAGGTGGCGCGGCATATTCTCCGGCCAGACCGCATGATGCCGATCAAACATGTTGTGCTCTCCCGGTCGGCTCCCGTCAAACCCTGAGGTTTGGGGGCCTTTTATTGTTGATGCTGTAGCGCAANCCGCCGGCAAACAGCGGCGGAAANNTNTGACTCGGCAGTCAATCTGACACGGCTTNAGNGGGAGGTCAATACTATTTTGGAATGTNNTTTCATTTTTTGAAACGAAATNANAGACAGGNAGTTAACGGCNGNNAAACNGGNTATTTACCCAACATACCACTGAGTATGNNGGGTGCCCATACCGATTATCGGATCCTGATTTCATTCNGNATAAAANGTTAGNAANTGTTTCCNNNAGGCGTGNTNNANGCAAACGCCCNNCCCTTCAGNCNGAAGNNNNCTNGCNGGANGCATGCAGATAGGGCGCNNTNGCCAGNGANAACANNCAGGTTTNNACAAANCCCTCNGCATCNCTGACCNAGATCCATGCTTTCCGGGTCNAGCAGCCAGAACATGATGACGCCNGTGAGCTGNCTGTGTAGCCAGTTNACGGCNCGGGCGATATGCAGGGTGGCCGGCAGTTGCTGCCGGGCCACCGCATTGCTCAACACCCGGCCCATGCGCGCGGAAGACTCACGGCACTTGTCNCGCTGCTTGCCCAGCAACTGCAGGTTNTCGCCGCTGAATTCGCACTTGTGAAACATGATCTCGAAAATACGGCGCTGGTGCTGGTCTTCCACCACTTGNCGGAGCAAGGTACACATGAAGTCNCCGAGGCGGCCCAGCGGGTCNGGCTCNGCGGGATCCTCTGCCTTTTCTGACAGNGTGTCGAAAAGCAGGCGGTTTCGNTCGACCATGGCCATGAACACGTCATGCTTGTTTTCAAAATGCCAATAGATTGCCCCTCGAGTCACCCCGGCTTCCTTGGCAATATCATTGAGCGTGGCCGACAACACNCCCTTGCGGTGAAACACCCGCTCGGCAGCATCCAGAATCTCTGCCCGGGTTTCCATTGCTTCGCTTTTGGTGCGTCTGACCATGGTGAGATCCGCAGTGACAAATCANAAAAATCGAACAAACCGCGTTGCTGNATATATACATACACGCGAGAATGTATATATAATGAACGNGATTCACTCTTTTTTCAAGCCCNTCGATCTGCNTTCCGTGCAGCGGTACTGGGGTGTTTGCAAGGACAGAAAACTATGCGCAGCGGTATCCTTTATTCCATCGTGACAGGACTTCTGGCGTTCCAGCTGGCAGCCTGCGGCGACAGCGGTCCAGCCCAACAACAGCAACAACAAGCCCCGGANGTGGGCTTTGTGACCGTCAAAGCCAAGACCGTCACCCTTAATCGCGAACTCCCGGGCCGCACCACCGCGCACCAGATCGCTGAAGTACGCCCACAGGTGAGCGGCGTCATTGAAAAGCGGCTGTTCGAGGAAGGCCAGGAAGTGAAAGCGGGNCAACCGCTCTACCAGATTGATGACCGCACCTATGAAGCCACGGTGGCCACNGCTCGCGCCGAGCTNTCGCGGGCTCAGGCCACGCTGAAATCCAACGNGCTGCGCGCCAAGCGATTCAAGAAACTGCTNGACTACAAAGCCGTAAGCCAACAGGAATACGACGAAGCCCANGCCCAGCTGGACGAAAACAAGGCTGCGGTGGCCGCGGCCCGAGCCAACCTGCAAAGCGCCCAGATCAANCTGGATTACGCCATCATCAAGGCGCCTATTAGTGGTCGCATCGGNCGCTCCAGTGTGACCGCAGGCGCCCTGGTCACNGCCAACCAGGCNCAGGCGNTGGCNACCATTCGNCAACTCGATCCGATCTATGTAGACCTGACCCAGTCCAGTAATGACTTGCGCCAGCTTCGCCAGGCCATGGCCGCCGGCGAACTGCAGCAAGTGAGTGAAGATGAAGCGCGTATCACCCTGATTCTGGAAGACGGCTCGGCCTACAACAAACCCGGCGCCTTGCAGTTTTCCGAGTATGCCGTGGATGAAAGCACCGGTTCTGTCACCCTGCGTGCCCTGTTCCCCAACCCGGACGGCGAGCTGCTACCCGGCATGTTTGTGCGTGGCCGCCTGCCGGAAGGCCAGCGCGAAAATGCCATTCTGGTACCGCAAAAGGGCATCACCCGCGACCCCACCGGGCAAGCCTTTGCCATGGTCATCGACAGCAACAACACCGTGCAGAAAGTGAAAGTGGAAACGGAGCGTGCGGTGAAAAGTCAGTGGCTGATTTCCCGCGGTCTCAGCGATGGCGACCGTCTGGCGATTGATGGACTGCAGATGATCCAGCCCGGCATGCCGGTGAACCCGGTCAATACCGAGCAGGCGGATGCCCAGCAAGATGCCGCACCCCAGGCCCCCGCCAACGGCGGGGATCAAAACGCAGCACAGTAATAACGCAGCCTAACCACAAGCGGGATTTTCATGGCCAGATTCTTTATCGACCGACCGATTTTCGCCTGGGTGATCGCCATCATCATGATGATGGCCGGTGCGCTGGCGATTTACACCCTGCCCATTGAGCAGTACCCCACCGTCGCACCACCCGAGGTCTCCATCTCGGGTAACTACCCCGGTGCATCGGCAAAAACCGTGGAAGACTCGGTCACCCAGGTGATCGAGCAGCAAATGAACGGCATCGACAACCTGATGTATATGAGTTCCAGCAGTGACTCATTCGGGAATGCCCAGATCAGCCTGACATTCGCCCCCGGTACCGACCCGGACATCGCCCAGGTTCAGGTACAGAACAAGCTGCAACTGGCCACCCCATTGCTGCCGCAGGAAGTGCAGCAACAAGGGATGCAGGTAACCAAGTCCTCCGACTCATTCCTGATGGTAGTGGGTTTCACCTCCGAGGACGGCAGCCTGACCCGTGCCGACCTGGCCGACTATGTGGCTTCCAACGTTCAGGACCCGATCAGCCGGGTTGCCGGCGTCGGCCAGATCCAGCTGTTCGGTTCACCCTATGCCATGCGTATCTGGCTGGACCCGAACAAGCTGAACAAGTACGACCTGACCCCGCAGGATGTAACCCAGACCATTCAAGTGCAGAACAACCAGGTGGCCAGTGGTCAGCTGGGGGGGGCACCTGCCGTGGAAGGGCAGCAGCTGAACGCCACCATCATCGCCCAGACTCGCCTGGAAGACACCGAAGAGTTCCGCAACATTCTGCTCAAGGTGAACCCGGATGGCTCCCAGGTGTTCCTTGAAGATGTGGCGCGCGTGGAACTGG
>PAJO01000029.1 GCA_002706085.1 Alcanivoracaceae bacterium | reverse complement strand
TAGAGGCAAGGCGCAGCAGATGTGCGCTCCAGGCCGCGCCCTTCGGGTCTTCCAGGCTGGCCCACACTCGTTGTTGCGCTTTTTCGATGGATGGACATACACCTTCAAAAGCGCGCCCCTCTTTACCTTTTGGCCGATAGAGGGGGCGAACCAGCCTGAAAGACTGAGCACGCAAGGAGTTATTCAGAGGCTCCCTCGTCACTCGGTGCAACACGTCGCGCCGAACACATCAATTCGACCCTGGAGTCCCCTATGGCCGTCACCCCCTTTGTGGCCTTCCCCTGCTCTGCCGAGCTGCGCAGCGAAACCGAGAAGCTGATCATCAACCTGCGCGCCGGCGTTTCCGAGCCGCAGAACAAGGCCGCCATGGCCACCATTGACCTGCTGATTGAAGACCTGCTCGATGGCTTCCTGCTCAAGCTGATTGATGTGCTTGAAATGCAGAATTTCATGGCCAAGCTGGTGCGCAGCACCGCCGGCACCATTAACAAGGCGGGCTCTTCCATTGCCAACGCCTCGCTGAAGAAAATGGACAACGACCAGATGCGCCCCATGGCGGATCACGTGGCCTCGCTGATGCTGGATGTGGAAGTGAACGGCGAAGTGCAGCCTTGGATGGGGGTGCCGGTATCTGACGAACTCTCAAAGGAGTTGCACGATGTGGCAGCAGGCCTGTGCGGCGACACCCCCAAGGAATTCGTCTCCATGGCCATGGATACCCTGGATAAACTCACCGCCCAGGCTGCGGAAGTGTATATCAGTGAGTCTGTGCGCCTGCTGCAGGTGGGTATTGTGCTGCGCAAGATGGCCAGCGCAGCGATTTCCGCAGTGAAAGGCGCCATGCGCTTGATGCTGAAGAAGACCCTGCCGGACCTGGATGAAACCCAGCTCAAGGCGCTGGGCGACTACATCAATACCCTGCATGTGACTGACGGTGCGGCGGTGGAGTTTAAAGAGAGCGCGTGATTACGCTGGATGCTCTGTGATAAAGAGGATCACGCCGTAGGAGCGTCGCTCGCGGCGCGATAAAAGCCCAGGGTCAAAAGCAGCTTCACCACAGAGTTTACAGAGCACACAGAGAAAGAAATTGTCTCTTCCTCAGCGATCTCTGTGGTAAACATACCTTTTAAAGGTGGTAACTATCGCGCCGCGAGCGACGCTCCTACGGGAAGGCTCAATAGCCCCACAAAAAAGGCCGGACATTTGTTCGGCCTTTTTCGTCAGGTATCAGCGTCCTCACTTGCTCAAATGCCGCATGGCCTTTTCCAGGCCTTCGATGGTCAGCGGGAACATCTTGTCTTCCGACAATTGCTTGATCCACTGGGTCGAGGTGGTCATCTGCCAGGCGCGCTCGGGCTCGGGGTTGAGCCACACCACCTTCTCGTAGGTTTCCTTGATCCGCTGGAACCAAACGGCACCGGCCTCTTCGTTCCAGTGCTCCACACTGCCCCCCACAGAATTGACTTCGTAGGGGCTCATGGCGGCATCGCCGACAAAGATGATTTTGTAGTCGTTACCGTACTTGTGCAGCCCATCCCAGGTGGACACCTTTTCGTCCCAACGACGGCGGTTGTCCTTCCAGACGTATTCGTAGATGAAGTTATGGAAGTAGAAATACTCCATGTGCTTGAACTCCAGCCGGGCGGCAGAGAACAGCTCTTCACAGGTCTTGATGTACGGGTCCATGGAGCCGCCCACATCAAAGAACAGCAGGACCTTGACGCGGTTTTCCCGCTCGGGCCGCATCTTGATATCGAGCAGCCCAGCATTGCGGGCCGTGGACGAGATGGTGTCGTCGATATCCAGCTCTTCGTCACGACCGGTGCGGGCAAACTTGCGTAGCCGGCGCAGGGCGAGCTTGATGTTACGGATACCCAGCTCGACCGAGTCATCCAGATTGCGGAATTCGCGCTTTTCCCAGACTTTCACCGCCCGCTTGTTGCGCGACGGGCCTGTCATGCGCACGCCTTCGGGGTTGGCGCCGTGGCCACCAAAGGGACTGGTGCCGCCAGTGCCGACCCATTTGTTGCCGCCCTGGTGGCGTTTCTGTTGCTCTTCCAGCCGCTTGCGCAGCTCTTCCATGATCTTTTCGAGACTCCCCAGCCCTTTGAGCTTTTCAAACTCTTCAGGGGACAGGTTCTTCTCCAGCTCCTTGCGCAGCCACTCGTCGGGGATCACCTTGCTGAGCCAGTCTGGCTCAAGGGTTTCGAGCCCCTCGAAGTAATTGGCAAAGGCCTGGTCAAAGCGGTCGTAGTACTTCTCGTCCTTGACCATGACGGCCCGGCTCAGCAGGTAAAAATCATCCACCGAGCCGAAGGCCACATGAGCCTGCAGGGCATCAAACAGATCCAGCAGCTCGCGAAGGGTAACGGGTACCCGGTAGCGGCGCAGGTTTTCGAAAAATCCGATCAGCATGGGGCTTAGCTTTCGCGGCGGTTCATGAAGGCCAGGCGTTCCAGCAGCTGCACATCAGACTCGTTCTTCAGCAAGGCACCGTACAGCGGCGGAATGGCACTCTTGGTATCGCGGTTACGCAGGATGTCTTCCGGGATATCGTCGGCCATCAACAGTTTGAGCCAGTCGATCAGCTCGCTGGTTGAAGGCTTCTTCTTCAGGCCCGGCACCTTGCGCAGATCGAAGAAGATCTCCAGTGCCTCGCTGACCAGGGTCTTTTTGATTTCCGGGAAATGCACATCCACGATGGCCTGCATGGTTTGGGCATCGGGGAAGTTGATGTAGTGGAAGAAGCAGCGGCGCAGGAAGGCGTCGGGCAGCTCTTTCTCATTGTTGGAGGTGATGATCACGATCGGGCGCTGTTTGGCACTGATGGTCTCGCCGGTTTCGTAGACGAAGAACTCCATGCGATCCAGTTCCTGCAACAGATCGTTGGGGAACTCGATGTCGGCCTTGTCGATTTCATCAATCAACAGTACCACCTGACCCTCATGGGTAAAGGCTTCCCACAGCTTGCCTTTCTTGAGGTAGTTGGAAACGTCCTCTACGCCTTCAGCACCCAGCTGTGAGTCCCGCAGACGGGAGACCGCGTCGTATTCGTAGAGCCCTTGCTGAGCCTTGGTGGTGGACTTCACATTCCAGGACAGCAGCGGCAGCCCCAGTGACGCCGCAACCTGCTCGGCAAGCAGGGTTTTACCGGTGCCGGGCTCGCCCTTGATCAGCAGGGGGCGCTTCAGCGCGATGGCAGCATTTACCGCCATTTTCAGGTCATCTGTCGCGACATATTGATCAGTACCCTGAAACTGCATGCTTTTCTCCACAAATACGGTTGTTCTGACAGGCGCACACTCTACCAACCCGGCTTCCCGTGTCATAGTGCCGCAAAAGCCAATAAAACAGTGATTTG
This sequence comes from Alcanivoracaceae bacterium, assembly GCA_002706085.1. Taxonomy (GTDB): domain Bacteria; phylum Pseudomonadota; class Gammaproteobacteria; order Pseudomonadales; family Alcanivoracaceae; genus Alcanivorax. The sequence goes on along the minus strand of PAJO01000029.1, from coordinate 52,431 downwards.
CGTCAACGCTGTGCGATAATCCCGGGCATGAATTTGCTGCTATTACACCCCGAGCAGGCCCTGACGGATGGGCTGTGGCGCTTGAGTGATCGTCAGGCTCGCCATGTTTGCGGGGTATTAAAACTGTCGGTTGGCGACACATTGCGCACCGGGATCCTTAACGGAGGCACCGGAAAGGGAACCATAGAATCCATTAAAAACAATGGAGTAGAGCTCACTTTTAATCCTGAATCTGAAGCTGCGACGCCCCTGCCCCTTAACCTTCTTCTGGCGCTCCCCCGCCCCAAGATGCTCAAACGCATCCTGATTGATGCCACCAGCCTCGGCATTAAACGCATTGTGCTGATCAACAGCTGGAAGGTGGACAAGAGCTATTGGCAGACCCCGAATCTGAAAGCCGAGCTGCTACGGGAAAAAATGCTGTTGGGACTGGAGCAGGCCCGGGATACCCAAATGCCGGAGCTGATCCTCGCCCCCCGGTTCAAGCCCTTTGTTGAAGACGTGCTGGATGGTTGGGCGGGTGACAGTCGTCGCCTTATCGCCCATCCGGGGGACTTCCCCGCCATGCCGTCCGATCTGACAGACGCCGTGACGCTGGCGATTGGACCTGAAGGCGGCTGGACAGACTATGAGGTCGAGATGCTGCGCGACAAGGGGTTTGCCTGTCACGGCTTTGGGCAACGCATCCTGAGAGTGGAAACCGCCCTGCCAGCACTGGTAGGCCGGGTGATGCGACTTCCATAGGCGTGGAAAGATTGAGAGCGCATGGGGCTGACGATCAGCCCCGCGTGCCTGTTCCGATAACCGGCGCCAGGCACAATACCCTGCGCAGGTTAACGCCGATACGGACCACGACGCCCTTTTCTGGGAGGCTTGCTGCCGTTGCGCTGATGGCGCAGGCGAGCACGACCATACAGGCCGGTGTACTTTTTGCCTTTGAGCTCGACCCTTTCGATCAGACTCTTGATCTGGGCTTCATCCAGGTCCATCCAGCGGCCCTGGCGGAGCTGCGGCGGCAGGCGCAGATCACCAAAACGCACCCGCATCAGACGGGCCACTTCGAGATCCTGTGACTGGAACAGGCGGCGCACTTCGCGGTATTTACCGCCGACCAGAGTGACCTTATACCAATGGTTGGCGCCTTCTTCTGCGCCACCGGCATCGTCAATGCTTTCGAATTTGGATACGCCATCTTCCAGCAGGACACCGTCCAGCATCGCCTGGCGTTTTTCCGCGGTCAGATCACCACGAACCCGCACCGCATATTCGCGCACGAAGCCATTGGATGGGTGCATGAGACGGTGGGCCAACTCGCCGTCGGTGGTGAACAGCAGCAAGCCGGTAGTGTTGAGATCCAGACGCCCAACCTGCACCCAGCGCAAGCCATTCAGGCGCGGCAGATTATCAAACACCGTGGCACGGCCTTCCGGGTCGTTTCGCGAACAGACCTCCCCTGCGGGCTTGTGATACATAATCACGCGTTGAACGATGTCTTCCTCGGCCTTCACTTTAATAATCCTGCCATCCACACGTAAGGTGTCTTCAGGTCCCACCCGGTCTCCCAGGGTGGCGACATTACCGTTCACGGACACCCGACCGGCTTCGATCCAGGTTTCCAGTTCACGGCGGGAGCCCAGGCCCGCACGGGCCAGGACTTTCTGTAGCTTTTCCGTTTCAATCATGACGGTTTTGGCTGTCCTCTATACTGTCTTCGGCACCTGCTGCATTGTCAGCCTCGCTCTCGGCAAGTGTCACACTGCTTTCAGCCTGCTCGTCATCGTCGCTGGCAGCCGGCTCGGCCTCGCCATCCATGATGGTCTCGTTGGCCGGCTTGCGACGGAATTCCTGCTCAAAGCTGCTGAGTACGGCATCCACGTTGTCCATGCTCATCAGCGACTCTTCATCAATATCCGGTTCCTGCTCCAGCCCCGGGAAGCTCTCCTGGTCACTGGGCAGGCGGTGTTCACGNTCTTCATCCAGCAAACCGCGGCCATCTTCGCCNGCTGGCGCTTCATCNTCATCACCAGGCGANGCATTGACCGGCGGAACATCGGTGAGTTCCAGTTCTTCGTTGACCTTGTCCAGNTCNCGAATCTCGGACAACGGCGGCAAGTCTTCGAGNCTTTTCAGGTCAAAATAATCCAGAAACTGCCGNGTGGTGGCGAACATGGCCGGACGTCCCGGCACATCCCGGTGGCCCACTACCCTGACCCAGTTTCGCTCCAGCAGNCTCTTGACGATATGGGAGCTTACCGAAACACCACGAATTTCCTCGATTTCACCACGTGTAATCGGTTGNCGATAGGCAATCAGGGCCAGNGTCTCAAGAATGGCCCGGCTATANCGNGGGGGNTTTTCCTGCCACAGACGACTGACCCAGGGNCCCAGCTCCGGNCGCGCCTGAAAACGAAACCCNGACGCCACTTCGCGCAGGTAAATGCCNCGCGCTTCGTAATCCTCACTGATGGACTCGAGAAGCTTGGCCAGCTCNTGCTTGCTGGGCCGGTCTTCTTCATCGAAAAGGCTCAGCATGCCATCACGGTCCAGCGGCCCTTCGGCGACCAGTATCGCNGCTTCCAGTATTCTTTTTATCTGNTCAGCGTCCACGCTTACCCCTCGGTTCCATCATGGGCGTCGTCATCAAANCCGGGCTCATCATCGATTTCCAGTTGAGCCAGCACTTCCGATTCTTCCATCACCAGGGTCTTGGCCTTGACATGAATCGGAGCNAACGATTCCGTCTGTACCAGCTCGATCANCGAGCCTTTGACCAATTCCAGGATGGCAAGAAAGCTCACCACCACCCCAAGNCGCCCCTCTTCNGGGTTGAACANCTCGATAAAGGGNACAAATTCGCGCCCCTTGAGCTTGTCGAGAACATTGGCCATGCGTTCACGGGTAGACAGTTTCTCCCGGGACACCTGGTGGCTCTCGAACATGTCTGCCCGGTGCATCACTTCTTTCAACGCCAGCAGCAGCTCACGCATATCCACATCGGGCTGGGCCTTTTCCCGGGAGTACTCCGGCCGTTTGGCCTGGGCCGGGAACACGTCACGCTCCAGGCGGGGCAGCTCGTCGATATCTTCTGCGGCTTTCTTGAAACGTTCGTATTCCTGCAGACGGCGAATCAGCTCTGCACGAGGGTCCTCGCCCTCTTCCTCTTCGTCGTCCTTGTAGCGTGGCAGCAGCATGCGGGATTTGATCTCGCCCAGCATGGCGGCCATCACCAGATATTCCGCGGCCAATTCGAAATTCATGGCCTTCATCAACTCCACGTACTCCATGTACTGGGCGGTGATGGTGGCCACCGGGATATCGAGAATATCCAGGTTCTGGCGCTTGATCAGATACAGCAGCAGATCCAGGGGGCCTTCAAAGGCCTCCAGGAACACCTCCAGCGCATCCGGCGGGATGTAAAGATCGTCCGGTAGCTTGGTGATGGCCTTGCCGTACACCAGCCCGAAGGGCATTTCCGCCTGCTGGGCGTGCTGCCCTGCGGGTGGTGCCGGGTCGGTGACGGTTGGCTCTACGGTTTCTGACATGTCCCTGTCTGCCTTAACGGTAGTTGAGGCCCATCACGGCGCGCACTTCTTCCAGTGTCGCACGGGCCGCCTCGCGGGCCTCTTCACAGCCTTCGGCGACGATGGTGCGTACCAGGTCAGGGTTTCGAAGGTGCTCCTCGGCACGCTTGCGAATCGGCTCCAACTCTTCCTGAACGGCTTCGATAATGGGCTTTTTGCAGTCCAGACAGCCGATGCCTGCACTGGTGCAGCCTTCACGTACCCACTGACGGGTGGTGTCGTCAGAGTACACCATATGGAATTGCCATACCGGACAGTTGTCCGGATCACCCGCGTCGGTACGTCGCACACGGGCGGGGTCGGTGGGCATCCGGCGAATCTTGTTTTCTACGTCCGCAGGCTCTTCACGCATGCTGATGAAGTTGCCGTAGGACTTGGACATTTTTTGACCATCCAGCCCCGGCATCTTCGAGGCGGGCGTCAGCAGGGCCTGAGGTTCCGGCAGGATAACCTTGCCCCCCCCTTCCAGGTCGCCCATCAGACGTTCTTTGTCGCCCAGGGTAATGTTCTGCTGGTTGTCGACCAGAGCACGGGCGGTTTCCAGTGCCGCTTCGTCGCCTTTTTCCTGGTACTGGCGGCGGTGATTCAGGTAAATCTTGGATTGTTTCTTGCCCATCTTCTTGATGGCAGCCTCAACCGCCTCTTCGAAGCCTGGTTCGCGGCCATAAAGGTGGTTAAAACGACGGGCGACTTCACGAGTCAGCTCAACGTGGGCGACCTGATCTGCACCCACCGGTACCTGGCCGGCACGGTAAGCCAGAATATCGGCAGACTGCAGCAGCGGGTAGCCGAGGAACCCATAGGTGCTCAGGTCTTTTTCACGCAGCTTTTCCTGCTGGTCTTTATAGGTCGGCACCCTTTCCAACCAGGATAACGGGGTCATCATCGACAGAAGAAGGTGTAGCTCGGCGTGTTCCGGCACCTGGCTCTGGATAAAAAGGGTGGCAGAACCCGGGTTGACGCCCGACGCAAGCCAGTCGATAACCAGATCCCAGACGTGTTGCTCGATTTTTTGAGGGTTCTCGTACTCTGTGGTCAGGCCGTGCCAGTCAGCAACGAAGAAAAAACATTCAAACTCNTGCTGNAGNCGCGCCCAGTTTTTCAGCACGCCATGGTAATGCCCCAGATGCAGACGGCCAGTGGCGCGCATGCCGGAAACAACTCGCTGGGAGGGAACCACGGAACTCAAAATCGACTCCTTATGCCCGTTCTTGGGTGTCAAAGGGGAAAGCCCGCGATTATACGGTGAAGCGGGTCTTCAGGGACAGGGAAAAGCGCCCTGAACACGCCTCACTGTGCAAAATACAGGCAGGAATCAGTAGATGCTGTCCACCGGGCCTGCGCCCTCGCGGATGACTTCGGGCCCATCACCGTCCACCAGCGAAATAACGGTGGTTTCCTGTACCCCACAGAAGCCCCCGTCGATGACCAAATCCACTTTGCCCTGCAGGAAATCGCGCACATCCTGAGGGTCAGTTAACGGGAACTCGTCGTTGGGCANATGGCAGGTAGAGGTCATGATCGGCTGGCCATGTTCTGCCAACAGGGCCTGGCAGATGGCATGGTCCGGCACACGAATACCGATGGTCCGTTTCTTGGCATCCATCAAACGACGNGGCACCTCTGTGGTGCCGTTGAGGATGAAGGTGTAGGGGCCGGGAGTATGCGCCTTGAGCAGGCGATAATCCGGGTTTTCAACCTTGGCATAGATAGCCAGCACNGAAAGATCCTGNCACAACAGGGAAAACTGGTGCTTTTTGTCCAGCTGACGAAGCCGGATCAAGCGGTCCAGCGCGGCCTTTTCACCGATGCAGCAGCCTAACGCGTAGGTCGTATCCGTCGGGTAAGCGATCAAGCCNCCGTCGCGAATCACCTCTACGGCCTGNCGAATAAGNCGTGGCTGGGGAGTTTCAGGGTGAATGTAAAGTACGTCAGTCATAATNTCGGGCGCGCTTGCGNTTAAGGATTAANATTCAGCTTTAGGTNTTATCGGTAACACATTGAAAATNNTTGGCTTTNNTGTGNCATANATCAACTGNTCAGGCGCCCTTCCCACACNGGCACCGCACCTGCAGGCACCTCGGGCAAACGCCCCAACGCCAGCCATTTCTGNTCTGGCGAATGGAAATCTGAGCCGGCAGACACCTGCAAATCGAAGTGTTGCCAACACTCGTTGAGCAGTTCTGTCTGTTGTCGGGTCAACCCGGGCATGGCNACTTCCAGCCCATCGCCACCCGCAGACTTGAATGCCGTCAGGAACTGACGCAACCGTTTACGGGTAAANCCATAAGCCTGGGGATGCGCCAGCACGGCCAGCCCTCCGGCCGCATGGATGTCTGCAATCGCCTCCTCCATGGTACACCAGGGGGTCGCCACAAAGGCGGATTGCCCCTGTTTGAGAAAACGNTTGAAGGCGTGGCGACTGTTNCGCACACGNCCTGCCTGCTCCAGATAACGGGCAAACAAGGGGCGTCCCGGAGCATCNGTCCCCGCNAGNTCACAGGTCCGCTCATAGCTATTCGCCAGCCCGGCNGCCCGGTCAAGNCGGCGACCNATCTCGCGGGCACGGTTCACCCGNGCNGCCTGCTGGCTTGCCACCCGGTCNTTGAGNCGGGCATTGTCCGTATCCAGCCAAAGCCCAAGCACATGGAATTCCCGGCNGTCGTGACGNACCGAGAGCTCGATACCGTTAATCAGGGTNATCCCGCGACGNACCGCCGCGTCGTGTGCCTCCTCAAGCCCTGCCAGGGTNTCGTGATCNGTCAGCGCCAGATGCGTCACGCCATAGTCCGCCGCACGGTCTACCAGGGCAGCNGGTGCCAGCGCACCGTCTGATGCNAGACTGTGACTGTGAAGATCGTAACAACGGGCGGATGGATCCACGGGAACCTCANGGTCAAAAACAGGTCGGTAAGTTACCATATTGCAGGGTGAATTACTGCGCTGATGCCGCTACCATCAGGCGCTACCGATCACCGCCTGCAATGCGNCANACGCAGCACGGCGTGACATGCCATACACACCCGGATCCCGATGACAGACAATACACCCCAGGAAAAACAGGCTTCTGCGGCCANCCCCCGCAAGGAAAGCATGCTGGCCAACCTGCTGGTCAACATCATTATTCCCACTCTGATTCTCAGCAAGTTGTCCACTGACGACTATCTTGGCACCAAGTGGGCCATTGTGGTCGCCCTGGCCTTCCCNCTTGGATACGGGCTTCGCGACCTGCTCACCAGCCGCAAGATCAACTTCTACTCAGGGTTNGGCATTGTCAGCATCATGCTCACCGGGGGCATTGGCCTGCTTGAGCTGGATGCCAAGTACATGGCGATCAANGAAGCCGCCATTCCCGGTCTNCTCGGGCTGGCCACCGTAGGCTCGCTGTACACCCGCTACCCGTTGGTGCGCACACTGGTATACAACGACACCCTTTTCGACCTGGAGAAGATNTCGGCGGGTCTGGCCTTCAAAAATACAGAGCAAGCGTTCGAGCGCACCCTGGTGGTCGCCTCATGGATGATTGCCGGCTCCTTCTTTGTCTCCTCGGTTCTCAATTACGTATTGGCCATTGTGCTTCTGAAAAGCCCGCCCGGCACGGCAGCGTTTAACGAGGAGCTGGGCAAGATGACCGCGCTGAGCTATCCGGTCATCGTGATTCCGTCGATGATCATCTTTGCCCTGGCGCTCTTTTATCTGCTCAGACGTCTCAGCAAACTCACCGGGCTGTCATTTGAAGAAATGATGGGCCAGAAGAACGGTTAACCGCAAAGGAAACACCATGTTTTACGCCATTATCAGCGAAGATGTCGCCAATTCCCTGCCGCTTCGCAAGCAGGCCAGAGAGGCCCATCTCGCTCGCCTGCAGACCCTGAAAGAACAGGGCCGGCTGCTTCTCGCCGGCCCCCACCCGGCTATCGACAGCGAAGAACCAGGCGATTCCGGCTTTACCGGCTCACTGGTCGTTGCGGAGTTCGAATCACTTGAGGCGGCGCAGCAATGGGCCGATGCCGATCCCTACATCGAAGCTGGTGTTTACGCTGGGGTGAAGGTCAAGCCCTTTAAGAAAGTACTGCCCTAGCCCCCCGGAATTATCGATTTTTTACAAAGATGCCACGGCCTGCGGCGCGATTTGTGATTATGGTAGCGCCGCACGCTGATGCAGTGTTCTAGACTGCGCGACTTGTATATTGAGGAGTGATTCATGCTCGCACGAGTGATTGCCGTATTGGCACTGGTTATGGTCTGGGGAGGTGCTCACGCCTCGGCAGCCTGGGTCGATGACAGTATTTATGTGCCGATTCGCGCAGCTGCCAACCCCAGCGGACGCATTCTGCACCGGGGTATCAAAAGCGGCACCCGGATTGAGTTCATGGGCTTCGAAGGTGACTGGGCCAAGATCCGCTATGGCGATATCGACGGTTATATCGGCAAACAGTACCTCAGCCAGTCGCCCACGGCGGCGATCCAGCTTGAGCGGGCCCGCAACGAAAGCGAGCAGGCGAAAGCCGAGGCCGCCAAACTGCGCACCCAGCTGGCCGAGATCAAGGGAGAGCGCGATGCATTGTCTGAACAGGCGGGCGAGCTGAAACAGTCCCTGACCTCTCGCAGCGACGAACTGGAACAGTTGCAGGAAGTGGCGTCTGACCCTATCCGTCTCGATCAGGCCAACCGTCGCCTGAACGAGGAGCTGAGCCTGTATCGCTCCGAACTGGATCAGGTCAAGGCTGAAAACGTCATGCTGCGTAATAACAACACGTCGCAGATGTGGTTGACTGGCGTCGGTATTGCCTTGATCGGCATGATTTTTGGCTTTGTACTTCGCTCTCGCGGCGGCCGCCGCCCCAAAAGCGGCTGGGCCAACTGACTTATTCGCTACTGGCGGCAGGTCTGCTACGGGGCTCCCACTCCGGCAGACCTGCCTGCACTTCCAGCCTGATAACTACCCCGCTGATCCCTTCGTATCCAAACTCCCTTGGCCAGTAAACGTACGGCTCCAGCTCCCAGAAAAACCACGGGCGCCAGATGCTTTGCCGAAAACGAATGCTGGTACGCCAATTCTCTACCGCCGCAACCGGATCGGTATACCCATCCAGGCCGATGCTGTAGCTCAGCCCGGTCCGTTGCCCAAGCTGCCAGTACAATCGCGCATTCTGGTTGAAATACCAGTCACGGTTCAGTTCGTTATTCTCTTCGGTCAGCTCGTATTCGCTGCTGAAACGGAAACTGGTATTCAAGGTGACCGGCCGATCAAACTCGAACAGGCTGTTGGTGCCAAACCCCTCAGGGTCTTCCCAATAGCCCTTCTGGGTAAACCGGAATGCCCATAGACTCTGCCCTATCGGGGTAAACCAGCGGTATCGGGCACGCACGAAGGTAGTCAGCTCGGAGCGGAGCCCCACATCAATGTCCACATTCATGCGATCTGGCATGTTGGCGGCCCAGCGCAAGGCACTGCGAAAGCCCCCGTCGTCCTGACCTACCTCTTCTGGTCGTGTATCGAGACCATCACGAAGCTCATCGTTTCGATCATTCTCGTTATCAAACACCAGACTCAAACGGTGCTGAAGATTGGGCAATTCGACCTTGCCACGGATATTGAATTCGCTGCTGTCATCGTCGTTATCTTGCCAACGGTTAGCACCAACAATGCGTAACTGGGTGCCGGCCGCATCTTCGTAGACATCATCAGGACGGGCAAAAAATCCATCAACCCAGCGACTGGGGCCACATACTGTTCGGGACATCCAGCCATGGGTACGGTCAAGCCAGCCTTGTGACACAAGCTCATGTCGACAGGGGTTGGGTCCGCTATCGTCAGAAAATTCGTCATCCCCGCTCAGCTCTTCGGCTGCTGTTGTCGGCTGGCTGACGAGTATCATCACCACCAGCAGACTCAGTAAGCGGCTTTCCTTGGCGCTCATGCATCCGAGCATAGCGGCTCTTTTCATTACGGGAAATCCTGTCCATAAAAAGAATGACCGAAACGGCACGGGACAACACCGACACCATTGGTTAGCATCCGCCACTGGCACACTGACGATGGCGCTACTATGACTTTCTGGCACAAGATTCGCGGTTCACTGGCTCTTCTTGGGATCGTCCTGAATACCCTGATTCTCTGCCCGGTCCTGTTCTTCTTTGCCCTGCTGAAGCTGGTTTTCCCGTTTGACGCTGCCCAGGTTGGGCTATCGAAGGTACTGGTCTTTATTGCCGAGACCTGGATCGGGATCAACAACGGGATTGCTGCGCTTACCAGCCAGACTCGCTGGAACATCACCGGCATGGAATCTCTGGACCGCAATCAGTGGTATCTGGTCACCTGCAACCATCAAACCTGGGCGGACATTCTTGTCCTCCAGAAAATATCCAACCGCCGCATCCCCTTTCTCAAGTTTTTCCTCAAGCAAGAGCTGATCAAGGTACCGATTTTGGGGCTCGCCTGGTGGGCGCTGGATTTCCCGTTCATGAAACGCTACACCAAGGATGAAATCGCCCGTGATCCCTCGTTGAAAGGCAAGGATCTGGAAACCACCCGCAAGGCATGCGAGAAGTTCGCGTACTTCCCCACCTCGGTAATGAATTTCTTCGAAGGCACTCGCTTCGATGCGAAGAAGCATGCCTCACAGGCTTCGCCTTACCAGTACCTGCTCAAACCCAAGGCCGGCGGCGCCGCCTTTACGCTCAATGCCATGTCAGGACATTTGCGAAATCTGCTTGATGTGACCATTATCTACCCTCCGGGTGCACCGCGTTCGTTGCTGGCCTATCTGGGTGGCGCCATGCCAGTCGTGGACGTCATCGTGCAGCAACGGGTGATCCCCGCCTGGGCCTCAGAGGGTGATTACGAATCGGATCCGGAATTCCGCGCCCGTTTCCAGCAATGGATTGGAGACCTCTGGGACGAGAAGGACGCGCTGATAGCCTCACGAATGAAGCAGTGACCCTGGGAGAAGGAATCTGCTTCACACAATAAGGAACCCGGGATACCGGGCGCGACATTATGTTTGGCCGATTTCTTAAACCCCGCTGGCAACATGCCAACCCTGACATTCGACTCAAAGCTATCGAACTGCTTAACCCCCGTGACGACGCCCAGATCTTGGCACAACTGTCGCGGGGAGATGCCAGTGCCCTGGTCCGGGCCGCCGCCGCAGGCAGACTGATTGAACTGTCTCTCCTTGATGAAATTCACCAGCGTGATGAAGCGCCCTCGGTACGTGAAGCCGCATCCATGCGGATCATGGCATTATTGGCCGGGACCACAGATGATGCCCCGAATCAGGATACCCGTTTACGGCTGATCCGATTGACCGGTAACGATGACGCTTTACGCTTCATCGCCGAGAACAGTCCAGACGACCACTGCCAACAAGCAGCCATCGAACGCCTGCGGGATCCATCCGCCCTGTTTCGCCTGGCGGTTGATGGCCGCACCGAAGCCTTGCGTGTTAGCGCCGCCCAACAGATTTCCGATTTGCCCACGCTGAAACGACTCGCTCGGGAAGGCCGTGACAAGCGGGTGGTTCGCCTGGCACGGGACCAAGCCCGGGTACTGCAGGAGAAAGAGCAGGCCCAAGAGGCCCGCAACGCAAAAGTGGTTCATCTTGCAGATCGCCTTGAGCAGCATGCCCGGCGCAGTGCCGATGCGCTCTACGGTCCCCGCCTTGAGCAACTTGAGCAACAGTGGCAACAACACCGTGATAATGCGACTCCGGACCTCTCTGCACGCGTAAGCCAGGCCCTCCAGCAATGCCGGGAACAACTGAATTCGCTACAGGAAGCGCACCGTCTTGAAGCCCTGCGTGATACCGCCCGGACCGAGCGTGACGCTTCTGCCCATGCACTTTATCAGCTGCTGAGTCAGAGCGATTCGCAAACCTGGGAGCAACAACTGGGGGAGCTCCGCTCTGCCCTTGCGACCCAACAGCGCCGCTGGCAGAGCGCCCATCAACAAAGCCCTGCCGATGAAAATGAAACCCGCGGTTTCAACGATCTGGTCGCAGCCTTCGAGAAAATGCTTTCGCTGGCCTCCCAGGCTCTCGAAGCAGAATCTGCCGATGCCTTGTTGCTACTGTCACAGCAATGGCCCTCTGAATATCCTCGTCCCAGTGCCTTGATGGGTATCGCTGAACCCGCCGCAGCGTCACCCAAACCCGATGCCCGCAAGCCCCGCACGACGCCTCACCGGGGTTTGCTGGTGGCGCTGAAGCGCGAACTCAGCAAAGGGAATCTGCGCCATGCCAACCGCCTGTGGCACAAGGCCGAGTCCATCGCTGAGGAAGAGAAGGACAGTGTTCTCAGTAAAGAGCTGGCCAAACTGACCGAACGCCGAGCGGAGCTACAAGACTGGCATCGTTTTGCTGCCCAGCCCAAAAAAGAAGCCCTTTGCGAGAAAATGGAAGGGCTAGCAACGACCAACGACGGCATGGACCCGCCCGAGCTCGCCACGGCCATACAGGCCCTCCATGACGAATGGCGAGCCCTGATGAGTTCAGATCAGGATGAAGACCAGGCACTTTGGGACCGATTCAAACAGGCGACTGATCAGGCTTACTTGCCCTGCCAGGCACACTTTGCCGAGCAAGACGCATTGCGTCAGCAGAATCTCATAAAGCGACAGGAGCTTTGCCAGCAACTCGAAAGCTTCATGGCTAATCAGAGCTGGGAAAACGTGGACTGGGAAGCCATCTGGCAGATTCGCCAGCAGGCCCCCAAGGATTGGAAGCAGCTTCAACCAGTACGGTTCACCGACAACCGGGAAGTGCAGAAACGTTTTTCCGCCCTGCTGTCTGATCTGGATGACAAGCTGAATCACTGGATCGAACAGGCCCGTAGCCAACGTGAGGGTCTTATTCAACAGGCGCAATCACTGCCCATCGAAGATGGACAGATTCAGGAATCCGTCAGACAGGCCCAGCAGCTACAAAAACAGTGGCGTACTACCGGCTGGGTTCCGCCCTCCGTTCATCGTGGCATGCAGAAGTCCTTCAAGCGCGCCATGGACCGGGTCTTTAACGAGCGCAATCGCCTGCACGACGCCCAAAAAGCCCAGCAAAGTGCACGGCTGGATGAGGCACAAAAAGCGCTATCGCAACTGGAATCCACTCTGGTTGCTCCCTTTTCCCGTGACAACGCGAAGCAGCTATCTGCCAGTCTCAGCGAAATCGATACCTTCAGTGATCTGCGCTTGCCCAGAGACATGAATCGTCAGCTGCAGCAGTTACGGCGACGGGCCAGAGAGCGCCTTGACCGCATGAGCGAATGGGAACAGTGGCAAGCCATGCAAGAGAGCTTGCAGGCGCTGCCCACCGGGGATCAATGTGAGGAACAGGATCTGGTACTGGCGGTTGCCTTTGAAGCACTGGCCGGGGTGCCCTCGCCCGAGCCCGAGCGCCAACGCCGCCTCGCCTGGCAGCTGGAGGCGTTACCTGCCGCCATGAAGCGTCAGGGCTTCGCAGTACTGGATGAGATGGCCAGGCTGCTGGAGCGGCATCAAGGCGCTGTTTGCGCCAACGCCAAAAACCGTATGCACGCAGCCCTGGCTGTCCTTGAGCCCGGTAACGGATAACATGAGCAATATTTTGACTCGCTTTGCGCGAAGCCCCAAAGGACTGCGATGGTTTTTGAACATCTACGGCCCCTACCTTGGGGCCGGCGTTCGCGTCGATTATCTCGCCGAAGACTTTCGTGAACTGAAAGTCTCAATGGGCCTGCACTGGTTCAACCGTAATTATGTCGGCACGCATTTTGGTGGCAGCCTGTATTCCATGGTCGACCCCTTTTATATGCTCATGGTCATGAACGTACTCGGGCGGGAATATGTGGTATGGGACAAACGCGCAGACATTGACTTCATCCGCCCCGGCAAGGGCCGGGTCCATGCGCACTTCCGGTTGACCGACGATGACCTGAGGGCGATACATGAAGCCACAGAGAGTGGAGAGAAATACCTGCCAACCTGGCAAGTCGAGATCGTCAATAATGAAGGTGAGTGCGTCGCACGAGTGAACAAGACACTCTATATCCGTCGCAAGAACACCACATCAGGCACCTGAGCCCTCTTTACTGACCATACCCTGAGTGGGTTTCCAGAAAATGCCGCTCGTCACTACTGCTGTCACGGCCGAGTACCTTGTTTCGGTGCGGGAAGCGGCCAAAACGGCGAATGATCTCCCGGTGTTCCCTTGCCGCTGTCAGGTGGCCCTCGATAGAGCCCTGGATGGCCCCTGGCGCCTCTTGCTGAATCGCTTCAAGGGAGCTCACGCACAGATCATGCAGATCCTCGTCTTCTGCATGCATTAACGGCATGACAAAGAAGACCTGGCCACACGGCGGCAGACTGCTGGTCATCCGTCGTGACAACCCTTCCACTGCCAGCGTGGCAGCCCGGTGGTCACCGGCAAATGCCCGGGGGGTTCGGCGGAAAATATGACGGGGGAACTGGTCCAACACCAAAATCAGGGCCAAGCGGGACAAGGGCTGGCGCTCCCAGTCCACCAGCTCCTGCTGCAGTGCGGCATCGACCATCGGGGCAAAACGGTGCTCGATTTCGGCGTCATCACCGGCATTGGCCCGAAACCATTTGCGCATGGCCGGCTCACTGGGCCAGCCCCGTTCAATCCCATCCTCAAACCAGTAATCCAGCACTTCCTGCCAGGGCGAGACCAGATCAAACATGCAAACTCCCTATCCTGCCCGTTGGTCAGCGGTGTTGGCTGACACGGACGCACAACCAACGGGTAACAGCGGGCCGATCACCGTCAGGGCATTGTCCAGCAGTAAGGGCTGGACATCCGCCGTGGGGTGGATACCGTCCTTCTGAATACCGTCTTGTTCGAAGACGCCCTCCAGAAAAAACGGGAACAGCGGCACATCCAGTTCCCTGGCCACCTGGGCAAACTGCTGTTCAAACAAGCGAGCATACTGCTCGCCATAATTCGGCGGAATCCGCATACCGAGCAACACAGGGGTTGCACCACTTTCACGGCTTAACGAAACCATCTGCGCGATATTCTGTCTCATGGCTATGGGGGACAGTCCACGCAATCCATCATTGCCACCCAGTTCGATAACCACGATCTCCGGCTGATGCTGCTCAAGCAGGCCGGGCAGCCGGCTTTTGCCACCGGCAGTGGTTTCGCCACTGACTGACGCATTGATCACTTCCAGATTGCTGCAGGACGCATCCAGTGACTGTTCAAACAGGTGAACCCAGCCTTGTGACTTTTCAATGCCATAGGCTGCACTGATACTATCGCCCAGTATCAGAATCCCGTTCGCACGCGCTAGCGTTGCGAATCCAACAAGTGCCATCAGCAACAGTGGCCTGACCATGAGAGACAACATGAGCAATACAACTCCGGTTCTGAATGCCAAAAATGTAGGAAAACAGGTCTCCGGGCCGGACGGCGACCTGACACTGTTGCAGAATATCACGTTACAGGTAAATGCTGGCGACAGCCTGGCCATTACGGGCCCTTCCGGCTCCGGCAAGTCGACACTGTTGTCCTTGTTGGCCGGTCTGGATGTGCCCACATCCGGAGAAGTCCTGCTACAGGGCCAAGCGTTCAGCAGCCTTAGCGAAGACCCCAGAGCCCGCCTGCGCGGCAAGCATTGCGGTTTTGTGTTTCAGCAGTTTCAGCTGGTGGCTGACCTGAATGCCATGGAAAACGTCATGCTGCCTCTGGAAATCCTGGGGCGAGACAACGCCCGGGACATCGCCAGTCACTGGCTCGAGCAGGTAGGGCTTGGCCAGCGTCACCACCATTTCCCGGCGCAACTGTCGGGCGGTGAACAACAGCGGGTCGCTTTGGCCCGCGCCTTTGCGGTCTCCCCCGCCATCCTGTTTGCCGATGAACCCACTGGCAGCCTGGATTTTGCCAACGGTGACCATGTTGCAGACCTGCTCTTCCGGTTGAATCAGGAGCAACAGACCGCTCTGGTACTGGTGACTCACGACCCGGAACTGGCCAGCCGTTGTCAGCGCACCTGCACGCTTCAGGAGGGTCAGCTCAGTGGCGAGTAAGCAACGCACGTCCGGCGCCTTCCTCAAACCCTGGCGCTCGCCCGCCTTTCGTATTCAGGCTCTGGCCATGCTGGTGGCGGCATTGGCAATGACCACCATGCTGGCATTACGGGACACCGTAAACGATCGTTTCAGTCAGCGTACCGCAGTTGCCCTGGGCGGCGACCTGGTACTGGAAGGCACCCGCTTCCCGGAACCTGCCCAGCGTGAATTGCTCGACACCGTGCGCCATGCCGAAACCGTGAATTTCGCCAGCGTATTGATTCACGACGATCAGTTCCTGCTGGCCAGCGTTCGGGCGGTAACTCACAACTATCCTCTCTATGGGGAGTTGCTGATCAGCGATGACCGTTTTTCTTCGCCTTACGCTGCGCAACAGGCTCCAGCCACCGGCCATATCTGGCTGGCGGGCCAGGCCCTTGACCGGCTTGGCCTGTCTGTCGGCGACAGCGTGACGCTGGGCAATCTGTCGCTCAATATCGAACGGGTGATTGTTCAGGAACCGGATCAGCAATCGGGCTTCTATAGCATGAATCCGCGTGCGCTGATTGCTGTCGACGATCTGGAGGCCAGCGGCGTACTCGGCCCGGGCAGCCGCTATAAACATCATGTGCTTATCGCCGCGCCGGCAGCAGAACACGAAAGCCTTACCGAGCGTCTTGAGCCGACTCTTCGGGTCGATCAGGAAATCGAAACCGCCAAGAATACCGAGCTTCGCCAGCGCGGCCCTATTCGACAAATGTTTCTCTGGTCACAGCTGGCCGTCATGCTGGTTATCCTGCTGTGCGCGGCCGCCATTTACCTCACTGCCAGTCATCGTGCCCGTCAGCAGCAGACACTCTGTGCGGTGATGAAGACGGCCGGGGCAACACAGCGTCAAATCGCCAGCCGATTACTCGGCGCGGATGCATTGGCGCTGTGCCTGCCTGCATTGGCGGGGGCGTTGCTTGCCACGGGCATCGGCCTCTGGATCAGTCAGACACTGGAAGCAGGTTCACACCTGCCTGCCGGTGCCCTGGTACAGGGCCTGATCGGTCCAGCCGTTCTGTGGCTGGGGTTTGCTGCGCCCACCTTATGGCAACAACTGCAGCGCTCACCGCTGTCTCTGCTGCGCGATGAAGCCGGGAGTACCGGCCAGGCCCTGCCCCTGATCATCGCCGTGCTCGCCCCGCTCCCCCTCGCCGCTCTGCTCACCGGCTCGCTGGCAAGTCTGTGGCCCTTGTTGTTAGTGACCCTGGTTGCGGCCATCGGCTTGCCCCTGCTGTTGTGGCCCTTGATTAGTGGTCTGGATCGAGTGATCAGCAAAGCGCCGTTAGCAGCTCGTCTCGCCTTCCGCCGTCTCAGCCGACGCAAGACCACCACCTTGCCATTACTGGCGGCACTGATTATTTCGTTGTCGGTACTGTCCATGTCACTACAGACCGGTAACCAGCTGCTGGGCCAGTGGCGAGCCACCTTGCCGGAGCAGGCGCCGAATTACTTCGTGATCAACCTGTTTGATAACGACATTGATGGTTTCAAAGGCTGGCTTGCACAGCACGAAAGCGCCGAACAACCGCTTTACCCTGTGGTGCGGGCACGATTGACCGGCTTGAACGGTGAACCGGTACGTGAAGCCGTCACCAAAGAGCAAGACCGTGGCACCCGGGCACTCAACCGGGACCTGTCACTGACCGAGTCTGATAGCTTGCCCGACAGCAACACCCTGCTCGAAGGGCGTTTCGCCCGGCATGCAGGGGAAGTCACCGTGGAAAGCAAACTGGCGGAGTCGCTGGGGCTAAAAGTGGGCGACGCCCTGACCTTTACCGGCGCGGCTGCGCCTTTCGACGCCACCATCACGGGTTTCAGGGAGGTGGACTGGGAAAGCTTTGCACCGAATTTCTACTTCATTTTTGCTCCCGGCACGCTGGAAGCCCAGAGCCGGACCTGGATTACCAGTTTCTATCTGCCGGAATCGGAAGCCGGTGCGCTGGCAGAGCTGGTTAGCCGCTACCCCCAGATCAGTCTGCTGGATGTGAATGCGATCCTGACAACCCTGCAGGAAATCATACGTCAGGCAAGCACCGCGGCCTTCCTGGTGGGGGTGCTGTTGATGATTGCTGCCCTGTTGGTGCTACTGGCTGCCTTGTTATCCAGTGCCGCACAAATTGGCAAAGACAATCAGCTGTTGATCATTCTCGGCGCCGGTCATAACCTGCTGCGCCGTACCACGGCCCTGCAGGCACTCTATCTGGGGGGCGGTGCGGCGCTGCTGGCGAACCTGATCCATCTTGCGGCACTTTGGCCTCTGGGGCAGCGGCTGTTCGATGGTGCGCTTCCGCTTTCCCCCTGGATGCTGATTCCCTGGCTCGCGCCGGCAATCCTGGCCACTCTGGCCTGGCGGTTACCGCCACTGAAACCCGCAGGCCATCAGGTAACCCGGCAATAGCCCCGAACCAGCGGGGTCATCCCTCCGCGCTGGCCCCACCTTGCCTGGCAAGAAGCAGAAACAGGGCCATTGCCAGAAGGCTGCTGCCTGCCATCAGTGCGGTCATGGGGATCGGAGTACCGTCATGCAGCGTGCCCAGTAATGCCCCGACAAGCCCCGCCATCAGAAATTGCAGCGCCCCGTTGAGGCCGGTCGCCGCCCCGCTGTCACGCTCAAAGAGCGACAGGAAGCTGGCAATGCCATTGGGCATCACCAGAGCCATCATGCCGCACACTATCATGATCAGTGGAATCGCCAGCCATAGGGTCAAGAGGCCGCCAAGGGTGAGCAGTAACAGGCTCGAGGCCGCAACGGCCTGAATCAACAGCCCGGTTTTCATGATCGCCGCTGTCTCATACCGCCGCAGCAACAACACATTAAGCCGATTGAGGGACAGCATGGCGACCACATTGGCGCCAAACGCCAGTGGGAACTGTTTGGAGCTCAGTCCGAAATGTTCCATATAAAGGAAAGCGGCATCGGTGATGAAGGTGAACATGGCGGTAAACGACAAGGCATTGGCCAGGATAAACCCCATGGCAGGGCCGTTACGCATCACACGACCGTAGGCGAAAAACAGGCGACGAAGCAGACTTTCACGGTCTGCGGAAGCAGACTGACGACGGACTGTGGGCAACAGAAAGACCACCATCATGAATACCAGAACGCCATACCCCGCCAACATGATGAAGATGCTTTTCCAACCCAGGGTGTTGAGCAGCAGGGAGCCGATGGCGGGCGCCAGCAACGGTGCCAGCAACATCACCAGGCCGATGGTGGTCAGAACCTGCGCGGCCTGTCGCCCGGTAAAATGGTCACGCACCGAAGCGGCGGCGATTACCACTGTGGCGCCACCGCCCAGAGCTTCCACAAATCGAAGCAAATACAACTGTTCCACCGTAACAGACCACGGAATCATCAGGCTGGCGGCGATAAACAGTACCAGCCCCGTACAGGCAACAGGCTTACGGCCATACTGGTCAGAGAAGGGGCCACCAAGCCACTGCCCCAGAGCGACGCCAAGCACATAGACACTGACGGAGATCTCCACATCATGAATCGGGACATCAAAGTGGCCCGCCATGGTCAACAGCGCGGGCAAATACGTATCGATGGCAAGCGGGCCCAGTGCAACGAGGGTACCCAACATGATGGCCAGGCGGCCGGGGCTAATGGCGGACATGAAGATTCCGGAATTCGGGAGACAGGGTCAGGGAAACAGGATGGTAGCGCATGTCAGGCAGAGGATCACGCAAACACTGAACCATATTCATATTTATTTTCAGGCGACGATTTTCAACAGCCTCATACCTTTAGCGACTCAAAAACGGGTTGCCAGCACGTCCCGGTACTGTGAGTATTAGCGCGTCTAGAGGGAGATCACTCTATGTTGGACGCATTGATGCGCCCCTTGTCTTTGGCAAGCCATCGTCATAATACCGCCATCGTGACAGTCGTTATCGGCCACTGATCTCCCTACCCCCTTCCTGAGACAGGACTTGCATGGATCTTAGCGTTTCTTTCCAGTTGGCCATCATCACGGTGGTCGCCTTCGCCTGCCAGTGGCTCGCCTGGCGGATCAAATTGCCCGCCATTTTGCCCCTGCTGTTGACCGGTCTGGCCCTGGGCCCCGCTACCGGTGTCCTCAGCCCTCAAACCCTGTTTGGTGACCTGCTGCTGCCTGGTGTGTCGTTGGCGGTTTCCATCATTCTGTTTGAAGGCGCCATGACCCTCCGNTTTGACGAGATCCGGGGGCTGGAAAAGACNGTTCGGCGACTGGTTACCTGGGGTGCTCTGGTCACCTGGTCTGTGGTGACCGTNTCGGCATGGTGGCTGTTGAAGTTGCCGCTTGGGCTTGCCTTGCTGTTTGGCGCGCTGGTGGTCGTTACCGGCCCTACCGTAATTGTGCCGCTACTGCGTAGTGTNCGCCCGGTCAGCAGTGTCTCACGACTGCTGCGCTGGGAAGGCATCGTGATCGATCCGATCGGTGCGATTCTGGCCGTACTGGCCTACGAGCTGGTGGTCGCCACCGGGCAGGANGGTGCCTTGCTACATACCCTGTGGCTGTTCTTCCAGACCATCGCTGTCGGGGCGGCCATTGGTGGCGNCGTGGCACTGGCTCTGGCCGAACTGCTGCGTCGACATCTGATCCCTGAATACCTGCGCAGTTTTCTGGTGCTGTCCTTCGTGGTTGGCGAATTCGTACTGGCCAACGGCTTGAGTGAAGAATCCGGGCTGGTTGCCGTGACCGCCACCGGTATCGTCCTCGCTAACCGCAAAGGGGTACGCACCGACGACATTCTCCACTTCAAGGAGAACCTGTCGGTGATGTTGATATCCGGGCTGTTTATCGTGCTGGCTGCCCGACTGCAGATGGAAGAGCTGAGCAGACTCGGCCTCACTGCANTCGCCGTGCTGGTCATCATCCAGTTGGTCGCTCGCCCGCTGTCTGTATTGATCTCCACCGTGGGCTCATCGCTGAACTGGCGTGAAAAATCGCTACTGGCATGGATTGCGCCACGCGGCATTGTAGCAGCGGCCATTTCGGCCCTGTTCGCAGAGCGACTGCAGCAAAACGGGGTTGCCGGTGCGGAAATGCTGGTGCCTCTGACCTTTATGGTCATTATCGGCACCGTTGCCCTGCAAAGCCTCACCGCCCGACCGCTGGCACGGCTGCTGAAAGTCGCCGAGCCGGCCCCNCGCGGCTTCCTCATTGTCGGTGCGAACCCGGTCGCNCGTGCGGTGGGTGCTGCCCTGCAAAAGAACAACTTCCCGGTNACGGTNACNGATTCCAGCTGGGAATCGATCCGGGCCGCGCGCATGGAAGGCCTGGGTACGTTCTATGGTAACCCGGTGTCCCAGCANGCAGACCAATACCTGGATCTGGTGGGCTGCGGCAAGCTGCTTGGCCTGAGCCCGCGCCGTGAGCTGAACACCATGTCGACCATGCGTTATCGGCTGGAATTCGGCGAGCAGAACATCTTCAGCTTGCCCACGCCAAAGTCCGAGAAAGAGGTGAAACACGAAGTGGCGCCNGAACATCGTGGTGCCACCCTGTTTGGCCCCGAGATGAGCTATGCGCGGCTGGCCAGCCTGTTGAGTCAGGGGGCCGAAATTCGCAAAACCCGAATTACTGAAGAGTTCGACTTCGACGCGTANTTGAGCACCAGTGGCCGTCAGGTCTGGCCGTTGTTTGCCATTGATTCCCGTGACCGTATCCACATCTTCACCGCAGAAGGCAAACCCGANCCCCGAGCAGGCTGGCACATNCTGGGCCTGGTGAAAGAAGACGTNGCCAAAGAAGAAGCCAAGGCTGAAGCACGTGCGGAAGCGGCCGCAGAACGCACCTCTTCAGACAAGGACAAACCGAAGGACGCTGGAGACAGCAAGGAAAAGGGNTTACCNGGCTAAGCCGGTGAGCCCTCGGGTCGTGTGGCNTCGTCGTCGCTAAANGCATCGATGAGTCCGCAGACCCNGCCATCATCCAGGTGACAATCCGGCGCGCCCTGCCACTGGGCCATGGCTGCACGCATCCTCCNGCTCAGNGCTTGCAGNTCCTGAATACGCTCTTCGACTTCCTGTAACCGGGTTTCGATCAAGCTACGGACATTCCCGCANGGTGTCTCACCCTGTCGCGACGCCTGCGCCAGCGACTGGATATCGGTCAAGGTAAAGCCCAGAGAGCGGGCCTTGATGGCAAAACTGAGTAAGCGCAGATCTTCACNGTCGTACTGCCGNTAGCCATTNCCGGGGTCTCNCTGCGGCTGCAACAGCCCNATATCCGTGTAGTGGCGAACGGTTTCGGTGGTGGTATTGGCCTGTCTTGCCAGGTCGGACACCCGCATATCGCTGACTCCTTCTGTGATCACCGGCCACGTACCTGACCGACATGCTTCCCGGCTATTCCTCGCTCCAGTCACCCAATGCCTCGGGGACTGCTTCATCACGCCTCAGGAAGTACTGATGGATTGCAGCTGACAAGGTGGCTGCACCCAATGAGTCTGACAGGGAATCGAGAAATTTGTTTCCTGGCCCGTTGGAGACCGTGTCCCGGGACACGGTCGCCAGAAAACACTGTAGTGCCACATCGGCTAACGACATGTTGTCCTGATGACGTAGCCAGGTCGTCACCAGCATCGTATCGACCTGTGGACACATCTGCCTGGCCAGCGCCGCATCGCCAACCAGCCATGCCAGCCAGGGATCATCGCCCAGCACCTTCTGAAGCCCGGTAACGGTTTGTGGCAGAGAGGAAGCAGGCACCACCATCAGCTGCCACAGTGCCGGTGGCGTCGGCTCAATCTGATACTCCAGGGCGGTCTGCTCACAGGGCTGACCACTGCATTGCGCCAGCCACAGGGCCAGTGGTGCTGCCCTGCCGACCGCTAATTGAGCGAGGGTGTCAGACTCCGGTGTCTTGCCGAGCGCCTCCAGAAACGCTTTCCCGTCATGACTACCCAGCCAACGCCGCTCGGCGAGCAGACCCGCCAGTGACAAGCCGGTCGTGTAATCGTGCAGATCTTCCAGCCGATACTCTCTGCCGGGAACACCGGTAATACGAATGAAGCCTACCCGGTCGTCGGCAAAATGCAGCCGCGCCCGGGCGGCAAAACGTTGCCCGTTACTGTTGTAACCGGTGATGGCAAAACGTTGAAAATGGCTATCGGCAAACAACCGTTCGAGATCCACGCCGGGCAGCGTTGTCAGGGGNTGATGGGCNATCACGGGAGCCAGCCCACCGTTGGCNAGNTCCGCCCGCAACGCCTTCAGGGTGATATCGCCAGCGNCTGACGCCTGAGTCGAGCTTGCCAGCAACACCGCCAGCAATAGCAGGCACCCACGTTTTACGCCAAGGAACATCATCGAAGNCCATCNCACAACCGGTCTGGCACAGACTACCGANTCAGAAGCGCCGCGGGTACCCGGTTATCTGCCGAATCGAGCGGTACAACGGTGACAACCGNTCNTAGAGACGCCGGTAGACCTGTCCATAGAGCGCATCGTAGNTACCCGCATACTCCGCCCGGGGCTCAAAGCGGTCACCGGTACGGGTCATGGCAGCCACCGCCGTGGNGTAGTCCGGGTGTAATTTCATCGCCACGGCGGCGTTGATCGCCGCCCCAAGGCCCGATGTTTCGGTGGTATGGGGACGCTCNGCCGGTAACCCGAAGATGTCTGCGGTGATCTGCATGATGGCATCACTCTGGGAGCCCCCACCAGACACCTTGAGGGTGGTNACGGGGACCTTGTTGCGTTTCTCCAGGCGTTCCTTGCCTTCNCGCAGGGCGTAAGCGATGCCCTCNATGATGGCTCGATACAAATGCGCGCGGGTATGCACATCACCGAATCCGATGATCGCCCCNTTNGCTTCCGGGCCAGGAATACGCACTCCGGGGTTCCAGAAAGGTTGGAGCATGAGCCCCATGGCGCCAGGGGGNGACTCGTCAAGAAAAGCGTCAAACAGCGTCTCCGGGGCAACACCGAGGGCATCGGCCTGTGCCACCTCGGGTTGGGCAAATTCGCGCTTGAACCAGTTCACCATCCAGTAGCCCCGCTGAACAATGATCTCGGAGTTGTAACGCCCGGGCACGGCGGCGCCGTAAGCCGGCACGAAAGGAATCGGCTCNACAAAGCGTGCATTACAGGTGTTAAACGTGGCCGTGGTGCCATAACTCAGGTTGCCCACCTCGGGGCTGAACGCGCCGGCCCCCAGGACTTCACAGGCCTTGTCGGCGCCACTGGCCACCACCGGCAGTCCTTTCGGTATGCCGGTATGGCGACTGGCTGCAGCGGTTACCTCACCNAGAATCTCACCCGGTGAGACCAGCTCNGGTAGCTGCTCACGTGTTACCNGCAGGGCCTTCCATTTGAAATCATGGGCGGCTGCCCATTGGTGGCGTTTGTAATCATAGGGAAGGTAGCCCACCTGNGAGGCGGTACAGTCCTTCACTTCACCGGTAAGGCGGTAATTGAGGTATCCGGATAACAACAGGAAATGCCGGGTTTTGGCCCACATCTCGGGCTCATCCACCGCCAGCCAGTTGCATTCGGCCTTGGAACGGAATTGCCTGAGCGTCTCCTTCTGCCCCAGCAGGTTNACCGGGGCCGCCATCCACCAGGGAAGATCCGGGTAATCGGCCGTGCGCCGCTGGTCCAGCCAGATCACCGCGGGGCGNAGCGGACGNCGTGTCCGATCCAGGCAAACCACCGACGCGCGCTGGGTGGTCAAAGAGACCGCAACAACCCGCGACTTGAGGTCCGGATGCGCGCTCCACAATGCNTGGCAGGCCTGGCCAAGTTCTTCCCAGAAATAATTGGCATCCTGCTCNGCCCAACCGGGTTGAGCNGANACGTAGGGCTCAATATGACGCTGGGATTTGGCGACCAGCTCCCCTTGCGCATCAAATAACATCGCCCTGGCACTTTGCGTGCCCTGATCNAGCGCCAGCAGCAAGGGGGTCTCGGTCATGCTCAGCCTGCCATCCGTTCCATGTCCGGGAGCCCGGGNACCCCATAAAAGCGTTCGTGCAGGCCCAGATAACGCTGAACTTCCTGCTCCCAGCGGTCGTCGTCCCAGCCGAGGCCTTGCTGGATCAATGCACGATAGCGATCAAGAACCGCCAAGCCCGCATTCGGCTTGATGAGCCCCAANCGCGTTCGTCTCAGCATCAGATCNTCCAGATGCACGACAGACTCATTGTNGAGCAGCCACTCGATGAAACCCTGATCATCCTGACTGGCATGCAGGAAATGCTGTACCGCNTGCGGGGCATTNTCCAATGGTTGATACATGGGCTCGCGGGTTTTCTGGCCCGCTCGATGCGCGCGGGCGTCGATCAGCCCGGTTGCCAGCAAGGCATCCAGGGCNATCAGCCGGAATGTGGTCAATTTGCCACCACTGACGGTGACAATGCCATCGGACTNCCAAACAGCATGATCACGACGTTCCTTGGACGGATCGACNCCTTTGCCCGAGGCAATGACNGGCCGTACGCCGGCAATGGTGGCGTAGACATCATCACGGCTCACTGTCACGTCCGGGAACTGGGTGTTGATGAGTTTGAGCAGATACTGGAGTTCCCGCTCGCTGGCACTGGCTTCGATGTCCATGTCTTCCGGGTGGTCCAGATCGGTGGTNCCCACGCANGTGACCCCTTCCCAGGGGAAAACAAACACCGGGCGACCGTCGTCGGGGTGCATGACNGTCAGGCAATCGCTCACGGGAAGCCGGGCGGGATCAATAAACAAATGACTGCCGCGTAGAGGNCGCACACGGGACTCACTACCGGACAGTCGATCTGCCCAGGCTCCCGTCGCATTGATCACATGGCGTGCCTGCAAGGTGGCANTGCCACCATTGACCCGATCCGTCACNGAGACCTCGAAGCTCTCGGCCACGCGCTGCGTGCCTGTCACCCGGGTGTAGTTCTGGGCNAGCCCACCATGCCGTGCCGCTTCCAGCAAGGTCCGCATCACCAGNCGGCAGTCATCNGTGAGGGCATCNGTGTAACTCATGGCCCCGGTGAGGCCNTCTGTGTTCANGCCCGGAGCACGTTTTTCCACTTCNGCCCGGTTGAGATAGCGGTGATCCCNAATACCNGCNAGGAAATCNTACANCCAGAGAATCGCTTTCATGGGCCAACGGCCNGGGAATACNCCTTTCCTGAGCGGAAAAAGATAGGTGGCACGTTCNACNAGACCNGGCAGTTCCTTGAGCAGACGCTCGCGCTCGAGCAACGAATGCCGGGTAAGCCGGACATCACCCTGGGCGATATAACGGAGCCCGCCATGAACCATTTTNGACGAACGGCTGGACGTTCCCCAGGCATAATCGGTCTGCTCCAGTAGCAGGACCTTGAGGCCACGCCNGGCAGCCTCCAGCAAAATNCCCGCCCCGGTAATNCCGCCACCGATGACCAGCAAATCCCATTGCTGTTGTGCCAGTTGTTCCAACGGTTGCCGCTTGCCCAACATTGTCATCATCCCTGCTTGTCTGTNACGTCTGAATCCTGAATCAGGCAGCCCGGATTCAGTCTCTGCTGCGGATCAAAATGGCCGATAAGGCTGCGTATTGCGGCCATGCCTTCCTGCCCTTTTTCNTGGATCAGCCAGGGCGCATGATCNCGGCCCACGCCATGCTGNTGGCTGATGGTGCCGCCATTGGCCACGATGGCCTCNCTGGCAGCCTGNTTCATGGCTTGCCAGCGAGCCAGTGTTTCCGGGTAGCTGGCGGAACAGCGGAAGACATAGGTGGTATAGATACTCGAACCCTGCGGGTAGAGATGCGACAAATGGGTGAAGACGTGCACCTTCTCACCGTCACCGGCCTGCTCGCGGACCGCTTGCTCCATGGCCTTCATGGCCGGAGTCACCTGCTTCCAGTTTACCGCTGTCTCAAAGGTGTCGACCACGTAGCCATGCTCCCAGAGGCCGTGCCTCAGATACGGCGAACGGAACCGTGATTCTTCCCATTTTTTGCCGAGCAGCGTTCCGATCACTACACCCCCTGCGCCGCGAATGCGTTGCCTGGCTGCAGCGAGGGTCTGGCGACTATGGCGCCGCTCGCCCGTGACCCCAAAGGTGATCATGCACTTTTCATCGTCACAACCCCGCAGGCCCAGATAGCGATGCAATACAGATACCAGTTTTTCGTGACCGGCAAGCATCAGGTGGCTTCGGGTCTCTTCCGGGTTGGACACACGCAGCATCGACAGGGGAAGCCTGGCCTGGGTCATCCCCCTGACGAGTTCCACCGCAGTGTCCCAATTCGGGGCAAAGGCAACGTGAAAGGATTCGGTTTCCGGCAGTGGGGTAACCCTGACCTTGACCTCGGTAATGATCCCCATGCGCCCTTCAGAACCGAGGATGATCTCGCGGATATCCGGACCGGCTGACGAGGCCGGGATGGCAGGAATCTCCAGGGTGCCGCGGGGTGTCTCCACCCTGCCCCCTGCGAACATTTGCTCAATACGACCATAGCGCATGGATTGCTGGCCACTGGAGCGACTGGCGACCCAGCCGCCAATGGTCGACAGCTCCCAGGACTGCGGGAAATGCCCCAATACATAGCCCTGTTCTCGCAGTTGCTGTTCTACCTGCGGACCCGGGGTGCCAGCCCCAAAGGTGGCAATCTGGCTCTCACGGTCCAGCTCAACAAGACGGTTCATACGCGCCAGTGACAGGGTCAGCACCGGTTTGCTGGAAGGCTGGGGATTGATATGTCCTGCAACGGAAGTCCCGCCACCGTAGGGGATCACCACGACATCGTGCTGCTCGGCCCAGCTGAGTAGCTTGCGGACTTCCCCACTGGTTTCGGGTTCTGCTACCCCGTCGGGAAAATGCCCAAATTCGCCCGAACGCATGGCAAGCCAATCGGGGAGGCTTTGACCGCGGGCATGGCGGACGCGAATTTCCGGGTCGGTGCTGACAAGGGGATGAGCGGCAAGACGGCTAGCCGGAACCTGATCCAGCACGGACTGCAGTTCTGCGTCAGGCAGCGGTTCGGCCCTGCCAAGGCGCGCCTGCACAAAGCGCAGCCCAGAGGGCTTCAGTGGATAATTATTGGCGCTGTCGCCCCAGCCATTCCAGCGTCGCATGCAAATTCTCCAAGGTTTTTCGCATGTTATCGCTGTTCGGCTCCCCTTTCACTGGCGCTGCAGGACAGGGGCATGGACTATTTCGGACACACTTATTTGAGCAGCAATTTGCGTACACCCCGACGGCGGGCTCCGGCCCTTTGCTCCTCAAGATCGGCCAGCATGGACTCGATAGACGCAGACACTTTGTCGCGCAAGTCCCAGCACGCGTCCTTATCCCCTTCCCTACCTGCATAGTCAGTGGTGGGGATCGGTTTGCCAATCTGAAACCAGAGGGGTTCAGGCTTGGGCAGCAAGGTGGGGCCTAGCCCCCGGCTCAATGGCATGAAGGTGTCGCCATCACGCAAAAGATTGTCCACGGGCTTGCGCTTGAGCAGCCATTTGCCCAGCCGTGAGCGTTTGAAATCCTGGCTGTCATAGAGAATCTTATACGTCATGTCGCAGCCCGCAGAGGCAAACGGGATGATGTCATAACCATGCTGGATGGCCATCCGCGCAAACCCGGTCCGTTGCTTCCACACCAACTTGTGGATCTCGTCCTTGCGCATGGCCACCTCACGAGCGCCACCAGGGAACACCAGTACATGCTGGCCCGATTCCATCAATTGAGTGCAATTTGCCGGGGTGCCTTCCACCGCGCCCCAACGGGTCAGCAGCTTGCCCCAACCCGGCACATCAAAATGCAGCCGGTCACCCAGTGCGCGAGGGAAAACACCCGTCTGACGATAGAGCTCGAGCACAAAAAGAGGGGAATCGATCAGGCCATACAGCCCGTGGTTACCCACAAACAGCGCCGGTCGCTGAGCATCAACATTTTCTGCCCCACGCAAGGCCGGGGAAAAGTACCACTTCTGAATGCGCAGAATGCGTTCCATCAAAGCAACGGGTGGCGGGGAAAATGACGAACTTTTCATCCAGGGTCCTGTCTTTGTCAGTACCGATTGGCAAACTTGAGACGCGGCACTTTACCAGCTTTTACACGGTCGCTATGGTTCATTCGGGACTAAAGCGTTAAAAAAACCAATAAGTTATGCATTCCAAGGGAGTATCCATGAAACGTTTTGCGGGTTCGCTGATTCTTGCCGGTACCGTTGCTGTCACAGGCTGTAGCACCATTAATCCCTACACCGGAGAGAAGCAGACCTCCAAGGCCACTTCCGGGGCCGCAATCGGTGCGGTGGCCGGTGCCTTGATCGGTATTGCTACCTCTGACAGCGCCAAGGAGCGCAAGGAACGCGCACTGGCCGGTGCCGGCATTGGCGCCATCACTGGCGGCGGCGTCGGTTATTACATGGACGTGCAGGAAGCCAAGCTTCGCCAGAAACTGGAAGGGGCTGGGGTATCTGTGACTCGTGACGGCGAGAACATCATTCTCAACATGCCGGGCAACCTGACCTTCGCCACCGACAGCACCAATGTGAAATCCTCCTTCAGCCCTGTTCTGGATGCCGTGGCCGAGGTACTCAAGGAGTACAAGTCCACCATGATCCAGGTCGCGGGTCACACCGATAGCACAGGTGGCGACCGCTACAACCTGCTGCTCTCCCAGCAGCGAGCCCAGGCCGTGGCCAATTCTCTGGCGGGCTTCGGTGTCGAGCAGGTGCGCATGGATATTGTCGGCTTTGGCGAAACCCAGCCGATCGCCAGCAACAGCACCGCCAGCGGCCGTGAACAGAACCGCCGCGTAGAGCTGACCCTGCTGCCCTACACCGACTAGACCAACTCGATTCGCGGGCAGGCGCAGGCTTGCCCGCTTCTCTCTTGCATCATCCCCCTTCCTCACCAAGCCCTCCACTTATTCGACTTTGACGTGCCTTTGCGGATGTTTTTCGAGGTGACCCGCGGCAATATTGATACCCTATCAATGCAATGCGGTTACCGCGGAGAGCCTCAGATGCCCCCCAATCCTGCCAGCGTTGACGCTCCCGTGAGCGTGCTGGACAACCTGCGCTGGCAGCAGCTGGAAAGTCGCTTGCCTGGTGCAAGTTTCGTTTACGGCGTGACAACCACTGGCGTGGTGTGCAGCCCTGGCTGCCCTTCCCGCCTCCCGCGCCGTGAGAACGTGAGATTCTATGAAGACATCCGCGGAGCCCTTCAGGCGGGATTTCGCCCGTGCAAGCGCTGCCGCCCCCTGGACAAGGTGGGTACGGATCTGGGTGAGCTGTTGGCACGCGTCTGTCGCAATCTTGAGGGATATGTGGTGAGCGGTGCGGACGCCGCGATTGCTGACGTGGCCAGTGATACCGGCATGGCGGAAGCCACCTTGTTACGCCACTTTCGCAGCGTGACAGGACTGACCCCGAAAGATTACCTGGCCGCGATTCGACAATGCCGGCTTTACCCGGCGCTGGCGAAGCAAGGCTCCGTACTGCAGGCAGCAACTGAAGCCGGATACGGTTCTGCCAGCCATTTTTATCAGGACGCCCCACGCCTGACAGGCATGCCTCCCGCCAAACACCGCAAGGGCGGCAAGGGGGAACAGCTAACCTTCGCACTTGCCAGCACCGAGCTCGGCGAGCTGGCGGTGGCCGCGTCTTCACAGGGCGTGTGCTGGATTGCGCTGGGAGAGGATCCCGGGGTATTGCTCGATGAGTTTCAGGACCATTTTCGCCACGCCACCCTATTGCCACCGAATGACGCGTTCAACCAACAGATTGCGGCGGTCTGCCAGCTGGTTCAGCATCCGGAACAACCTGTGACACTGCCTCTGGATATCCGGGGCACCGTATTTCAACGTCAGGTATGGCAAGCCCTGCAGGCCATTCCTGTTGGCATGACCCTGGACTATCAACAACTGGCAGAGCGGATTGGCAGGCCCACCGCCGCGCGCGCGGTTGCCCGAGCCTGTGCCAGCAATGTGATGGCCGTGGCGGTCCCCTGTCACCGGATCATCCGGCGAGATGGCGGGCTGTCGGGGTATCGGTGGGGCGTGGAGCGCAAAGCCTGGTTACTCGCCCGGGAGAAAGCGGCGTCAGAGGGAAACTGAAGCGCTAACCGGAGTTTTTCACCAATCGCCAGGCCAGGTACGCCAGCGGCACAGTGAGACCCATCACCAGCAGATACGGCCACCGATGATCCAGTGTATACAGCCCGGTGCCGACCAGCGGGCCAAGAATAAATCCTAACGCCGGGCACGCACTGGCCAGGCCCGCTACCCGACCCTGCTCTTGTGCACTGACCCGCAAACTGGCCAGCGCCATGATCGCCGGCATGCCAAAGCCAAGCCCAAGACCGATCAACAGCACCGCAAGACTCATGATGGTTTGGGCATCTGCCAACCAGAGAATCACTGCCCCGGCGCCAATGGCGGGAATAGCCATGATGATCAGTACCGTGGGAGCGGCTTTTAGCCACTGCACCACAATCAGCTGCCCAAGCAATGAGGTGATGGCAGCCGCCATCATGGTCAGCCCGAGCGCCCTGGCCGCCCCCTCAGGTGACATGGCGAAATGATCCTGAAACAAAAAGCCCAGAGTCTGCTGGATCAGGGCGAAACTCATGAACAGCATCACCCCGGTAAGCAACAAATCCCGGAGTCGCGGATCCGCGTAGGCACTCAGACCTTTACGAAGGGTTTGCCCTAACGAAATCACACGCGCAGTGGGCACATGGGGGGATGGCGGCAAGAACAGCGCCATCAGGACAGCCATTAGCCCGGTGATGATCGCGACACCATACAAGGGGAAGACCAGCGCCACTGCCGCCAGAATGCCTCCGGAAACCGGACCGACGACAGTGCCCAGGTTGTTGGCCGCACCGATCCTGCCCATGCCCCGGGTACGTTGTTCCGGAGTGGTAATATCGGCGGTATAGGCCGCCGCCGCGGCGGGTGTCGCTGCCATGATGGCCGCCTGCAACATCCTGCTGATCACCAACCCGGCAACCAGAGCAGTACCACTGACCCAGCCATGCAGACCGGCGTCGAAGACAAGCGAAAACATCAGCGTGCCAAGGGAATACCCGGATAACCCGATCACCAACACACGTTTGCGTCCCAGCGATTCACTCAGCGTCCCCCATACCGGGCTGGCAAGGGCAAACACCAGTGAGGAACAGCTGATAATCAGACCGACCTGCATTTCGGCCAGCCCAGTCGCACGCCCCAATGACGGCAGAAGCGTAAACACCAGCGTCTGCCCCAGCGCCGTGACCGCCACTGCGGCCAGCAGCATGCTATGCTGCAGCGCTCTGCCCTTTTGCTCTACCGGAACTGCCGGAGAATCGGAATCCTGTGACATACCCTTCTCAAACATTGGCTGACTGGCTGGCAGCCAAACCTTTCACGCTGGCCATGTCGTCAGGTTTTTTTGGTTTCTTCGCCCATTTCGGGGTGGTAAAGGCCCTGCAAGAGCATGGGCTGACGCCGGCACGATTGTGTGGCTCCAGTGCGGGTGCCCTGGTCGCATGTAGTGTTGCCAGTGGCAGCTGCATGACAACGCTGGAGCAGCGTCTGCTCCGTCTGGACAAAGGGGATTTCTGGGATCCTTCGCCAGGCCTCGGATTGCTCCGGGGGCAGGCTTTCCGTTCACTGCTGGCTGATATCCTGCCCATTCGCCTTCTTGACGAAAGCCCACGGCCCGTTGCCCTGTCTGTCTGGCATGGCCGCAGCCAGCGAACCCGGGTGCTGCGTGATGGCGATGCCGTTGAGGCCGTATACGCCTCCTGTGCCGTGCCGCTGCTGTTTCAGCCTGCCAGTATTAACGGTGAACGCTACTGGGATGGCGGCATTGCTGACCGCCACGGATTAGCCGCGACCTGGCCCGGAGAGCGGGTACTCTACCACCATCTGCAATCCCGTTCGCCCTGGCGTCGGGCCAACAGTGCAGCGTTATTGCCACCGATCAGACCCAATCTGATGACGCTGGCCATTGACGGACTGTTGCGGGCAGGCCCGAATCGACTCAACAACGGGCGTGTTGCCCTGGAGCAAGCCTATTCGGCAACACAGCAGGCCCTGTCCGCCCCGCTGTCGGGGCGGCAGGTCACCATACAGGCATAAGACACCGTGATCAGGCCCTAGCCGGCCTCGTCGTACAGGGGTTTAGACAGCTCTGCCCAGTCAACTTCACCATCATCCACCAGGTTTTCGTACTGAAGGATACCCAGCTCCTCGAACCGTGGCCGAACAGACTCGGTGAGTAACCCGATGCGTTTCAGGTTAGGCATGATGCGGGTAAACAGCAGATTGCGGAACTGGGCCATGATGGTCGATGACAGCACCTGCTCTCTGGCCGCCTCCACATCCCAGCCGAAGTGCTCGAACACTTCGGTGCTGATGAGCCGCTCTCGCATGACGACGCAAGCTTCGAAGGCGAAGTGTGCCCGCTCTTCTTTTTCTTCATGAGAAAGTGTCTGAACAAAATCCTCCAAGTAGTTGACTCCAAAGGTAACATGGCGCGCTTCATCACGGATCACCAAGTGCACAAGCTGCTTGAGCAATGGGTCCTTCGCCGTCATTTTCAGGGTGTTAAACGCAGCCAGTGCCAGCCCTTCGATGATGATTTGCATGCCGATGAATTTCAGGTCCCAGCGGGGGTCGGACAAAATTTTGTCCAGTAACGCCTTCAGGTTTGGGTTCACCGGGTAGAGGATGCCGATCTTTTCCTGAAGGTAACGCGTAAAAGCCTCCACATGCCGTGCCTCATCAAAGGTCTGGCTGGCAGCATAGAGCTTGGCATCATAGGTGGGTGCGCAGCTTGCCAACTGCGAGGCGACCAGCAAGGCGCCCTGCTCACCATGCATGAACTGGGCGAGCATCCAGGCAAGGTTGTGCCAGCCAAAACGCAGTTTTTCCTCGTCGCTTAGTGCTTCAAACACCGGCCAGCCGTTGAACGGATTGAAAGACTGGTCCATGGGAATTTCAGAACGGGGGAAATCCTGGCTCCAGTCCAGGTCCATATCCGCATTCCAGTTCAGTTCCTTGCCGAGCCGGTAGAGCTTGCGGATCCGGCCATCCGCAGAGGAATAGTCCCAGTTGTAGTGACCCGTCAGTGGGGTCTGGAAGATTTCGACAATGTCATCCACGTGCTCAGCGGACAGTTTGTCTTCGATGTCGTCAGCCCCGGGGCCATCCCAGTTCTGGTAAATGCTGACCTGTGTCGGAGGAGCGGAGACTCTGGTTATTTTCATTGGGCACCTTCTTCCGTGGTTGCGTAGCGTTCTTCAACGCTAGGCCGATCCTGAAAGGTGAACAATGTCGCGGGATGACAATTACAGGCGCCGCTGGCGGGAAATCACAATCAAGGAGCCTCTGAATAACTCCTTGCGTACTCAGCGTGGCCTGAAGCGTGCAGCAGTTGTGCCTTGTCTCGACGGGAAGGGTGGTTCCCTTTTCAAGAGGCAAGGCACAGCTGATGGGCGCTTCAGGCCGCGCCCTCCGGGTCTTCCAGGCTGAGCATGCAAGGAGTTATTCAGAGGCTCCTTAACCCCCGAGCCACCGCAGCGGCTCGGGGAGACGCGGTTCAGGCGTCTTCGGACAACAGGAAATGGGCACGGGCAATGGTAATCGGCTCCTGGCGGTTCTTTTGCCAAGCACTGATATGGACATTGGCGATACGCCGCCCCTGCCGGGTGATGCGGCACTCCGCGTAAGTATCACGAAAATGCCCGGCGCGCAGGTAATCGATGGTGAAATCGATAGTTTTGGGAACCCGGGGCTCCCCCATTTGCAGCAGAATGAAGATGATCGCGGCCTGCTCCATAAAGCCGGCCACCGCACCGCCATGCAAGGCTGGCAGTGTCGGGTTGCCAATCACGTTGTCATTCTTGGGCAGCACAAAGGTCAGTTCATCGCCCTGCGCGACCACCTGGATCCCCAGAAAACGGGCGTAAGGAACCCGGTCAACCAGCTCCTGGTAATCGGTGGCACCGCTACGACATTCATCAATCAAAGTCTTGAGTGCTTTCATTGGCCTACCACCTGCCCGGCTTTGTCAATTTTTAAACGTGTGTACGTGGCCAACCCGGTAGCAATCGGGGCGTCTTCGTTGCCCTCCTCCCAACTGGTAATGCGAACAAAGGCAACGTGGGGGGTCAACCGGTAGCAGGACGCTTCACAAACCACTGCCGCCCCCTTCGCCGGGCCGCGCAGGTGGTCGACACGAAAATCAATCGTCGGCGTGATCTCAAAGACAGGAAAGGTTCTACAGGTGATCGACATACCGCCTGCGTGATCCATCATGGCGAAGATCGCCCCGCCATGCATAACACCGGTTTCCGGATTTCCGACCAGATCTTCGCGCCATGGAAGGCGGGTGCGTACCGCGGTTTCCTCTGCACTGACCACTTCCATGCCGAGCACCACCGAGTGGCGCACGGATTCGAGAAATCGATTGCAGACATCAAGACGGGTAAACGGGGGAGACGAGTCTGTCACGGCGGCCAATGCCTCCTGTTGGCAAAAAACAGATGATGGCGCCAGCTCAGAAGGTGCTGGCGGGCTTGTTGGAAACGATTATAACAGCCTCACGCGATCAACTCGCATCTGTTACGTTTCTGTCGGGATTTTCCGCCGGCCTTTACCCTGATGATTCAGACGGCAGGTTGTGGAGCAACGGCGCGCACGCCAGAATGTTCGGAGCCACGTCAGACGGGGTTTCATCCCGCTTTCACTCTAAGCGCGGTGAACTGACAACGCGGATTCCAGAACTTGTTGCTGCACCTCATCCTGTGTCAGCGCGGAGATTGATTCTTGGCAACCTCTTCCCGATTCAGAACCAGCTTGCGAGCCGTAGGCCATATTGTTGAACGGCGCCGCCATCCCGACCGGTTTATCAATGTGGACAAAACCCCTTGGGATGAAATCTACCGCGACGGCATCATGGCAGTGCGGCACTACAGCCTCCCGCCAGGCAGCACCATCGAGCTCAATGACGACACCCTCGCTGTGCAGCGTGAACGCCACCGGATCCCCCTGATACTGGTCCCCGCCCTTGGCATCCATTGCTGGACCTACGATTTGATGCCCAACCGCTCGATGGTCAAATACCTGATGGCACGGGGTTATGACGTCTATCTGGTGGACTGGGGCAAACCTTCCCAGGCCGAGCACGGCCTGGACCTTGATACCTATGTGAATCGCTGGCTGCCCGCCGCTGTCGATGCGGTTTGTGAGCATGCAGAGGTCGAGTCAGTCAATCTCATGGGCTATTGCATGGGGGGGCTTCTGTGCCTGATGTATCTGGGGGGCCATGAGGACTCACCGGTCCAGAACCTCATTACCATTGCCAGCCCGGTCAACTTCCACAAGAGCGGGCCATTCGGCAAAGCCATTTCGCTGGCCGCAATCCCGTCAATGAAAGCCCACGACTGGTTCAAGCTTCGCCTGAAACCGCTGGATGACAAGCTATTTCACATCCCCGCAGGACTCCTGGCCTTTGGCTTCAAAATGACCAACCCGCCGGGTGTAGTGCAAGCGTATATGGATCTGATCCGCAATCTGGGTGACCGCGAATACGTGACCGAGTACATGACCATGGGCCAATGGTTCAATGACATGGTCGACTACCCTGGGGCAGTTGTCCGTGAGGTGATTGAAAAGATGATCCTCGCTAACAGCCTGGCCCGGGGGCGCATCCGCATTGGTGGACGCAGCGTGGATTTCAGCACCATCAAACAGGATCTGCTGGCCTTTGCCGGCACCACAGACAACATCGTCAGCCTGCGCGCTGCGCGGGAGGTCATGAATCTGGTGGGCAGTCGGGACAAGCGCTTTGAGGAAGTGCCGGGTGGGCATGCCGGGGTCTTTTCAGGCTCCAAAGCCCCGGATCATGCCTGGCGGATCAGTGCAGACTGGCTGGCAACCCGCTCCGATTAACCCTTGCTGCCGTCAACCAGTGCTTCGATACGCTCCGCTACCTGATTGGCATAACGGTAAAAGAGATAGGGAACCTTATTCGAGGCCTCATCGTTCATTTTCGGGATGGTGCTGCGAATAAAGGCCCAGCGTTGATTCACAAACGCCAACACCTCTGCGGCTTCTGCGTCACCGGCATAGGCCTTATCAAGGGCTTTCAGGCGATCATCAATCCCTTTGGACTCCATGGCAAAATCCAGCGGCTCCAGCCCGGTCCCTGTGGGTAGCCCTGCCGAGGGAAAGGCCGCCAATGCCAGGTATTCGCTAGCTAGTCGCTGCATGGCAACGGATAGCTCTGCAATGTCCAGATAAGGACCTGCCTGTTCATCGCGAACCGATTCTGCCAGTTTGACCACGTCAAGCGTGGTCGTATTCATCTCGCTCATGGCCCCATAATCCGCATACCCCAACGAGGCCAGAGGATTATCCAGTGCCCGTTCCGAGAGCGTATTCCAGGCGGCACCCAGTGCCTGAATATTCTCTTCATTGGCAGGTTCGGCCTCCGCCGCCATGCCATCAAGACGCTGATCAGCTTCTGCAAGCAGAATGCGTAGTGCCTCTCTGTCATCCGGGTTGTCACCGCGAATGGAAAGCAAATGGAAACCCATTCGAGCTCTCCAGGCATCCGCTTCCAAGGTTGCAAGCTCTCCTGCACTGACTGCAGCTTCCGTAAGCCCCGTCCCGGCCATAAACACGGCCATTGCTGTCATCCGTAACGTCGTTTTCACTTGTCCCTCACTTTGTCAGGGAGCCTCTGAATAACTCCTTGCGTGCTCAGCGTGACCTGGAGCGTGCAGCTGTTGTGTCTTGTCTCGATGGTCAGGGTGGCTCCCTTTCCAAGAGGCAAGGCGTAGCAGATGTGCGCTCCAGGCCGCGCCCTTCGGGTCTTCCAGGCTGGCCCACACTCGTTGTTGCGCTTCCTTCGAAGGTGAAGAGCCGATGGATGGAAATACACCTTCAAAAACGCGCCCCTCTTTACCTTTTGGCCCATAGAGGGGGTGAGCCAGCCTGAAAGACTGAGCATGCAAGGAGTTATTTAGAGGCTCCTTCGCTCCCCACGAAAAACCCCCGCAGCTGGGCGGGGGTCAATGTCAGGCCTGGGAGTACCTTACTCCACAGGCCCGAAAGTTGGTTTCTCCACATCGGTGGAGGCCAGACTGATCGCCTGATCCATGGTTTCCACCATTTGTTTTGTATAGCGATAAATCAGAAACGGTACTGCGTTTTCGTAGAATTTGACCATGGACTCACGGATGAACTGCCATTTCAGCCCCACCTGATTCAGCGCCCGTGCCATGGCTTCATCCCCGGCATGCTTGCTTTTTGCAGCAGCGAGCATCTTTTCGAATTGGGGAACCGCATCCTTGAACTCAAGGCGGCCTTCATCGGAGCCAGCAGCCATGCCACCCGAAGGATCCGCTGCCAGGTTGAGATATTCAGAGGTCATCCGCTGCAGATACGCCGCCAGCTCACGCACATCGTCGTACTGACCGCTCTTTGCCTCACCAAAGGCCTCCATCTTTTCAACCATGATGGCGGGCAATTCATTCACATCCTGAATGATATAGGCGTTAGTAAACCCCTGCTCTGCCATGGTGTTACCACTGGCGGCATCTTCGTAGATCTGCCAATCCTTTTCCAGCGCCGTTACCAGATCCCTCTCTTCACTGCCCTCGGCATCACCATTGAGGGAGGCCAGAGCGGCTTGCGCACGGGAAATAGAGCGGTCCAGGTCTGACGCATAGGCATCGCTGCCGGTCATGACCGTCAGCATGTGAAAATCGGTACGGACCTGCCATAACGAGAGTTCGAATTCTTCGAGTTCTGCGGTGGAAATGGCTGCCATGCCCTGGGCCGGCAACAGGGTGATCGCCAACAGGCTGCCCAGTAGTCGCTTAGCCATAAGTTCTCCCTTTCTGATCTCGTTGTTCTGTTCTTTTGTTATACGGAGCCGCCCCATCTGACCCCAATTAAGTAAACACTATCACAGTTTTTATGAGAAATAGGAGTCTACAAGTATTCCTTGCCGACAGGCAGGGGCGGCACGGCTCCGGGTGGTAGCAAGCTCAAACCTTGCGCGATCCATTCCGGTCGCAACCATTGCAGGATAACCAGAGTGGTTACCGCAAGCAAAGTCAGCACGTTCCATAACCAGAACAGACCACCAAACACCTTCACCAACACACTGGGTGGCGGATTGGGCGTTCCGTAGCGATTCATCATGCTGCTGCCGTCCGCCAGGTAGAGGTAAAGCTGGAACGGCACATTCAAGAACGGAATCAATGCGACCAACACCCACCAACCACTTCGGTCAATATCATGGAGGCGGCGGACCATCAGCCCGAACAGGTAGAGGGTCAGCACCAGCCCCACCAGCCCGGTGGCGACGATCCACACCACATCGGGTACCGACGGTAGCGCCGATACCACCCAGGACAGGGCAATCAATAGCATCCCTATCAGGCTGGAACAGAATTGATAACACGCATAGCGGAGCCGACCGAGCCGCTGCGTCAGACTGAGGGGCGAAATCGGCTCATACACAATGGTGCCGTTGCCCAGGTAACCCGGCTTGATATCCGGCCCTTTGTACAGGTTTTCCATGGCCAGCCTTACTCCTCACCCTGTTCCGATCGCCACTGGCGGTACTGCTCGATATCACCACGACATTGTCTCGCCGCCCGTGCCAATACCCCCGCATCATCCAGCAATCCCAGTGCGATGATGGGATCAGGGATCGCATCCAGCGGAATCAGGAAATACACCAGCGCGGCTGCCAGACTGACCAGCGTCGACCAGGGCACCTGCCGATATCGGCCGGTAGCCCAGTCGTACAGCATCACGGCGAAGAGACGGACATCACCCGCCGCATCGCCAAGACGCGCCTTGAGCCTGTCGCCCCGTTGCAGCGCCAGACGAGCCAGCCAGCGAGTGGCCGATACCGAACGCAGAATGCGTTCAGCGCGGCGTCGTGCGAAGGAAAGATCAGCCATTGAGCTCGTGGAACAGGGCGCGATATTCCTCGGTGAGTTTGTGCTTGGGCTGCAAATTCACCAGCGGTGTGGCCCGCTCATGGGACTCACGCATCACCACACTGGAAGACAGCTTGTTTTCGAGAATCGGCAAGCCCTCTTCCTGCAACGACGCGACCAGTTCCTGGGGCAACCGGGCCCGAGGTTGGAACTGGTTGACGATAATGCCTTCAACCTGAAGCTCATCATTATGGTCTTCCCGGGCCTCCTGGATGTTTTCCAGCAGCGTATAAAGCGCCTTGCGGGAGAACGCATCACAGTCAAACGGAATCAGAACCTTGTCTGCGGCAATCAGGGCCGAGAGCGTGTAGAAGTTATAGGCTGGCGGGGTATCCACAAAGATGTTGTCAAAATCACGGGACAAGGTTTTCAGCAACCCCCGGAGTTTGTAGATCTTGTGCTTGGACTCGAGCATGTGCTCGATTTCGCCAAGTTCGCCGTTGGAGGGCAGGACGAACAGGTTCTCGAACGGAGTGGCGTGAACATAATCGCGTGGGTCTTTTTCTTTCAGGCGAAACGACAGCGTCTGGCCGAAGAAGGTGCCGATGTTAGGCTTGGGGCCTTCTCCGCCACTGTAGGCCTCCATCCCCAACAGGTACTGACTGGCATTACACTGGGGGTCGAGATCAACAACCAGGGTGCGGTTCCCCTCCGCAGCACTGATCGCGGCCAGATTGACGGTAATACTGGATTTCCCCACTCCGCCCTTCTGGTTAAACACCACACGACGCATTCCTTGTTCTCCTTAAACTGCCGGATATTGGCCAGCCGTGGCTGACAAGCTTTGAGCCGAATCATACACAGCTACCGGCAAGCCTCACAGTGCTGAACTGCCGCGGTTATCCAGTCACTGCAGTCTTCCACAGATACTGTGGATAACTCATTGGACAACGCTGGGAGAAACCGCTGCAGGGCCGATAGCTGCACCTTCACCGCCGTCGTGATCAAAATTGCACCAGCACACACTAAACACGAAACGAAAATCTATATAGCACCCTTGTCCATGGTATCCACAGAGATACATAGTAAACACAATGTTGAGACTGGAGTGCCATCATGAGCCAGCCGTTCTGCACCGTCCCTGCTGACAGCGAGCTGAAGGCCATTCGTGGTGACCGGGGTCTGCCCTTGATCGGGCTGACCCTGTCATTCATGAAAGACCCCATCAATTTGATGCGCAAGCGTTATGACCGCTATGGCCCGATTTCCTGGGCCAGTGTCTTTGGCATGCGCATGGTTCACATGGTGGGCCCGGACGCCAACCAGTTTGTGATGCTTAACCGCGGTGACTTGTTCTCAAACCATCAAGGTTGGGACTATTTCATTGGCAAGTTTTTCCACCGCGGCATCATGCTGCTGGATTTCGAGGAACACCGCTGGCACCGCAAGATCATGCAGCAGGCATTTAACCGCGATGTACTGCGGGGCTATCTTCAGCGCATGGGGCCGCATATTACCCAGGGCATTGAGCACTGGGACCGGGTACCGGATTTTCTGGTGTTTAATGCCATCAAACAACTGACACTGGATCTCGCCACCGACGTCTTCATGGGCTACGAACTGGGCCCGGA
Source organism: Alcanivoracaceae bacterium (assembly GCA_002706085.1). Classification (GTDB taxonomy): domain Bacteria; phylum Pseudomonadota; class Gammaproteobacteria; order Pseudomonadales; family Alcanivoracaceae; genus Alcanivorax. Next base: position 11,302 of record PAJO01000029.1, on the reverse strand, counting down.
AAGCAAGGCCATCAACCAGGCGTTTATTGATACGGTACGTGCCGGCACAGCGCTGGTGCGCGCGAATGTACCCGGTGGTCGCTGGGCCAAAGGGCTTAGAGGGCGCAAGGTGCTGGAGCGCTTTTTCCGCAAGGAATTGCCAGCGAAACGGGCAAGTCAGGAATCTGATTTGTTCAGTGTGTTGTGCCATGCAAAAACAGAAGATGGAGACCAGTTCAGCGACGACGATGTGGTCAATCACATGATCTTCCTGATGATGGCGGCCCACGACACGACCACCATCACGCTGTCCACCCTCTTCTATTATCTNGCCAAGAATCCANAGTGGCAGCAGCGCTTGCGGGAAGAAAGTCAGGCCCTGAACAAGACCTGTATCGACTATGATGATCTGGCCAAACTGGAAGGGATTGGCCTGGCCATGAAAGAGGCCTTGAGGCTATGCGCCCCGGTCCCCTCATTGCCACGCAAAACCGTCAGAGATGCCGAATTCAACGGCTACTTTATCCCCAAGGGCACCTTTATCAGCGTCAGCCCGTTCTTTACCCACTATATGGAAGAGTTCTGGCCGGAACCGGAAACCTTTGACCCAGAGAGGTTCAGCGAAGCACGCAGGGAAGACAAAATCCATCCTTATGCCTGGGTGCCGTTTGGCGGCGGGGCTCACAAGTGCATTGGTCTNCACTTCGCCGAGATGCAGGTCAAAGCGATACTCCATCAAGTATTACTGAATTATCGCTGGAGCGTGCCGGACAGTTATGAAATGCCGCTGGATACGACCAGCCTACCCGTGCCCGGGGACGGCCTGCCGGTCACATTGCAGCGGCTCTAAGCCAGCAGGAAGGGAGCCAACCTTCCAGTCATGCGAGGGCCAAGTTGGCGCCAGCAGGCGTTTTGGGGTCTGCAGTGAGAACTTGCCCCCTGTGGGAGCTTGCCTGCAAGCGATACGGCGTTGAGGNATGCCCTATCGCCAGCAGGCTGGCTCCCACAGCGGCTTCGTTGCCAAGGCGGGTAAAAGCTGCGGCACGGAGCTCACTCTGTGGGAGCTTGCCCGCAAGCGATACGGCGACAGTCGAGTCCAGCCACAATCAACGTGTAATGCGCTCGCCCTGACGCATCGTGACGAGTTCTTCCGCAGCCGTTGGATGGATCCCCACGGTGGCATCAAAATCTGCCTTGGTAGCGCCCATCTTGATCGCCACCGCGAACCCCTGGGTAATCTCGGCGGCATCCTCGCCGGCCATGTGCAACCCCAGGACCTTGTCTGTCTCATCATCGACAATCAACTTGATGAAACTCCGTTCCTGCAGCTCACCAAGGGTATAGCGCATGGGTCGAAACTGGCTTTTGTAGACCCGGACCGCCCCGCAAGACTCTAGCGCCTGCTGCTCGGTCATNCCGACGGTACCGATGTTGGGATGACTGAACACTGCCGTCGCAATATGTTCGTAATTCATGGCCACATCTGGCTTGTTCTGGCCGAACAGATGTGCGGCCAGCCACATGCCTTCAGCCAAGGCGACCGGGGTCAACTGTACCCGGTCGATCACATCGCCCAACGCATACAGCCCAGCATTGCTGGTCTGAAAATGCTCATCGACCTTGATAGCCCCGCGTTCGTTGAGCGCAGGCGCCGCCCCTTCAGCAAACAGTCCGTCCAATAGAGGAACACGGCCTGTGGCATAGAACACCTCATCGAANTCCTCTTCGCCTCCATCCTGAAAGTGAAGTTGTTTCCGGCCTTCGGCTTCGGTGATTTTGGCCACATCGGTGTTGAACTTCAGTGTGATGCCCTGCGCCGTCATCTGTGCTGCCACAAAAGCCCGAATATCCTCATCAAACCCCCGCAGGAACAACTCCTTGCGATAGATCTGGGTGACCTCACAGCCCAGCCCATGCAGAATGCCGGCGAACTCCGTGGCGATATAGCCGCCCCCNACAACCGCCACCCGTTCGGGTAATTCGGGNAGATANAACAAGTCNTCNGAAATNCGNACATGCTCTTTGCCCGGNAAATCCGGTACAAANGGCTTACCGCCAACAGCGACCAATACATGCCTGGCCGTNAGGACNTGATCTCCCACCNAGACCCTGCCCTCACCCAGAANCGTGCCATGGCCCTGAAAAATGGTGACGCCGGCCTGGTCGAGAATACGCTGGTAAATGCCGTTCAAGCGCTCGATTTCCCGGCTCTTGTTGTCCCTGAGAGTCGCCCAGTCAAACGNCCAGCCATCAANCTGATAGCCATAATCGCTGGCCAGNGAAAATTCCTGGGGGAAATGTGCGCCATAGGAAAACAGTTTTTTGGGGACACAACCCACATTGACACAGGTGCCACCAAAAAAACGCTCTTCGATGATTGCCACGCTGGCNCCATGGCCCGCGGCCATNCGCGCNGCACGGACGCCGCCNGAACCGGCGCCAATTACCACCAGATCAAACTCGGTTTTCACTGCTTACTCCTCGCAAATAGGGAATGTCAGGGAACTGTTTTAGCTTTAGGCCACTATGGGCGTTCTGATGCACCGGACAGGGACTTGTTACGGTTTTCGGGTCTGCCACCNTACCAGTGTTGGTTGCTCACTGGGTCGCCCGGAAGTCAGATACTCTCCCGGAGCCACTTGGGGCCACAAATAATCCAGTGGAATGGATTCGCCGTTACTGCTGAGCATTCTGGCATGATGACGGCGCAATTCCCGCGGCTCACTGACGCCACAGGAATGGGCGATGGTTTCCACCTCTTTGACGAGATTGTCGTGGAAGTACGCCACCCTCTGTGATTTCTCTTCTGGAACCAGCCCCCGCTGCAAGCGGGGGTTATGGGTTGTCACCCCGGTTGGGCAGGTATTGCGGTTGCACTGCAGCGCCTGAATACAGCCCAGGGCAAACATGTAGCCACGGGCAGAAACACAGAAGTCAGCCCCGACCGCAATTGCCCAGGCCACCATGCTGGGATTTATCAGCTTGCCGGAGGCGATGATTCTGACCCTGTCGGTCAGGCCGTAGCCATCCCGTAAGTCCACCAGCAGGGGCAATGACTCGGCCAGATAGAGGCCCACATCATCCATCAAAGACATAGGCGCGGCGCCAGTGCCGCCGTCGCCACTGTCCACGGTGATGAAATCAGGGGCGGATTCATGGCCTCGCTCATGAATGGCCAGAAACAGATCTTCCAGCCATCGAAACGACCCCAGCACACATTTGATCCCGGTGGGTTTTCCTGTCACCGCCCGGACATGGGCAATCATGTCCAGCAGGCTGTTGGCATCCTGCACATCGGGTTGGCCGTTGGGGCTGATGGAGGGCTCGCCGACGGGAATGCCACGTATCCTGCCGATTTCCTCCGTCACCTTTGCTGCTGGCAAAATCCCGCCCTTGCCGGGTTTTGCCCCTTGGCTGAGCTTGATTTCGAACATTTTAACCTGGGTATGTGCCGCAATTTTCGCCAGCTTGTCGTCGTCGAGGTTGCCGTCGCTGTCCCGAACACCATATCGGGCGGTCCCGATCTGAAACACCACATCACAGCCACCTTCAAGGTGATACGGAGACAGCCCGCCCTCCCCTGTGTTCATCCAGCAATTGGCCGCGGCCGCCCCTTTCGACAAGGCCTGTACCGCCGGTCGGGACAAGGCGCCAAAGCTCATACCGGAGATGTTGAAAAAACTCTGAGCCACGTAAGGCTGATCACAGTGGGGGCCGATCATCAGCGGCAGGGTTTTGGCAGCGTTCTTTTCCAGCGTCGGGTACGGGCAATTCATGAAAATCACCCGCCCGGCGCCAATCTGTTTGGTCGACCCGAACGCAGAGGTATTACTTAGATTCTTGGCTGCACGGTACACCCAGCTGCGTTGCGCCCGGTTGAATGGCAGCTCTTCACGGTCCATGGCGAAAAAGTACTGACGGAAAAACTCGCCTAGATGCTCGAAAAAGTACCGAAACCGGCCAATCAAGGGGAAATTACGGCGGATGGCATGGGTTTTCTGGAAAAACCGGTCCTGTATCCACAGGGCCAGCGCCACCAGAATCAGCAACACCACAAGGGCAAGAAAACCCAGCTCCAGCCAGGCAATCATACTGCTCAACCAGGGTTGTAGGCGCTCCGGGAACATATTCTCTCCTTGTGACCTGCCCGGCACTTTGGCCAGATGGGCTATTGGGCCATCCGTCAGCCGGTAGTATGATATTTATAGGCGTCCACGTTAAACCCGGGATTTAACCATTTCATCGGTGAATGCTCGGCCACTATAAACGACGACGCTACCATGGGGGAAAGCGTTGCCGCTTGGCAGCGCGTATAAAAATACCAAGGCAGCACCTGCTGCCACCAAGGGTACTGGCCATAACAATGAACAAATACGTCCTGCTGACCCTGTGTGTCAGCAGCCTCATCGGATTGTCAGGAACGGCCACTGCAGGGAACATCTACAAGTACCGTGCAGCGGACGGCACCATCCTGTTTACCGACCAGCCCCAGGAACGGGTTGGCGGTGACCACACGTTGCTGTCAGTACGGAAGGGGTGGAGCTATCAGACCCGCGCGCTGAGCGATGCCGAACGTGACCGTTATGACAGCGTAATCCCCCTCGCCGCCAGCCAGTACGGTGTCGAACCGGCCTTGATCAAGGCGGTTATCCATGCCGAATCCCTGTTCAACCCGAATGCCGTTTCCCGCGTTGGCGCCCAGGGCCTGATGCAACTCATGCCCGAAACCGCCAACTATCTGGAAGTGGCCAACCCCTTCGATGCCCGCCAGAACATCCTTGGGGGCACCCGGTTTCTTGCCTACCTGAAAGGCAAATTCACCGATCTTGACCATATTCTTGCCGCATACAATGCGGGCGAAGGCAATGTGCGTCGTTATGGTGGCATCCCACCGTTCAAGGAAACCCAAGCCTATGTTCGCAAGGTGAAACAGCTGAAAAGCCGTTATGCGCCACACTTCATCGTAGGCATGGGGGAAGAGGAAGTCTTCGCGGCGAGATAGGCCGGCGAGCGGTGAGCCATCAGCTATCAGCTATCAGCTATGAGTTTTAAAATCGTAACCCCAGAACCACACAAGTCTGTTTCTTGATCTTCATGATTCATAGCTGATAGCTCATAGCTGACAGCTGCCTTCAAGCCTCCACTCCCAACCACGGCCCATCATAGGCAATCCGATACTGGTCAAGACGATAGTTGGCGGTCAGGCATTGCCCGCTGCGCAAGGAGAATTCCATTCCGTGACCGGGGCAGCGCANCTGGTTACCGGACACGGTACAGCGATCAAGCGGGAAGTCGGCGTGAGGGCAACGGCGTTGCACCANCCANGTCTGGCCATCCTCATGGATNAACAGCAGCTCTTCACGGCCGACTTTCACAGGCATACGCAGACCATCATAGAGCTCAAGCGACCGAATCAGTCGGTGAAACATTGACCGCCCTCCTTTTCGCAATACCCGCAGACACCAGCCATGACATGCAAAGCCCGATCGCAATGAAAAGGTTCATCNCGGATTTTGGNGGGACGCCTCCCACCCTTCTGTAGGAGCGTCGCTCGCGGCGCGATCCCGGTATCAAAAGCATTTTCACAAACAGCAAACCGGCCGCCCAGCAGTGATCTCTATACTCTCTGCCGTAAATCTGCCTTTGAAGATGCGGGCAATCGCGCCGCGAGCGACGCTCCTACGGCAAGCCGGCAGGCGTCAATCGGGCTTTCCCCTCAAATCTGTACAGAACCATAAAAAAGCCCGCTTGCGCGGGCTTTTTACTGTGCGATGAAGCACCAGACAGGTCAAGCCGTGCGATTTACTCGCCGTGCTTACCCGCCAGGAAGAACCAGGTATCCAGCACTGAATCCGGGTTCAGGGATACAGAGGAGATACCCTGCTCCATCAGCCATTTCGCCAGGTCAGGATGGTCCGAGGGGCCCTGACCACAGATCCCGATGTATTTCCCCTGTGCGTTACACGCATCAATGGCCATCTTCAGCAGCTTCTTCACTGCAGGGTCGCGCTCATCAAACAGGTGGCTGACGATACCGGAATCGCGGTCCAGACCCAACGTCAGCTGGGTAAGGTCGTTGGAACCGATAGAGAAGCCGTCAAAGTTCTCCAGGAACTCATCAGCCAACAACGCATTGGTGGGCAGCTCGCACATCATGATGACACGCAGATCATTTTCACCACGCTTCAGGCCGTTCTTGCCGAGAAGCTCGATCACCTGTTCGGCTTCGCCAGTGGTACGAACGAACGGCACCATCAGCTCAACATTGGTAAAGCCCATCACATCGCGGACTTTCTTCATGGCCCGGCATTCGAGCTCGAAGCAGTCGCGGAAGTTCTCACTGATGTAGCGGCTCGCACCGCGGAAGCCCAGCATCGGGTTTTCTTCTTCCGGCTCGTAGTGCTTGCCACCGATCAGGTTGGCGTATTCGTTGGACTTGAAGTCAGACAGACGAACAATGACTTTCTCGGGGTAGAACGCCGCAGCCAGGGTCGACACGCCTTCCACCAGTTTCTCAACGTAGAAATCGACCGGATCGCCGTAGCCGGCAATACGCTTGTCGATGTTCTGCTTGATGTCATTCGGCATGCTGTCGTAGTTCAACAACGCCTTCGGGTGGACGCCAATCATGCGGTTGATGATGAACTCCAGACGGGCAAGCCCAACGCCCTGGTTCGGCAGCCCCGCGAAATCGAAAGCACGATCCGGGTTGCCGACGTTCATCATGATCTTGAATGGCAGCTTCGGCATGGATTCGATGGAATTACGCTGTACGTCGAATTCCAGCTTGCCTTCATAAATCTTGCCGGTGTCGCCCTCAGCACAGGACGCGGTAACTTCCATGCCATCAGACAGCAGTTCCGTGGCATCGCCACACCCTACGATGGCAGGCACACCCAGCTCACGGGCAATAATGGCTGCGTGACAGGTCCGGCCACCACGGTTGGTAACGATGGCCGCCGCACGCTTCATGACCGGCTCCCAATCCGGATCCGTCATGTCGGTCACCAGCACGTCACCGGGCTGCACTTTGTCCATTTCCTTGACGCTGGTAACGATGCGGACCGTACCGGCACCGATACGCTGGCCAATGGAGCGACCCTCTACCAGAACCTTACCGGTCTGCTTGAGCAGGTAACGTTCCATGACGTTGGCATCAGAACGGCTCTTCACCGTCTCGGGACGGGCCTGAACGATGTACAGTTTGCCGTCATCACCATCCAGCGCCCACTCGATGTCCATGGGCATACCGTAGTGTTTCTCGATTTCGATCGCCTGACGAGACAGGTTCTCGATGTGCTCGTCGGTCAGACAGAACTTCATGCGGTCATCACGACCCACATCCACAATCTGGACTGACTTGCCAGCAGTGGCCTCGGCGCCGTAAATCATCTTCTGCATCTTGCTGCCCAGGTTACGGCGCAGGATGGCAGGCTTGTTATTCTGCAGTGTCTGCTTGTGAACGTAGAATTCGTCAGGGTTTACTGCACCCTGCACGACCATTTCACCCAGGCCGTAAGACGCGGTAATGAACACCACGTCCTTGAAACCGGATTCGGTATCAAGAGAGAACATCACGCCTGCGGCGCCCGTCTCGGAGCGCACCATGCGCTGCACGCCCGCAGACAGGGCAACCAGCTTGTGGTCAAAACCCTGATGCACCCGGTAGCTGATGGCACGGTCATTAAACAGAGAGGCAAAGACCTCTTTCACAGCGACCATGACACTGTCGATACCACGGATATTCAGGAAGGTTTCCTGTTGGCCGGCAAACGAGGCATCCGGCAAATCCTCAGCGGTAGCGGAAGAACGGACCGCCACTGGCAGGTCGGCATTGCCCTCGCCGATCTGCTCGTAAGCTTCACGGATGGCCTTGTCCAACGCAGGCTGGAACGGCGCATCAATCACCCACTGGCGGATTTCTTCACCGGTCTTGGCCAGTGCAACCACATCCTCAACATCAAGAGCGCTCAGCGCTTGGTTGATCTTTTGGGTCAGGTTGTTGTGCTCGAGGAACTCACGGAAGGCTTCAGCGGTAGTGGCAAACCCGCCAGGCACGGAGACACCCGCTGCCGACAGATTGCTGATCATTTCACCCAGGGAGGCATTTTTGCCACCAACGTGTTCTACGTCGTCTTTCCCCAGATCCTGAAACCAGACTACATATTCCGCCAAGGTTGTCTCCTTAAATACGTGTTACCGGTAGTATCCACTGGCAATGCCGGGTCGAATCGAGCCGACATTCTACTCAAAACCATCACGGTTTGCCCGCCCAAGTGACAAAAAGGGGCGCGACTTTCGGCATTTATATGGCCAATTCGCTGCCACTCAGTTTTCAACGCCACTATCCCATTGAAAATGCACGGATAATTCATGGTTTGGGCTATCGGCGCGCAGTGTAGTGGCAACGCGTGTTCCGGACAACGGCCAATTCGTGTCATTTAACCTGCTTTACGGTCATGGCAGTGGAAAGCCCGGCGTGGAGTCACTAGACTGCTACGATAAAACAATGACTTAGGCACCCCTGCAGGGCCAATGATGGCTCTCACAGGTGCCTGCTAGACAATTTTCCTCAGGGACGATCAGGGACCGTCGTGCCCATGATCGCAAAGCCAGCCCTATGGCCAGCACTCTCATGCGGGATCAGACATGGCACTTATCATGAAACGTACAGCCTTTTACCTCTCCGACGGCACAGGCATTACGGCCGAAACCCTTGGCCACAGTATGCTCAGCCAATTTGGCGATATTGAATTCGTTCAGGTCACCCTCCCCTTTGTGCAATCCGACCAGCAAACACGAGAGGCCGTAGAGCGTATCAACAAGGCCTGTCAGGAAGACGGGGTAAAACCGGTGGTCTTCTCTACTCTGGTCAACAATGAACATCGCGAGATTCTGCACAGCTGCAAAGGCATGGTGCTGGATCTGTTCGGCGCTTTCCTGAACCCGCTGGAAGAAGAGCTCGGCGTTCGCTCCAATCACAAGATCAACCAGAGTCACGCCATCCGCGATGCCGACTCCTACCGTATTCGGATCAATGCCGTCCACTTTGCGCTAGACAATGATGATGGTGCCCGGACACGGCACTACGATCAGGCCGACATCATCCTCATCGGCGTCTCCCGTTCCGGCAAAACGCCCACCAGCCTTTACCTGGCTCTCCAATTTGGTCTATTCGCTGCCAACTACCCGCTCACTGAAGACGACTTCGATGACCTGCGGCTCCCCAAGGCGCTCCAGGAACACAAAACGAAGCTGTTCGGCCTGACTATCAACGCCGAGCGCCTTAGCGCGATTCGCAGTGAACGCAAGTCAAACAGCAAATACGCCTCACTGCGCCAATGCGACATGGAACTGCGCGCCCTGGAAGCCATGTACAACAAGCACAACATCCCCTATCTGGATGCCACAGAGCTATCTATCGAAGAGATCAGTACGCGGGTATTGGCGATGAAGGGGCTGAAGCGGCGTCTTCAGTAGCACCGGATCTGTCAATACAGGTAGAACTTGCCCCGGCAACCCGCCGGGGCAAGTAATAGAGACTTACTGCTGTTCAAGCGTGATTGAAGTATAAATCCTGGCAGAGGGAATGATCATCGAACCCAGCTTCTGACCACCGAACTCCACCCGGCCAATCTGCAAAGGGTCGCCCGCGCCACCATCAGGGTTGTTGGCGGCAGCACCTACCCGCAAGTTATTTTCGATACGCAACTTCGGTTTATCGTCAGCCTCAGCAGAGGCGGACAGAAGATCAATTTTGCCCCCTGCTCCAACCACGCTGGTCGGAATCTCGATATCACCGGTGATATCGGCAAGACGCAAATCCGCGTCCAGCTTATCGAAATTGGGCTCGGCAAAAGAGATATAGGAGCCATCATCGTGGCCATGGTCGCCACCTGAGCTATTGGAAATGGCCGTGTCCAGATTCGCCAGGCTCAAGTAGCCACCAAAGTTGATATATTCACCACTCAAAGCGGGGAGCAGCTTGAAAATGAATTTGTCGAACTCGAGATTCATGTCGATGTAGGCCCCATAAACGGGGGTATTCATGTTCGGAATGTCCCCACCCGCGAACATGCCCCTGAGCTGCATTCGCGCTTCATCCGAGGTAAAATTCAAGCCATTGAAAAGCGATAGACCAACATCCATATCACGCGCAGCGAACAATAAGTCCGACCCTACTAGACCGATCGCCAGGCCTTTATCAGTATCACCAATCATCAAATGAGTACCGTTCTGCCAGCGCTCTTCAGGGGTGGTGCCAATCGTCTGGATCGCCAAGGTAATATCCATACCCACACCGCCACCCGTTTTGGGGTGCAGATAGAGGTTATTACTGATATCCCCCAAGGTATAAATAAGAGCCCAGCCTTCATTAATATCGAGACCTGAATCAAGGCCATCACGGTAGACCACCGTTGAAGAGTAGGCGTGAAGCCCCCAATCACGAGCAATAATCGCCAAACCTGAGTCTGAGGGAGCAATATCAATCAGCTCGGTCGGTAAGGACGTTGGGTTGGTTGCTGTACAGCCAGCAACACTCGCAGGCGTGGCTCCATAGGCATTGGATCCACCAAAGCAAATGCCCCCTACGCCCTGCCCTGCACCCACCGCATCAAGCGTCAGATAGCCAAACTCCACATCTTTCCGGCCAGCTGGGCCGGGCAGCCGAACAGGATCGGTAAATTCAAGATAGGAACGGTCATCGCCGGCCTCACCAATAATGAACTGGAAATTGTCGGCCAAATTGAACCCCAGAGAAGCTGTAAGCCCCCCGGTCAAGGTACCATCAGACAACCACGTGCCATTCGGGCGAAGGTTCAGCAGGAAGTCTTCCATTCCACCACGCCAGCCGAAAAGCAACATCGGAATGGAGTCGTTCGTTTTTCTGAAGGCTGTCGTCGCCCCGTTAGCCTCGTTAGCAAAAATATCAAACGTCAAGTTGAGATCCGTACGAGAGCCGGGAGCGCTTCTTACCAACAACCCTTCAGTATCAAATCCCGCTGTACCCTGGTGCATATCGAACAGAAAACCAAAATTATCCAGCTGAATTTCTGTGGAGCCAGCGGCTCCCATGCAGTAAAAAATTTGCCCTGGATCAGCCATGGTCCAGTTAGAAGGGTTGGAGTCGGATGCATCCACGTTACCCACATTGACAATCACACGGGCCTGGTTGGTAGAGACGTTGGCAAAACCACCATCACCGAACACCGCGAACCGGCCCCCGGAATCCAGTGCAAAAGCACCGAATGAACGAGTGTCATCGGAAACAGACATGCTATCCGACTGGACACGCATCCGACTCCAGCGTGCATCAAGGCCC
>PAJO01000028.1 GCA_002706085.1 Alcanivoracaceae bacterium | reverse complement strand
TCTCGATGGATGGACATACACCTTCAAAACCGCGCCTAGATTGTGAGCCAGCCTGAAAGACTGAGCACGCAAGGAGTTATTCAGAGGCTCCTTAACTATTGGTCAGGCTGTAATCCACTGGCGCAATGACTTTCACCGGGATGGTTTCCAGATCTTTCGGGGGCGCGTCAAAGCGTAGACGAGCGACCAGTTCGGTCGTGGCGCGATCCAGGATCCGGCTACCGGAGCTTTCCACGATCTCCACCTGTTCGGCGCGGCCGCTGGCATTGATCACGAACGAAATTTTCACCGTGCCCTGTTGGCGGCGCATCTTGGCACGGTGCGGGTACTGCTTGTTGTAATCAATGGTGTTACGCACCTTGGCCAGATAACGGTTGAGGATGTTATCCGTGTCGCCTGAACGGTGGACACCCTTGCCGGGGTCGCCAGCGATCCCTTTTGCACCTACCGGCTGATTCTGGGAGGCGGCTTGTTCACTGACTTTTTCCGCTTCCTGCTCGCTGGTTTTGGCGACTTGCGGCTCCGGTTCGGTGACGGGCTCTGGTTTGGGTTCCGGCTTGGCCACAGGTTTCGGTTTTGGCTTGGGCTTTGCCTTCGGTTTGGGTTTCGGTTTCGGCTTGGGTTTCGGCGTCGGGGCTACCGGTTTCGGCTGTACGGGTGCGGCGGCAGGCACCGGCGCGGGTGGCGCCGAGAGATTGATAGCAATTTCGGTGACACCGGGCTTCGCCGGGCGTCCGCCCGCCAGCGTCAGGGCGCCCACGGTGACGATGAGGCTGGCGTGGACCAGAATCGACAGGGACCAGGAGAGCAGTGTGCGACCGTTCATTGTGCGGCCTCACTGTTGGCGGTCAGTGCAGGGGCTTCCATACTTTCTGTTGCAGGGTCACTCTGGGTAACCAAACGGACTTGTTCCACACCGAGTTCCTGAAGGGTTTCCAGACGTTCTCGCAAGGCTGCCATGGTAATGCCGGCATCGGCCATCAGACGCACTTCGGATTCTTCCGGATTGTCCCCCAGCAGGGCGACCAGAGCCGTGCGGTCCAGGGGTTCGTCATTGTCCTCGGCAAACCATTGGCCATCCGGCTTGAGAATCAACATCAACTTGTCGCGGGCTTCCTGGCCATTGGCGCTCTGGCTGACAGGCGTTTCCACCGACACGGTCGGGCGCTTGGCCAGTTGTCCTGCCAGCATGAAGAAAATCAACAGCAGGAACACCACATTGATCAGGGGCAGCACCGGCTCCAGCGGCGGGCGCCGGGAAGAGGTTTCCATGATCATCATGGTAACAACTCCAGTTGGACGTCTTTCACACCAGCGGCCTTGATGGCATCAACGGCGGTGAGCGCTTGCTGCAGGTTGGCATCCGGGCTCACAGTTACCCACACCTTGTTTTTCTGTGGGTCCAGTCGGTCGGCGATGGCATCGGGGGTAAAACTGACTCCGTTAAGGGTCAGATTGCCGTCGGTTTCCACCTGCACGACCAGCCATTGCTCATCAGGCTTGTTGGTGCCGTCTGCCGGCTGCACGTTCACGGGCAGGTCATTGAACTGTCCGAAACGGGTCGCCAGCATAAAGAACACAAGCAAGATAAAGACCACATCAATCAGCGGTGTCAGGCTGATAAAGGGGGCCCGATGGCGTTCCGGCTCAATATGCATGCGATACCGCCGGGTCGCGATCTTCTTCTACCGGCTCGGATTCTGCGTGGATATTACGCACTACCTTGAGGCGCGACAGACGATCCTGCAGCTTTTCACGGCACTGTTCGATGGTACGGTCTGCCCAGTGGAAGGCCGCCAAGGTTGGAATCGCCACGGTCAGGCCTGCGGCGGTGGTCAGCAGGGCTTCCCAGATGCCGCCAGACAGGATGGAGGGATCCACCTGGGAGCCAGCCGTTTCCAGCGCCTGGAATGCGCCGATCATGCCGAATACGGTACCCAGCAGGCCGAGCAGGGGAGCGATGGCACTGATGACTTCCAGTACCCGCAGGCCGCCGCGCAGATCGTCCAGAGCGGTACGCGCCAGACGCAGGCTTTCTTCCTGCCAGGCCGCTTCTTCCAGATTGCGGTTTTTCCAGCACTGCCACAGCACCCGGTCGATGGGGCTGGTCAGCTTGCCCGGTTTGGCGGGCTGCTTGCCCTGACGCAGGGCGTCCAGCAGCTGATCAGCCTGAGCGGTATTGCCGGGGCGGATACGGGCAAATTGCAGAACCTTGGAAATCAGCGTAGCGAGGGCGATAACCGAGAGACCGGCCAGAACCCACATGGTGGCGCCACCGCTGACGAACCATTCAGGCAGATGCAGAGAAATGGGAGGCATGAAAAACTCCTGCTGGGGGGCCGGACACGTGACGGCGAACCCGTGTTAGAACAAAAAGGCATGCCATATTATGCCGCCCGTCCGTGACAATAAGGTGTCAGACGGGGCAATCAGGCGTGTTGTGGCTATGCGAATCAGTGAATCAGCTTGAATATGGTTCGCAATAATAGGTCTGCAGGTGTCGTAATGCAAGTCATTCTTATTTACGGGAGGGGCGCAAAAGAAGACGCAAATGGCCAGAAAAGGCCACTTGCGTGGTCGAACCTGATGTTGCCTGCCTTATTTGCGCAGCAAGCGATAGTTCATGTTGCTTTCGATCGGCTCGCCGTTGCTGTCCAGCAGTTCCACGGCATTGACGGCATCACGGAGAAACTGGCGGTCGGCGTCCGGGTCGCCGGGATTGATGGTGTAGATTTCCAGTTCGGTGTTGCCGTCCATACGGGTACTCATGGCCCAGTCACCGCGCTCTGTGGCACTGGTGGCCACCTTGGAGCCATTCATGTATTCCTCACGCAGTTGAAAACGCGTGGGATTGTCGTATTGGTCCCGATACAGCGTCAGGGTTGTGCGAATGCCGGAGCAGTCTGCACAGGGGAGCATACCGCTGTAGATGGTCTGTTGGGCGGTAGGATTGACCGGTTCCTTGGGTTGGCTCTGGCAAGCGCCCAGTAAAAGGGCGGCCCCGAGTCCTGCGGCGATCATACGGGCTTGCATGGCTATCTCTCCTTGTGTGTCCCTTCTGATACCCATTTTAGAGCGAAAATCCGGGAATCGGTTCTGGGGTCGGCAGGATTTTATAGATTTATTGCAACCCTTCGGGGGAGTTGTGGCGGATGAGCAGGGAAAGGTGATATTCCCCTTGGCTGCGAGGGTTGCGTGGTTGGCCCTCTTCCGGGCGAGGGTCATGATGGGCCTGTTTTAGGATCAGAAGGCAGTGCAGCAGCGCCAGCACAATGGCAAAAACCAGCAGGAAATACAGCAATATCATGGCGGCGTGACCTGATTGAGTTGCGCAATAACTTACGTTTGCCGCAGTGCCAACTCTATCGTCACTTTGTTAACTATGTTGCCATCCTGTAGCCGTTTCAGCCGGTTTTGTGGACTCGGCCGTGGAGGATCAGGGAAAGCGGTTGGTGGTTGGCCGGGTCCAGAGGTTCTTGCAACGAGACCTCCAGCCCATGTTGCTGCAGCAACGCGACCCAGGCCGCCAGAGGGCGGAAGTACCACGGCGGCGCCGGTCCAAAGTCCCCCTCCAGGCTTTGCCAGTCACTGTTGCGCCATCCCTCGCGGTAATCTCCCTGGTGAGTGATGGCGGGGTGAAGCGTCTGGATTAGCAGGTGACCACCCGGGTGCAGCAGGGGAATCAGGCTGGCAATGAGGCGTTCGACCGAGTGTTTGCCAAATAACGAAAAGTTGCATACGGCGAGGTCAAATGCCGTGCTTGGCAGTGGACCAGGGAACCGGTCGTAGTCCAGACAGAGGTAGTTGCCCTGCGGGTGTTGGTGACGTGCTGATTGGATAAGCGTGTCAATACCATCGACACCGAGACAGGCTATGCCGTGAGCCGACAGTGTACGGCATAGCCAGCCTTCACCGCAGCCGACATCAAGAACCTGTTCCGGACAGAGGTCGAGCACTGCCTGGACAATAGCCGGATCGGTAACGCGACGGCTGGCAATGCCCTGACGCTCAATCAGCCCCTGCCAGGCATTGGCGTTTTGCTGCCAGCTCGACAGTACGGCCTGTTCATTGTCATCCCCACTGGAGATCATCTACTGCAGTGGTGTCAGTGGGCCGGCGTTTTGCACTGCTCGTTGATGGGCTGGCCGTGTTTCTACCTGTTCCACAAAACGTCGAATGGATGGCAGTTTGCTCAGATCTGCACGGGCGGAGGCAGCTTGCAGTGGGAAGCTCATGATGATGTCCGCGCAGGAAAGGGTGTCGCCGGTAAACCAGGTGTGTTCAGCAAGATGCTGCTCAATCACGGTCAGGTGGTTTTCCAGTTGGGGGTCCAGGTGCCCTTTGATGACCTTGCCGCTGATACCGCGGGCAACCGGTTTGACGAAGAAAGGCATGGGGGCATTGGGGATATGGCTGAAAATCAGTTTCATGACCAGTAGAGGCATTAGTGAGCCTTCGGCGTAATGAAGCCAGTAGCGTTCCTGCAGCCAGCGTGCGTCGTCACTTTCAAGCTGCCACTGGGCATCCCCATAGCGGCGGGCCAGGTATTCTATGATGGCGCCGGATTCGGCAATGACGGTATCACCGTCGGTGATCACGGGGGATTTGCCGAGCGGGTGAATGGCTTTGAGCTCCGCGGGGGCCAGCATGGTCTTGCTGTCACGTTTGTAGTGCTTGATCTGGTAATCGACACCGAGCTCCTCCAGCATCCAGACAATGCGTAGTGAACGGGAGTTTTCCAGATGGTGGACAGTGATCATTCGGTGCTCCTGAAATGAGGAATGGGGACGAGTTCAAGCCAGTAGGGCGCGCGATAGCATCATTGGGCCGCAGTCCGTACGTCTTGTTGCCGCGCGGCCAGATGCACCTGTTCGATCAGTTCGTCCAGTACCGTTTCTGCGCCCCAGGCGCGGGCATCGTTGACCATGGCGACTATCGCCCAAGTGGTGTTGTTTTCATCCCGGGTAAAGCCAGCGATGGAGCGGACATTCTTGAGTGAGCCTGTCTTGATGTGCCCCATGCCGGCCATGTCAGCGTGGCCAAGACGACGCCGCATGGTGCCATCCATGGCGACAAGGGGAAGTGAAGCAATTAATTCTGCAGAGAAGCGGCTTTCCCAGGCATGCTCCAGCAGGGTGGCCATCTGTCTGGCGGTAACCCGCTCGTTGCGGGACAGTCCCGAACCGTTCTCGAAGAACAGCGCGGAGTCGTCTATGCCCTTGCTTTTCAGCCACTCACGTATGGTGCGGTCGGCAGCGGCCAGATCATCACGGTCGGAGGGCTGGCGGAAACGAGCCCCCAGTGTCAGGTAGACCTGCCGGACCATGACGTTGTTGCTCCATTTGTTGATATCACGAACCATGGTGACCAGGTCTCTGGAAGAGGTGGTGGCAAGCAGTTCAGTGGTGTTGTCGCGGGGGTGAAGTCCTTCCCGGATCTGCCCGGTGAGTGTTCCGCCCAGTTGTTGCCACAGGCTCACCATCAACGCGCCGGTGTAGTCTGCCTGATCCATCACCGCCAGGTAGCTGGCGGTGGAGCATCCTTTGGGTAGCACGCCTGTCATTGTGATGCGGGTGAGGCCGCTGTCATCCACGCTAGGGGAATAGTCGAATTGGTAACGGCGGGGGCAATGGCCGAAGTCTCGCAGGACCATCTGGTTGTCCAGGGTGACACCAATCAGGTCGGGTTCAGTCCAGGTGTGAATACCTCGCTCATCGGCGCGGGAGCGAATACGGATCACGTTCAGGTTGGTGAGCAGCCCGTTAGGCTCAACCAGAAAGGGGGCGTTGGGGTTGCCACCATCATCGTCGAACGCGGCAATGCCATTGGGCAGGTTGAACACACTGCCGTCCAGCACCAGGTCCCCCTTGATATGGGTGATACCCATGGCCCGTAGTTCCCGGAACAGGAGCCACAAACGCTCTTCGGTGAGTTTGGGATCGCCACTGCCGACAAAGTAGAGGTTGCCGTTGAGAGTATCGGCTTCGATGGTGCCATCGGTGTACAGGCGGCTATGCCACTGGTACGTCGGGCCAAGCAGCTCCAGCGCGGCATAGGTGGTGACGACCTTCATGATCGAGCCAGGGTTGAACGGGGTGTCGGCGTTCATGAAACGTGCTTCACCGGGGCCATTCAGGGGGATCGCGGCCATGGCTAGGCTTTCCCGGTTCAGGTTGAGCTTCTGGGCGGCCTCCAGTACGGGGGTGAAAACCGGCGTTGGCTCACTGGCCTGTGCTGACCCGGTTGCCAGGGCCAGTATCAGCAATGTGATCCACGGATGGGAGAGGACTTGAGAGAAAGAAGGGCTCCCGGTGAATACAGGCAACATAGGTTTAGACCCCGAACTGCTGAGCGGTGACTGGATTCAGGAAGGGTAGCGCAAAGCCGGGTTGCGGTCAGTGGGCCAAACGGGGAGGAATTGTAAATTCCTCCCCCATCACGTTCAGGCGGGTTTATGCAACCCGACATCGACCCCTTTGTGTTGCAGGTCAGCATGGTAGGAACTGCGGACCATGGGGCCGGAAGCCACTGAGCTGAATCCCAGTTCTTCCGCCACGCGTGCATATTCGCGGAACTCGTCCGGATGCACGAAACGCTCCACGGGTGCATGGTGTTTGCTGGGCTGCAAATATTGACCGATGGTAATCATGTCCACGTCATGGGCGCGCAGATCATGAATAGTGCCGATGACCTGTTCAAAGGTTTCCCCCAGCCCCACCATGATGCCACTTTTAGTGCTGACATCCGGGCGGCGAGCCTTGTACTGCTTGAGCAGATCCAGTGAGTGCTGGTAGCGGGCTCCGGGTCGGATATGCTTGTACAGCTGTGGAACCGTTTCGATATTGTGGTTGAACACATCCGGTGCAGTCTCCACCAGGATATCTACGGCGGTATCCAGGCAAGGGCGAAAATCAGGGGTCAGGATTTCGATGCGAGTGTCCGGGGTCCGGCTGCGTACCTGGCGAATACACTCGGCAAAATGTTCGGCACCACCGTCGGCCAGATCGTCCCGGTCTACGGAAGTGATGACCACATAGTTTAGCCCCAGATTTTCCACAGATTCTGCCAGGTGAACGGGTTCTTCCGGGTCCAGGGCATTGGGACGGCCAAAGCCCACATCGCAGAATGCGCAGCGGCGAGTGCAGATATCCCCCATGATCATGAAGGTGGCAGTGCCGCCGCCAAAGCATTCCGGCAGGTTGGGGCAAGCCGCTTCCTCGCAGACGGTATGAAGCTTCTGTTTGCGCAGCATGGACTTGATGCGCTGGATTTCACCATTGGCCGGGACACGCACTCGAATCCAGTCAGGCTTTCGCTGGTGGACCTTTTCCTCGTTGATCATGGGAATGGTGCGTACCTTGTCCGCACCACGCAGCTTGTCACCAATCTGAACCTTGCGTTTGGCTTGTGCCTGCTCGCTCATGAAGTGTCCGTCACCGTGTGTGGCTGAGGGTGTCAGCCAGCAGAAAGAGTGGAAGGGCTATTGTACCAGTCCGGAAGGGGCGCTGTCCGTGGCGTAAGGCCAAGACGTTTGGCTAATACGGTCACCAATTGTTGCTCCATTTCCTCGCGTTCCAGGGTCACTCCCAGTGCACGCAGCGTGGTCATGGGCTGCCCCACATGGCCGCAGGGGTTGATGCGCTGCCAGGGCGACAAATCCATATCGCGATTGATGGCGAGTCCGTGATAGGTGGCGCCACGGCGGATGCGCAGCCCCAGTGAGGCAATCTTGGCGCCGTTCACGTATACCCCGGGGGCGTCATCACGGCTGGCGGCGTTAATGCCCAGATCATTGAGAAATTCGATGATGCTGTCCTCAATGGCGGTGACCAGGCCTCGGCTACCGAGGCCGATACGTTTGATGTCCAGCATCAGGTAGATCACGGTCTGCCCGGGCCCGTGATAGGTCACTTGGCCTCCGCGGTCGGAATTCACCACCGGGATGTCGCCCGGGTTCAGCACATGTTCGGGCTTGCCTGCCTGGCCGAGGGTAAAGACCGGGGGGTGTTCCAGCACCCAGATTTCATCCTGAGTGTCGTCGCCACGCTGGTCTGTCAGCGCACGCATGGCCTGCCAGCAGGGGGAATAGTCAACAGTGGGGAAATAACGGATGAGGGCGTCCATGGCGCGATTATAAGGCCTGCCCATGGTGTGGCGCCAACAGGAAAACGAGCATGCACCGTGTCGGATGGTCTTAGTTCAGATGAAGTATGTGGGGAGCCAGCCTGCTGGCAATGTGCCGCAGTGCCGATCTTGTGCTGCTCTGCGAGTGAGGCAAAGAAAAGCCCGGCAAAGCCGGGCTTAAGGGCAGACCCCATTCGGGGTAACAACAGTTAACCAGATACTTTTGCTGTCTGCTTTCTGTTCGGTCAGATCAGTCGATTCCCTGTTTTCTGGTTTACCAGATGCAAATTCAATTCCTGAACGCTGATGCCGAACTCGATGCCGTCATCGTCGTGCAGGTTAATGGTTTCAAAGGCGTTGAAATGCACGGGCAGGCTGTTGGCCCGTTGCAGAATATGAGGGCTACGGGGCATCGCCGGGATGATGTCAGCAGGCGCTGGCATGCCGGCGTGACGATAGCTGTCGGATGGCGATGAGCCGTACTGGAAAGCGACGATAACCACCAGAGTGCTGAGCAGTCCCATGAGTGTCAGCATTTTCATGATGTGTATCCCCTGTGGTTGTTGTTATGGAATCGACATTACGGGGACGGTCGTGCCAGTGATAGGCGCCATTGGTGGGGGTTGGGTGTCAGGCTGTTTCCCGCGGTAACGGTGTGTAAGTGGGATATGTGACGCTGTGCACATCAGTGTGGCTGTTTGCGTGGTAGGCCTGCGGGAGAGGTGGAGGAGGGCTGGGGGCGCCCGATCTCCGGGCGCGGGTCCACTAGATCGTCATTTTGACGTGGGGACACTCGTTAAGCGCCTTATAGATTGCTTCAACCTGCTCACGATTACGCATGGTGACCTGTGCGGTAAATGACACAAAGGTTCCCTTGCTGCTCGGTTTGCTGGTCAGATGGCTGGCTGCATCAAAGTCGTCCAGATGGGTAGAGAGAATATCGATCAGCGCCTGCTCCAGCGGGGCGTCAGCGGCGCCCATCACTTTCAGTTGCATGGCATGGGGAAATTCCCAAAGGTGTTCCTGAATGGCCATGGGGCTACTCCTGGTCCAGGCCGCACAGGCGGCGTTTAAAATTCACATAGTGCCGGGCAACAGTCTTCCACACCGGGCCAGGCTGGCCGCTGCCTACCGGACTGTTGTTCAGCTGGATGATGGGAACGATCTCCCGGGTGGAACTGGTGACCCAGATTTCTTCCGCTTGCCGCAGTTGGCTCTCACTGATTTCCTGTTCTGCAACCGGCAGCCCCTCGGCGACGCACAGCTCCACTACCAGATCGCGGGTGATACCGCCCAGAATGGCATGGCACTTGGGGGGCGTGACAATGGTGCTGTTGCGCACGATGAACACATTGCTGGCAGAGCCTTCAGTGACAAAGCCATCACGAAGCAGGATGGCTTCGGCTGCACCAGCCTCCACCGCTTGCTGCCGTAGCAGGCTGTTGGGCAACAGCGAGATGGACTTGATGTCACAGCGGGCCCAGCGGATGTCATCGAGGGTGATGGCCAGTGACCCCTGCGCAGTGTCGGGGCTGTCTGCGGCGGGCACAGCCACCGGGCTTGTCATCATGAAAACCGTGGGGGTCACCGGTGGAACGGGAAACGCATGGTCACGCTTTTGGGCGGCGCCACGGGTAATCTGCAGGTAGACCGACAGATTGCCACCGCCGTTGTGTGCCACCAAAGAGTCACACAGCGAGCGCCACTGCGCGGGATCATGGGGATTGTGAATGCCGATTTCTGCCAGCGAACGTTCCAGGCGCTGCAGGTGTTCGTCGAAGCGAAACAGGACGCCATTGTAGGCGGGGATCACTTCATAGACCCCGTCGGCAAACAGAAACCCCCGATCCAGCGGCGAGATGCGCGCCTGGTCGGGGGCCATGAAATTGCCGTTCAGGTAGACCTGCGTCATGCCGGTTCCTAGAACAGGCCCTTGAAGAACAGCAGGATGTGGTGCCACAGACGGGTAAAGAGACCCGCCTCTTCGACACTTTCCAGCGCCACCAGGGGTTTTTCTACCAGAAGCTCGTTATTCATCCGAACGGTTACGGTACCGTACTTTTCCCCTTCGTTGATGGGGGCCTGCAGCTGGGGATTCACGGTGACCTCAGCCTTGAGGTTTTCATGGCTTTCGCGGGGGATGGTCAGAACCAGGTCTTCGGCAAGCCCCAGGCGGACCTGATCCTTGTCACCCATCCACAGTTCGGCGGTGTCCAGAATGTCGCCAGCGCTGTAGGCCTTGTAGGTTTCGAAGAAGCGGAAGCCGTAGGTCAGCAGTTTCTGGGATTCCCGTGCGCGGGCCCCTTCGGAATCGGTGCCCATGACCACGGCGATCAGACGCATGCCGTCTTTTTTGGCGGAAGAGACCAGGCAGTAGCCAGCTTCTTCAGTATGGCCGGTTTTCAGGCCATCCACGCTCTCATCACGCCACAGCAACAGATTGCGGTTCTGCTGGGTGATGCCGTTGTAGGTGAATTCCTTCTCGGCATAAATATCGTAGTGCTCGGGGAAATCACGCACGATGGCACGGGCAAGAATGGCCATGTCGCGGGCGGTGGTGAAGTGGTTCTCCGCCGGCCAGCCGGTGGCGTTCATGAAGTGGCTCTGGTTCATGCCCAGGCGACGTGCGTGCTGGTTCATCAGGTCGGCAAAGGCGTCTTCGGAGCCGGCGATATATTCCGCCATGGCCACGCTGGCATCGTTACCGGACTGGATGATGATGCCCTTGAGCAGGTCGCCGACGCTGACGCGGGTTCCCTCCTTAACGAACATCCGTGAACCGCCCATTTTCCAGGCCTTGACGCTGATCGGGGCCATGTCGTCTTCGGACAGGTTGCCCTTCTGCAGCTCGGCCTCGGCGATATAGGCGGTCATCATCTTGGTCAGGCTGGCGGGGGGCAGGCGCTGTTCCGCGTTGTGCTCGACGATGATGTGGCCGCTGGCGGCGTCCATCAGCAAGTAGCCACGGGCATCAATCTGCGGGGCTCGGGGGACCATGCTGGCGCTGGCCTGCAGGGACAGGGCGGTGCCCATAAAGGTAAGGACGACGAAAAAGAAAAAACGAAACGACTGGGGGCGCATGATTATCTGCCTGTGGTTCCTTGTCAGCCTGAGAATTCAGGGGTTATTGGGGTCGGGGCTGGCTGTACTTTTCTGATGCAGTGACAGCGAAAAACCCGAAGGCTTGCAATGGCCGCATTCTAGGCGTTGCCAGCGGGAATTTGTACCGTGTCTCAGTAACTCACCGGCATGGGACGGTCAAAACCGGCATCGGCTACCAGTTGTCTTGCCTGTTGGCGCTGGCCGTCGTCGCCGTAGGGGCCGATCCACACCCGGAACAGGCTGGCCTGCTGGCGGATCTCCGTGACCATGCCCAACTGCGCTTGCAGCGCCTGTTGGAGCCTTTCTGCGCTGCTGCGGTCCTGAAAGGCACCCGCCTGAAGGTAGAGGTCGTCACCGGTTGCCGCCGCGGTGGCAGGTGCAGGTGGCGGGCTGTCTAGCGCTGCTCGCACGGCGGTGGGGACGGTATTGCCCTGGGGAGAGCTGCTGGCGGGGTTGATGGCTTCCACGCGCACCCGGCCGGTGCCCGCCTGATCGATCCCCAGGCGTACTGCGGCAGCCCAGGACAAATCGATGATGCGTTCCGAGTGGAAGGGGCCGCGATCATTGACCCGGACCACCAGGCTCTTGCCATTGTCCAGATTGGTGACCCGAACGTAGGTCGGCAGCGGCAGGCTCCGATGGGCTGCCGTGAACTGGTACATGTCGAAGGCTTCACCGCTGGAGGTGCGATGGCCGTGGAATTTTTGACCATACCAGGAGGCCTTGCCTTCTTCCACGTAGCCGTCTGCGCTGGGCAAGACCCGGTAGGTTTTGCCCCAGACACTGTAGGTTTCCGGGTTGCCGTAGCGGCTCAGGGGCTCGTGTTTTGGCACAGGCTCCTGCACGCCGGAAATGTCACGGGGTGCGTGGGGAGCTGTGTCTTGCTGCAGGCTGTAGCGGTCGGAGCCTGGCGCTCCCTGGTTGACGGCGGGGGGCTCCTTGTCGCTGTCCGGTTCAGGGGCAGTGACACAGGCGCCCAGAAAGACGCTTGCCAGGGTAACGGTGGCCAGCCTTTTCATTGTCCGCTCTCCAGTGCCTCTGCCAGTTGTCGGGACAGTTGTAACACGGCCATGGCATACAGGCGACTGTGGTTGTAACGGGTAATGGTGTAGAAGTTGTCGGTGGCCAGCCAGAATTCGGCACCGTCCGTGCCTTGCAAGTCGAGCAGGGCAACGCGGGTGGTGTCCGGGAGATCAAAACAGTATTCGCTGGCAAAGCGGCCATCGCAGCTCACCGGGGTAACGCCGGCCTGGCGCGCCTCGGCAAGGGTGAAGGAAGGTTTATAACCTTTTTTGGCCAGCGCTTCGTAGCCATTGCCCGAAAGGTGCGCGCGGGCGGCCACTGGCAGCCCCGGTTTCCATTTGTGCTCGCTGAAGTAATTGGCCACCGAACCGATGGCGTCTACCGGGTTATTGACCAGGTCGATGACGCCGTCGTTGTCGAAGTCAACGGCATAGGCCTGATAGCTGGTGGGGATGAATTGCCCAAAGCCCATGGCGCCCGCATAGGAGCCTGTGATGCTGTCGGCATCAATATGCGCACGTTGTTCCAGTTCGAACAGGGCCTGTAGCTGCTTGCGGAAGAAGGTGGCCCGTGGCGGATAGTCGAACCCCAGTGTAGCCAGGGCATCGACCACCCGGTAGGTGCCCATATGCTGGCCGTAGCGGGTTTCCACGCCAATAATGGCAAGAATAATTTCCGGCGGGACACCGTAGGTTTTCTCAGCGCGTGCAAGCGCATCCGCGTGGGTGTGGGCGAATTCCACGCCTTTCTGGACACGACTCTCCTGCAGGAAAATCTTCTGGTAGGTTGCCCAGGTATGAGTCTTTTCCGCGGGTCGGGCGATGGATTCCAGAATTTTGGGCTGGCATTCGGCGCTGTCCAGCAAGGCGCGGATACGGGCTTCGTCGAGCCCTTGTTTGACCAGCGTCTGAATCATTGGGGCGGCCAGCTCGCGGTTGGCGTAGTCACTGCTTGGTGGGCAGACGTGTTCCAGAGCCGGCTTTTCGGCCTGGGCGAGGGAAGACAGGCCGAGCAGGCCAGCGAAAATAGTTGGGTAAAGTCGACGCAACGTCGCTTCTCCTTGTTGTCTGTATTCAGTATCCAATAAGCCGGCGGTGCGTGTGTACCGACATGAGCATGCCGAAACTGGCCAGCAGCGTCACGATCGAGGTGCCGCCGTAACTGATCAGTGGCAGCGGAACCCCTACTACGGGCATGAGTCCGGTCACCATGCCGATGTTGACGAACACGTAGATAAAGAACGTCATGATCAGGCTGGAAGCCAGCAGTCGGGAAAAGGTTTCCTGTGCCTGCCAACTGATGAAAAAACCGCGCCCGACAATAATCAGGTACATGCCCAGCAGCAGACAGACACCCATGAGTCCGAATTCTTCACTCAGCACCGCAAGAATGAAGTCGGTGGAGGATTCCGGCAGGAAATCCAGCCGCGACTGGGTACCGTCGAGCCAACCCTTGCCGTCCAGTCCACCTGAGCCGATGGCAGTCTTGGACTGGATAATGTTCCATCCAGTTCCCCGGGGATCGGCTTCGGGGTTCAAAAAAGTGTCTACCCGATTACGCTGATAATCGTGCATCACGAAGAAATACATGACCGGGGCGGCGGTCACGACCAGCAACACTGCAACGGCAATGAGACGCCAGGACAGACCGGCCATAAACAGCACGACCAGCCCGCTGGCGGCAATCAGAATCGCGGTACCCAGATCCGGCTGTAGTCCGATCAACATGGCGGGGAGACCCAGCAGTAACAAGGCGGCCAACACATCGCTGAGCCGCGGGGGCAGGGTGCGTTCACTGAAATACCAGGCGACCATGGCCGGAACCGCCAGTTTCATGACCTCAGACGGCTGAAAGCGACCCGCACCGGGAATGCTCAGCCAGCGTTGCGCGCCCTTGGCTTCGGTCCCCATGACCAGCACAAGAATCAGCAATATCAGGCCGACAGAGTAGATGACTGGCGCCCAGAACCGGTAGCTGCGGGGGGGGATCTGTGCCAGCACGAACATGGCGGTGAGCCCGGCACCAAAGCGAATACACTGACGAACGACCAGCTCCATGCTTTCCCCGCCGGCGCTGTAGAGTACGGTCAGGCCGCCGAGCATCAGCAGGAGCAGGCTGGCCAGCAACGGGGCGTCCAGATGCAGCCTTTCTGCCAGTCCCGGAGACAAGCTGCCTGGGGCATGGCCTGGCATCTGGCGGATAAATTCGCGCTGGCTCACGGGGTGTCTCCGCTGTTGTCGGTCAGGGTGGGCTCTGGTGCACTGGCACTGTCGCCAAACACTTCTGGCACATCCAGTTCGCCCTGCTCATTCAGTAACCACGCATCCATCACTTGGCGAGCGACCGGCCCGGCGGTGGAGCCGCCATGGCGACCATTCTCGACCAATACGGCTACCGCAATCGCGGGCTTGTCGGCGGGGGCATAGGACACCATTAACGCATGGTCCAGCATCCGTTCTGCCAGTTCGTCTTCGTTGTAGGTTTCGTCCTGCCCCACGGAGAACACCTGGGCGGTGCCGGATTTTGCTGCCATGCGGTATTTGGCGTCTACGGCCATGATACGGGCGGTGCCGCGGGCCCCGGTGACGTCCACCATGGCGTCAGTCATCTTTTGCCAATTACTTTCGTCGTTCAGAACAATGGTGTCCCGTTCTACCGGCTGGCGCTCGCCGCCCAGGGTGGGAATCACCTGTTTGCCGTGATTGGCGGTAATGGCGGTGGCGGTGGCCAGCTGTAGCGGAGTGGCGAGCATGAAGCCCTGTCCGATACTGGTATTGATGGTATCGCCATGGAACCACGGGCGGCCGCGGGCGGCTTTTTTCCATTGTTTCGACGGCATGATGCCGGTGGATTCGTTAAACAGATCAATGCCAGTGTGCTGCCCCAGGGAAAACAGGTTCATGTAGCGATGCATGCGATCAATGCCGAGCTTGAAACCCATGTCATAGAAATAGGTATCGCAGGATTGAACCACCGCCAGATGCAGGTCGACGCGGCCGTGTCCCCAGCGCTTCCAGTCACGGTAGCGGTGTGGGTCGTTTTCCAGCTGGTAGTAGCCAGGGTCGAAGATCGAGCGTTGCCAGTTGGTCACCCCGGCATCGAGCCCGGCAATGCCGAGCATGGGTTTGACTGTCGAGCCCGGCGGGTAACGGCCCTGCAGGGCACGGTTGAACAGGGGATTGTCGTGATCGTTGCGGTAGGCGGAATAATCATTGTGGCTGATGCCGGTCACGAACAGATTGGGGTTAAAGCCGGGGCGGCTGACAAACGCAAGCACACTGCCGTCGCGGGGGTCGATGGCCACCACCGCGCCACGGCGCTCTCCCAGGGCTTCATAGGCAGCCTTCTGCACGCGCATGGAAAGCCGCAGGCGCAAGTCTTTGCCGGGGACTGGAGGCTGCTCTTCCAGCACCCGCAGAATTCTGCCCCGGGCATTGGTTTCCACCTGGCGGTAGCCAACCTCGCCATGCAGGCGATCTTCATAAAAACGTTCGATCCCGGTACGCCCGTAGAAGTGGGTGCCAGCGTAGTTGCGTTGTTGCTCCAGGGTCATGGCGTCCAGATCCTGGGCATTGATGCGATTCACGTAGCCAAGGACATGGGAGAACAGAATGCCGTGGGGGTAGTGACGGATGGGGTCGGCCGAGATGCGCACGCCGGGCAGGCGAAACTGGTTGACGGCCAGACGGGCAATTTCTTCCTCTGTGAGTCGGCCACGGACAGGGACCGGTTCCCAGGGGCGACGGGCAGCGGTGCGGCGCTTGTCAAAGCGCTCCAGGTCACCGGCATCCAGCTCCACCAGTTTGCCCAGCTCGGCCAGCAGGGCTTCCAGATCCCCCGCCTGCTCAATAACCACTTCCAGTGAGAAGTCGGGCCGGTTATCGGCAAGGATGACACCGTCACGGTCGGTGATCAGGCCGCGCGGAGGCGAGATCGCCCGGGTTTGCACGCGGTTGTTGTCGCTCAGGGTGGTGTAGCGGCTGTGCTCAATGATTTGCAGCCAGAACATGCGGGCCAGCAATACGCCGGTCAGCAATAGCACCAGAAAAACGCTCACCACCAGCCGCACACTGAAGATGCGCTGTTCGTGGTGATGATCTTTCAGGGTAAGCGGTTTGCGCATAAAAGGCGTCGGGTGAGCGTAAAACGATCAGCGATGATAGGGGTGGCCAGTCAGCAACGTCCACCCCCGATACAGTTGTTCAGCCAGTAATACTCTCACCAGTGGATGCGGGAGGGTCAGGTTGGACAGGCTCCAGCGTTCCTGCATCTGGGCTGAGAGCTCCGGGCAGAGTCCGTCCGGGCCACCCACCAGAATGACCAGATCCTGGCCGATGTCCTTCAATTCGCCCAGCTTGTGGCTGAGAGCATGGGTATCCAGCGCCCGGCCACGCACTTCCAGCGCCACGGTTTTCGCGCCTGGATACTTCTCCAGGCGTTTGCGAATGGCGTCGGCCTCGCTGCGTACCAGGCTGGCAGTGTCACCCTTGGCCCGTTTGGGCATGGGGATTTCTTCCAGCTCAAGCCGCATGTCCGGCGGTAAGCGCTTTTGGTACTCGGCGAAGCCGTCATTGACCCAGCCTGGCATACGCGTGCCGACAGCCAGGAGAAAGATGCGCATGGATCAGGCGTCAGTCTGCTGGTCGCGGTTGGGGTGATGGTCCGGGTTGCGCCACAGACGTTCCAGGTCGTAGAACTCGCGGGTAGCCGGGAGCATCAAGTGAACGATCACATCGCCCAGATCGACCAGTATCCACTCTCCGGTGTCTTCGCCTTCGGTGCCGATGGGGGGGTGTTCCGCCTTCTTGGCGGCCTCGACCACATTGTCTGCCAGGGCTTTGACATGACGGTTGGAGGTGCCGCTGGCGATCACCATGTAATCGGCCATGCTGGTCACGTCGCGGACGTCCAGCTCGGTGATGTTCTGCGCTTTCAGTTCTTCCAGGGCGTCAATTACCTGTGGCAGCAGCGGGGTGTCAGCGCTCATGGGGCCTCGTGATCGGTTGAATAGGTTGTTGTCGGGACATTATACAGATGATGGCAGCGAATATGGGCGCTCACTGCAGGATCCAGTGCCGGGCAATCGCCCTTGCGTGCCAGTGCTTCCCGGATCGCGGTGGCAGAGACGTCCAGAAAGGGGCGTTTGAGCATCAGCCGTAACCCGGCGGGCTGTCCACAAAGCCCATGAGCATCACTTTCCGGAAAGGCTGCAAGCACCTCGCCACTGGCCAGTTCACTGTCTGGGCGAGGCACCACGGCTAGGTGACACAGCGTGGCGTAGTCCTGCCAGCGGTGCCAGTGGTGGAGGCTGGCAAAACTGTCTGCGCCAATCATGAACACCAGCGGGGCCTCGGGATGTTGCTGTCGAAAGTGTTGCAGGGTCTTGAGGCTGTAGCTGGGGCCTTGCTGGCGCAGCTCCCAGTCATCGACGATAAGGCTGGGGTGCTCGTGACAGGCCAGCCGCAGCATGGCGAGCCGTTGTTCGGCATCCGCTGTCGGTTGCGGGCGATGGGGCGGGACTGCATTGGGGAGCAGGTGCACAGGGGCGTCCCCCAGTACCTTTGATACCGCCCGCGCCGCGCTGATATGGGCGCGGTGGACAGGATCGAAGGTGCCGCCGAACAGGACGAGAGGGACGCTGACACGCATCACGCTACACGCAACACGCTGGAAACAGGCTTCGCGTGCAAGCGTGTTGCATCAAGCGTGTCAGCGTTATTGCCTGATATGCCCATCACCCAGTACCACCCATTTCTGACTGGTGAGTCCTTCCAGTCCGACCGGCCCACGGGCGTGGATCTTGTCGGTGGAGATGCCAATTTCGGCGCCCAACCCGTACTCGAAACCGTCGGCAAAACGGGTGGAGGCGTTCACCATCACCGAGCTGGAGTCCACCTCGGTCAAAAATTGACGGGCCCGGGTATAGTTTTCGGTGATAATCGCCTCGGTATGGCCGGAGCTGTAGCGATTGATATGATCAATGGCTTCATCCAGATCCCGAACAATTTTCACCGCCAGCACCGGTGCCAGGTATTCCTCGCCCCAGTCGGTTTCGGTGGCCTCGCTCATGCCGTCCACAATGCTGCGGGCCAGCTCGCAGCCGCGCAGTTCCACGCCGGCATCCTGATAGCGGGCGGCCAGCTGCGGCAACACTTGCTGGGCAATGGCATTGGCTACCAGCAGGGTCTCGGTGGTATTGCAGGTGCCGTAGCGCTGAGTCTTGGCGTTGTAGGCCACCTCAATGGCTTTGGCGATATCGGCCTGATCATCAATATAGGTGTGGCAATTGCCATCCAGGTGCTTGATCACCGGTACCCGGGCCTCGTTGCTGATCCGCTCGATCAGACCCTTGCCGCCGCGGGGAACAATCACATCCACATATTCGGGGTGAGTAATCAGCTCGCCAACGGCCGCCCGGTCGGTGGTCTCCACCACCTGGACTGCGGTATCCGGCAGGCCTGCCTCACGCAGACCGATGCGCAGGCATTCGGCAATGGCCTGATTGGCATTGATGGCTTCTGAGCCGCCGCGAAGAATGGCCGCATTGCCGGATTTCAGGCACAGGGCAGCAGCATCGATGGTCACGTTGGGGCGAGACTCGTAAATGATACCGATGACACCCAGTGGTACCCGCATCTTGCCAACCTGAATACCCGAGGGGCGATAGGCCAGATCTGTGATCACCCCGACCGGATCCGCCAGACTGATGATCTGCTCTAGCCCTTCTACCATGCCGTCAAAGCGATCCGGGGTCAGTTCCAGGCGATCAAGCAGAGCGGCATCCAGGCCGTTACTGCGACCGTTATCCAGATCCTGCTGATTGGCCTGCAGAATCGCGCTGCGGTGGTTGCGCAGGGCGCTGGCGATGGCCGCCAATGCCTTGTTCTTGTCGCCGGAACTGGCCCGGGCCATTGACCGGGAAGCCAGGCGAGCCTGCTCGCCCAGTCGCTGCATGTATTGCTGGATATCCATAGGGTTACAAATGTGGTTCAAATGAAGGCTGCCATTATAGCGATAACTGGCGCTTTACGCTTGCACCCAAATGATGAAGAATTGAAGGCCTTTGCTGCGCCATTGAGGCTAACTCACTGTTTTATGGCACGATTGTGCCAAAAGCGCAGCAGCCGAGGACAAATAAAACCTTGCGTGCCTGCCATCAGGCACCTTACAACAAGAACAACAGAACGGAGCCAGAGACCATGGCCATCCAGTATCAGGAGTACACCCGTTCAGCGATCAAGGCAGATCCTATCCAGCTGTGGGCAGGAGACTGGCGGATTGACTATCTTGCCTTCTCTAGCCCGGCCAATGCCCATAAACCGCCGCTACTGGTGGTGGGGGGCGCCTTTCAGAATTTCACCTCCTATAAGTACTGCGTAGAACGTATTTACGAAGATTTCCCGGTGATTCTGGTGGACCTGCCCTCGCTGGGTAATAACACCCAGATCGCCCCCGATTTGAGTATGGAAGATCTGGCGGACTTGCTGTTCGAGTTCACACGTCTGTCCGGTCTGGAGAAAGTGCATCTCATGGGCCTGTCACTGGGCTCCGCCATTGCCAGCACCTTTGCCTACAAGTACCCGGCAGAAACCGGCAAGCTGATTGTCGCCGGGATCGTTACGCGCCCTCGCAAGAGCTGGCGCATGTTGGTGGATGAATCCAAGCGAGTGCTGGGTGAGGGCCGCATGGATGAGTTCAGTCAGGCAGTAGTGCTGTATCTGGTGAACTACAACCGGATCAAGGAAACCGGCATCACGCCCACGGCGCGAAAACTGTTTTACCGGCAAATGAAAAAGCTGTCGGAGAACGAGCAAGAGCGTTATGTCATCAATGGCAGCCGTCTGTTGTCTGTGGAGGGGCTCCTCGGGTATCCGGAATGCGAGACTCTGGTGACCACCGGTGAATACGACAGTTTCACCTTGCCCTGGGAAAACGCCTCGTTTGCCGAGAAGTGCCCCAATGCGCAGTTCGTGTTGATCAAGGGCGCGGATCATTTGCCCCAGTTGGAAAAGCGTGAAGTCTCACTGGATCTTTTTTCCACCTTTCTGCGTGGCGAGTCCATCGAGAACGTGGAAGGGACCCGTTATTTCCGAAAAGGGGAGTCCAAACAGCTCGACCGCCGCCGTGCCGAGCGCCTGATTCCTTGCAACACCCGTGGCCATGTCACTAGCGAATCCCGGGTCGGTGACCGCTTTCGCTTCAACAAGCCGGTGAAGGTGGTGGACATCAACTTTTTCGGTTGTCTGATCAAGCTGGATGAGCCGGGTTTTTCCCTGGCAGACCATGCCCGCGATTGCACCCTGTATCTGGAAAGTCCCGAACTCAAGCTGGATTTGCTGGTGTTCGATTACGACGGCGAAGGCTATCTGCGTTGCCTGTTCAAACACGGCAACATCGCCCTTGCCGAACGTTTCACCGAGCTACTCAAGGACAGCCAGTATTTTTTGCGCCCCAAAAGTGAAGACAAGGTGCACCGGATTTACGGATAAGCTCGGAAGGCGGTTAACAGTGAATAGTTAACAGCTAAAGACAAAAGAAAGGTCCAACTTAAGAGGCCGCGTCCGAAACTCGGGCGCGGCCTCTTTGGTTAAGGTTAAGTGAAAAGCCTTCGCGTGCGCTGTTCACTATTCATTGTTCACTGTTAACTGCTCTTAACCGCTTCCAGAATCCGCACCATCGGATTGCCTCTCGTGACCGGGATCGGTAACTGGCCGTAATGGTCTGCCGGATTGTGAATCAACAGGTTGTCGAAACCTTGTGCCTTGAAGTGGGCAATGGCTTCGTCGTCGGCGTGAAAGTGGAAGCCGACCTGGCTGCGCGATACTGCGCCAAGCAGGTTGCCCAGCACTTTCAGGGTGCGGTAGAAGGGCATGCCCCGATACAGCGGATAGTTGTCGGTGAGGTAAGTGCCTTGGGGAAAGGCGGACAATGCGGTTGCCAGTTTGGTCCAGAACTCTGAGATGACTGGTAGCGGGAAGTAGTTCACCAGCCCTTCCGTAATCACCACTACCGGTTTGCTCTGATCCAGCTGGCTGAGCACATGGGTCAGGCTCAGCTCGCCGTCTTCGGCAAAAATATTGATGGGCATTACCCGGTGACGATCGCTGAGCACCCCATGTTCCTGCAGCAGTTGCTGTTTGCGATGTGCCATGTCAGGCAGGTCGGTTTCCAGATAGGNGAGCTGCGGATACTGCTGGCAGAAGCGGTGCCCCCGAGGCGACAGNCCACAGGCGATNTCCACGACCTGCGTTACACCGGCTTCGATCAACTGGTGCAGGCGATGNTCAATCAGATGATGCCGTTGCAGTAGAAAGGTACGGATATTGCCGCCGACAATGTGACGGCCGACAAATTCGAACGGGGCAAGNGCACCGTAGAGAAACGCGCCGCCGCGGGTGCGGAAGAACGGAGCGGAGATGCCGTCGCGGGTCCAGACGTGGCCGGTATAGAGTGCAGTAAAGCTGATCGAGGATGTGTCGCGAGGTTCGCTCATTGTTGTTCTGCTGCTGTTGATCGTGGACTGACAGGCTAGCAGAATTCTGCCATTGGGTGATGGCAGTTTGAGCCAAATATGGGGTTCGCAAGTGTCTNGTTGCTTGCAGGGGCGACTTTGCTGAGGCTCGGTCGCCTACAGGCTGGCTGCNTCGCTGTTGTGGGAGCCAGCCAGCTGGCGNAGAGCNCGGCCCTACGCAGCATCGCTTGCAGGCAAGCNCCNNCAGGGTNNGGTGTGACGGTAGNGAGGGGCGCTGTCAGCNGCTCNTTATATCACCATNGGGGTGGCGACCTCGTCGCGCTTTTCCNGGCCGCACAGCGCGTCGACCAGGGCAAGGGCGAATTCCAGTGCGGTGCCGGGGCCGCGGCTGGTGAGGCAGTGNCCATCCNGTACTACACGTTCCTCTAGCCGTTGNTTGTTGGGCAGGGCATCGGTAAAGAACGGATGGCCTGTGGCCTCCACATCATCCAGCAGGCCGTGGGGTGCCAGCGCCACCGCGGGGGCGGCGCAGATGGCGCCATAAAAACGGCGACTGGCTTTCTGATNCTTTAGTTTGGCGATGAGCTTCTCGTTGCNCCCCAGCGCATCGGCGCCAGGCATGCCACCGGGNAGNACGATCAAGTCGTATGGTGTGTCCACCAGATCATCAATCAGGGCGTCTGCCTCGATGCGGGTNCCCCGTGCTGCCACGATGCCGGGTTTNCCGGTGACNCTGGCGACGGTGACCTCAATGTCCGCNCGGCGCAGTACATCGATNAGNGTGACGGTTTCGATATCTTCACTGCCGTCGGCGATAGGGATCAGGGCGGTGGGCATAATCTGACTCCAGTAGTGGCTACACGCTACACGCTACACGCTACACGCTACACGCTACACGCTACACGCAATTGGATCAGGAGGNGCGAAAAGGTTCNCGGGNTTTCCCANAGACNANAAAGGATTTTCAGATCGTCGNGTTGGGGCCAATAAANAACCTCNACANTACAGGGGAGGTTANCGTTCCAGGNTTCTNGGCAGGGGCTGGCCNGCCAGGCGCAGGGCAAGGTTGGTGACATGTTGCCAGGGGTCGCCTTTGGCCATGCCTTTGACGCACTGATCGGCGCGGATCGCGCTCGCCTGGGCGGCCCGCAGTTGCTGCGGGTTNAGACGGTTGGCCTGGGCCTGCATGGCGCGGGCTCGCTGTGGGGGCAGGCGNGGTGGTGGCCCGCCGCCGAGCATGCCGTCAAGNATGCGAATGTCACGGCTCAGNGCCCACAGTAATACCGGTGGTTCGACGCCTTCTGCTCGCAGGGTCTGGATGATATGCAGTACCCGGTGGGCATCGCCCTGGGCGGTGGCTTCGGTGAGGTCAAAGGGGGAGTAACGGCTGGAATCGCCGACCGCCTGTTGAACATGCTCAGGGGATACCTGGCCGTTGTCGACCAGCAGGGCAAGTTTGTCCACTTCCTGGGCGGCGGCCAGCAGGTTGCCTTCGCTCCGTTCGATCAGCAGGGCGAGGGCGTCATCGCCAGCGTGCAGCCCGCGGCTGGCGAGCCGGTCCTGTAACCAGTTACGCAGTTGATTGCCTTCCACCGGCCACACTTCAATGATGGCGCCAATCTCGTCCAGGGCCGTGACCCAGGCGCTTTTCATGTCTTTGCGACGATCCAGTTTGGAGCAGCGAATCAGTATCAGAGTGTCAGGAGACGGGTTGGCGAACAGATCGCGCAGGATCTGGCTGCCGTTTTTGTCGGGCCGCTTTTCTCCAAGCACCAGCTCGAGAATTCGGCGCCCGCCGAACAAGCTCATGCTCTGTGCTTCATTGAGCACTGCATTCCAGTCGATGCCAGTGTCGGCGGAAAAGCGATGGCGCTCGTCATAACCCTGATCGCGTGCGGCACGGCGCAGGTCGTCCAGCAGCTCCTGTTGCTGCAGGGGTTCGTCGCCGGCGACCAGATAGACCGGCATCAGCCCGGAGGACAGATGCTTGCCAAGTTGCTCCGGACGCAGGCGCATATCAGTAGGGCTCCCAGCGCTGGGATGCGGTAGCAATCTGGTTGATCAGGCGATAGCTCATGTCTTCGTAGAGATCGTCGCGCACCATGCTTTCTTCGTCGGAGGATGCAGTGGCGTTCTCCGGATACCAGGGCAGCGTGCGCAGNGCCATNANNCGTTTGGGNGTNGTNAGCAGGGCGCCGGTCTTGCGNTCCTNNATATGCCANTAGAGNGTGTANCGCAGNTCGATTTCGGCCTGNCGNCCCTGCGCATCCACGGCAGAGGTGCGNCGCATCCAGTCCTCATCATCAATGACCAGNAGNTAGGGAGATTCGCCNTGCACCAGGACGNCCTGGTTTTCCAGCTCNTCTTCCAGNGTATAGCGTANCTCGGTNCTGGCACCNGNNACNGNNAGGGTTTCNAGNTTGGGNTTNCTGGTGGTNCCNCGCAGCTGCCAGCCNCAGGCNGNCAGCAGCAGGGNNAGNATCAGGGCGGTGATACCGGCAGACGCCTTCATGGANCTCTCCATTCACACAGACCANCGACACAGGGGCGGAGNNCGGCAAACACCGATNTCCGCCCTGCGNTTCANTTGGCGACGATGTTNACCAGTTTGCCNGGGACGACGATAACCTTGCGAATGGTNTTGCCTTCNGTGAATTTCTGCACGTTGGGCTCATCNTTCGCCAGGGCTTCNACGGCTTCCTTATCGGCANTGGCCGGCACATTCAGNTTGGCGCGCACTTTGCCGTTCACCTGTACTACCAGCTCGATGCTGTCTTTCACCAGGGCGCTTTCGTCCACGGTGGGCCAGCCGGCGGTGAGTACGGTCTCATCATGCCCAAGGGCCTGCCACAGGGCNTGGGCNGCGTGGGGNATNATGGGGGCNAGCAGCANCACGGCCGCTTCCAGNGCCTCGTGTTTCACCGCGCGGTCTGNCTCGCCNNGACCNTCGAAACGGCTGACTTCATTGATCAGTTCCATGACGGCGGCGATGGCAGTGTTGAANGTGTGGCGGCGACCGAAGTCATCGCTGACCTTCTGGATGGTTTCGTGGGTCTTGCGACGCAGCGCCTTGGCGTTGTCGTCCAGGNCGNNNAGATNCAGCGCAGCGGGCAGACCGGCTTCCACGTGGTCGGCCACTTGNCGCCAAAGGCGCTTGATGAAACGGGACGCGCCCTCGACGCCGGAATCATTCCATTCCAGTGATTGCTCCGGCGGTGCGGCAAACATGATGAACAGACGTACGGTGTCAGCACCGTACTGTTCGATCATNTCCTGCGGGTCCACGGTGTTNCCTTTNGACTTGGACATCTTGGCGCCNTCTTTCAGCACCATGCCCTGACACAGCAGTTGCTTGAACGGCTCGTCGGAGTCCACCAGGCCGGTATCACGCAGCAGCTTGTGGAAGAAGCGCGAATACAGCAGGTGCAGNATNGCGTGTTCGATACCGCCAANGTACTGGTCTACCGGCAGCCAATAGTTGGCGGCGGCGGGGTCCAGCATGGCCTGATCGCTCTGCGGTGAGCAGTAGCGGGCGTAGTACCAGCTGGATTCCATGAAGGTNTCGAAGGTGTCGGTTTCGCGCAGGGCTGGCTGGCCATTGAANGTCGTCTTGGCCCATTCCGGGTCGGCCTTGATCGGGCTGTTCACCCCATCCATTTCCACATCGGTGGGCAGTACCACCGGCAGCTGGTCNGCGGGGGTGGGGTGCAGTTCACCGTCTTCGGTTTCTACCATGGGGATGGGNGCGCCCCAGTAACGCTGACGGGAGACGCCCCAGTCGCGCAGGCGGTAGTTCACTTTCTTCTCGCCCAGGTTGCGCTCGCTCAGCCAGGCCGCGATGGCGTCGAAGGCTTCGGCGGAGGTCTTGCCGGNGAATTCACCGGAGTTCACCAGNTNGCCTTTTTCGGTAAAGGCNNCNTNNGCCAGGTCGATGGNNTCANCANNGGCAGGCTCAATCACNTGGNTGATGGGCANGTCNTANTTCTNNGCNAATTCNNANTCNCGCTGGTCATGNGCNGGNACAGCCATCACCGCGCCGGTGCCGTAGCCCATCAGGACAAAGTTGGCGATCCATACCGGCACGGGCTCTCCGCTAATCGGNTGAGTNGCGGTGAGGCCGGTGGCGATGCCTTTCTTTTCCATGGTGGCCATGTCGGCTTCGGCNACCTTGGTGTGCNGGCACTCTTCCACAAAGGCGGCNACGTCAGCACGGNTGGCGGCNGCTTTCTGCGCCAGTGGGTGACCGGCGGCCACGGCTACGTAGCTCACTCCCATCAGGGTGTCCGGACGGGTGGTGTAGACGCGCAGCGGGTCTTCACCNTCGATGGCGAATTCAAGTTCGACCCCTTCCGAGCGACCGATCCAGTTGCGCTGCATGGTCTTGACCTGNTCNGGCCAGCCATCCAGNTGGTCCAGATCGTTGAGCAGTTCGTCNGCGTAATCGGTGATCTTGATGAACCACTGAGGGATGTTCTTCTGCTCCACCGGGGTGTCACANCGCCAGCAGCAACCTTCGATCACCTGTTCGTTGGCCAGCACGGTCATGTCGTGGGGGCACCAGTTCACGGTGGACTGCTTGCGGTACACNAGNCCTTTTTCGTACAGCTTGGTGAAGAACCATTGTTCCCAGCGATAATATTCTGGCGTGCAGGTGGCCAGTTCGCGGTCCCAGTCGTANCCGAANCCCAGACGCTTNAGCTGGCCCTTCATGTAATCGATGTTTTCGAAGGTCCACTTGGCCGGGGCCACCTTGTTNTTGATGGCCGCATTTTCNGCAGGCANGCCGAAGGCATCCCAACCCATGGGTTGCAGCACGTTTTTGCCCTGCATGCGCTGGTAGCGNCTGATCACATCGCCGATGCTGTAGTTGCGCACATGGCCCATGTGCAGNCGACCGGAAGGGTAGGGNAACATGCTCAGGCAATAGAACTTTTCCTTGCCGGCCTCTTCGGTGACCTTGAAGCTTTGGTTATCCTCCCAGTACTGCTGGGCTTGGGCTTCGATCTGATCGGGGCGATACTGTGCGTCCATCGGGTCTCTTTACTGATCAAAAAAACAACGGGTGTACGGGNTCGGAACCTTTGGCTGGCCAACAGGGCCACACTATCCAGAGGNTGCCGGCAAAGGAGACATAGGATACATGAGCTTGGCGTGGATTTCTCAATGGTCTGAGTGTCATTTGGCATTCCTCTCAGGCCCCGGNCGNGGATGGCNGGCATGGGGCTGACCTGGCTGGCGTTGATGGTGCTGGTNGGCGCNACNCTGCCTGCGGTGGTGAGGGGGCTGTTGCCACCGCTGCCGCGTCGCAACACNGGNATTTCNCCNCAAGCCGTGGTGGTGGTGGGGGCGGGGCGCCGACGCCAGAACGGCCAGNTCTCCCTCACCACNCGGGGCCTGCGTCGNTTGCAGCTGGCGGCGAGTCTGGCCAACGAGCATGGGCTGCCATTGTTGGTGAGCGGTGGCATNAACCAGGCTCCGCAGNCGGATGGGGAGCCCACGGAAGCCGCGTTGATGGCGGAACAGGTACGCCGGCGCTGGCCTGCCCTCGAGGTGATTGAGGAAGGTCAAAGTCGCAATACCTGGCAAAACGCGGTCAACAGTGCNGAGTTGCTGGCGGCCAGGGGGGTGGATGAAATTATCCTGGTGAGCGACCGTACCCANCTTCCCCGTGCCCTGCTGTGTTTCCAGAGTCAGGGGGTGTTNGCCCAGGCCGCCTGGCAAAAGCGNNTGCCNAANCANGCCTGGCGACCGTCTGCCGGGGCTCTCTCCATGGTGCCGGAAATCTGGTACGAATGGTTGGCGTTGGTGTGGTACCACTTGCGGTATCTCTGAAGANCGCNATTGGCCAACAGGGTTTCAGGTCCGGAGTGGGGCGTGGCGGTGAAGATTCGCTAGCCCNGAGCCTCTACGGCCAGGTAGTGGCTCAGGAATATCTGGCCGCTCAGCTCGCTTTCCAGCCCGGTTTTTTTCAGCAGGTCCATGACNGGGCCTTTGACTTCCGATAGATGCAGNTGCACCCCGGCGGCGTCCAGCCGGGCATTCAGGCTNTGCAGGCTTTCCACGGCGCTGGCATCCAGATGATTNATTGCGGAGCACATCAGCACCAGATGGCGCACCTCTGGCCTGGCCATGGTGCGATCGTAGAGCAGGTCTTCCAGCGANCGNGCGTTACCAAACCAGAGAGATTCATCCACGCGAATGGAGAGAAGGTGTGCCTGACGCTCCACNTCGTGGCGATCAATATTGCGAAAGTGATGGGTGCCGGGGACCAGCCCGACTTCTGCNACGTGGGGCTGGCTGGTACGCCACAGAAACAGGCCCAGTGACAGCACCACGCCGATCAGCAAACCGGTTTGGACATTGATCAACAGCACNCCGGCCAGGGTGGCCGCCATGGCCANGCAGTCCGGNCGGCTGAATTNCCACAGGTGTTTCAGCTCCCGCCATTCNATNAGNGAAATGACGCTCATGACGATGATGGCGGCGAGGGTGGCTTGTGGAACGTGGGTAAACCCGCCGGTAAACCACAGGGCAACGCCGCCCATGGCAAGCCCGGCCAGCAGGCCGGTCATNGGGGTGCGGGCACCTGCGTCAAAGCTGACGGTGGTGCGNGAAAAGCTNCCCGTCACNGCAAAGCTGCCNGATACGCCACTGGCCATATTGGCCAGCCCCAGGCCCAGCAGCTCCCGGTTGGCATTGATGCGTTCGCGGCGTTTGGCGGCCAGGGCCTGGGCCAGNGAGATGGATTCCACAAAACCGATCAGCGCCAGCAGCAGGGCGGGCATCAGCACCTGCTGCCATTCGTCCTGGCTGAGNCNNGGCAGNGCCGGTTGTGGCAGNCCACCGGGGATGGTGCCGACCACGGCAAGCCCCTGCTGGTCCAGCTGTAGCAACAGGCAAAGCACCGTCGTCACCAGCATTGCGAGNACCGGTCCGGACTTGCNCAGAAAAGCGGCGAGCCAGTGGGGCAGAGAGGCGCGTTTGAGAGCCCCGGCCAGTTTTTTGGGGAGNACCAGGCAGATGATGGCAAGCNTCGCGATGGCGACCGTGAGCCAGTGGGTCTCGTTAAGGTGGGAGAACAGGTTGAACCCCAGCTGGATCAGGTTCTCGCCATGGGCATCAATGCCGAGCANATGACGGANCTGGCTGGCGGCAATCACGATGGCGCAGCCGCTGACAAAGCCGAGAATGACCGGGTGGCTAAGCAGGTTGGTCAGCCAGCCCATGCGCAGGGCCGCCATGACGACCAGGATCAGGCCNGAGAGCAAGGCCATGCCGATGGCNGCNTGNAGGAAGCGTTCCGGGTCGCCTGCGGCGATGGCCCCTGCGGCAGAGGCGGTAATCAGGGAGGTGAGGGCGGCGGGGCCTACCGAGAGTGCCCGGCTGGTGCCAAACAGNCCGTANACGATCAGAGGCAGCATGCTGGCATACAACCCGGTTTCCGGGGGCATGCCAGCCAGCAGGGCATACGCNAGGCCCTGGGGCACCAGNANCAGGGTGACGATCAGGGCGGCAATGGNATCCCCCGTCGCATCGTCCTTGCTGTAGCGAGCCAGCCAGTCGCTGGCCGGTAGCCAGCGCAGCAGTCGGAGGGCTCGCGGCATGGATTACTGGCCCCGGCGCTGGTCGAGGCGGTCGGCCAGTTTGCTCAGGTCATAGCCGGCCTGGCCCGCGGTNGTNAGGATGCTCTGGTTATCNTGCTCNNCGGCCTGACTCAGTGCCCACAGGGTGGTGCAGCGGGTGCCTGTGCGGCAGAACGCNAGTACCGGCGTGTCGGCCAGTGAGACGATGGCGTCGAAGCCATCAATGTCTGTTTCGGCGATGTTNCTGCCGACCACCGGCTGGTGGGCGTACTCCAACCCTGCNGCTTCCGCGGCGGCGGCCATTTCGGCGCTGCTGGGCTGGTCTTCACCTTCCCCGTCCGGGCGATTGTTGAGCACCGTGCGGAAGCCGGCATCGGCNACGGCTTGCATGTCTTCCGGGCGCAGCTGGGCGGAGACAAAAAGGGTGTCGGTCAGCTTCTTGAAATCGGTCATAGGTTTCCCTTGATAGCGTTGCCGTTNGTTGTCGGAGGCGATCAGCTTACGCAGTTGTGGCGCCGATCTCATCCTTGGGCGGCAAACAGGTTCAATGGAATTTTGAGGTACTGCACGCCGTTGTCTTCTGCNGGCGGTAGATGGCCTGCCCGCATGTTGACCTGTACCGANGGCAGAATCAGTCGCGGCATGTCCAGGNTGGCATCGCGGGTTTCACGCATGGTCACGAACTCGGTCTCGCTGATGCCGTCGTGGACATGAATGTTGTGCNGGCGCTGTTCGCCCACGGTGGTCTCCCAAATGAAATGGTCGCGGTCGTCGGGCAGGTAGTCGTGGCACAGAAACATGCGGGTGGCGTCGGGCANGGCCATTAGCGTCTGGATAGAGCGATACAGGGTACGGGCATCACCGCCNGGGAAGTCACAACGGGCGGTACCGTAATCGGGCATGAACAGGGTGTCG
The DNA here is from genome assembly GCA_002706085.1 of Alcanivoracaceae bacterium. Classification (GTDB taxonomy): domain Bacteria; phylum Pseudomonadota; class Gammaproteobacteria; order Pseudomonadales; family Alcanivoracaceae; genus Alcanivorax. The sequence goes on along the minus strand of PAJO01000028.1, from coordinate 294,939 downwards.
CCCACGAACACCGCATCGCCGATGACATGGCTCATGCAGGCGGGGGGGTGGCCGGGCGTGTGCAGGGCCCTGGCCTGGAGATTGCCGACCCGATAGGTCTCTCCATCCTGAAACAGGTGATCGAACTGACTGCCGTCCCGGGCGAAGTCACTGCCGGCGTTAAAGGTCTTGCCGAAGGTGTCCTGCACCGTGCGGATGTGTTCTCCAATGGCCAGCTTGCCGCCCAATTGCTGCTGTAGCCAGGGCGCAGCAGAGAGATGGTCGGCATGGACATGGGTTTCCAGCAGCCATTCCACGGTCAAGGACTGCTCACGTACGAAATCGACAATGCGCTGGGCGCCGCTACAGGAGGTGCGGCCGGCGTTGGCAGCGTAATCCAGCACCGAATCCACAATGGCGCAGTGACGGGTTTCCGGGTCGGCCACCACATAGCTGACGGTATGGGTGTCCTGATCGAAAAAAGCAGTGACATCGGGCCGGGACATGGGATCTCCGTAGGTCGTCGGACAAGATCGGATGCCCTATTTTCAGGCGATTACGGGCCGAATGTCAAATAAGGTTATAAGCTTATTCCCAAAAGAGATATTAAGTGAGGCTTTTCATCCTCAGTGTCCAGCCAGCCAGGATCAGCAGCCCGGATACCAACAGCCATGGCCATACACCGGTGGCCATGAACGGGGTTACCCCAGCTCGCGGTTGGTAGTGGCTATAGAGCACATCGCGGGTGAACTGGGGCAGCTCATCCACCACCTTGCCGTGATGGTCAATCACCGCGGTGACTCCGTTGTTGGTGCCGCGCAACAGCCAGCGGCCGGTTTCCAGTGCGCGCATGCGGGCCATCTGAAAATGCTGGAGGGGGCCGGCAGAGGTGCCGAACCAGGCGTCGTTGCTGATGGTGATCAGGGCATCGGCATCATGGCTTCGTTGCGCCACCAGTTCCGGATACAGAATTTCATAGCAGATAAACGGGGCGATGGTGTGACCCATAGCCGTCAGGTTGGGTTGCTGGGGATCTCCAGGGGTAAAACTGGACATGGGCATGTCGAAAAACGGGATCAGGCCGCGTATCAGGGATTGAAGAGGAACATATTCCCCAAATGGCACCAGTTTTTGCTTGTGATAAACCCGCTCATGGCCCTGGCCATCATCCAGGGGGATGGACGCAATGCTGTTGTGATAGGTAACACCGCTGTCGCTCAGGGTCCGCCAGGGCACACCGGTGATAAAGCCGCCGCCACGTTCGGCCAATGCTTTACCTTCGCTTTCCACAAACGGCGTGATGGCCTGGTACAGCTCGGTGAGGGCGGATTCTGGCCAGATGACCAGATGGCCGTCAGGGATGTGGCTGGTCAGTTCATGGTAAATCTCCCGGGTGCGCGAACGCATGGAGGTTTGCCACTTGAGGTCCTGGGGAATGTTGCCCTGCACCAGCGCGACCTTTTGGTTCTGGCCCGTGGCCTGGGTGAATTGCACGAAGTGCGAGGCTGCCGTGATGACCCCGAGCAGTGAGATAACGGCCAGGCTGGTCAGGCGGGGGGTACCGGCGGTCCGGCATTGCACCGCACAGCTTGCCAGCAGTACCGCGGTGAGCGTCAGCAGCCAGACACCGCCAATAGGCGCGAGGGGGGCAAACGGGGTGTCGATCAGGGCGTAGCCGGCATACAGCCAGGGAAAGCCGGTCAGGAACCAGCCCCGGAACCAGTCGATCAGCAGCCAGCAGCCGGCAAACGCCAGCGCGGCGCGTCCCAGTCGCCAGCTGGCATAGAAGGCAAGACCATTGAAGAGCGCCAGAAAGGCGGCAAAGAGCGCGGTAAAGGGGATTGCCATCCACAGGGGCACGAAGCCGTAATCATGCATTGAAACGTGCACCCAGCTTACCCCGAAACCGAACATGCCCAGCCCGTAGAGCCAGCCACGCAGCATGGCTTCACGGGCGCTGGGGGCGTGACGCAGGCTCCAGAAGCTGGCGCCGATGCTGACCAGCAGCAGCGGCCAGAGGTCGTAGGGCGCAAAGGCAAGCGGAAATAGCAGGCCGGCAATCAGGGCCAGCAGACGGTCACGCATGGGTATCCTTGTTTTATAGCCGCCTGGCGGCCAACGGTAGAGTCTGTGCAATGGATTGAATAAAGTAGCGGACATAATAACGTTCAACCGCCGGGGGGCAGTTGAACTTTCAACTGGCCCAGGCCTGAAAGGGCAGCGGCGGCTTTGGGGGCATCATAGTGAATCACCCTTGCAAGTACCATCCGGCCACGGAGGCGCTCTGGTTTTGTCGTCATGATGGTCTGTTTCTGTGTCAGCAGTGTGTGGATGGCCGGGAAGACAATCTGGTGGAAGCCCGCTGCCTGTTGTGTAACCAGGATGTGGAGGCCACCGGGCAGTCGGGCGGTGGCCCTCTCTGGCAACAACTGGAGCGTTGCCTGCGGTTGCCCTTCACTCCAGTGCTGTTGCCTGTGTTGCTGGTCTGGGGGCTAGTGGCTGCCTTGATTCCGCCGGTGCCTGAGCTGCTCGCCTTGACCTTGCTGGGCGGCGTGCCGGCATTCGGATTCGGGCAGGCGATCATGGCTGCTCGGACCCATCCGCGCCGGGGGCGGGCGGTGGTGGCTGTCCCTGGCTGGGACGCGTTGTCTTCAGGGCAGGGCTGGAAAGGGGCCTTGTTGCAAGCAGCCCCGGCGTTGCTGGTCATGCTGATGGCCGGGGCGGTGATGTGGTTCTTCTCTGTGCCGGCGGGATTGGTGATGGGGGCCCTGTTGTTGTTACTGGTACCAGCCCTGTGGTTGGCGATCCAGGTGCAGGGCGCCGAGCCAGGTTCTTATGCGGCGGCTCCTGCCTATCTGGTGAGTGTGCCCCGTGACTATGCCGTGGCGGCGGGTCTGGCTTCTCTTGGCGGGTTGCTTGTGGTGGCTGTGTTGCTGGTAGCGGTAGATGTGATGCCGAGCCCGCTGGTGCAGGGGCTCGGCGGTGTGCTCGCGGCTGTCTGGTGGTTATCGTTGGCGGCCCTGTGCGGCGAAATGCTGGGCCGCCATGGGCGGTTGTGGGGCATCAATACCGGGAGCGCGAGAGTGACCACCCCACTGGCCGCTCGACGCCAAAACGTACAGCTATGTGCGGGGCGTTACGACAAGGTATTGCTCAGCACTGCCAAGGTCGTGAAAACCAAAAAGGCCACCGTGGCCGACTGGCAGCGTCTGGACCGATTGCTGCAGGTGCTGGGACGTGAGGATGAGCGACAGGCCAACGCCGAGCCCTATCTGGATGCGCTGGTGAGCGCGGAGAACTGGTCCGCTGCCCGGCAACTGATCGCCGAGCAGCAGCAACGTCAGCCGCAATGGTTGCCGGGCGACCCCGGGCTGCGGTTGGTGTTGGCGCGGGGGCTGTATGACGTTGATCCTAAATTGGTGGTCAATCTGCTCAAGGAAATGCACGAGCGCCACCCGGAGTTTTCCGAGTTGGGTAATGCCTACCTGCTACTGGCCCGTGCGTTGGCAGAAAAATTCGGGCTCGGTGGCAAGGCTGAGCAGTACCTGCGCTTCGTGGAAAGCCATTGCCGCGATGCCAGGCTACGGCAGCAGGTAGCGGAGTACAGAGCGGCCTGGGGGGCGTAGCGATGTGGGCCGCTATGGTTCACTGTGTTGTGGGGTGGCTGTCCCGATAACGTTGTTGTAGCTGTGAAATCAGGTTTTCCATGGAGGTTGCCGAGACGCTGGTGGGTTTGCCGTTCAGGGTGGCCGATACCGGTATGGAGACTCCGGCTGCCGCCACGGCGGTTTCCTTGTAACCACTGAGCAAGTAAAGGTTGGCCTTGCTCGAGGCGAGTTCGTCCGCACTCACGTTGGCTGCGTTGAGCAGTTTCAACGGGTCGGTAATAAAGGCGGTTTTTGCGATTTTCAGGCCGGTCAGCAGATTGGCGTTACGCAGGATTTTTGCCTCTTCCATAATCTTGGCCTGATTGACGGGAAAGTCATCGGTGGCCAGATACAAATCAAAGTGGACCTGACTTTTGGCCACGGCAAAATCGGCCGGTGCCAACCGGAATGATTCGATATCGGCGAGGGCTTGATCATCACCGGGAGCGAGTGAGTCCTGTTGCCAGCGTTGCGCCAGGGGTTGATCGAAGCCTGCGATAAACTGGCCATAACGTGCTGCACCAATGAGGCTGCCTGAAGACGGTAGCTCAGAGAGCAGACGCTGGCTGTCCAGTGCGAAGACTTTCAGATAATCCGCAGCGGGGAAGCGCTCATCAAAGTTATCCATCTTGAGAATGAAGTAGGGATATTGCTGTGGCACCACGGCGCTGTAATGGGTTTTGCTGTCTTGCGACCAGTGCTGGCTACGGTTGAGCAAGGAGAACACATCTGCGCTCACACCATCGCAATCGAGTGTGTCTGCCTGAACGGACTGGGTGCCATTCATCAGCCGTGTTGTGGCGGCATAGAGGCCATCACTGTCAGCCAGAGTGGCCTGGTCCATGCGCAGGCTAACGATGGGGGCGATGCCCTTGCCGTAGGTAGCGGGTAACCCGGACCACGTGCCGGGATGAAAATACGGATCCACATAACTGAGGAAGTTCATGCAGATGTCTGCGGGCAGTCCGGGGTAGGGACGTTGCTGGGTGAGTTTTCCGTTGCTATCCAGCGTCAGTACCGTGGGCTCCAGAACGATGTGTGCATTGTCGGCAAGCTGGTCCTGCATCGCCTGATACAGGTACAGCGCATAAAAACTGGTTTTTTCCAGACTCTGCTGCAGGGCCTTGGGGTTAATGTCCAGTTGACGTTTGAATTTGGCCACCATCTTTTGTTCTTTCTGATCCGCCATTCTGGCCATGTAGGGCGTATGGTCGGCAAACAGGGTGGCAATAGCGTCGCGGTGTTGCGGTTCGATCCCCGCGGGATAACGAATGCTGATGACCGGGAGGGTCGTCGTTGTCTGATTGAGAGAGGGAGCCGGCTGATAGTAGCGGTCCGGCAGATTGTTGCGGGGAATGTCGGCGCTGTTACATCCGCTGATACCTGCCACCAGCAGGCCGAAGGCTGTGATTCTTTTCAACATGGGTATTCCTTTATCGTCAGCGGGTCAGTGCTTTGGCTCGATGGGAGAGCCCTTCTTTTTCCAGCGCCTGACGCAGGGTTCTGATTGCACTCTTGCGGGACTCATGGTCATCCAGTTGCCCCACCAGCGCTTCCGCCTGCTGGAACTCTCCGGCCCGGGTCAGGGTTTTGACCAGCTGCCAGCCGGCCTGGGTTTCGATGGGGGTGTGACTGCGTTGGCGGAACTGTTTCCAGCATTGGCTGACCTGGGTCGCCTGTCCCGGGGCATCAGCGGGGTGGCTGAACAGGGTGTTGGCCAGGTGCTGCCAGGCAAGTTCCTCTTGGGCCAGTTGCAGTGCGGTGAATTGCCCGGTGAGCGCATCAAACTGCTGCGGCTCGCTCTCCAGAAGGTTGCCGAACGCGTTGGCCGCAGCCTCGCCGTCCAGTCGGGCGAGGGCTTCCCAGCCCTGGGTTAATCCCTGTTGCTGTTCCGGGGTGAGCGCCGGTGCCGCCTGGGTGTCAGTTGCATCAAAGGATTCGCGGGGCAGCAGTATCTGAACCAGCAGCGCGCTGCCAGCCAGCGCAATGATGCCGGCGCACAGGGCGGGCAGCAGAGGGTCGGCTTGCAGGGAAAGGGCAGCCAGCAGGGCGGCGGGAAGTGCCCACAATGCCACGGCGGGAAGCGTCAGTTGTTTGCCGTTGTCACCGGGTAACGTCAGCGACAGGGGCGTTTTCTGGCTGGCGATGGCTGCGCCGAATAACCCCAGCAGGGCGGGAGCGGCGCCATGCAACGGCAGTTGGCCAGGCTGTGCCAGTAGCAGATAGCCGCCACCGGCAAGCAGGCAGCCGGCAATCCAGACCAGCAAGGTTTTGCCATGACCGATGCGCTGTTCCAGCGGGGCGGCCAGAGGCACCAGTAGTGCCAGTGCCAGCAGCGTCAGCCAGAGCGGGGCGCCGGTGAGCGGAGCGGTGAAAAAGTGGGCCGGTCGCGGGGCCTGATCGGTNAGCCCCCAGCGATACAGGGGGCTGCTGGCCAGTTGTGCGGGGACTTGNGANCGCAAGGTNTTCCACTGCTCTCTTTGNGAGNCAGTCCAGAAATCNCGGGCGCGGGCNTCNCTATCGGCAACAAAATCGTNAGCNAANAGGGCAGCNGCGTAGGCGTGGNGGTCACNCTGGCTGAGCTGTTGTTCCAGNCGGCGGGCTTGCTCGCCCTGGCCGTTGAAGCGTAGCCAGGANAGNTAGTTNTCCCANTCCAGCTGTTGCAGTCCGCTTTGNGCGTACCANNCCAGNGCGGGNTGTTTGCCTTGCCCGCTATTGAACAGNGCGCCNGCCAGCAGNCAGAGCGCCAGTGTCAGGATNACCCAGGGCAANCGCTGCCAGANGGNGGTGTCAGCTTTCNGCCTCNCTGNCGATGTTGTCATCCTGTTNTTCCCCCGGCGGNGTNACCCGCANNAATCTTATTGTTCTGCCGTCGGCGCTGAGTACGGTGAANNGATAGCCGTTCAGCTCNACNCTTTCATCCCGNCCNGGCAGGCGCCCGAACTTCTGCATCACCAGTCCCCCGATGGTGTCGAACTCTTCATCGCTGAACTCGCAGTTGAAGTGTTCGTTGAAGTCGTCGATGGGCGTCAGNGCCTTGACGGTATATTCCTCGTTATCCAGATCCTTGATCAGNTAATCGTCTTCTTCGATATCGTGCTCGTCTTCGATTTCNCCGACGATTTGTTCCAATACATCCTCGATGGTGACCAGCCCGGCCACGCCACCGTACTCATTGACGACGATGGCCATGTGATTGCGGCTGATACGGAATTCCCGCAGCAGGGAATCCAGTCGNTTGGACTCGGGTACTACCATAGCCGAGCGGATGTGATCCTTGATGGCAAAACGGTCCATACGGGCCGGTTCNAGGATCAACGGTANCAAATCCTTGGCCAGCAGAATGCCAATCACTTCNTCCGGATCNTCGCCCAGNACCGGGAAGCGGGAATGGGCNCAGTCGATGATCGTTGGCANAAANTCCCGAGGGTCGGAGCTGGCCTTGATACTGACCATCTGGGAGCGGGGGATCATGATTTCCCGCACCTGCATGTCGGCCACACNAATNGCCCCTTCNATGATGCCGAGGGTGTCCCCGTCGATAACGTCGCTGTCGCGCATGGAGCGCATCAGNTCCAGTAATTCGCTCCGGTCTCCNGGAGTGGAAGAGAAAAACTGGCCGACACGCTCCAGCCAACTTCGGCCGGTACCGTTATCCGAGTAATCGTCTGACATCAGGGGGNTTGCTCCGTGTTNTGGTCGGGCCCGGCGTAGGGNTCGGAATAGCCCAGTTCGCCAAGCGCTTGAANTTCCAGGTTTTCCATGACGNCAGCNTCNTCGTCATCAATGTGNTCATAGCCCAGCANGTGCAGAACNCCATGGGTGACCATGTGNGCCCAGTGGGCATCCAGNGNNTTGCCNTGCTCGTCGGCCTCACGGCGAACNACGGCATCACAAATGATGATGTCGCCAAGCAGNGGGTCAATGGCATCCTGTGGTAATCCTTCCGGCATTTCAAACGGGAAGGAGAGCACATTGGTGGGNTTGTCCTTGTCGCGGTAGTCGCGATTCANCTCGCGAATTTCACTCTCATCGACAATCCGCAAGGTAATATCGCCAACCACACCGCCTGCGGCGCGGCTGGCATTGCGCACCCATTCGCACAGGTGGTTTTCGTCGGGGGCATCCGGAGCGTCGGTGGCCCACTGGATCTCAACGGTCGGGGTCGGTATCCCGTTCATGACGGTCGTAGGCCTCTACAATGCGTTGAACCAGCGGNTGGCGAACCACNTCNNNGCTNTCGAANCGGGTNANNCCGATNCCNTTNACCNCNTCCAGNACTTCCAGNGTNTTGANCAGNCCGGANCGTTGATGGCGGGGCANNTCNANCTGGGTNACGTCNCCGGTNATNACNGCNCGNGTGCCNAANCCNATNCGGGTNAGNAACATNTTCATNTGTTCCGGGGTGGTGTTCTGGGCTTCGTCCAGAATCACNAAGCTGTTGTTCAGGGTGCGGCCGCGCATGTAGGCCAGCGGAGCGACCTCGATCACCATGCGCTCCATCAGCTTGGCCACTTTTTCGAAGCCCAGCATTTCATAAAGGGCGTCGTAAAGGGGACGCAGGTAGGGATCGATTTTTTCGGCCAGGTCGCCGGGCAGGAAACCCAGCTTTTCGCCCGCTTCCACCGCCGGGCGCACCAGCAGAATACGCTGGACTTCGGCTCTTTCCAGGGCGTCGACGGCACAGGCTACGGCCAGCCAGGTCTTGCCGGTGCCGGCCGGGCCAATGCCGAAGTTGATGTCGTGCTGGCGAACCTTCTTGACGTATTCGCGCTGGTGTTCGCCGCGGGGTTTGATACGCACCCGACGGGTACGAATTACCACCTCGTCGGTGGGAAAGGCGACGGTGTTGTCGGCCTTGTCAGCCACGTTGGATTGCTGCAGGTGCAAATGCACCATTTCCGGGGTCAACTCGGTGCCGTCACGGGTCTGGTCGTACAGCTCGTTGAGGATGGCCCGGGCCGCTTCCACCAGATCCGGCTCGCCGGCCAGATGAAACTGGTTGCCGCGGTTATGAATATCCACGTGCAGCCGGTTGGCGATCTGCTTGATGTGCTCGTCCAGATGGCCGCAGAGGCTGGCCAGGCGACGGGAATCGTTCGGTTCGAGGCTGATGTGCTGTGAAGCGAGTGGTGTGTCCAAGATGGAAAAGGTGGCCCTTCGGGCTGTTGCGGTGGCTTCCAGAATACCCCGAAGCCAGGCTGCGGGGAAGCGAAATTCGCGGTGCAGGCTAGCGCGTGTATTGACCATCAGCAAGCCCGCCGGGGGGAATGTCGAACAACCCGGGCTCCGGGGCGGGAGCCGGCCGGTGGACAGGCTCCCGTGTGGCGATCACCCCGGGTTGCGTGGGTCGGTGCCGAGCAGGGAGTTGCTGTAGGCTTCGGCGATGGTGACGTCCACGAACTTGCCAATCAGGTCCGTGTCGTCGCAGCGGAAGTTCACTACCCGGTTGTTCTCGGTGCGGCCCTTTAGCTGGCCAGGGTCCTTCTTGGAAAAGCCGTCGACCAGAATGCGCTGGGTGCTGCCCACCATCTTGCGGGAGATGTCCTGGGCATTCTGGTTGATGCGTTGCTGAAGAATCGCCAGTCGCTGTTTCTTGACCTCCATGGGCACGTCGTCTGGCAGGTCGGCTGCCGGGGTGCCGGGGCGGGCACTGTAGACAAAGCTGAAGGACATATCGAAACCGATATCGTGGATCAGGTTCATGGTGTCTTCGAAGTCGCGGTCGGTTTCACCGGGGAAGCCAATGATGAAATCGGAGCTAAACGAGATATCCGGGCGAATCCGCTTGAGCTTGCGCAATTTGCTCTTGTATTCCAGCACCATATGGTTGCGCTTCATCATGGCGAGAATGCGGTCGGAACCGGATTGCACGGGCAGGTGCAGGTGGCTGACCAGCTCGGGGACTTCGGCGTAGACCTGAATCAGGGCATCCGAGAATTCCACCGGGTGGCTGGTGGTGTAGCGAATGCGGTCGATGCCATCGATGTCACGGATCAGCAGGATCAGGTCGGCCAGATCCAGTACCTCGCCGTTGGCGCCCTGGCCACGGTAGGCATTCACGTTCTGCCCCAGCAGGTTGACCTCGCGAACGCCCATTTCTGCCAGGTGTTCGATTTCCGCCAGTACCGGCTGTACCGGGCGACTGACTTCTTCTCCCCGAGTGTACGGCACCACACAGAAGGTGCAGTACTTGGAGCAGCCCTCCATGATGGACACAAACGCGGTCGGGCCGTCGACGCTGGGCTCGGGCAGGTTGTCGAACTTTTCGATCTCCGGGAAGGTCACATCGATGGCCAGTTCACGGGTGCTGGCGGCCTGGGTGATCAGCCCGGGCAGGCGGTGCAGGGTCTGGGGGCCGAAGACCACGTCCACATAGGGGGCCCGGTCACGGATGGCGTCGCCTTCCTGACTGGCCACGCAGCCGCCGACGCCGATAATCATGTCGGGCCTGGCTTCCTTGAGCTTTTTCCAGCGGCCAAGCTGATGGAAGACCTTTTCCTGGGCTTTTTCCCGGATCGAGCAGGTGTTCAGTAGCAGAACATCCGCTTCATCAGGGTTGTCGGTCTGCTCAAGGCCGTGGCTGGATTCGAGCAGATCCACCATGCGGGTGGAATCGTACTCGTTCATCTGGCAACCGTGGGTCTGGATGAAAAGCTTGCGTGCCAAGGGGCACCTCCATCTATGGTGGCCACCCTTTTGGGTTGCCTCACCGTCGAATAGCGTCAAAATGGGCGCGGATTATATCAACCGGAGCGATCATGCGAAAACTGCCGTACATCCTGCCGATGCTGTTACTGGTATTGCTGGCCGGGTGTGACAAGCCGGAAAGCGACCTGCCTGTAAATACTCGCCTGGGGGGTGAGTTTACGCTGACTGACCAGGACGGGCAGCCCTATACCCACGCGGACCTGAAGGGCCAGGTCTCGGTCCTGTTCTTCGGTTATACCCATTGCCCGGATATTTGCCCGGCGGTACTGGCCCGGGTGGCGCAGGTCTATCGGCAACTGGATGAGGCCGGGGAGGCAGAAGGCTTCCAGCCTGTTTTCATTACCTTTGATCCGGAGCGGGATACGGCCGAACACCTGAAGCAATACCTGCCCTGGTTCAAGGCTGACATGATTGGCCTGACCGGTAGCCTGGAGCAGATTCGGCAGGTTGCGGAACAATACGGGGTGGTGTTCATCAAGGGCCAGGAAAAACAGGATTACCTGTTTACCCATAGTGACTATATCTATCTGCTGGACGATCAGGCGCGGGTGCGCAAGCTGTATCCGGCGGATTTCAAGATTGATGAGGTGATAAACGATGCGAAAAGCCTTCTTTAAGGGACTGCTTGGCGGTTTGCTGGTGTTGGCGGTGCAGGGCCATGCTGGCGAAATTGAAACACTTGAAGTGAATGATGCCTGGTTGCGTGCAGCGCCACCGGTTGCCTCATCCATGGCGGGTTACCTGACCTTTACCAATGAAGGGATACAGCCAAGAACCGTGGTGGGCATTACCAGTGACTTTGCCGGGCATGTGATGTTGCATGAAACGGTGACCCGGGACGACGGCACCCGTGCCATGCAGCATCTTCACCGTTTGACGGTGGCACCGGGAGAGACGGTCACCTTGGCGCCGGGTGGCAAGCATTTGATGTTCATGGATCTCAAACGGGTGCCGGGCGAGGGTGAAGCGGTGCAAGTTTGCTTCGATGTGGAGGTGTCTGTGGATTGCGAGACGATTCCGGTGCGAAAAGCGGCCCCATCGGACAGTTGAAGGAACGTTCCAATCCAGCATAATGCCATGCTTTTGTCGTAGCCTATTATCATCCCAATGGGCTAGTTAGGCATGGGAGAGTCATGAAACGCATCGTATTTGCCGTTTTGGCGGTATCAATGGGGAGCAACACGGTGTGGGCGGAGACGCCACACAGTGATGTGGAACAACAATTACAGGAATACGAACGACGCCTGCAGCAACTGGAGAGTGATCAGTACCACTCTGCGGTGGATGATCGTTTGCGTATCAACGGGTTTATCTCTGCGGGCATGAGTCAGGCAAATGCGGACACCACCGCAGGCGAGGCAAGTCATATCGATGGCGCGGATGACGATTGGAGTCATGATGCCCTCACCCGTGCCGGGATTCAGTTCAATGCCCGGATCAATGATCGTGCAGAGGCGGTGGTGCAGTTGTTTGCCTCCGGTCAGGACGATTTTGACGCCGAGATTCAATGGGGGTACCTGGACTACGACCTCACGGACACGGTAGCCATCAAGGCAGGCCGGATTGTGGCGCCGTTTTATATGCACTCCCAGTATGTTGATGTGGGCTATGCCTATCCCTGGGTCAGCCCCCCGGCTGAGGTGTACCAGCTGGCACCGATCAAGACCATGGAAGGGATTGAAGCCGCCTGGTCATTCAACACCAGGGCCTTGTCTCATCGACTGGCCGCGTTCTGGGGTTCCAGCACGGTCGATGGTGGGCCGCGGACTGGCAACGCCAACTTTCAGGCAGACGACCTCAGCGGGATTAACCTGACGAGCCGTTGGCAGGACTGGAGTTTCCGCGCCTCGTATTCCGGTGCATCAGTTACCGTTCCCCAGGACGATCTTAATGCGCTAGTGCCGCCTGCCCCGCTTCTTGGGCTGACACTGGATGATGTCTACACCTATTTTGCCGGGCTCGGTCTGCAATATGACGACGGTAGCTGGTTTATGGCCACGGAAGTGGCTCGCCTGAGCTTCAGCAACTGGTATCCCAGCAGCGAGAGCGGTTACGTGTCGGTGGGCAAATATCTGGGCAAATGGATGCCGCTGGTGACCTGGGCGGCGGTGTATCCGGACGAGCTCGATGAGCAGTTGCCGGGTGCCCTCAATGATGGCCTGGCAGAGCGCCAGAAGAGTTGGACCGCAGGGTTACGTTATTCCCTGACGGATGCCATCGCACTGAAGGGGGAGTACAGCTACTACTATGACTTTTCGGATGAAGACGTGACGACCAATGGCTTTTTTGTCGTGACTGATGGCGGGGCGTTGGAAAACGATCATGCCAGCGTGGTACGTCTCAGTATGGATCTGGTTTTCTAGGGAGTGGAAAAAATGAAAAGTCTTCTGGTTGTCTTCTTTCTGCTCCTGGCGGGTGCTGCACAGGCTGGCATCGTGGTAGTGGTTTCCAAAAGCAGTGATCTGGCAGGGTTGACCCGCAATGAAGTGCGTCAGATCTTTAATGGCCAGCTGAATCGGGTTGGCGAAGTGTCCTTGAAGCCGTTGGATATGCCGGTGGCCGCGAGCCAACGGGAGCTGTTTTACCAGCGGGTCATGGGCAAGTCCGTAGAGCAGATGAAAAGCTACTGGGCACGCATGATCTTTACTGGCCGGGGTATGCCGCCGCGGGAAGTCTCCAGCGATCGGGAGATGACACTGTTGGTGGGGTCTGATCGGCATTTCATCGGGTACATGGACGAGGCTGATGTTACCTCGGATCTCAAGGTCGTGTTCCGGCCTTGAGAGACTGCTTTTCCCTGCTCCCTGCGAGGGGAGCAGGGGGAAAGCGTTTTAGGTTTTCCCTGTTGTGGTGGTCGTCCTGGTTGCCCCCTTGCCCTGAGCAGCAGTATATCGCTGTCTTCCTGACCGTCTGTTTTCCTACCCGTTTTGGGGTGCTTTTCCTCTGTTGGTGGTGTGGCTCTCATCGTAGACTGCTGCCATGAAACGACCCCTGCTTGTCTTGCTGCTGATTGCCCCGATTTATGTTCTGGCGGACTGCCGGGATCTTGCCCCCGATCGTGGCGTGCCGGTGGCCAGTGAGGGTGAATGGATGCTGGCAACCCTGAATCTGTGGCGTCTTCGTAATGCCGTCAAGGATACGGATCTGGATTCCCCCTTGCCGCCCAAGCGGGTTGAGCAGCGTCTGGATGCCATTGCCCGATTTATCACGACACACTTGCAGGCCCCCCATGCGCTGGTGCTTCAGGAAGTGGAAAATCGCGCATTGCTGGATTCACTGGCTGAGCGGTTGGCGGCCAGCGGTTATCGTTACCGTTCGGTGCTGATTGAAGGCAACGATCCTTCCGGCATGGATGTGGGCTTGCTGTACCGTGCGCCAGTGGTGTTGGACAACCCCCGTGCCCTTTTTGCCGCAGAGCCATTTCAGGGGCACCCGCTTTATTCTCGTCCTCCATTACGGGTGTCGTTGCAAGCGCCCATGAAAGCGGATCTGGTGATAGTGCACCTGCGCAGTGCGCGTGATCTGGCCTCGTCGAGGGTGTTCGAGAAGCGCAGACGGCAGGCGGCACGCCTCGCACAATGGGTTGGCAATCAGACAGGGCCAGTGATCGTGGCGGGTGATTTCAACAGCACCTGGGGTGCCGGTCGCTTCTCGGACAGCTATCGGCAATTCGCGCTTGCCGGCCTGTTCAACGTTTGGCAGGCATTGGAACCCTCGGAGCGTTACTCCTACCGTTACCGCTGTCGCCCCCAGGCACTGGATCATGTCTGGTTGTCTCCCACGCTGAAACATCGTCTTAAAGCGGTAGCGGTCAGTCGCGGGAACGCCGGGCGCTACAAGAGCCTGTATGGAACAGATGGCGTATCACCGGTTTCTGATCACGATGCGCTGGTGGTGTATTTTGAGCGCTAGACGGTGAGCGTCGGAGGTCGGAGCGAGTAAAAGTGTGTGGGGTGGGGTGGCGTATGTTGCATGAAGCAAGCATGCGTAAACCGGGTTAAAAAGACGCCGCGGGGTTGCTTGCGTGTTTGCGAGGACCAGGGAGAGCCCCGCGGCGTTGAAACAGTGGGCGGCAGCTGCCGCCCGAGATTCCGTACAGTACTTACAGCGGGAAGCTGTAGCCAACAACGAACAGCGGATCCTGATCATCGGTCACTGCAGCAAACTCGTCGCTATCCACGACTTTGGACACAGTGAAGGTCAGGTTTTCGATCGGAGAGTAGCTGAGATCTACGTGGGTGTAGTTGGCATCGTCAGCGTCCAGGTCCCAGGTGCCGACCAATACGCCAAACTTGTCATACTCATAGCCCAGGGTCAGGTAGAGATCATCGCCGAAGTTTTCCTCGTCGGAATCGCTCAGATCGTTGGCGCTGACATAACCGGTCAGGCTGAAGCCTGCCAAGCCTACGCTGGCAATCAGCTCAGCCAGCTCACCGGCGCCTACATCATCTTCAGGGTAAACGTAGGTACAGTAGGAGATGTCGTAGCTTAGGCCGCCCGCTTCGCCGCCGAAACCGGCATAGAAGTCAGTTTCAGTGGAGGTGGTGCCTGCAGAGTTAACAGAGGTACCAGCGGAGGATACCCAGGTACCGGCGTAGAAGCCTACGTCGGTGGTGAAATCCAGGCTGCCGGAAACGTTTGCAGTACCAGCAGACACGTCCTGACCACGCCACAGGTACATGCTGGCAATGCCCAGGCTACCGCTGATTTCTGCAGCAGCAATGGCAGGCGCCATTACGCTGGCAGCTGCAACCGCAGAGGCGATAACCGTTTTCTTCAGACCAAATACGTTCTTCATGTGCAACCCTCTTAACAAGTCTTAATTGTTCAAGTGTGCGCTAGTGGCGCACCGCCTATCAGGCTCACATAAGCTATTGCAGAGAGCGTGCCAGTTTTTGTTTTCTTTTTTAAAACAGAGGGTTGTTGTTTTCTGGGGGAGGGGAGAGGGCTGTAAAGAGGCTGCAATAGAGGTATTGGTGCACCGTTATTGTGCGGTGCACCAAATTGGCATGTCGCTTATGGGCATTCCCAGTCAACCCGGACGGCATCGGCAGACTGACCCTTGCTATCGGAAATGGACAGCCCGCACTGGGCCTGACTGTAATTAAACACCGCTTGATAGTGCTCGCCAGCAACGGCCTCGAATTGCAGCGCGACCCGGCAGCGGTCGCGCTGGGTGCTGTTGGGATGTTTCTGGTTGTAGATGATGCCGACCCGGGTCTGGCTGGAGGGGGTCAGAGTGGTGGTCACTTCCGGGCTTTTTTTCATGGTCTCCAGCAAGTCGTTGAGCGCGTCTCCGCCCATGGGTTTCTGGGCGATGGAGTACTCGGTGGACTGGAAGCCTTTGCCGGGAACACAGATAGCCGGTTGGGCCGCGGTATCGTTACTGGTAAAGGTGATCTGGGCTGTGTCGTCACCGTAGGGGGCCTGATAACCAAAGTTCTGGCAGCCTGCAAGGACCAGCACCAGAGCCGGAGCGAATCGTTTCATACCTGAAATTCCTGAGATCGGGTTTGGACAAGTGTAAGCCAGTGAGCCTGATGACCCAACTGTGTGCACCGAATTAATGCAAATGCAGGGCCAGCTTCACGAAGCCTCACTATTGGTGGCTGAACCAGTGCTGTATTGCCTGATGGCTTAGCTGTTTACGCTCGGCAGGTGAGGGGAGCCAGTTTCCGGCATTGGCGGTCATGGCGGTGAGAAATTCGAACAACGGCAGGTGTTGGCGCAGCACCCGGTGGTGGCGATGAGAGATTACCGGGTTGAAGTAGCCAAAGAAGTCGAGCATTTGCCGGGGATTCTTGCGCACCCAAAGCCAGGAGCCCATTTCCAGTGTAAAGGGCAGAAAGGTATGTGCTGGCGCTTTCTCTTGAGCGTCATCGTAGAGGTAGTCCCACAGGTCGCCATGAGTGGTGTAGTTAACGGACTGAGGTTCAATCAGGTAGGGGTGATGATGAGGGTAGGTGCCCTCCAGGGTCTGTTTAAGCCGGTAGACCTCGCCAATGTGTGGAATGGGCCTGTGGCTACGGGCGTAGCAGCACCATATTCTGTCCCGGCGCCCAAAGCCGCTGTGGCAATCAATGCTCATGGAGAAAGGTGCGGGAAACAACTTTTCCTGCACCACCCTGGCCACTGCCTGGGCTTCTGGCTCCATGGGGTCGCCGCTCTTTCCTCTGTACCAGGGAAGGTGTCGGGAAATGCGATGCCCACCTACCAGAAACGGTACCTTGCCCATGGCATCCACCGGGGCGTTACGCATTAGATCAACCCCGTTGGGATTGCTGCGGGTGCGGTTCCAGATGCCGCCGGGGTTGATCATCGGCATGAACACCAGCCGCACCTGCTCGAGTCGCCGGTGTAGCTGATCATCCCACTGCAAGCGATGGATAAGGCTATGCAGCCATGACATCAGAACCTGGCTGCCAATCCGCTCGACGCCGTGAACGCCACCGAAAAAACCAATCACCGGAGCCCGGGGAGCGGTGGATCCCATCTCGATAACCTTGATGGGCAGGCTGATCTTTCCCATGGGAACGTCATGAACGGTACTGACCCGCAAATGCCGTTTGCCATGCCGGATCAGGGATTCCAGCTCCAGCAGTTCCGGCAGGTGGCGTTGCAACAGGTAGAGTCGTTCTTCCATAGGCGGGGCAGGGCAGGAGCAGAATGTGTCGGAGAGGTTACTGCAGGGAGGTAACAGAAATGTGAAAGCTCACAGCTATCAGCTATCAGTTGTCAGTTGTGAGCTGTGAGTTACAAGCTACAAGCTACAAGCTACAAGCTACAAGCTACAAGCTACGTTTGATTAGAAGGAAAATCCAAATAGTTCCGAGGTATTTTGAAGAACGGAAACGCCTTCCAGATCGTTGAGTTCGGCGCCAATAAATAACCCGAGCACCTAGTAGGAACGTAGCGCAGCGAAGTAACGCACGCAGTGCGGCCCCGAAGGGGTGAGCGAAGCGAATAACCATGCTTGCATGGCGAACCGAGCCTAGGCGAGGTATGGATTCCAGAGCTTATGAAAGACACGGCTTGCATGGCGAACCGAGCCCATGCGAGGAAAGGCACAACCTCAATCTTTTTTCCGCAGCCATCCATTATTGGTTCGCTGCTCGTTACTCGAAACTCCCTTCTGACACCTTTGCCTCGCTAGCGCTCGGATCGATTGCAGGCAAGCGCCTAAAGCTGGATGCAGAGAAAACGGGAGGCGCTTTCACCAAACCGTGACCATCCTGTCAGCGATCTGTCATTCGACAGGCATAGCGTGCTCTCAACGGGAATGATCAGAAACCTGGGAACGTCTGCGATGGCATCCACTCTGGATTCTGCTTTTACCTTACGGACCGGCGATATACTGCTGTTCTCCGGACGCGGGGTGACCAGTGAGGTTATTCGGCTGTTTACCCGAAGCC
The DNA here is from genome assembly GCA_002706085.1 of Alcanivoracaceae bacterium. GTDB lineage: Bacteria > Pseudomonadota > Gammaproteobacteria > Pseudomonadales > Alcanivoracaceae > Alcanivorax. The sequence continues at coordinate 277,190 of PAJO01000028.1, read as the reverse complement.
CTTGGAGCCACATTGGCATGGTGGTGCGACTGCCGGAATGCAGCGAACCGCTGGTGCTGGAGTCCACCACGTTGGGGGAGTCGGTAGATATTCGACTGGGGAAACCTGTCGCGGGGGTGTCACTGGTATTCCTTTCCAGCAAGTTGGCGGATTATCCCGGATCCGTTGCCGTGCGACGTCGCCTTGGGCCTGATCTTTCTGACCGTCAGGACAGGCTACTGCAGCGTTTGGTCAGGCGGTTACTGCATCGTCCTTACAAGAATTACCTGCTCTGTAATGCCATTGATGTTTTGACCGCGTTTCAGCGGAAGCCGGACCGGCGCGGTTGGTTCTGCTCAGAGCTGGTTGCCGAGCTCTATCGCCGCGTGGGTTGGTTGCCGCCTGATACACGCGCCAGCACGTTGGTACCTGGCCATTTCGGATCTCGTCACATGCGATTGCAAAACGGCAAGCTTGAGCCGCCACTGTGGCTCAAGCAGGGACCGGGTTGTGAACGAATTCAGGTTAGAGCCAGCGTCGAGTGCGGTTACGGTACTGTTGCCAGGCCTCACCAAACTGCTGTCCATGAAACGCTTCTTCTGCGGCAATCACGTGTGAATGTATGACCCAAAGCACCGGGAGCTGCATCAAAAGCATGCCTGTACTGTGTTGGCTGAGCGCGGCGGCGATGGCCAGCAGGCTGAAGCCAAGATAGATCGGGTTACGGCTCAATGCGAAAACGCCCGTTGTCAGCAGTGTGCTTGCCGCGCGGTGAGGCATGAGGGTTGTCCTCGCCCGTCGTAACTGGAGGGCTGCGAGTACTACCAGTAACAGCCCGAATACAGCAAGCAGGCTGGTCAGCCATACGCTGCCGGGGAATTGGACAGCCGGGAAATGAATTGCCCTGTCGATGCCATAGCCCATTAACAGGCCGCCGAGATACAGCGCTGGCGGGGGCATCATTACCTGAGGGTGATCCAGAGACATAAGATTGATTTACCGTTTATGCGATGTTTGATGTTCACCAGTTTAGCGGACAGATGAAATGGACAGAACGGAAAAAGAAAAGCAAAAGTTTTCAAGCAGGGCTATTGATCCCTTTCGAAAAGCTGGGTTATGGTAATTCCATTCCCGCCTCTGCGGGAGTGATCGCGATCAAAAGCTGTTAACAGCTGAATGCAACTGAACCGCCAAAAGGCTTAAAACCAGGGCGGCAGGGGGCAGGCGTCACTCTCGCAATTTCAGACCTGACGCTCACCGAATGCCGCCAAACCAACGCAACCGTACCGTTTAACGGCACAGGGGATACGCATGGAAGAGCGCGCGGCCAGACTCCACACCCTTTCCACCAGCCACTACGCGAGCGCCAGCCAGAACGACAGCACCATCGAGCAAGAACAGAAAAAAACCTACGTCATCGATACCAACGTCCTGATCCACGACCCCAACTCCCTGTTGAACTTTGAAGAGCACCGCGTGGTGATCCCCATGACGGTGCTGGAAGAACTGGATAAGCTGAAAAGCGGTAAGTCGCATACCGCCGCCGATTGCCGGGCGGCTATTCGCCAAATCGACAAGGTGCTCGGTCACGCTACGCCGGAACAGGTGGAGGCCGGGATTCCCATTCCGCGCGGCCCGGATAACTCAACCCAGGGCACCCTCACGGTACTCATGTCGAGCCTGGAGGACATCAAGGCCCCCCTGCCGGATCATCTGAACGATAACCGCATCATCAACGATGTGGTCGCCATGAAGGCCCAGGCCCCGGATGAACGTTTTATCCTGGTGACCAAGGACATCAACATGCGTCTCAAGGCGAGGGCCTGTGGAATCGAGTCCGAGGACTACCACAACGATCAGCTGGTCACGGATATCAAGCAACTGACCCGGGGCTATTTTGAGGTGCCCCGCTCGTTCTGGGACCAGGTGACCCAGGTGGAAACCGAGCAGGACGGACCGGACACCCTGCATTATCTGTCCCACGGCTTGCTGGTGAGCGAGATTCTGGGGGAAGAGGTCTATCCCAACCAGTACATCATTGATGAGCAAGGCTTTGTCGGCCGGGTCATGCATATCGAAAACGGGGTGGTGACCCTGAAGCATTACAAGGCAGACAGCATGCTGGAACAGGAGGCATGGGGACTGAAGCCCATGAACATCCAGCAAGCCATCGCGCTGCAATTATTGCTCGACCCGGATGTGCATCTGGTCAATCTGACGGGGGCGGCAGGCTCGGGGAAAACGATTCTGGCGCTGGCAGCGGCCATTGAAATGACGGTGGAGCAGAAGCGCTTCAACAAGATTATCGCCACCCGCTCCACGCCACCGTTGGCTGAAGATCATGGTTTTCTGCCAGGCACCGAAGAAGAGAAGATGGATCCCTGGCTGGGGGCGATCAACGATAACATCGAAGCCCTGCACCTGAACGATGAGAACCCCACGGGCAGCATTCAGTACGTCAAAGAGCGCGCCAATATCCAGTTCAAGGCGATGAATTACATCCGTGGCCGAAGCTTTCAGAAGTCCCTGATCCTGATCGACGAAAGCCAGAACCTGACCCCCCATCAGATGAAAGCCATCATCACCCGGGCAGGCGAAGGATCCAAAGTGGTGTGCCTGGGCAACCTGGCCCAGATCGACACCCCTTACCTCTCGCCCACCAGCTCCGGGCTCACCTACATGACTGAACGCTTCAAGCGTTTTGTCCATGGCGGGTCGGTGCAGTTGAATGGAGTGCCGAGATCGTTGTTGGCGGAATATGCGGAGTCCTTCCTCTAGTTAACAGTTAATAGTGAACAGTTAACAGCGAAATACTCGCGGTAAATTTTTTCTTTTCACCAATGAAAGAGGCCGCGCCCAGACCTTGGGCGCGGCCTCTGTGCTCTCAGCGCACAGCAATGCCAATGCGCGTCGCTGTTAACTGTTCACTATTAACTGTTAACTGCCTCAACAACTTTTTTGCACGCCTCCGACCCATAAAAATCCTCCACCACCCATTCCACGAACGGCTCCAGAACGCCTTGTTCTACCAATACAGTGGCACCTTTGGCGAGCGCCGGGGTGGTGATGGCGTGGACCCGTTGTTCACTGATCTGCATGTTTTCCAGCAGGGTCTTGAGGGGCAACTGGCTCAGAGAATCCACGGCGGCCCGAATACCGACACCGACCAGGCGACGGGTGTAATCCAGCCGGGCGCTTTCGTCACCGATGAGACAGCCTTGCTCAATGACGTCGCCAATGGTGGCCTTGGGAACCAGGGCCAGGTAGTCAGCGGGCTTCAGTGGGGCGACCCGACGGTAACCGTCTCGGGCAAGTTGTTCGATGCGTTCGTTGGTGAGTTGTTTATTCAGCCACTGCTCGCCGGTTTTCAGGGTGACGCGAATATTTTTTTGAAGATAGGTACGGATGGATTCTTCCATGCCGCCCATAGCCTTTCCGACCACACTCTTGCGGCCCATCTTCATCACACTGCTGACGCCTGGCAGCTTGGCCAGGGCATTTTCTTCCAGCAGAAAGTTCTTGATGCCGGTGTACAGCATCTCGCTCACCATCTCACTGACCAGAGGATGGTTCATTGCGGCATGTACGGCTTTTTCTCGCAAGGTTTGCAGTTGCAGGGCCTGTTCGAGAATGGCTTCAAAGTGTTCTTCGCGCAGCAGCTCACCCAGGGTGGCGTCATCGTGTTCGGCAGCGTCCCAGACGGCCAGGGTGACATCGGTGACGACTTGCTGAAGTCCCTGGGCGCTCAGGGCGTCTTGCAGCCAGGCATCCACCACCTGGCAGAGGCTGTCGGCGTCAACCAGCTTTCCCAGCGGCACATCGGTGAGCAGGGCGCTGGCTTGGCTCATCATCGCCTGCCAGTGTTCGGGGGCCTGCAGTTGTTGGGTCAGGTGAGTCTTGTGGGCGTCACGCAATGCGTTGATCAGAGAGCTTGAAGCCATGATGAATATCTCTTTGTTATTGGTGTGCGGCCTGCGAGTCAGCGTGGGGCGCAGGGTGTTCGCAATGATGGCTTCCTATACTGCGCTATCACGCTTGATGTGTATGTAACTGGGTTGACGTGAAATCAGGGCGCTAGTGCGAATGTGTCAGATTGGGTGATTTTCGTTCAAGAACCGTTGATCCTCCATTCGCTTCATTTTGTCGATACGCATAAGCATGCATTGGTTTTCTCTGCCTATTCTGGGGACGTCCTCGTTGGCTTGCAGACCAGTTAAGTCCAGCAGTGGTTGCGGCACCGGGGGCAGGGGGTTGCGGCTGTTTTCGCTTGCCATATTGACGTAGCGCAATGCCCATTGGCTGCTTGTGGCGTTCAATGATGTCCAGCCTCAGTGAGAGTGGGATGCAGGCGCCACAGCAGAATAGTGCTAACGAAAGGGGAAAAATATGAAGCTGCGAGGACAGGGAAAAAACGCGATGGCTCTGGTCGCCTTGATGGCGGCAGGCCCCGCATTGGCTCATGAAGCAGGGGATTTCATTGTACGTTTTGGGGCAATTCAGGTTGATCCCGATGTCAGTAGTGAGACGTTCGATTCTGCCTTGCCTGTCGTGGGCGGGTTGGGGGTGGACGTGGACGACGATACCCAGTTGGGGCTGACCTTTGCCTATATGGTGACCGACGCTATTGGGGTAGAGCTGGTAGGCGCGACACCATTTACCCATGACATTATTCTGGATACCGGCGGTAGCGGTGTCGTGATTGGTGAAACCAGTCATTTACCTCCGACCTTGCTTGCCCAGTATTACGCGCCGTCGCTTGGCCCGGTAAGGGCGTATCTCGGGGCGGGTATCAACTACACGCTCTTCTTTGAGGACTCCATTGATGATGGCGTGGTCAGTCCGTTGCTGGGTGGCGCAGATGCCGACGTCAAGCTCAGTAATTCCGTGGGCTTTGCCTGGGAAGTCGGGGCGGATGTGGCGATCAATGATAACTGGCTGTTCAACGTGAGCGTCTGGAATATCGATATCGATACCGAGGCCCGGTTGTACGTCAATGATGCCCGGGTAGACAAGATCGATGTGGAAATCGATCCATGGGTGTACATGGTCGGGTTGGGCTACCGCTTCTGATTCGTCACTGTGACAGGGGCAGGGGACTGCCGAGCAGGGTGATCTGGTTTCAGGTCAGATTGCCCTGCTGACAGGGAGTTTGCCCCCCACGTCTATCAGGCGGTTTCCTCGAGAGTCTCCGGAAATTGCTGGCGAAAGATATCGTAGCCGCCATCGAGACTCACGGCCTGAAAACCTTGTTCGCCTAGCCAGTCAGCGGCGCCCTGGCTGCTGTTACCGTGGTAGCAGTAGATCACCAGGGGACGCTCCCGGCTGGTGTCAGCCAGGAACTGATCCACGTTGGCGTTGCTCAGGTGGATAGCCCCGCGCAGATGCCCGGCGGCGAAGCTGGCGGGATCGCGGATGTCCACGAACAGGGCGTTGCCGTCATCAAAGCGGGCCTTGCCTTCCGCAGGGCTGATCCGTTCAGGCATGGTTTTCCTCTCGTTCCTGCAGCAAGTCTGCTGGAGGGTATTCGCATTCCAGCTTCATGCTGATGGCATTTTCCAGTTCGGGCAGCAGGAAGGCATCGTCTTCACAGGCGAAGCTGATGGACATGCCACTGGCGCCCGCGCGACCTGTACGGCCGATACGATGCACGTAGTCTTCCGGGTCTTCCGGCAGGTTGTAGTTCACCACGTGGGACACGCCGTCGATGTGGATGCCTCGCCCGGCCACGTCGGTGGCAATCAGCACCTGCAGGTCGCCGGAGCGGAAGCGCTCCAGTGTCTTCATGCGCTGGTTCTGGGGCACATCGCCAGAGATCATCGAAACCTTGAGGCCTTTCTTGTGCAGGCGGTCGTTGATGCGGCGGGTAATATCCCGACGGTTGGCAAACACGATCACCTTGTCCATGTTCATGCCGGTAATCAGGTTGTACAGCAGCTTGAACTTGTCGTCGGTGTTGGTGATATAGACCTTCTGCTCAACACGCTCAGTGGTGACCTGTGCCGGCTCGATTTCTACCACTTCGGCGTCCTGGGTCCAGCGACGGGCCAGATTCATCACATCGTCGTTGAAGGTGGCCGAGAACAGCTGGGTTTGGCGGTATTTGGTGCGTGGCGTCATGCTGACAATACGCTTCACGTCTGGAATAAAGCCCATGTCGAGCATGCGGTCGGCTTCGTCCAGAACCAAAAATTCCACCCGGTCCAGCCACAGGTCACGGCGTTTGGCAAAATCCAGCAAGCGCCCGGGTGTGGCAACCAGAATATCGATTTCCCGGCTTTGCAGGCGTTCCTGTTGGCGGTTGAAGTTCATGCCGCCGACCACGCTCATGACCTGCAGGTCGGTGTACTTCGCCAGCCCTTTGGCGTCCTTTTCGATTTGCATCGCCAGTTCGCGGGTAGGGGCGACGATCAATGCGCGGGGCTCACCGGCGTAGCGTTTCACTTTCAGCGGGTGCTTGAGCAGATCGTTGATGACGGTCAGCAGGAAGGCGGCGGTTTTACCGGTGCCTGTCTGGGCGCGACCAATGGCGTCGGCGCCGGCCAGGGTGTGTTCCAGCACCTCGGCCTGAATGGGGGTGCAATACTGGAAGCCAAGATCGGCAATCCCGCGCATCAGGCGCAGGTCCAGATCAAAATCGTGAAAGCGGCGTTCGCCGTCTTTTGCGGGGACCGGGAACTGATCCAGGGTCCAGGCGGTTGCCTTGTCTTTTTGCATGTATTCGCTCAGTCTGAATGCGAGTGGTTTGTTGTAGAACCTGCTGCTTGTCGGGCAGGTCCAAGGTTCCGGCCAGCAGACCGGCCCCGATCCTCTAAACCACCTATTGTAGAAAAAATAGCCAGCGCTGTCAGAGGATCTTGAGCATGAACATGTTTCGCGGGGTCATTGTAGTGTTTTGGCTGGCGGTATTGTTAGCCATTTTCGCGGATTTACCGGTACCGTTCGACCGTTTGTTACTGAGCGCGGGGGCGGTGGTGGCCTTTTTACATGCCCTGGAGCTGGTGGGGTTTGGGGTCTGGATCCGTCGCCGAGGGCTGTTTCACTGGCGTGACGGGGTGATGATCATGATCTTCGGGGTGCTCTACCTCAAGCCTCGCATGCGCCGTGCCCGCCAGGCTAGCGTGTAAAAACCAGTATCCGGTTGTTGGCGGGCATGGCGTGGTCTGCCCGCAGCGTAGCGCCATGGCGTGAAAAGGCCTCAACTACCCATTCCTGATCCCTGATCCCACGGTGGCTACCGGCTGCCTTTAGCCACGCGTCGAAACGGGCATTGGATTCACTGGTATAGCGACCGTCGTAATTGAACGGGCCATAGACCAGAAAGGCTCCTCCGGCTTCCAGTCTCTCGCACCCTTGCTTGATACAGCGAGATACCTGTTCTGCACTCATGATATGGAAGGTGTTGGCGGTAAAGAGATAACGGTAGGGACCAGCAGGCCAGTCGCCGGACACGTCCAGTTCAAGAGCGGGCAGGGAGCGGTTGGCCGGCTCTTGCTGCCAAAGGCGGATGCCTGGCAGGTTGTCCGCCACATCTGATGCTTGCCACTGCAGGTGAGGAAGCTGGGCGGACAGCCAGGCAGCATGCTGCCCGGTGCCCGAACCGATTTCCAGCAGCGCCCCCGGTGCCTGGCAGTGCTGTTGCAGCACGGCCAGGATCGGCCCCTTGTTGTTTTCGCAGGCCTGGGAAAAAGGGCGCTCGGACACGGTTACTTCTTGCTCATGTACTTTTGGCCCATGGCGATCAGCTTCTGGTAGCTGGTCGGCAGCAGGCGCTGCATGGTGTCCACTGCCACCGCATCGGAACCGATCAGGACCCGGCGCTTGTTGCCTCGCACCCCTTTGAGAATGGTGCTGGCGGCTTCTTCCGGGGTGGTGCGGAACAGTTTCTCGAAATCCTGAATGGACTGTTCCTTGTTGGCACCGGTGATGCGCTCCACGCCCTCGCTCATGCGCGCGGCCTTGGCGATGTTGGTTTTGATGCCACCGGGGTGGATGGAGGTACAGGACACCGGGCTACCTTCCATTTCCAGTTCGATGCGCAGCGATTCGGTGAAGCCACGTACCGCAAATTTGGCAGCGTTATAGGCTGACTGGGTGGGAATGCCGACCAGACCAAAGATGGAAGACACATTGATGATGTGCCCCTCGCCGGACTGCTTCAGGTACGGCAGGAACGCCTTGGTGCCGTACACCACGCCCCAGAAATTGATGTTCATCAGCCACTCGAAATCGTCGTAGCTCATGTCTTCCACGGTGGCGCCCAGGGCGACACCAGCGTTGTTGAAGATCAGGTTGGCGTAACCGAAATGGTTGACCACGTCGTCGGCGAAGTCGTAGAACGCCTGGCGGTCTGCCACGTCCAGCACTTTGGTCAGCAGGCGGTCTTCGGCCAGGCCGAGATCCTTGGCGGTCTGTTTCAGGCCCGCTTCGTTGATATCGGAAAGGGCGAGTTTGGCTCCGCTGGCGGCCAGTTCCTTGGCCAGTGCACGGCCGATACCGGAACCGGCACCGGTGATAACGGCAACCTTGTCTTTAAAATTCTTCATGATGACTCCGTGTTCAAGTCCCGTGGTCGATGGGCACCGAGTGTAGACACTTTGTCACTGCCGAATGGGCCAATCCTGTCCGACAGGATCGGCCCGGTATGGCATCACCGCCGGTTATGGCGGTCGCTGTAGCTATACCAGCGCTTGTGGGCACGCATGGGTAAGGGGCTGTGCAACGAGCACATGGCAGGTCTTCATCAGCCGATCGACGTCTTCCTCGTTGCGGGGTATGGGCTGTGGAGCATGCAGCGTCAATGTGGCCTGGTGGCCAGGCTGTAGCCGCGCGGTGCCGGGTGGCAGAATATCAAAGGTGCCAGTCAGGGTGACAGGCAATACCGGCAGTTGCAGCTCTTGTGCCATTTTGAAGGCGCCTTTCTTGAAGGGTTTGAGCTGCCCGTCACGACTGCGGGTGCCTTCAGGAAAAAACAGCACACTGGCGCCATGACTCAGCCGTACCCGTGCCTCGTTGAGGCTGGCGATGGCGGCGTCCCGGTCGCTTCGGTTGATAAAAATATGCCCCAGCTTTTCGCAGCAGATGCCGATCACGGGCACCTTGCGCAGTTCATGTTTCATTACCCACCGAAAGTCCACGCCCAAATAGCCGTAGAGAACAAAGATATCGAACTGACTCAGGTGGTTGGCCACGATGACGTAACTCTGGCCTGGCTGCAGATTGTGGTGGCCAAACTGGTCTACCCGCACGCCGCTGTACAACAGGCAGAGGCGTGCCCAGGGGACCGCACTGTAGCGGGCAACACGGTCGGCAGGCAAAAAGGGCACCAGGGCCAGACAGATCGCTCCGCAGACCAGAGTGGTCGCTGCCATCAGCGGTACAAAGATCAGCCAGCTATAAAGAAAATAGAACAGCCGTGTCATGGATGGGTACGCTCCAGAAGGACGGATAGGTACCCATGTTAAGGGAGGTGTGGCCGAAAATGACAGGGTGATAATCACTTTGTTACGTTTTCATTATCTCCCTTTCGGCCTTTACAGAGCGTTTTGGGTTGGCGCGCTTTCCTCTGGTGTCAGCGGGGAGGCAGACTCAGGTCGTCCCGGGCCGCGCAGATCCAGATAGTCATAGTAGCGGTTCTGGTATTCCGGTTTCATGACGATGCGCCGCAACCGCTCAAGGGTGAAATACGGCGCGTCACGCAGCAGGATGTTGGCAATCCAGGCGGGGATATACCCCCCGGGATCGAGAATGATCTCGTAGACCATTTCCACCTCGTCATTGCCAATACGGGTAAAGCCCAGTTTTCCCCACATTTCCGGGAACCGGATGTAGTCATTATTGGGAGGGAGGGCATCCGGGCGATTGATCAATTCGATCATCACCGACTCTTCCTCGTCGTTGAGGGTCTGGTGCACCTTGGCACGCAGCACGGCCTCGCGATCGGCCAGCGGCCAGGGGAGCTGGGTGGTAAACCGCAGGCTACGATCGAGCGGGCCTTGCCGGTCAAACTCTTCGGCGCTGTCAATGAAATGCAGCCATTTAGGGTAGGAGGCATAGTCATTCATTAATGCCACCAGTGCATATTCGTCTTTGAGAGTGAAGCGAGTGGTACCCCGGAAGGTTTTCAGTCGTGATTCATCACGATGCTTCATGTAGACCTGAATACCATTGCGTTCGCTGACCAGTTTCCAGTCGTTGTCGTCTTCAGCGTGGGCTGGCAGGCACGACAGGGCCAGCAATAATGCCAGCCAGGCAATTGCAAAACGTTCCATTGCAGAATGCAGAGTCCTTGGTGCTGTTCTTCGAATAATGTCTGTCATCATTATGACATCGCCCAGTCGCTGTGAACACATTCTGATCAAAAGCCAGTGGAGGAGTTCACAACTTCGGACGGTCGGCAGAGATGGCTTGGTCAATGGCAGGCAATTTACTGATCAGCAGCGAAATCGACTCGTCTTGTCTATTCTGATGTGCCGCAGGGCAGGCTACGGTGGCACTGGCGTGCGATTCATGGACAATAGGCGCGCCAATCATTGATATAACGACTTGTCCTTTATGTTGAAACGCGCTTTTCATCTTGTAGTGGGGATGGCCCTGGTGGCGGGCTACTATGCTGCTTCACCCTCTCACATATGGCGTCCGACGCCTCCCCTGATACCGGACATGCCTGCGGTTGATACGCAGTATGACGGCCAGTGGGCGGGGCAATTTGCCTCCGATGCCGATACCCGCCTGGTGCATGCGCCGTCCATGGTCGAATTACCGGATGGCAGGCTGAGAGCCTTCTGGTTCGCCGGTACCCGTGAAGGGGCGGCGGATGTGGCGATTCACAGCGCGTTGTTTGACCCCGCCGCTGACAAGTGGACTGACGAAGCCGTGGTGGTGACCCGGGAACAGATCGCGGTGGGCTGGAACCGGCATGTCCGCAAGCTGGGCAATGCGGTTCCCGTTCTGGATGACGATGGCCGCATGCGATTGTTTGTTGTCGCGGTCAGTTTTGGTGGCTGGGCTGCCAGCCGCATCGTGGTGTTGGAATCTGACAATCAGGGGGAAACCTGGTCGTTCGACAAGGCACTGGTCACGAGCCCGTTCCTGAATATCAGTACCCTGGTCAAAACGCCCCCGGTGCAGTACGCCGACGGCACCATTGGCCTGCCGGTTTATCACGAAATGATTGGCAAATACGGTGAGATCCTCCGTCTCGACGAGGACAGCCGGATTCTTGGTCGTGCCCGTATTGGTCACGGTCGCAAGGCGATCCAGCCCTTGGTGCTGGTGGACGCTCCTGACCACTCGGTGTCCTTCCTGAGAAACGAGAACGAGCCCAACAACGGCTATCTGTATCAATCCGACAGTGGCGATGGTGGGTGGCAATGGTCGCCGCTGGAATACTCCCGTCTGGAAAATCCCAGCGCGGCAGTGGGTGGTGTGGTGCTGGGCAAGAACCACTGGCTGCTGGTGGCCAACTGTAACCGGGAAGAGCGTGACGATCTGTGTATCCGCGAAACCCGGGATGCGGGGGCGACCTGGCAGGTTGTCTGGACCTTGCATGACCGCGAGCAGTGGCGTGACGAGAAGTTGACGACAGGCCAGTACGAAGCGCTGATTCGCGATGAACTGCAGGCGGAAAATGCTCCGGACAACCCGGATGTGTTGTTGGAGAGGGTCAAGGCCAATAAGTGTGATCAGCGGCATGGTTGCCGGTTCCAGTATGACTACCCCTACATGATCCGGGCCCGTAATGGGGATTTGCACGTGCTTTACACCTGGAACAAGAGCGCGATTCGTCATGCCTGGTTGCCGGCTGGTGAGTACCCGCCGGGCCAGCCAGACATTGCATCCCCCTCAGACAAGGAGCGCCAGAATGACCATTGATCTGTTGATTACGGCACTGGTGCTGGTGGCGGTACAGCTGCGAATCAGTGCGTCACTGCTTGAGCGTAAACCCCGTATCGTTTTGGCGGTGCTGGTCTTTGTCTGGGCGCTGCTGCCCTACCCGTGGGGGCCGGCGGCCTGGGTGAATAGCTATCTGTCGGGGTTCAGTATTGCCAGTGGTTTACTGGCCATTCTGGCGATCAAGCACCGGATCACCGGCTACTATTGGTTGCCGGTGGGGCAGTTGCGCAGTGCCTGCCTGATGCTGGTGGTGCTGGCGCTTTGGTTCTACCCGACCAGTATGGGTTCCTCCTATGCGGACCCCTATGCCATGGGGTTTGGTGACTTTGCCTTGAGCACAGGGCTGCTGTTGGTTGGGCTGGTAGGTTGGGTCACCCGTGCTTACGCCTCTTGCCTGATCCTGGTGGCGGCGCAGTTGGCCTTTCGGGCCGATCTTCTGGTCAGTGATAACCTCTGGGATTACCTGCTCGACCCCTGGCTGGTGTGCTGGGCGGTGGGTTGGCTGGTACGGGACCGCTTGTTGCGGTCCCGTGGCGAGTGTCAGGAAGACCGGGCTGACGTGGCCCGGGCAGACCACAGTGATGCGGCCAGATAACCCACGACAAACATCAGTACGTTGCCGATCAACCCGGTGTAGTAGAGATCAAAGGGGGCGCTCAGCGCCTCCGGCAACATTTCCTTGTTGGTCAACACGGTCCAGCCGGTAAAGGCCAGAGTACAGGCAATGCCGCACCAGGCGGCCCGTTCATCGCCACGCTGGCTGAAGAAACCAAGAAGATACAGCCCCAGCATCCCGCCGCCGAGCAGCGAGACCAGAATGGTCGAGGTGTCCTGCAGGGTCTTGGTGTCAGCGCCATTTAGCCACAACGCGCCAGCGATCATCAGGGCTGTCACCGCGACGGCAATGGTCCAGGCCGCTTTCAGGTAGTGGCGATCGTCTTCGCCGGGGCGCAAATGCCGACGGTAGAGGTCGACCACGCTCACCGTTGTCACCGAATTAATACTGGAATCCAGAGAACTCATGGCAGCCGCCAGAGCGGCGGCGATTACCAGGCCGGCCACGCCGGCAGGCAGGTAGCCGGTGATGAAATGCGGCATCAGGGTTTCGGCACGGGCCTCACCATTCAGAATGGCGCTGGCCTGAGCATCCGGGAATGTTTCAAAGAACACCCAGAGCGCGGTACCCAGAAACATGTAAAAAGCCCAGATCGGCAGGGCGGTGAACAGATACACCCACAGGCCGCGACGGGCTTCCTGGGTGGATTGTGAGGCGCAGTATCGCTGCACCGTGTTCTGATTACTGGAGTATTCGGTGAGCCAGTTGGTCAGGCCGATCAGCAGCATCATGGTGGCCGTTTTTTCGCTCAGCGACAGTGACCAGGAGGTCTCACCGGGAGCGCCATTCTCCCAGGGGGCCAACGCAAACTTGCCGGCCGCCCCGGCTTGATCGACGATCTGGCCCAGACCGCCGGGCAGTGCCTCCAGAATCACCCACAAGCAGAGAATCCCGCCCAACAGCAGTACCACAGTTTGCAGCACATCGGTCCAGATCACCGCATCGATACCGCCAATCACGGTGTATAACCCCACAAAAAGCCCGCCGAGCACAATGGCTGTGGTGGGCGACAAGCCCGTGACTTGCTGAATCAGTAGGGAAAGCAACCACAGGATCATGGCCAGGCGAACCACCTGGGCTACCAGAAACGCTACCGCCCCGTAGACCCGTACCGAGGGCCCGTAGCGCATTTCCAGAAATTCGTAGGCGCTGGTCATGTTGCCGCGGCGGAAAAACGGCAGAAATACAAAGGCCGCCACCAGGATCGCAGGCAGTAATGCCAGATTGGGAAGATAGCGTAGCCAGTCAGTTTTAAAGGCGTCGGCGGGGTAGGCCAGAAAGGTGATCGAGCTGATGGAGGTGCCCACCAGCGACAGGCCGATCACCCAGCCTCGAAAGCGACGCCCGCCGACAAAGTATTCTTCGGTGGAGGTGTTACGGCGAGAGAAGTAAATGCCAATGCCCAGCACGATACACAGATAACCGGCCAGGACAATCCAGTCTGCGATTGCCAGAGTCATTGTTGTTATTCCGGGTCGGGCAATCGGGGCAGCAACAGGGTTGTGTTGCGTGCCCCGAAATGCGTTCGGGGTTACTGCTCGATATAAACGTTATCGGCCTGTTCGCCACGGTCGGACATGCGCGTGTCGAAGCGAACCCGGGTGCCGGTCCGCAGGCTGCGTCGGCCACCATTCTGAACGGCCTTGAAGTGCACAAACAGCTCCTCACCCTTGTCGGTCAGGATGAAACCGAAGCCCTTGTTGGGGTTGAACCACTTCACCTCACCGCGTTGCTGGCCGCTTGCGCCCGTTGGCAGTGGCAATTTTGCGGGCACCAGCTTCGCAAACGGAATCAGCGGCAGCAGGTAGACCAGGGCGGGGATCCACAGCCACCATTGGTCGGCGAATACCGCGTTGCCGTGGCTGGCGACCAGACCTGCCAGGTAGAAAAACACTGCCACATGCAGCGGAACCCGCTGAGGGCCGCCCAGCAGGCAGGCCAGATTGACCGCCGCGGCCAGCAGCAGGCCCAGCCCGGTTTGTTGGCTGTGAATGTTGGAGACCTGCACAAACGCCAGATTCTCGTGGATAGTGACAACAGCCATTTCCGGGGCGAAAAGCAGCCAGGCGCCGGGGATGGCCAGTAACAGTGCCGCAGCAATATAAAATGCGGTCAGGGGTTTGGAAACATTCATGGACTAGACATTACCTTGTTGAAAAAATGTATTCACAATGATGAAAGTGTCGAAAACCGCCGGATAAAAAGGAGGCGGTGAAGCAGGGCGGCGCGGTACCGGGCCCGGTTTGGGCTTGTCAGCGCTCTGTACGACCGTGCAACTGGCGCATTGTACCCAAGCCGGCAGGGAAACTCATGTGGAGTCACATTGACTGATTATCCTTTTCTCAAGCCCGCTTTTGTTGCGGCACTGGAAAGTGGCGGGGCGGTGAGCCCCCAGCGCGGCTGGGGCCCCTGTCATCAAACGCTGAATCAAGGCTGGTTGCCCCTCTACGCCCGCAGTCATTCCCGTGGCGAGTATGTCTTCGATTACAGCTGGGCAGAGGCCTATCAGCGCCATGGGCTGGCGTACTATCCGAAGTTGGTGACGGCGATTCCGTTTACGCCTGTGGTGGGACCCCGTTGGCGTGGCACCCTGAATGCAGACCAGATTTGGGGGGCGGTTAGCGAGCAAATGGCGCAGCAGGGCGCCAGTGGCTGGCATGTGCTGTTTCCTGACAGGGCGTGTCGAGAGCAACTGTCCGCATTACCCCTGGTTGCCCGGCAGGCCTGCCACTTTCGCTGGTTCAACCGTGATTATCAGGACTTCGAAGATTTTTTGAGCCGGTTCCAGTCGCGAAAGCGCAAGAACCTGCGCAAGGAAAGGCGCCGCATTGCCGAGCAGGGCATCGCTGTCACACGTTTACAGGGCGGGCAAATTACCGATGAAGATTGGGCTTTCTACTACCAGTGCTATGCCAGCACCTACCTGAAACGTGGGCAGCTCCCCTATCTGGATGAAGCGTTTTTTGCGGCGATTCGTGAGGCCATGGCGGATCAGCTGATGTTGGTGTTGGCGCGTCGTGGTCAGCAGCCATTGGCGGCGGCGCTGTATTTTCAGGATGGCGACTGTCTTTACGGTCGTTACTGGGGTTGTCTTGAAGAGTGCGACGGGCTGCACTTCGAGCTCTGTTACTACCAGGGCATTGAGCATGCCATTGCGTCCGGACTGGCAGAGTTCGACCCGGGAGTGCAAGGAGAACACAAGATCCTGCGCGGTTTCGAACCGGTGATTACCTGGTCGTTGCATCACCTGCGTGAGCCTGCCTTTCAGCGAGCCATTGGTGATTTCTGCCGGGAAGAGGCCGAGCACGTGCAGCGCTACCGTGACGAGGCGCGTTCGTTGTTGCCCTACCGGCGTGGCAGTGACTGAATCAGGCCGCGATCAATTCTTCGCGGTGAAACAGGATCGCCATGGTCACACGATCACACAGATCGGCATCAGGGTGGTCCGGTGATTTGGGGCCCAGTTCGGCGGTGACATCGTCGAGCTCGCTGGCGCTGTCATCGTTGAGGTCGGCGAGGAATTCCCAGACATGCTCGTGGTGGTCGATCAGGGTGCCGGTGTAGATGTCATCATCGAACAGACATACACCGGAGAACACCGTGGTGTCGGGGTTAAAACCGTGGCCGCGTACCCATTGGGTCAGGGCAGGGCTCAGGGTGCCGCTACGCATCTGTGAGGTGATGTGCTCTACGGCGGCCCAGGCATTGCGAGTGCTGACTTTGCTGAATTCCATGTCTTCAACCTCTCCCTACAATGACCTGATTTTGCATGCACAAGCGTGCTAAAAAATAGGCGATTTGCGTAACTCAGTGTAAGCCTTTTCCTATTTTTGAAGCGAATTCACATCCGTAAAGCGATCAGTGGTCGCCAAAACAGGGTGGAAGGGGGCATTCCAGCAGGGAGGACAGGGCGCGCAGCATTTCCCGCTCCTGACTTTTCAGCTCGCCATCATCCATGGCCAGGTCGACGGCGCTGTCGATGATAGGACCCTTTAACAAGGGGGACAGATCCGTCAGGCGGTCGACAGCCTGAAACAGCTTGTCGCTGCTGCAGTGGGTCAACGGGAGCAAGGTACGCCCGGCAGGAAGGAGTCCCTGGGTATAGCGGCTGAACAATGCCGTGCCCGTGTCTTGTGTGGCGCCACTGGCCCACACCAGCAGGGAAAAGAGTAGCTGCAGTTCTGCCGCTACCGCGCCATAGCGATGAAAACGGGTGTGCCGGTTGCGCCCCGCCCGCTCGCCAAGTTGTTGCCTTGCCAGCCCCAGCAACGCCCATTCAAACAAGCTGAAGGTGTTGTCCGCTTTGGCGAGAGACTCCAGTTCAGCAAGTAGCTGTTCGCGGGCGGCACGGGGTTCGTTCTTCAGTGCGGGCAAGGCCAGATCAATGACCGGCAGGCGGAGGGTAGCCCCCAGGGGGCGAAGCGCTTCTGCCATTGTCTCAAGGGCAGGCTGCTCGTCAGCCAACCCTGCCTGACGAAGCTGGTGGGCCGTGTCGTTGCGATTGCTGGCCAGAATCAGGGCCAGCAATGCCCTGCGGGCACCTTGCGGCTGGCGCAGGGACTGGCGAATTTCCTCTGGCAGTTGCGCCAGCGTGGTCTGTGCCCAATCAATGTCGGCGTCTTTCACGGTCCCTACCTGACTGGAGACCCGGGCAGGGTTGGCGCCCGGGGCGAAGCCCAGAGAACCGTCCACATTGGCAGCCTGTGGCGCTGACGGTGGGTTGGGTGACGGGTCGCCGAATTGTCTGGCCCGGGCCCTGGCTCGCGCAACCCAGCCCTCACCCAAAGCGGTGAGGCGTTCATCCACCGGCGGGTGCGTGGAGAGCCAGCGTTGCAGGTGCATTTTGACAGGTAGCACAAAGCACATATGGCTCATGTCTTCCGCATGGGCGTTGGCAAGATAGGAGCCGCCGTTGTTGCGCACCTGGATCAGGGCGCCGGCCAAGCCATCGGGGTTACGGGTGAATTGCACGGCAGACGCATCAGCCAGCAGCTCCCGCTGACGGCTGATAGCCGCCTTGATCAGGCGTCCGAAGAACAAGCCCACATAGCCGATGACCATCAGGGCCAGCCCGACAATAACCAGATTGCCCTTGTTGTTGCGTCTGGACGATCGGGACTGATGACGCTGGCTGTGAAGCAGATATTCGCCGACTTTGCCCACAGCAAGAATGCCGGCAAGCACTGCCACCATCCGCAGGTTGATGCGGATGTCAGCATTGAGAATGTGGCTGAATTCATGCCCGACAATCGCTTGCAGCTCGTCCCGTGAAAGTTTGTCCAGGGTGCCCCGAGTGACCGCGACGATGGCTTCTGAAGGACGGAAGCCGGCGGCAAAGGCGTTGATGGCCGGTTCCTGCTCAAGCACGTAGATTCTGGGTGCCGGGATGCCGGCAGCGATGCTCATCTCTTCCACCACGTTAAGCAGACGCTGCTCGCTGTTATCGGTGGTGGTGGCGTCGATTGGCTTGGCACCCATCATCTCGGCGAGGGCGGGGCCGCCCTTGCGTAGCTGCCAGGTTTTCACCAGACAACCGCCGACAATGACCACAAAGGTGCCGAGCGCGATCCAGGCCGTAAAGGGGTGAGCCCAGGGAGCCTGAAGAGAGACTCCCGCGCCGGAGAAATGCAGGATCAGCAGCATGGCGGCGGTCACGCTGGCGATCACTGCCACCACTGCCACGACGAAATAGAGCACCAGCAAGCCGGTTTTACGCCGGGCACGTTCCTGGTGTTGGAAGAAATCCATGGTCTAATCTCAGCGGATCAGAAACCGACCTTGACGGCCTTGCGGGCCTCTTCGTTCTCGATCTTGAGCAGCTGGGCTTCCTTGAAGCTGCCGAACAGTCCGCCAATAAAGTTTTGCGGAAACTGCTCGCGGTAGGTGTTGTAGTTCATGACGGCATCGTTGAAGGCCTGCCGTGCAAAGCCGATGCGGTTTTCGGTGCTGGTCAGCTCTTCCATGAGCTGGCTCATGGTCTCGTTGGCTTTCAGGTCCGGGTAATTTTCACTGAGGGCGAAGAAGTTGGCGAGGGAGCCGGACAGCATGGATTCTGCTTTGCCGAGTTGGGCCACGGCGCTGGCGTCATCGGGGTGGGCGGCGGCGGCCTGTTTGGCGCTGGCCGCCTGATTGCGCGCCTCGATAACCTGAGTCAGGGTCTCTTTCTCATGACTCATATAGGCTTTGGCGGTCTCCACCAGATTGGGGATCAGATCATGGCGGCGCTGTAGCTGCACGTCGATCTGGGCAAAACCGTTTTTGAAGCGGTTCTTGAGGGCGATCAGTCGGTTGTATACAGCGATGATGTAGATAACGACGGCGGCGATCACGCCAAAGAAAAGCAAAGTGCCCATGCGGGTGGTCCTTCCCCAAGCAGAGATGATTGTCGCTCTAAACTACTGCAAAAGTACCAGTGGGGAAAGGTGGTTCTGCGCCGAAGCCGTTGCGGAGTATCAGTACTTGATGCCCCACTTGCGGTACAGGAAGCCCATGATCCAGGCGGGTCCGATCATCAGATACTGGATGTCTTCAAAGAACGAGGGTTTCTTGCCTTCGACCTTGTGGCCCCAGAACTGGCCGATCCAGGCGAGTACAAAGACCACCAGTGAAAACAGCCCGACGCTGATGCCGATCGAGGTGATCAGGCCAAGCCCGGCCAGGCAGATAACACTGAAGACCAGCATGCCGAGGGCGATAGGTTTGGAGAGGCGGGCGTAGTAGGCGGTAACGAACACTAGCGCCAGGCAGGCCCAGAAGCCGGTGAAAAGGGGGGCGGGTATCGCCCAGAGAAAACCGACGATGGTGAAAAAAATCACCGGCACGCAGACAAAATGCACTTTCTTGTTGGTGGGGTTCTGGTGGCTCTCGCCATAGGCGTCAAGCCAGTCATCCATGCTGCGGGTTGCCATGGTTGCCTCCCGGTAATTTTTCGATGCTGACAGTATAGCGCGATGTGGTGGGCAGGATGCGAGGGGGCAATTGATAACGGCGCGGAAGGGCTGGCCAGGAATCTGAAAGCAATGAGGCCGCGCCCAAAGTCTGGGCACGGCCTCTCGCGTCTGAAAACCTCAAACCTGGCTCGCGCCAGTTATCAATTATCCATTATCAATTGGTTTTTACGCCCCCAGCCAGATGGCTACGTCAGTGGGTTTTACGGGAAGGTAATGATCCACCAGCAGAGCCGTGAACAGGGCAAAGAGGTAGGTGATGGAGTAGCCGAACGTCTTCATGGGAAGTTTCGGGTCATCTGAAAAGCGCAGCCGCACAGCGTGGTACAGGAATACCAGGCCCAGAATCAGTGCGGCCAGCAGGTAGATCAGGTCACTCATGCCGGTCAGGTAGGGCAGCAAGGTGCAGATGAACAGCAGGATGGTGTAGTACAGCACGGATTCCCGGGTAAAGGGGATGCCGTGGGTGACAGGCAACATGGGGATGTCAGCCTTGGCGTACTCGTCCTTGCGGTGGATGGCCAGCGCCCAGAAGTGGGGAGGGGTCCAGACGAAGATGATCAGCACCAGCAGCCAGGCATAGGGGTGAACGTCGCCAGTCACGGCAGCCCAACCCAGCAGCGGCGGGATAGCGCCGGCAATACCGCCGATCACGATGTTTTGCGGGGTCGCCCGTTTCAGGTACAGGGTGTAAATGAACGCATAACCGACGAAACCAAACAGGGTCAGCCAGGCGGTCAGTGGATTGACCAGGAAATACAGCATGATCATGGACGCCGCCGCCAGCAGAACGGCAAAGGTAATGGCGGCTTTCGGACTGAGCTTGCCGGCGACCAGAGGCCGCTTTTCGGTGCGAGTCATGATCGCATCGATTTTCTGATCCATGATCTGGTTGATGGCCGCAGAAGACATCATGGCCAGCGTGAGACCAATAAAGGACGGAATAAAAATATCCAGCGGCACCATCCCCGGGGGATCGGTCGCCAGGAACATGCCCGCCACGGCGGTGACCATCAACAGCATCACTACGCCCGGCTTGGTGAGGGCAAGGTAGTCGCGCCAGGTTGTAGTATCGCTCATGATTTTGCTCCTTCCTGTCGCGGATTGCGTATGCCGCATTTCACATTGATGGCACGGATAAACAGTACCAGTGATGCGAGCAGAATAACGGCTACAAAATTATGGGCAACGGCCACGTCCAGAGGGACCGCAAACACCACGTTACTGATGCCGAGGGCGAGCTGAACGACCAGCAAGGACAGGATGGTCAGGGCGAAGTTACGGAAGAAGGTGCTGCGGGCGCGCAGCAGGATTTTGGCAACCAGCGCCAGTACCAGCAGGGTCACCAGTAAAGCGCCAAAGCGGTGCATGACGTGAATGGTGGTACGAGCGTGATTATCGAGGACACCGTATTCAAAATCCGGTTGATCATGCTCATGGCCCCAGAAGATAAAGGCTTCCTCGAAGTCCAGACGCTCCTGCCAGCCTTCTTCGCACACCGGCAGTTCGGTACAGGCCACAGCGGCGTAGTTGCTGGCGGTCCAGCCGCCCAGGGCAATTTGCAGGATCAGCGCGGCCAGTGTGATGGAGGCCAGGGGCTTGAGCATCCGCACATCGCAGTCGTTGAGAAAGCTGGGCCAGCGGAACACCCGTGCGGTCAGCAGCACCAGCAGGGTAAAGGTGGTAAAGCCTCCCAGCAGGTGCAGCATCACAATGGTGGGCTGCAGCCCCATGGTGACGGTCCACATACCCAGAATGCCCTGGAAAATCACCAGAGCGACCAGGAACAGGGGTAACTTGAGCGGTTGCTTTTCCCGCTTGCGGTTAATAAAGGAAAGCACCGCAATGACGATGATGACCAGCCCCAGGGTGGAGGCGAAGTAGCGGTGTACCATCTCCGGGACAGTCTTGTGAGCTTCGCGCAGACTGCCCGGTGTTACTTCATTGGTGGTGTTGACGTGGTCGATGGCTTTGCGCACGTCCAGATGGCCGTAACAACCAGGCCAGTCAGGGCAGCCAAGGCCAGCATCAGACAGCCGGGTCCAGGCGCCCAGGGTGATTACACCTGCAGCAAGAATAACCGCCAGAACGCAGAAGCCGCGCAGCCAGCGCTGTGAAGAAGTCGGGGTTTGCATACCAGCAGCCTAATTAACCGATCAGGGACCCTTTAAGGGTGCGTTTGAGATCGACGCGGATGTTCTCCGCCTCTTCCAGGGTGGCATCCATGTTTTCGTGCGTGGGATAACGCATGAAGATCTGGCCGTCCGGGCTGACCAGAAAGATATCGCCCACCGGCAGGCTCTCTGCCGGTGCGTACACCGGCGCAAGCGCCTGCCGTACGGTGTCCGGGGAGGCATGCACAGAGACCATGCCTTCCACATTGTCATTCAAGAATTGGCTCAGGCTTTCTTGCGCTGGCGCGGTATGCAGGATAACCCGGCGAACCCGGTCAATGTCCTCACCCAGCGTCAGCCTGACCTGGCGAACCTGATAATAGAGCGCGTTCTTGCAGCGGGTATCACAATCGCCGTCTGCTATATAAAGGATGGTCCACAATCCGGTCATGTCCTCGCCGGTGTAGTCGCCACCCTTGTTATCGCGCACCTGCAGGTCGGCGATGTCGATATGGGGGATTAGCAGCTGGCCTTTGTTGGTCCGTGGCATCTCCCGCAGATCGATCAGATAGCGGCCTGCCAGGGCAAACAGAATAAAGGGGCTGATGATGGCAACCAGGGTAACGATGTTCTTCGTTTTCGGTGACATGGTCTGTTCTGCTTCCCGGGGCGAATTTAACGGCCCTGTTGCTGAGTGAGACGCTTACGTTGTGCCCGGCTGGCGGCGAACAGGAAAATCACCAGTGCCGCGATGGCCAGGCAGAGCCACTGCAGGGCGTACGCCTTGTGCCGTTCGGGGCCCATGGGCGTGACGTCCTGCCAGTGGCGGGGCAGGGGTGTCAGGCCGCCCAACGCCAGTTCCGGGGTGACCCGGATTTCAAAGGGCGCCAATTCTACCCCAAGTTTTTCGCCAATGGCGTCAAAATCCACTTTTTGCACCCGTAATGGCCACTGATTGTCAGGCAATGTCTCCTCCTGGAGGACAAAGGCATCGCCAGAGGTGTGATAGACCGTCCCGGTGACGGTCACAGCGTCTTGAATAGCGGGAATGTCTGGCAGGGTTTGGCGGCTGGGGCCACGAGGCAGCCACCCGCGGTTGATCAGTACCCACTGACCTGCCGTCGTTTGCAGGGGGCTGAGTAAGTGGTAGCCGGCCACGCCGTTCAGGGTGCGGTTATCGAGCAAAACCGGATGGGCATTGTCCACCAGGCCGTTCAGCCGAGCTGAACGGTGCAGGGGTGAGCTGTCTTGCAGCAAGCTATGGAGGTCGGCAGGTGGCAGGGCCGCGCGCTGCGTTTGCTGTTCAAGCCAGACTCGCTTTTCTTCGGCGCGATCCAGTTGCCACCAGCTGAGACGCAAACAGATGCCGACCACCACGAACAAGGCAGTGAAGGCGATCAGGGTCATCCAGCGTGAACCGTTACGGGGGCTTGCCATGATCAGAGGCTCCTTGGGGAGGGCCAGTGATGTCGCGGACTGCACCATCTTTGGTGGGCAGTGCTGCGGCCGGTCAGTACAATGGCGGCACATTCTACATAGGACGGCTCAGGAGTACAGGTGTGGCGTCCCTCAAGGAGTCAGGCATTTCATGTGGTGGGTAAAACTGATTGTTATCGTGTTGCTGCTGGCAGCGGTGTTTTCTCTGGGGCGCGCCCTGATGGGGCTGGTGCAGGGGGACAGCAAGTCAGGCAAGACCATGCGTGCGCTCGCCTGGCGGGTAGGGTTTTCGGTAGTGATCTTCCTGTTCATCCTGTTCAGCATGATGATGGGCTGGATTGCGCCCCATGATGTGAACCCGACGCTCCGCTATGGGCAGCCCATCGAGCAGTCCCAGGCTCCGTCTTCCGCGGCTCCAGCTGGGCTGGAATCGGGCGAACAACCGTAAAAGCCCCGTAAAACCTGGGCTCGGGGGCGAACCGGCCACGGCGAACAGGCTCAAACCAGAGAATCCAGTAATAACAGGGGAGCCCTGTCATGTTTGTGATGCGTTTGATTCTGGCGGTGTTTATTCGACTGGTGGCCCGTGCTGAACAGGGGCCAGCGGTGGCGGACGGAGAGTCGGCAGGGGCGTTCCCGGTGAAAGTCTCCCGGTAAAAGAATTTTGTCCTGCTGGGGAACTTCTTCCCGCTGCAGTGTTCTTATTACCTGAAAGCAATACGTTTTCTCCTCCAAAAAAATATCAGGCAACCCTCGGGCGTTCGAGTCAATCGGCGCCCTATTTTTTTGTCGGTGCTGGTGGGTACGGAAAAGGGGTGATGTTGGAGGCTTTGCTATCGGTAATTTTACCTGGTCCGGCCTGGTTCACCTCGTCTATCCGGATCACGGCATGCAGGGGAATGAAAGAACGGGTGACATCCCCAAACAGGTTCCGCAGCTTTTCCTGGGCTGGGTCCACCACCACCCCGGAGCGCTCACCAAACACAAACGCCTCCACTTCGATAAATCCGTAGAGCTCACTTTGATATAGCTGCGAGGCATAGATCTCCATAACTTCACCGTTGTTATGGAATATTACCCGGTAAATCTGACGCTCTTCCGGCATGGCTATCTACCGCCCCGTTAATGGAAAATGGCCGCGGAGTCTAGCACAGGGAGTGACCGCGCATATGCCTGAAATCCCTACCATTTGGCTGGACTTTAATAACCTGAATGACTACAGTTGGCGCCCATAAATGCAATGGGACATTTTGCCGCACCCATGGCAACCCGGTGGGATCCAGGCAGTTGGGTACTAGCTGTTTGATTTTATTGGTGTTTGTGCTCTGTGCGATAGCAACAATCGGCCACCCCCTTGGCCGTTGCTGTCCAGGGACAGGTGTGGGGCGGGTCTCGCTGTATCAATCCTGAAACTTCGCTTTCCAGGTGCCGGTGACGGCAAAGAACAAGCGTGCCCATATAGAGGCATCGCTGGGGAAAACAGGGAGCAAACGCATGCAGTCAACTCTGTTCCACCGCGCGGCGGTCGGTCTCACGTCACTGATGATCAGTGGCATGACCTTCGCCAGCGACTGGACCGAACGTTCCAATCTTGATCTGCGACCCGGTGTCACCGCGGTCAGCCAGGAAATTCAAGACCTTCATACCACCGTTCTCTGGATCGTGACCGTTATCGGTCTGCTGGTGTTCGGCCTGATCGTGTTCTCCATGATCCGCCATCGCCGCGCCAAGAACCCCAATCCGGCCACCTTCCACGAGCATGTGCTTCTGGAAGTCCTGTGGACCGTGATTCCCTTCGTGATTCTGATCGCCATGGCCGTGCCGGCCACCCGCGTGCTGGTCAAACTGGACGACACAGCAGAATCCGAGCTGACGGTGAAGGTGACCGGCTACCGCTGGAAGTGGAGCTATGAGTACCTGACTTACGAAGACGACAACGATATTGGCGTGTCCTTCTTCTCCAACCTGGCGACCCCGCCGGAACAGTACAACAACCCGGTGCTTGCCGGTGGCCTGTTCCCCTATGGCACCGCGAAGGATCGGGTCGGTCAGGAAGCTCCCGAGAAAGACCACAACTATCAGTTGGAAGTGGACAAGAAGCTGGTCATCCCGTCCGGCCAGAAAGTGCGTTTCCTGGTGACCTCTGACGACGTGATCCACTCCTTCTGGGTGCCGGACTTCGGTGGCAAGAAAGATGCGATCCCCGGCTTCGTCAACGAAACCTGGGCATTGGTCCCGGAAGGCAAGGAAGGCACCTACTACGGTCAGTGTGCTGAATTGTGTGGCAAGAACCACGCCTTCATGCCAATTGCCGTGGAAGTGGTGACCCAGGCGGAATTCCGTGACTGGATCGCCGAAGAGAAAGAAAAAGCCGCATCCGGCCCTGACCTGACACCGTTCTCCGGTCTCGACCAGGCCATGGAAGAAGGTCAGCAGGTTTACGCCTCTGCCTGTGCCCTGTGTCACGGTGCCAACGGTGAAGGCGGTATTGGTCTGCCGTTCGCGGGCACGGATTTCGCCACCAAGAGCGAACACCTGAACGAACATATCGATGTGCTGGTGAATGGCCGTGCTGCCATGCCTGCATTCAAGGCTCAGCTGACTCCGCGCCAGATTGCGGCGGTAGTCACCTACGAGCGTAACGCTTTCGGCAACGACACCGGCGATCTGATTCAGCCCGCCGATGTTAACGACCACGAATAAGGGAGGGGATAGCAATGTCTACTGCAGCTGCAACCCATGATGATCACCACGATCATCACCACGCCCCGACCGGCCTGAAACGCTGGCTGTTCAGCACCAACCACAAAGACATCGGTACCCTGTACCTGTGGTTCAGCTTTGCCATGTTCCTGGTTGGCGGTTTCATGGCCATGGTCATTCGTGCCGAGCTTCTCGAGCCCGGCATGCAGTTCGTGGATCCGGAGTTCTTCAACCAGATGACCACCGTGCACGGTCTGGTCATGGTGTTTGGTGCGGTAATGCCCGCCACGGTTGGCCTGGCCAACTGGATGATCCCGCTGATGATTGGTGCGCCGGATATGGCGCTGCCGCGGATGAACAATTGGTCCTTCTGGATCCTGCCGTTCGCCTTCGGCATCCTGATCTTCGCCGTGCTGATGAGCGCCTTTGGTGCCGGTAACCCCAGCGCGCCGAACTTTGGCTGGACTTTCTACGCGCCGCTGTCGACCAAGTACGGTCCGGCATCTACCGACCTGTTCATTCTGTCCGTTCACATGATGGGTATCTCCTCCATCATGGGTGCGATCAACGTAGTAGTGACTGTCTTCAACATGCGTGCCCCGGGCATGACCCTGATGAAGATGCCGCTGTTCGTGTGGACCTGGCTGATTACCGCCTTCCTGCTGATTGCCGTTATCCCGGTATTGGCCGGTGCGGTGACCATGATGCTGACAGACCGTCACTTCGGCACCAGCTTCTTTGATGCTGCTGGTGGTGGTGACCCGGTACTGTTCCAGCACGTGTTCTGGTTCTTCGGGCACCCTGAGGTGTACATCATGATCCTGCCGAGCTTCGGCATCGTGTCAGCGATCATTCCGGCCTTTGCCCGCAAGCCGCTGTTCGGTTACGCCTCCATGGTGTACGCGACCGCGTCCATTGCACTGCTGTCCTTCGTGGTATGGGCTCACCACATGTTCACCGTGGGCATGCCGCTGGCCGGTACCCTGTTCTTCATGTACATGACCATGCTGATCTCCGTACCCACCGGTGTGAAGGTATTTAACTGGGTTGCCACCATGTGGCGCGGTTCCCTGACCTTTGAACTGCCGATGAAGTGGGCGATCGCGTTCGTGATCCTGTTCACCTGTGGTGGCCTCTCTGGTCTGATGCTGGCGATCACGCCGGTGGACTTCCAGTATCACGATACCTACTTCGTCGTGGCTCACTTCCACTATGTACTGGTGACCGGTGCCATCTTCTCCATCTTTGCTGCGGCCTACTACTGGTTGCCCAAGTGGTCTGGTGTGATGCCGAGCAAGCTGCTGGGTGAGCTGCATTTCTGGAACTCCCTGATTTCCGCCAACCTGCTGTTCTTCCCGATGCACTTTGTGGGTTTGGCCGGTATGCCGCGTCGCTACGCTGACTACGCGCTGCAGTTTGCGGACTACAACTTCTGGATTTCCATCGGTGGTTTCTGGTTCGGTCTGTCCCAGGTGATCTTCCTGATCGTGGCCATTCGTTGTGCCATGAAGAAGGGTGAGCCGGCGCCGGCCAAGCCTTGGGATGGTGCGGAAGGTCTGGAATGGGAAGTGCCGTCTCCGGCGCCGTTCCACACTTTCGACACTCCCCCGGTTATCAAGTAACGGACACGGAACGAGGGCACTATGAGCGACAATCAGCCTCTCAGCGTGGAAGAACGCAACAAGCGTACGCTGAAAAAGCTGGTGATCTGGGCGGTGGCCATGTTTGGCTTTGCCTTTCTCATGGTGCCTTTTTATAACGTGATCTGTGACATCACCGGACTGAACGGAAAGACATCCAGTACGGCAGCTACGCAAGCCCCGGAAAAGGTGGTAGCTGATCGTACCGTGACAGTGGAGTTCATTACCCAGAGAGGGGATGGCATCAGCGGTGAATTCACCTCTGAGACCAAACGGGTAAAAGTCCACCCGGGTGAAATCACCCTGGTGCATTTTTACGCCACTAACCCCACAGGCTCGGACATGGTGACCCAGAGCATCCCGTCGGTAACCCCGGGGGAAGCCGCGCGGTACCTGCACAAGACACAGTGCTTCTGCTTCGATCAGCAGACTCTGGCGGCAGGCGAGCGCAAGGACATGCCGATGATCTTCTATCTGGACCCTGAAATTCCGCGTCACATCAATCAATTCACTCTGTCGTACACGATCTTCGATGTGACAGAGCGGGTCGCCGGTAAAAACAACAGCGTGGCTGTGAACTGATAACAGCCGGTTGTAGAGGAGAATTTTGATGGCTACTGACAAGTATTACGTACCGGAAAGCAGCCCCTGGCCGCTGACTGCGTCCATCGGTCTGTGCATGACCGCGGTGGGCGGCGCACATTTCATCCAGCAAAGCACCATGGCAGATATGGCGCCGAGCTTTAGTGGCAAGCCGCTGTTCTTCCTGGGCCTGGCCTGGCTGCTGGTGGTTCTGGCTCTGTGGTGGCGCGATACCATCAAGGAATCTGTTGGTGGTCTGCACAGCAATCAGCTGGGCGGTTCCTACCGTCAGGGCATGCTGTGGTTCATCTTCTCCGAGGTGATGTTCTTTGCCGCCTTCTTTGGCGCCATGTTCTACACCCGTTGGCTGATCATCCCGTGGTTGTCCGGTGAAGGTTCCGGTGCCATGACCCACGAACTGCTGTGGCCGAACTTCCAGGCCATGTGGCCGCTGACGGAAACCCCGGACGGCACTACCACCACCCCGATGGGTGCCTGGGGCCTGCCCGCCATCAATACGGCGATCCTGTTAGTGTCCTCTGTCACCCTGACCATCGCCCACCATGCTCTGCTGGAAGGCAAGCGCGGTACCCTGATTCTGTTCCAGGCGGCCACGGTTGTCCTGGGGGTGATCTTCCTGGGCCTGCAGGCGCTGGAATACGTTCACGCCTATGACATGGGTCTGACTCTGGACGCTGGTATCTACGGCAGCCTGTTCTTCCTGCTGACCGGTTTCCACGGTGCCCACGTGACCATTGGCACCATCTTCCTGTTCATCACCCTGATCCGCGTACTCAAGGGGCATTTCAGTGAAGATAATTGCTTTGCCTGGGAAGCGGGTGCCTGGTACTGGCACTTTGTGGACGTGGTATGGCTGTTCCTGTTCGTGACGGTCTACTGGTTGTAATTTCCAGTACGACAGGCTTCACGCAAAAAACCCGCTTCGGCGGGTTTTTTTGTGGGCTTTTGTTTTGCTCATTCACCATGTCCCGGCCGGGGTCGCTTCAATCTTCATACCAATACCGGCTAACTGTTTTTCGCGATTGCGTGTTCAGAACCGGTGTTCGGTCCCTCTTACTGAAACACGAGGTCAGGTGACGGTCACCGACCAGGTTTCTGTTGGAGCGATCATGAAGACCCCATTCTCTCTCTCTGCCCTGTTTTGCGCCGTGTTGGTGACAGGCTGTGCCAACAAGAACGTTGATGTCACACCGGTTCCTGATGACATCACGCTACCTGACTGGGTATTGAACCCGCCAAATGACGCACAGTTTGTCGGCACAGACTGCACGGCATTCAACGGCAACATGAATATCAGCAAGCAGGCTTCCTCTGCCAACGCACGGTTGGAGCTGGCCCAGCAGATTTCCGTTGCGGTGGATAGCCTGGTTGAAACCATGGCGAACCGTACTGGTACGGGCAGCGGCCGTGCCGCTGAGGGCTCCGATTTCACAGCGGTTTCTGAGCAGTTGACCGAACAAAGCCTGGATGGCGCCATCCTTGATGCAGTGGCCTTCGGCAAGATCGAAGGTGACACCCAGCTGTGCACCATGTGGGTTCTGAATGGCGATCGCAGCAGAGCTCTGTTTGACAGTCTTGTGTCTGCGCAGGGGGCAACACTGGATGCACGTGATGAGGATGTCCTCTATCAGCAATTTCTGTCTTCTCAGGCTCGCCAACGTCTGGATGCCGCCCGTAACCGGGATGGCGAGAGCCTCTGACCACGAGAACGTAAAAACCAACGGGATCATCCACTGAGAGAAGGCAGGTGCAGCATGTACAGGATGGCATTGACTACCTTGGGGACGTTATTGCTCGCGCAGCAGGGGCTGGCAATGGAGGAGTTCTATACCGCGCCGGGGGCCCGGGCCATGGCAATGGGCGGGGCATTCACCGCGGTGGCCGAAGACAGCAGTACGGTCTGGTACAACCCGGGGGGGCTGGGATTTCTCTCGGGCATGGATGTCACTCTGGACTACGGCACCGTTGTGGTTGGCAGCGAAGATGTGGGATCAGCGAGCGGATCAGACATTGCCCTCTATGACACGGAAAGCGAGTTGAAGTATCTCGGTTTCAGTGGCAAGGGATTCGGTATGGCTTATTTTCGTCCCTATGACTTTCATTCCTACGGGAAGGATGACAAGGGCGATATTACCCGTATCCGCACCGAATACAGTGAGCTGAAGTTCGGTTTCGGCGTGGATCTGAATGATCATGTGGCAGTAGGTGGCAGTATCGACATGATTAGTCAGAGCACGGATTCCGATTGCGAAAGCTGTGATGAAAACGATGAAACCGGTTTTGGCTACACCCTTGGGGTGCTGGGAAAGTGGAAAATGGATGCGGCGGGAAAGACCGAGTTGCGTGCCGGGGCAACCTGGCGATCGGGTACGGATGTGGACGCGTTGCTGGGAGAGTTCGAGGATCTGCCCAACCGTCCGCAAGTCCTGAGTCTGGGATTGGCGGTGAAGCGGCCGTTTGATCTCGGTGCGGGGTGGGGGATGTCGGCGACCGGTTCAGTGCAGTTTGATGATATCGCCTACAGCAAGGTGTTGTATCTGGGACAGAACGGCATCGAACGCTCCGACAACCGCATTGCGGTGGATCATGAGCGCATTGCCTACGGTGCGGAGTTCCAGTTCATCACACCGTCCAACCAATCTTTCTTTATTCGTGCCGGGGGGTATGACTCTGAAGCGGAAGGGGATGCGGCGCCCCTGCTTGACGGTAGCAATGACCGTTTTCGTCCTTATTCCTCGGGCGTAGAGGCGGTGACAGCAGGGCTGGGCGTGTATCTGGGGGACTGGATTGTGGATTACGCCATGGAGCAACGGACTATCCTGAAATCGGACTATGCAGCGGTTCAGGATCAGGATGAGACGTTACATAGCCTGTCGATTTCCCGAGCCTTCTGATGATTATCGCGATGGGGGCTGGCCTGCAGGGCCGCGTGGCCGTGTACCGATACCTGATTGGCTTTCTGTTGGTGTTGTTTGCCCAGTCTGGTTGGTCTGGGGCATCCGAGGCGTTGGGTTTTTATCAACGTGGCTATCAGGCTGAGTCACGCGGGGCCTTTGAGGAAGCCATTGAGTGGTATCGCAAGGCCATCGTCGAGCGTGACGGGGATGGCCGAATCACGTTTCCCGGTGAAGTCAGTTATGAGTGGTATGAGACACCCAGGGGGATGGCGCGCAGAAAAATCGAAAGTGCCTCACGATCAGAACCGTATTTCCCGGCACAAAGAATGAACGCCTTGCTGGCCAAGCAGGAAGCGGCACAAATCGCCGCCCGCTCGCAACAGCTGAAGCGGGACAAGTTCATCAACCCGCCTGCTCTGCGGGTAGCGGTCGAGCTGCTGGACGCAGGAAATGATCGCATTGTTGACGGTGGCGAAAACGGAAAACTGCTGGTGACGCTGACTAATCACGGGGGCTCTGCAGCAGATAATGTGGTGCTGACAATTCGCCGCAGTGATAGCGATTTGTCGCTGCCATCGCAGATCCCGCTGGGCACTGTCGGTGCTGGCGACAGTGTGGTGCGAGCCATTGCGTACCAGGCGGGAAAACGTCTCTCGAGTGGCACCCTGTCGCTTCGTCTGACGGCAAAAGACAGTGATGGCTTTGAGGCACCCGAATCGGTTCTGGAGTCTGTTGCCCGTGCCTATCAACCCGCCCGGATTCTGGTTCGCTCGCCATCCATTCGCCGTGGTGAAGGTAACCTGCTGATTATCGGCTACGAGCTGGTGAATGCAGGGAGAGGTGCTGCCCGAGACGTGGACCTGACACTGAACCTGCAAAGTGATGCCATCCTGCGCGATGACGCTGACCGTCATCGTCGTATCGCGGTGATTTCCCCTGGTGAGAGCCTGCCGGTCGAATTTGGCCTTTACACCAGTCGAGCCCCCGGTGATGGGCTCGAGATCGGGTTGACGGTGCGTGAGGCACAAGCGACGTCGGAACAGGATACATCACTGGCGCTGATGGTACCCGCTGGTGCGTATTCACCTGGTGGTGAGCTGCTGGCCAACTCCCCACCCTTGGGCGCCAGTGAGATTGAAAATGTCAGTCTTGCGATACCTCAAGGGCTGCGTAGCGAATCCCTGGCGGTGGGGGTGGTAATTGGCAATGGGCGTTACCGTCATCTCGATGCGGTGCGGTTTGCTCATCAGGATGCCCGAGTGATATCGGACCATGTTGTGCAGGCAATGGGTTACCCCGAAGAGGGGGTGAAGCTCCAGCAAGACATGACTACCCGGGATTTTCGTCGCCTGTTTGGTACCCGCGAACGCGGCTTCCGTGATGGTTTGCTGTATCGCAGGGTTGAGCTAAACGCCCAGCGCAGGGAGAACCCACCGGTGTTTGTCTATTATTCCGGGCATGGGGCGCCCTCACTGGACGAGGATGGCAAGGCCTACCTGGTGCCGGTGGATACCACCTTGCGCGATCTCCCGTATGAAGGCTATGCCCTGGAGGACTTTTACGACAGCCTTGCGGCCCTGCCCAGTAATAATGTCACGGTGGTACTTGATGCCTGCTTTTCCGGCGCCAGTAACGACGGTTTGCTGCAGAAGGATATCAGCCCGGCCTTGCTCCGCAGTGCCGGAAGCATCACCCCGGCCAGCATGAGCGAGGCGTCCATCTTTACCAGTACCTCGCCCAATCAGGTCAGCTATTGGTTCAACGAAGGGCGCCACAGTCTGTTCACTTACTTCTTTCTGAAAGGCCTTCGTGGTGCTGCCGATGATGATGGCGATAACCGTATCACCAGTGGAGAGCTGCACCAGTATCTGGGTTGGAATGTGGCAGATCATATTCTCGAAACCCGTAAGCCCAGCGACCAGACACCGCAACTGGTGGGCAACAAGGACAGACTGCTGGCGGTCTATTCGGGGGAACAGCCATGAAGCCGTTCTCGTTATCCTCAATGGTCACAATGATGGTGTTTACGGCCCTGTTATTGACCAGCGGCCAGGCCGTGGCCTGGTTTGGCCAATCGACGCCTGTGCGGGAAGTGGACCCCTGTGCCGGCAAGCTGAACGCATTGAGTGGCACGACCGAAGCGGCGTTCAGGATCCGGGGCTATGGAGAAGGGGAGAATTTTCAGCAAGCCAAGGTCGAGGCGCTGCGCGATATTGCCGAGCGTATTCAGGTTCGGGTGACCGGCCGGAGTGTGTCCAGCACGCACATGGCGGGTGAGGACGCCAGCGCGTCTTTTCTGTCGACCGCCACACTGGAAACCACCTTGCGCATCGACAGTGCTGTGCAGGTTTGCTCGCACCATTCAGTGAAGGGCGATCGGTGGCACGCAGTATTCGAGTTCGATAGCCGGAGTGCGGTGCAGCGATTGATCGCCACCCTGAATGAGACGTTTCACGGCCAGCCGGTGGTGCTGGACGGAAACCCGTACTTGCTGGAATCGCAGTTGGTGAATGAATTGCGGGCGGGGCTGACAGGCAAGGGCGAAGAAGACGCCATGACGGTGTGGGTCGCCCTCAAACGGTTGCATGGCGGCTGGTATCTGTCTGCCGGAGAACACCAGGTTCGTCTTGCCCCGCAGGATATTCTTCAGGCGATTCATTTTACCGGCAGCCAGACACTGCTGTTGTCGCTGATCAAAAAGACCGGGGCCAGTGCCAGTGTCGACCAGCTGCTGGAAGGGGATGCCTTTGCACTGCGGGTAGACAGTACCCAAAGCGGTTATCTGTCCCTGTTCAATCTTTATGCGGACGGCCGGGTGTCGGTCTTGTCTGCCAATGGGCTGGTGACGGCAAACAAGGCAGAGGTCGTTCCGCAGGAGGAGCTGACCTTTGAAGCGGCTCTGGCCGAAACAGGCAAAGCGACGCGGGATCTCTATCTGGCGGTGCTATCGGACGAGCCGCTTCCTCCTTCAACCCTACATCAATTGCGTTTGGGGCAGGGGCTGGTCGAAGGGGAAGACAGTTACCAGTTGCCCATTCTGCTGGCGCTGTTGAAGCAGGTTAACCCCAGGGTGGCGTCCACGATGGTAACAACCTTGCCAAAGATGGGGGCGGTACGGTGAAAGCATGGTTGGGGATGTTACTGCTTGTGGGCCTGATCGATGCCAGTGTGGCATCAAGCGCTGGGGGCGACAGTTTTTCGCAATGGAAAGCTGCCCAACAGCGGGCCTTTCAGGATCAAATGACGCGACGGCAACAGCTGTTTCGCAACATGCTTTCCGAAGACTGGACGGCCGTTACGGCCGAACCGGGACAGGTGCGCGACCCGTTGCCCAAACCGTTTAGCCCTCCGGTGAAAGACGGTGGGCAGAAGCCTCTGGCGGTGCCTCTCGCGGACGACATGCCAGAGGTGCTCACAGATCCTGTGCCGTTATTGCCGCAGCAAGGAAAGGCGCTGGTGTTTCTTGGTCACTCTCTTCTTGCTCCTGAATGGGAATGGGCAACGGTTTCTGACTACGACTCCCCTAAAGGATTAGTGCGTGGCTACGAACGATTGACTGCCACCCGGTATCAGGACACCGTCCGTTGGTTGCGTGAGCAGCGCCGGGGGTTGGCGTTAGGGGACTGGGGGCTGTGGAAATTGGTGCAGGCCGTCAGTGAGAGCGGGCACAGTACCGATGGGATGCAGGCAACCGTGCGGCAATGGTTCTTGTTGTCTGAGCTGGGTTGGGATGTGCGCCTGGGCTATAGACAGAGCAAAGTGGTGTTACT
Organism: Alcanivoracaceae bacterium; assembly: GCA_002706085.1. Classification (GTDB taxonomy): domain Bacteria; phylum Pseudomonadota; class Gammaproteobacteria; order Pseudomonadales; family Alcanivoracaceae; genus Alcanivorax. The sequence continues at coordinate 242,592 of PAJO01000028.1, read as the reverse complement.
GGCCCGAACCGCCCAGCCAGTGTACGGGTTGGCCTACTACCCGGTTGACGGGCTGGCCTACTACGACCTGGCGGATGTGATTTCGGCTGGTGAGTCATTATTGATCCACGGTCAGGTCAGCGATTCACAGCCCGTGGACTTTGCGTTCTATCGCCACCCGGTCACCGTTCCCGATCTACAGGAAAGGCAGTTGCGCCATGGCGATGAGCTGCTGTCCCTCGAGTTTGATCGTGAGCTGGTTCGCTATTATCAAGGGCACCCGACGGTGGATCTGGCATTCTATTTTGCCGCCCCCCTGAGTGAGCCCGTGGCGCAATCATTGCGTGCTTCGTGGGCGAGGCTGGAGGGACGCTATACCCGGCCGCTGGACAAGCTGAATGCGCTGATGCGGTTGGTCCAGTTCGGGCTGCCCTATGAAACGGATCAGGAGCAGTTTGGTCGGGAGTACTATCAACTGCCGGACGAGTTACTGTTCCATCCGGCGGCGGATTGTGAAGACCGATCGATCTTTCTGGTACAGGCGTTACGCCTGCTGCTCAAGGTCAACGCAGTGGGGCTGCTCTATCCAGGGCATGTTGCCGTTGCCGTCGATATGCCCGGTGAGGGTGACCGCCAGACTGTGGGGCGGAGTGCCTGGCTGGTTGCGGACCCGACCTACATTGGCGCCCTGGCAGGACAAACCATGCCGGCGTTTGCAGGGGTGATTCCCGAAGTGATTGGCGCACCGGTCGCGGGGCGGTGGTCGTCGATTACTTCCGGCGGAGCTGGCGGTTAAGCCATTGGCCAATATCCCGAATTTGCTCCAGACACACCATATGTTCCATGGGGTAGTGGTGATATTCCGGCTCAAGGCCCATGTCTTGCAGGCTTGCGACGGCGCGCCGGCCGAGCTGTTCCGGGACCACCGGGTCCATGCTGCCGTGGCTGACCATGACTGGCAGTTGGCGATTGGCTTCGCTGGGCGTGACCGGCATGGCCATATAGGTGGAGAGGGTGAGTAGCCCCGCCAAGGGGCTCGGGTGGCGTAGCGCACACTGATAAGCCACCGCGCCGCCCTGGGAAAAGCCGGCGATAACAATGCGATTGCTGGCAATGCCCCGTTCGATTTCCCGCGCGATCAGGGCGTCCACGGCGTCAGCTGAAGCGAGGACTCCGTGTTCATCCACCTTGCGGTCGATGTCCATGGCGAGAATATCGTACCAGGCGGGCATCACCATGCCGCCGTTGACGGTGACCGGGATGTTGGGAGCATGAGGGAAGAGAAACCGCACAGGCAGATCTGCAGGTAGCTGCAGCTCTGGCACGATGGGCTCGAAGTCGTGGCCACTGGCGCCCAGGCCGTGCAGCCAGATAACACTGGCCACGGCAGGCTGGGTCGGTTCGATTTCGATGCAGTTGAGTCGTGCGGTCATGATTATTCTCCTGCGGCAACAATGACGCGGACAGCATTGAGCTGACACTGGGCATCGCCAATCAGCTTTTCCAGTTGCGCGGTCTGCTGTTCCAGTGCGGTGATTTCTTCATCACGCACCGCCGGATTCTTGGCCTGCAGGGCCTTCAAACGGGCAAGTTCATGGTTCTGCTCTTCGCGCATGGCAATGAGTGCGGCTGCCACCACGTCGTCAGCTTCCTTGCACGCAGCCACGTCATTGGCCTTGAGCAGTTTTTCCAGCAGCGTTTTCTGGCTAGAGACAATCTTGCGGCTGAGGGCCTTGTCCATCTTGTGGCACTGCTGGCTGAGCCCCTCATGGCTGATCGCCTGGCTGATGTTCTTGCCGTTGGCATCGAGCAGGTGACGGATCACGGTGCAGGGCAGAAAGCGGTCTGCCTGCAGGTAACGGGGGGCCATGGATTCCACCGTGTAGATGGCTTCGATCAGCAGGGTGCCGGGTTTGATGCGGGGATTCTTCAGCAGGCTGACGGCGGCCTTGCCGCGGTTTTCGCCAAGGATCATTTCCAGGCTGCCTGTGACCATGGGGTGTTCCCAGGTCATGAATTGCATGTCGTCCCGGGCCAGCGCGGTGGCACGGTCGTCGGTCATGGTAATCCCTTCGTCCGGCAGACCGGGGAAGGCGTCGCGCATGTGCGGGCCAGGCTTGAGGATCACGGCGGTATCGGAATGTTCTTCCTGATCCACACCGTAACGATCGAAGACACGTTGCATGAAGGGCAGGGGAGACTGGGCATCGGCTTGCGCCAGCTCGTCCCGCAGTGCATCGGCACGATCTGTATCGCAGGAACTGAGTTCCAGCAAACGGTCGCGACCGGTTTCCATCAGGGTGTGCAGTTCATCCGCGATCACACGGGTGTCGGCGACCAGCGCATCAATGGCGGTGTATTCCGGATCGCTGCTCAGCAGCGGCTCGAGCGCATCGCGGCTGCGCAGGTAGATATCGTGGCCGGCCGGGTTGGTGTGCTCAAAGGCATTCATGCCCTCGTGGTACCAACGGAACAGCACTTCCTGGGCGTGCCCTTCAAAGTAGGGAACATGAATCTGGATATCTTCGCGCTGCCCGATACGGTCCAGTCGGCCAATGCGCTGCTCCAGCAGATCCGGGTTTAGTGGCAGGTCCAGCAATACAAGGTGATGGGCAAACTGGAAGTTACGCCCTTCAGAGCCGATCTCTGAGCAGATCAGCGCCTGGGCGCCATCCACGTCATCGGCAAAGAAGGCCGCAGCGCGGTCCCGTTCAATCAGGTCCATGTCTTCATGGAACATGGCGATGTTCATGCCGAGTTTGTAGTTGCAATGGGCATGCAGGTCGCTGGCGGTATGGCGGCTGGCGCAAATCACCAGCACCTTGTCGTGGCGGTGCTGTTTGAAGAACTGCTCCAGCCACGTTACCCGTGGGTCCAGCGTGCACCAGCGATCATCGTGGTAAAGGGTTTCCGGGTGTAGGTGGCCTTCCAGTTCTTCATCCTGATCGTAGCGATACTCATCGGGGAGCGGCAGGGGGCTGCCGTGGACGTGCCGCAGCGGGAAACCGGCAATATTGTGGCGGGTATTGCGGAACATGACCCGGCCCGGGCCAGAGCGGTCCAGCAGCTCGGCGAGCACACTGTCGCGGGCATCGGTGGTAATCTCCATGTCGGGCAGCAGAGCCTTGGCTTTTTCCACCAGGGCGGAGTCCCAGTCTGGCTGGTCGTGCAGCTCGCCGGCCAGTTGGGCGATCTCCTGATAATGGCTCTGTTCTTCCCGGAAGGCCTCAAGGCTGGGGTAGCGGTCCGGGTCCAGCAGTCGCAGACGGGCGAAGTGGCTTTCCAATCCCAGCTGTTCTGGGGTGGCGGTGAGCAGCAGCAGGCCGCGAGCCTGTTGAGCAATGGTTTCCACCCGTAGATAGGAGTCACTGGGGTGTTGTTCCGACCACGCCAGGTGATGGGCCTCGTCCACCACCAGCAGGTCCCAGTCAGCGCTGGCCAGCTGGTCGATATCGCATTCGCTCAGGAAGTCTGTGCTGCACAGGATCAGTTGTTCCGACAGGAAGGGATTATCATTGTTGGCTGGCGCTTCGCCTTGTTCCTCGCCGAGGCGCTCTTCCTCAATAATCTGCGCCAGCATGTCCTTAATGCTGGTTTCCGGCTGCAGGGCCTCCAGACGTTCCGCATCGAAGATGGAAAAGTGCAGGTTGAAGCGGCGCACCATTTCCACAAACCACTGGTGCACCAGCGGTGATGGCACTACTACCAGCACCCGGCTGGCGCGGCCGGTGAGCAATTGCTGATGAAGAATCAGGCCCGCCTCAATGGTTTTGCCGAGCCCGACTTCATCGGCCAGCAATACCCGCGGGGCATAACGGCTGGCGACCTGATCGGCAATGTATAGCTGATGACCAATATGATCGATTCGCGGGCCCCGCAGCCCTTGGATACGTGATTGCTGCTGCTGGCAGTGGGCATTGAGGGCATCCACACGCAGTTCGTACCAGCGGTTGGAGGCCAGCTGGTTGGAAAGTAGTCTGTCCAGGGCCGAATTCAGTTTCAGGGTATGGCCCAGCAGGGTCTCGGGTACCGGCTGTACGTTGTCTGTCTCGCCGGCCGGGTGGGCCATGTAGACCTTCAGGCCGTTCAGCTCATTGACCTCGGCAACGGTCAGTTCCAGCTCATCCCCGGTACGGATGGTGTCGCCCACATCAAAGGTCACCCGGGACAAGGGGGCATTATTGATGGCGTAGGTCCGCTCTTCTTCAACCGCCGGGTATTCCACGGTGACAAGCCGGTAATCCAGCTCCTTGATGATACCGAGACCCAGTTCGGTTTCGGATTCGCTCAGCCAGCGCTGGCCGGGGGTAAAGTCACTCATACTCACTGCCGGTTGATTCCTGGGGAGGCGAATTATACGGGTTTGGGATTGCGCCTTCGATGCCTGAGCGCAACTCATTGGCAGGACGGCGCTATCCGGGAGGGGCTGCCTCGCTGAAAGCAGGTGGGTTGCGGTATGCTGGCAAGCGTTTGAATCACTATTGTGACCGTTATGGCCGATATCCTTCCTTTCAAAAAACCGGTTAGAAAAGCCCCGCGCAAGGGGATGTGTCAGCACGGCTTTCATAAGTGGGTTGTGTGCAAGGAAAAGCAGTTTGATGTGAAGCAGGGGCGCCTGGTGACGGTGCATCGTTGCGAGCGGTGTGGCAAGCAGAAGGTGACGGCGCAGTAATCCCCGCTATGGTCTTATACGCATACCTCCAGTCCCTGAAGTGGCCCGGTTTAGCGCCTCATTAGAGATTTCAGTGGCGTTTTTGAAAAGATTCGTACCATAATCCCAAATTAGCATAATGAGACCTGGTGCACACTGTTGCATTTGTTGCAGGGTCCAAGAATAACAACAACGGAATTTGGGTATGGCCACGGGAATGCACTCCTCACAGGGCTTCAGGCTACTGGTTATGGTATTGCTGGGTGTCACGGTTGCTGCTTGCGGTGGCGGTGGTGGTGGCTCGTCTGGCGGCGGCGGGGGCAGCGTTCAGACACCTACGCCGGTGGACCCGGACCCAGACACATCGTCGCCTCCCGACCTGGATGAATGGCTACGTCAGGTCATTGTTGACCGTGGACTCACGGGTGACCCGGCTACGCCTCGTCAGAGGCAACAGAAAACCCCGGCCCAGGATCCGCTGATCAAGTTGGGGCAGTTACTGTTTTTTTCCCATACTCTCTCTGGTGATCTCACTGCGTCGTGTGCAAGCTGCCACATGCCTGACTTCGGGGGCAGCGATGCCCTGTCACTGGGGGTCGGTGTGTCTCCTCTGGATGCGTCTCAGGTCGGCCCACCCCGCAGGCTCAATAGCCTCAATGACCAGGATCCCGCCGCGGATGGCAAACCCAACATGCACCGCAACAGCCAGACGGTATTCAACGCGTCCTTGTATGACCGCAGCCTGTCCTATGACGGGCGGGTGTTTGTACTCGATAAGGAAGTCCGGGCAGGGGGGAAGGGCCAGTCCATCCGCACCCCGGAAACGGGTAACCTTTTTGACGTTTCTGCGGCGGATGGGCTGCTGGAAGTCTTCTCAAAATTCCCCCTGACCAACCACAATGAAATGCGGGCTTACCTGTTCAGCTCCCTGTCAGAAGAACAGTACCGTGAGCATCTGGTCGCCCGTTTGCGTGGCGAGGTGGATACAGATTTTTTATTGCCGCAGGGGCGGGATAACTGGCTCGCCTTGTTTCGTGCTGCGTTTCAGCAGCCGGATGCAGATGCCGTTGATGTGATAACGCTGGTGAATGTGCAGCGCGCGCTGGCGGCATACATGGGCTCCATGATTTTTATCGAGAGCCCATGGAAGCGTTATATAGAAGGAAATGACAGCGCGCTCAACGCGACAGCGAAAAAAGGGGCTCGCTTGTTCTTCGCTCCTCGTGAGGAGGGAGGGCTCGATTGTGTGGCCTGCCACAGCGGTGATTTCTTCACCAACGAAAAATTCTACAACGTGGGGTTCCCGCAAATCGGCCGTGGTTTTATGCGAGCGGAAAAAGACGATATCGGCCGTTGGAACAGTACACGGGTGGAACAGGATCGATATGCTTTCCGGGTTCCGAGTTTGCTGAATGTGCAGGTAACCATGCCTTACGGGCATGCTGGGACATTTGATGATCTTTCTGAGGTGATTCGATATCACGCGAACCCTCGTCAGGCGTTGAGCGGATTTGATTTCTCCCTTCAGCAGATATCCCAGTTTCTTGGCATGGCAAGTTACGATTATGCGCCAGGCCATAGCGCGGCGGTGCAGGCGGCATCCAGTTTCGCTCTGGCAGAAGCGTTGCTGCCAAACCGGGAGCTCACGAATTCAGAAGTGAATGCGCTAACCGTTTTCCTGCGCACGTTGACGGATGATTGTGTGAAAAATCACACCTGCCGTAATCAGTGGCGCCCGGAAGCCGGAGAGGATCCTGACGGGAATATGCTTGTGGTGGGTGAGAACCCACCGGCGGATCCCACCTTGCCGGTAGAGCCGGATCCAGACCCGGAGGATCCTCCGGTGGAACCGGGCGATTACCCCAAAACGGTAACGCTGAATTTCACCGCACCGGGGCTTGATACCTTCGCTGAATTAGCCAGCTGTAGCGAAGCGCCCTCCATGGTTGCGGTGAATTCAGGGTTGTCGGTTTTTGTGCCGCGGCACCTGTTTTCCTTTGGGCTCTATGATCTGATCGGGCGCCCCCTTCATCCCCATGGCTTTGATGCGGGTACCTGGAATCTGGATTCGGTCGTCAGCATTGAGCCCACCATGATTGCCGGTGGTGTCAGTGCAGCCTATCTGGATGACGACTGCTGGCTAGACCTGGTGTATGCCGGTGGAGATACCTCCGGGATGGTATTCTACCGTAACCGGGGTGGCCAGTTAGGCTTTGATGCTGTGGACTTGCTGACGGACGATCCTGGTGGGAAGTTTACCGGCTCGGCAATGATTGACCTGAATGGGGATTACCGCCGGGAAATGCTGCTGGGGAACCTGCAACAGAAAAAACTGCCGATCTATTCGAGCAACGAAGATGGGGATTACTATCCTGTCGCGACCTTGAGCATGAGCCGTAACACCTATGGGATGTCATTTGCGGATGCCAACCATGATGGTTACCCGGAAATGTTTTTGGCCCACTGGTCCCCGGGCAATGTACTGACTGCGCCTGTTTTCTGGGTCAATAATGGTGGTGCCGAGGTAGAACACAATGATGTGGCGGCCGGGTTGTCCAATAATGATTTGTCCCAGACATGGAATTTTTCTCCACAATTTGCCGATATCAATGCAGATGGCGAACTGGACCTGTTGCTGGGGGCCGATTTCGGGACCAGTGTGGTGATGAAGGGCAAGGGTGAAGGAACATTCGAAAATATTACCGACAGAACCATCATTACTGATGAAAACGGCATGGGCTCCGCGTTGGGCGATTATGACAATGACGGTGATCTGGATTGGTTTGTGACCTCCATTTTTGACCCAAGTGGTGAAGCGGAAGCCAACTGGGGTATCACCGGCAATCGTCTGTACCGTAATAACAGTGTTCAGGGTGATCTGATTCTGGAAAATGTCACTGACATAGCCGGAGTGGCGGATGGCAACTGGGGTTGGGGCGCCTGCTTTGCAGATTTCAACAATGATGGTTTCCTCGATCTTTTCCACGTGAATGGATTTGGCGCGATACCGGAATCCACCTCATCGTCCGAGTTTGGCCAGGGGATGATTGAGCAGTACAAGACCATTACCCAGGAGTACTTCGACTCTCTGCCCCGGTTGTTTATCAATCAGGGGGATGGAAGTTTTACGGAAGAAGCGGTGATGTGGGGCATCTTGCTCCCCAGTGAGGGGCGCGGCATAACCTGCCTGGATCATGACCGGGATGGTGATATTGATGTGGCGTTACTGGATCATTCCAACGGGTTGCAGTTCTTCAGTAACCAGGTTGGGCATGGTTTCGACAGGCGTTTCCTGTCTGTCCGTTTGGTTGGGGAGTCGCCCAATACCGAAGCCATTGGCGCCAGAGTGCAGGTCACTGCCAATGTCGGCGGCGAGTTCGGCATGCAAACCCAGACCCGCTTCGCCATGGCCAACACCAACTTCAATGGCCAGAACCCGCCGGATATGCATTTTGGCTTGGGCTCGGCCATGAGTGCGGACCTGACCGTCAGCTGGCCCAGTGGTGAGCGCTGGGCGTGTGATGATATCGATACCAATCGCTTTTTGATCTTCGACCAGCGTAGCCGGCCGGCCAGCTGTACGGCTGCGCCTTGAAGCAGCTACCAGCTACCAGCTATCAGCTTCCAGCTTCGAGGAAAAGATAAACCCAATGTTTTTCACTCGTAGCTGATAGCTGATAGCTGGTGTTCTTCAATCCAACACCATGATCGCCTGTCCCGCATTGATTTGCTGGCCCTCCTGGCGTGCAATGGCCACAACCTTTCCGGAGGCGGGGGCATAGATCTCGATTTCCATCTTCATGGATTCCAGTACGGCCACCACGTCGCCTTCGTTCACGGTGTCGCCCTCGGCCACATTCAGCTTCCAGATATTCCCCGCGGTGGGGGACTCCACCGGGGTGCCTTCCACTTCGTCAGTGCCATTGTCAGCATCGAGATCCTGTTCAGACTGGAAGTTGATCTGGCCGCTTTCCACCCAGCGCTGCAGCTCTTCGTCAAAGGCCTGGTTGCGTGCATCGGTAAAGCTGGCAATGTCTTGCTGGTTGTCATCCAGAAATTGCTGGTAGGCACTCAGGCTGAAGGTGGTCTCTTCCACCTTGATCGGGTATTCGCCTTTGGGGAAATCCCGACGAATCTGGTTGAGTTCGTCGTGGCTGACTTCGTAAAAACGAATTTGATCGAAGAAGCGCAGTAACCAGGGTTGTTCGAAGGCCTCGGTCTTCCGGTAGCGATTCCACATCTGCAGGGTACGTCCGACGAACTGGTACCCCCCTGGGCCTTCCATGCCGTAGACACACAGGTAGGCTCCGCCGATACCCACCGAGTTTTCAGCGGTCCAGGTACGGGCGGGGTTGTACTTGGTGGTGACCAGACGATGGCGCGGGTCGTAGGGCGTGGCGACGGGGGCACCCAGATAGACGTCACCGAGCCCCATCACCACATAGCGGGCACTGAACAGGATCTCTTTGACATCGGCAATGCTGTCGAGCCCGTTGATACGACGAATAAATTCCAGATTGGAGGGGCACCAGGGGGCATCCTTGCGCACTGACTGCATGTACTTTTCGATGGCCTGATGGCAGGCCTCATCATCCCAGCTCAGAGGGATATGCACGATACGCGAGGGCACTTCCAGGTCGTCCTGCTTTTCCAGTTCCCGTTCAGCGCGAGCAAGGAGCGCCAGGAGTTGTTGCCGTGGCAGTGTGAGCGGATCGAAATGAATCTGCAGGGAGCGGATACCGGGTGTGAGTTCTATCACCCCGTCCAGTTGCTGTTCTTCCAGCCACAACATCAATGCATGGGCGCGGAAGCGAAGACGCAGGTCCAGGACTAGCGGCCCGTATTCCACCAGCAGATAACGGTCACCGGCGGCCCGGTAGACGACCTCTACCCCGACGTCACTTTCGCTCAGGGATGCCAGTACCGGTGTGGTAATGGTGCTGCCTGTCGTGGCCAGGATCGGCGCCGTCAGGTCGGTAATGCAGGCGGTTTGCTCCGCGGCCAGGGCGTCTGCGTCTTCGAGAGTAATGGCCTCAAACCGCAGGGTGTCGCCGGCTTTTAATTGTCCCAGTTTCCAGCGATCAGCCAGCACCACGGTAGCGGGGCAAACAAAGCCACCCAGGGATGGCCCGTCCGGTCCAAGGATGACCGGCATGTCGCCGGTGAAGTCCACGGTGCCGACGGCGTAGGCATTGTCGTGGATGTTGGAGGGGTGCATACCCGCTTCACCGCCATCACTGCGTGCCCACTGAGGCTTGGGGCCAACCAGTCGAATGCCGGTCCGGCTAGAGTTGTAATGCACCTGCCAGTCGGTGGAGAAAAACATGGCTATGTCGTCGTCGGTGAAAAAATCCGGCGCGCCGTGGGGGCCGTAGATGACTCGCAACGTCCAGTGTTTGCCCTGGCCTGGCTTGAGCGTTTCAGGGACGTTCAGCACAGGGGTTTCGCCGGTATCGGCAGCGTAGTGCAATACATCGCCGGTGCGCAGGGCACGGCCGCCATGGCCGCCGAACTGCCCGAGGGTAAAGGTGCTGCGGGAGCCCAGATAGGGCGTGCATTGAATGCCGCCAGCAAGACTCAGATAGGCACGTGCGCCTTCACCGCGAACCTTGCCCAGTTTCAACACCTGGCCAGGGTGCACGGTAATGGCCTGGTAGCAGTCAACGGCGTCTCCATCCAGAGTGGCCTGCATGTCCGCGCCGGTGAGGGCGATGCGGGTGGCCTGGTTGAACCTGAGTGTCGGGCCGTTGAGGGTGAACTCAAGGCCGGCAGCCTCTTCGTCATTGCCCAGAAGGCGGTTGCCGAGACGGAAGCTGAGGCTGTCAAATGGCCCTGATGGGGGGACGCCCACTGGCCAGTAGCCGCTGCGACCGGGGTAGTCCTGCACGGTGGTAAGTGTGCCGCCGGCCAGCACATCCAGAGTGTGGGGCTGATAGAGAAAGTCATTCAGGTACCGCGTGGTCATGCGACCGTCTGCAAACACCGGTTCTGCCAGAATGGTGCGTACATACTCACGGTTGGTTTCGATGCCTTCCAGCGTGATGGCATCCAGTGTTTTGCTCAGTGCGGCGAGCGCGGCCTCGCGGTTGTCCTCGTGGACGATGACTTTGGCCAGCATGGGATCGAACAGCGGCGAAACCGTCAATCCGGCTTCAATCCAGTGGTCAATGCGGCACTGTTTGCCATCTGTGTCGGGGAACGTAACGGCAGTAAGCAATCCCGCGCTGGGCTGAAAATCCTTATTGGGATCTTCGGCATAAACCCGAGCCTGGATGGCATGGCCCTGAGGCAGGAACGGACCGAGGCTGTCCAGTGCCGGCAGGTCGCCTGCGGCGAGCTTGACCATCCACTCCACCAGATCTACGCCGAAGATTTGTTCGGTCACACCATGTTCTACCTGAAGGCGAGTGTTTACCTCCAGGAAATAAAAGGCATTGGTGTCCTGATCGAGAATGAATTCCACGGTGCCCGCGTTGCGGTACTGAACGGCTTCCATGAGGGCGCGGGCCGTGTTTTGAAGATCATTGCGCACGGGGTCGGGCAAATTGGGGGCGGGGGTTTCTTCCAGAACTTTTTGGTGGCGACGCTGGGCGGAACAGTCACGCTCGCCCAGTGTTACGGCCTTGCCGTTGCCGTCTCCAAACACCTGCACTTCAATGTGGCGGGCGCGGGCGATGTATTTTTCGATAAAAACGCCGTCGTTGGAGAAATTGTTGGCGCTGAGACGGCGCACGGTATCCCAGGCCTTGTTCAGGCTTTCGGCGCTGTCACATACCTGCATGCCGATGCCGCCACCGCCGGCGGTGCTTTTCAGCATGACCGGATAGCCGATCTCTTCGGCAGCGTTGAGGGCGGCTTCTTTGTCGGTCAGCAGACCGGTGCCGGGCAGGAGTGGAACGCCGGTTTTTTCTGCCAGGGCGCGGGCGGTGTGTTTGAGGCCGAAGGTATTCATCTGCTCAGGCGTGGGCCCGATAAAGGCAATGCCTCGTGCTTCACACCCTTTGACAAAATCCGGGTTCTCACTGAGAAAACCGTAGCCGGGGTGGACGGCATCAATGCCATGTTTTTCCATCAGGGCAAACAGTTTGTCCTGATCGAGATAGGTGTCGCGGGCACTGCCGTCACCCAGACAGTAGGCTTCGTCAGCCTGGCTCACATGCAGGGAATCACGGTCAGCTTCAGCGAATACGGCAATGGCTTTCACGCCCAGGGTGCGTAGTGTGCGCGTTACCCGGGTGGCGATGGCTCCGCGGTTGGCAATCAGAACAGTCTTGAACATGGCATCGTCTCTTCGACAGGTAACGGGTCGTCCCGTTATTGAATCCTTTGGCCGCTGAGGTCGTCCCCAGGGAATACTGCGCCAGGGTTAATCCCAAATCAGTACTTCAATCGGGGTCGGGTTGTAGCCGTTACAGGGATTGTTCAGCTGTGGGCAGTTGGAAATCAGCATCACGGTATCCATGCAGGCGGTCAGTTCCACGTATTTTCCCGGTGCTGAAATGCCGTCGGCGAAGGTCAATCCGCCTTCTGCAGTGACCGGCACATTCATGAAGAAATTGATGTTGTGGGTGATGTCCTGTTTGGCCAGATGGAATTCCGGGTGGGCGTTGATTGCCAACATCCAGCTATCCCGGCAGGCATGCATGCAACGCTTTTCCAGATCGTAGCGGACCGTGTTGCTTTCGGTGGCACAGGCACCGCCAAGGGTGTCATGTCGACCGCAGGTATCGGCCACGATTTCCAGTAATGGGTTCATGCGGTTGGTCATCAACACGGTGCCCGCCGTCAGGTACACATTGCCCTGTTCGCGAAGGGTATCCATGGCGCTGTAGCGCTCGGCCGGGTCTGCGGCACTGTAGAACAGCGTATCGGCAGCCTGGTTTCCCTCAAGGTCCAGCAGTCGGACGGTTTGCCCTGCTTTGACGGTGCGAATGAAATAATCACCTGCTGCAACGGTTTCGCGAAAGCTGGCCTGTTCCGGTTGTCGTGAACTTTCTTTGATCATTTTTCGTTCCTTGTAGCTTGAAGCTTGCCGCTTGCAGCTTTTACAGCCCGAGGTGATACAGGCGGTTGTTCTCGAAGGCTCTGCCATTTTCCGGGCGGAAATTTTTGCAGTAATCATCGTCGCTAACTGGATCGGCTTTCAGCATGTCGATCTGCACCGGCTTCATGGGATAGTCTGTTGCCGGGTTGAGCGGGTGTGGGCAGGTGTGCAGGATCACCAGCGTATCCATTTCAAACCGCAGGGTGACGCTGGCTCCGGGGCTGGCTGCTTCAGGATCAAACTGCAAACTGCCGTCATCGGTGGCGGCCACTTTTGAAAAAAGATTCAAATTGGCTGCCATGTCGCGCTCGGTCAGGCCGTACTTGGCCAGCTCGGTGAGGAAGCTGTGTTCACCGCTCAGGGTCCACTGATTGTGATGGTCCTGGTAGGAGCGCACCGGGTACTTCTGCTGCAAGGTCTTTTCGCTGAGAGTACCGCAGACGGTTTCATGCCAACCGAAATCATCCTCAACAATAGAAGCGAACACCCGACCCATATCGGAATACAGGCAGTTGCCCCGGGTCAGTTTGAAAGTGTGTTGGCCCTTGAGGGTATCCGGTGCGTTGTAGCGTTCCAGCAGGGCTTCCGGGTTGTACATCAGTACGGCCAGATTGGCGCCGCCTTGCAGATCGGTGAAGCGCAGCTGCATGCCGCGACGCACCCGCAGCGACCAGTGGGCGCTGCCGGGCAGGGTGGTGGTGTAAAGGCTGTCGCTCATGATGAATTCCTTGGCCTTTCAGAGGGTGTCGTTAAGCACGCGACTGGTGCGGGTCACGCGCTGGTTGATGCTGGTCAGGGTGCCGTTCTCACAATCGCCTACCGGCAGGTCATAAGTCACACGGGCGCCATAGGCCCCGGGGGCTTGCGGATCCAGCCGAGGTTTGTCGAAGACCCACAGGCGGGTGCCCAGATAAAACCCTTCGGTGATGTCATGGGTGATCATGAATACCGTGAGGCGCTGGGATTTCCACAGGGACAGCACCAGCTTGTGCATGTCGGCACGAATACCCGGATCCAGTGCGCCAAAAGGTTCGTCCAGCAGCAGGATGCGTGGACGCTTGATCAGTGCCTGGGCCAGCGCCAGACGTTGCTGCATGCCCCCGGACAATTCATGAGGGTACTTGTCGGCAGCCGGGCCGAGTCCCACGGACTCGAGCATCTCCAGGGCATCCTTGCGTAGCTGTTTGCGTTTTTTACCTACGCTGATACCGAACCAGCGACTGCTTTCCAGCTCGCCTCCCAGCATCACGTTTTCCACTGCGGTGAGATGGTTGAGCACGGAGTAACGCTGGAACACGATGCCCCGGCTGGCGTCAGGTTCGGCCGGGAGAGGCTGGCCATCCAACAGCAGTTCGCCGCGGGTGGCGTCTTCGGTGCCGAGCAAGAGTTTGAGGAAGGTGGTCTTGCCACAGCCGGAGGCGCCGACAATGGTGACAAACTCGCCCTCCTCGACAGAGGCGTTAAGACGTTCCAGAACTACCTGATCGCCGTATTCCTTCCACAGGTTTTTCATTTCGATAATCGCCATGGGTATCGCTCCTTAGTGCCCTTTCTGGTGGAACCAGGGGTAGCGCCATTGCGAATAGCGGCTGAGTAAAAAGTCGATGACAAACGCCAGAAAAGTGATCCACACCACGTAAGGCAAGATCACATCCATGGCCAGATACCGGCGAACCAGAAAAATCCGATAGCCAAGCCCTTCCGTCGCGGCGATGGCTTCTGCGGCAATCAGGAACAGCCATGCCGGGCCCAGTGACAGGCGCACCGCACTGATCAGTCGCGGCATCAGTTGTGGCCACACCAGTCGGGTGATGATCTGCCAGGTATTGGCGCCCAGCGTTTGCATCTTGATGATTTGTTCGGCGGGAATTTCCCGTGCTCGCTGTTGCAGGTCCCGGATCATGAAGGGGGTAATCCCGATAATGATCAGCATGACCTTGGCCAGCTCGCCCAGACCGAAAATAATGAACAACACCGGCAGGATCGCCATGGGTGGGACCAGCGAGAGGCCGGTTACCAGTGGCGAAAAGGTGGAACGCACCAGCGGAATAGTGCCATTGCCAATACCGACCACCACCGCTACCAGGGCACTAATGGCAACACCGATGCCGAGCCGTTGCAGGCTGGCTAGCGTATCGGCCCAAAGCAGATATTCACCACTGCGTTTGCTGGGTTCGAATGCCATGCGGTCGATGGCCTGAACAAAACTGTCCAGTGCGGGCAGCAGCTTGTCGTTGGGGTTCTCCGCCAGGCGTGCATCAGACGCCACCATGTAGGCGACTATCAGCAGCAGGAATGGCAGTAGCCCCAACGCCCAGCTCAAGGCGTTGCCGGGTCGGCGGTTGATCAGTTTCTTCATGATGAATCCCGGTGTGGTTTAACAGCCTGTTAGACGTCAGACGCCCGGCTTCAGACGTCTGACGTTTTTCTCTTACAGCGTTCCGTCGGCCGCCATGGCCATGTAGTCCGGGATGAAACGCAGCTGGATGTTGCTGTCGCTACCGAATACCCCGGCCGGGGTTTCGATGCCCACAAAACCCGCATCCGGTGCGCCTTCGCCGAGCAGGCCGTGCTCAAACGAGAACTCCGCGACTTTCTGCATGGTGTCTTTCAGCTCAGCACTGTTGACGAAGGCAACGGCCTCGCTGGGCTGATAGAACATGCGGGTGGAGGCCAGTTGCGCCTCATAGCCGGCCAGGTCGGTGCCAGAGGCTTTGGCCATGAAGGTACGGGCGGCCTTGCCTGCCTCGTTGTCGGCGGACATGGTGGCCATGATTTCGTACCAGGCACCGGTCAGTGCCTTGCCGAAGTCCGGGTTGGCGTTGAGGGTGTCGGTGTTGACTACCATGAGATCGATGATTTCACCGGGAATCTTCGACGAGTCGAACACCTTGTGACTGTCTGGCATGGCCGTGATTTCGCTGAGTAGCGGGTTCCAGGTAGCGACCGCTGTGACATCGTCCGTAGTGAAGGCAGAGACCATATCGGCGTCTGAGGTGTTCACCACCGTCAGGTCTTTCTCGCTCAGGCCAACCGTATCGAGGGCACGGGCCAGCAGGTAGTGGGAAACGGACAGCTCTACCAGGTTCACGTCCTGGCCCTTGATATCGGCCAGCTTGTCGGTGCCTTTCAGTACCACACCGTCGTTGCCGTTGGAGAAGTCCCCCACGATCAGGGCGGTGGAATCCACACCGCCGGCAGCCGGAATGGTGAGGGCGTCCATGTTGGTCATGGCGCAGCCGTCATAGGCACCGGCGGTGTACTGGTTGATGGATTCCACGTAGTCATTGATCTGCACCACGTCGATCTCGATGTCGTACTTGTCAGCCCATTTGTCGACGATTTTCTGCTGGGCACCGAAGTCCCAGGGCATCCAGCCCACATAGATGGACCAGCAAATGCTGAAGGAGTCTTTGGCCATGGCACTGGCCGGGGTCAGGACGGCAAACAGGGAAAGTGCTGCGGCGGCAGCGGTGTTGCGTACGGAACGGGTCATGTCAGACCTCCTTGGCTACGGACGGAGAGGAATCCAATGACACTGCTGTCATCGTGCTCTCCCGGGCTTTTGTCCCGCCGTGTAACCTTCTGCCAAGTCAGTCTGTGAAGGTCGCCAGCTCTCGGACCAGGCATCACCCTGAAGCAGGTGACCGGAACCCTAGCTGTCTATTGGTGCAAATTGTATTGAGTGCGTGATGGCAGCGTGGCCATTCGATTCCTCGACGGAATGTGGTGCAAGTGGGGTGCCAACCTTGTCATTGCCAAGGAATTCAGCGGGTTAGCTGTTGGGGCCTGGTGGGGGTGTCAGGTTTGAGGGGAAGGCGCGATTTAAAATGGGGCATTCGGGTTGGTGATGCCCCGTGTTGGTGCTTTATTCCGGAGTGGCGGCAAGGAAGTCCATCAGGGCCTCCCAGCTGGCCTGGTCGGCATGGGCGTCATAGCCCACCGGCATGTCAAAGCGTTCTGCTACTGCGTCGGCACCGGGGTTGGTAAAGCTGTGCTTCACGCCGGGAAAGCTGAGCAGTTGCAGGTCGACGCCCGCGGCGGTCATCTCGGAGACAAAACCACTGACCTGCTCGGCAGGCACCATGGGATCGGCCTGACCGGTGGCCACCAGCACCCGGGCTTTGACCTCGCCGGCCTTGGCGGGCTGTTCTGTGCCGAGGCTGCCGTGGAAACTGGCGACACCCGCCAGGTCTGTGCCCCTGCGCGCCTGATGCAGAACCACCCCTCCGCCAAAACAGTAGCCAATGGCATACAGCCGTGCCGGATCGACCTGCTGTTGTTTAAGCATCAGGGTGCGGGCGGCCTGGAAACGTTGGTTCATCTTTTCAGGGTCCGCCATGGCGGCTTCCATGAAGGCCTTGGCGTCTTTAGGGTGGGTGGCCACCTTGCCGGTGCCATACATGTCGATCGCCAACGCAGCATAGCCCTGTTTGGCGAGCATGCGGGCACGGGCACGGGCGTAGTCGTTCAGCCCCCACCATTCGTGGATAACGATCACGCCTGCGGAGGGGTTTTTCTGTTTGTCGTTCAGGTACATCACCCCGGTGCCCAGATTGTCGGGGAGAGTGATTTGCGTTTCGATGATGTCCGCCTGCACGGTTTGCCCCAAGACCAATAGCACGAACCACAGCCCTAGCCGTTTCATTGCCTGTCCTCTTTCAAGATTAACAAAGTGGTTGAATCAGTTTTCCTGCCATACCCAGCGCAGGGGTTCGCCAAAATCATCGTAGACCAGCTTGCGACGTGGCCGGGGGGCCAGACGCTGGCGTTTTGGCTTGTGTTTTCTCGCTTCCTTGCGTGAATCAATGGTGGCTGCAACCTGGGTCAGGTCGGTGCGACGAGGCTCTTTGGGGCCGTTGAACAGCACCGTCTGGTGGCCCTTGCCGCTGATGGGGTCGGCACCACTGACGCCGGAGGCGACCTCCTGAATGGATCCACCTTCTGCCAGGAATCGTTGCATATCGCGTTCCAGGCGATGACGCTGTATTTCCTTGCTATTACGAACCTTCACGGGACTGATCCCAGGTTGTGAGTGGAATTATCCACCATATCAGGGTCCGCCGCAGGCGGCTACTGGCCCTCGGGTGGTTTGCCGAGTGCCTGGCGAATGGCGGTTTCCAGCTCTCCTCCGCGGGGTTGGGCAGAGGAGGGGAAGTGTGTGATGACGTCACCGTTGGCAGAAACCAGATACTTGTTGAAGTTCCAGCCCGGCGCTTGCGTGGCGGCATTGAGTACCTGGAACACGGCGTTGGACTGATCGCCTCTCACCGAGCTGGTGGCGGCCATGGGGAAGGTGACACCGTAGTTGATGTAGCAAATGTCGGCGACGGCGGATTCGCTGCCCAGCTCCTGGTTAAAGTCGTTGGACGGAAAACCGACGATCACGAGGCCATCTTCCTTGTAGGCCTTGTAAAGGGCTTCCAGCCCTTTGAACTGCCCGGTGTAGCCACATTGGCTGGCGGTATTGACGACCAGTGTGGTGCGGTTGCGGGTCATTTCGCACAGATCAAGCTGCTTGTCCGAGTGCAGCTTGCGCACCGTGACATCCAGTGCCGCGGCGCAGCTTTGCTCCGCGTGGCTGGCGGGGCTAAGCAGAAACAGACTGAACAGGGCGGGGATCCATCGCATCATCATTGATCGTCTCCATTCGGGATGCACTGAGCTTCGCGGAATTCCAGTAAAGATAGCGCGAAGAGTTTCACATTATCGTGGCTTCAGGGCTTCGCCGTCGAAGTGGACGTCTTTGAGGCTATGGCGCATGAAGGTGCGAATGTTGGCATGGTCGTCGCCTTCCGGGTTGCTCAGCACATGGTCGCGGAAGAAATGCCCAAAGCAGGCCAGGGTCTGCTCGTCGTTCAGGTTGTGCAGCTTGGCGAACGCGAAGATCTTGCAGGAGCCCTCATTGGTCCCTGCTTCATTGATCACCATGTCGTCACCGCGGCCATTGGTGAAGCGGGTCGGGGTGTAGTCATAGTGCTCGTCAATGGCGGCCTGGACCTGCTCAAATGCCACCACTTCAGGCATCAGGTTCAGGGCAAACAGCAGGGTTTCGACGGAATTGCTCATGGGGAATCCTGTTCCGGTTCAAAGCGCAGAAGGGTAGCGCTATCCCCGGAACAGGGGAAGGCCGGCGGTCCCTTATTGGGCGGCGGCAGGGGCAGCAGGCAGGTTGCGGGCGCCCAGCGGATTACAGTTTTTCAGTACCACCCGGCCCTGCAGCATGTTGCCGCGGGAATACTCGCGGAAGATGCATTCGTTGGTGGCAGGGTCGTAGTCCTCGATCCACAGGTTGTCATCTTTCCAGGTGGCATTGAGGTGGTAGTGTTCCTCAGGGATGGTGATGCTCATGGTGCCGCCAAAGCGCTTGACGAACACTTGCTGGAGCCAGAAATAGTAGGCGAGGGTGGAGACCAGCCAGATGATCACGGCGATGATGATGGCCGGCTTCCACTTGCCGGCGCGAGCGCCGATACCGACCAGGGCGGCGATGACCAGAGCGGCGACAAGAAACCAGTATAGATACGTAATCATTTTTCATCCTTGTTGTCTGTAACGTCTCTGGCATCATAGCAATGATTTCGCGGGCAGATGTAAAAGCATGCAACAGTGGTGGGTGTATATGGTGCGTTGTGCAGACCAGTCCCTGTACACGGGGATCTGTACCGAACCCGCTCGCCGTTTCCATGAGCACAACCATAGCCCGAAAGGGGCTCGCTACACGCGGGTGCGACGTCCTGTGGTGCCGGTACTGCTGGTACCCGGCGGGGATCGCTCGTCGGCCTCGCAGCTGGAGGCGAGACTCAAACGGCTGAATCGGGCTGGCAAAGACCGCTTGCTGGCCGCGTTGCGTGAGGAGAAGCGTCGTGCCCCGCTGTCGATCTGGTTGGACGATGCCTGAATTCAACATGAATGGAGAACACAGTAATGACCTTGTGGCGTAGTGTGGTGCTGGTAATGCTGGCGGGTTGGTTGAGTGGCTGCGGGATCAACAATATCCCCACCTATGATGAGCAGGTAAAAGCGGCCTGGAGCCAGGTGGAAAACCAGTACCAGCGTCGTGCCGATCTGATTCCCAATCTGGTGAACACGGTCAAGGGCTATGCCAGTCATGAGCAGGAAGTGCTGGTGGATGTGACCCAGGCGCGGGCCAAGGTGGGGTCTATTCAGGTGGATGGCAACCTGCTGGACAACCCGGAAAAACTGCAGCAGTTTGAGCAGGCGCAACGCCAGCTTGGCTCTGCCTTGCAGCGCTTGATGGTGGTAGCAGAGCGTTATCCGGATCTGAAAGCCAACCAGAACTTCCTGGCGTTGCAGTCGCAGCTGGAGGGCACCGAGAACCGCATCAGTGTGGCTCGCCGGGACTATATTGCGGCGGTGCAGCAGTACAACACCGAGATTCGCACTTTCCCGGGCCGGCTGTGGCACAGCTTCCTGTACAGCGACATGGACATCCGCGAGACCTATGAGGCGACCTCGGAAGGGGCCGACCAGGCACCGGCGGTCAGCTTCGACTGATGCGCGTTTTCCTGTTTCTCAGTCTGCTGTTGGCGTCTCCCCTGTGGGCGGCGCCGACGTTCCCCGAGCTTAGCGGCCGTGTGGTCGATGAGGCAGGCCTGTTAACCCCGGCCCAGACGCAGAGCCTGACCCAGGCGTTGGCGGGGGCCGAGCAGAATACCTCGAATCAGGTGGTGGTGGTCACCCTGTCGGATCTGCAGGGCTATGACATCGCCGACTACGGTTATCAGCTGGGCCGTCACTGGGGCATCGGCAGCAAGGACAACGATAACGGTGTTCTGCTGATTGTGGCTCCCAACGACCGCAAGGTGCGTATCGAGGTGGGCTATGGCCTGGAAGGTTCGCTCACCGATGCGCTGGCCAGCGTGATCATCCAGCAGGAAATTCTGCCCGCCTTTCGTCAGGGGCAGTTTTATGGCGGCATCCAGGCTGGTGTCACGGCGATTCTGGCTGCCATCAAGGGTGAGTATGCCGGCACCCGGCAGCCACGACAGAAAGTGTCCGGGCTCAAGGCGCTGGGCATCCTGGCGGTGATGATCGTGTTGACCTTCCTGCTCTCCTTCGGGGGCGGTGGCGGCCGGGGTGGTCGTCGCGGTGGCTTCATGTTCCTGCCCATGCCCATGGGGGGAGGAGGTTTCGGCGGTGGTGGTTTTGGTGGCGGCGGCTTCGGCGGCGGCGGTGGTGGTTTCGGTGGTGGTGGCGCCTCCGGTGGCTGGTAAGGGAGACAGGTAGTGTTACTGGATAAAGCCGCCCAGGCGGCATTGGCCGAGGCCATCAACGAACAGGAAAAACGCACCGATGCCGAGCTGGTCACCGTGCTGGCCACGCAGGCAGATGATTACCGTTATGTCACTTTGTTGTGGGCGGCGCTGCTGTCTCTGCTGGTCCCTGCGGCGCTGCTGTTTTTGCCACACTGGCTGACCGCCTTTGAGGCGCTGCTGCTGCAATGGGGTATGCTGCTGGTGCTGGCGGTGCTGTTCCGCTGGAAGCCCCTGCAGTTCCGTTTGGTGCCGCGTCGCCTGCAGCATTTGCGGGCTGCAAGCCTGGCGCGCAACGCGTTTTTGCAACAGGGGTTGCATCGTACCCGGGATGCCACCGGCGTGCTGATTTTCGTCAGCGAAGCCGAACATTATGTGGAAATCCTGGCGGACCAGGGGATTGCCCAGCATGTCGGTGATGACGAATGGCAGGCGATAGTGGATACCTTCATTTCCCGGGTCAAAGCCGGGCAGACGGCACAGGGCTTTCAGGAAACGGTAACGGCCTGCGGTGACAAGCTGGCTGCCCATGTACCCGCAACCCGCCAGAAGAACGAGCTGCCCAATCATCTTGTCATTCTCTAGACCATGATTCTTCAGGAGCATGGCCGGGCGTCAGTGCCGTCCCGGCCACGGCTTCCCGGTCACTGCAATATCTGGAATATGAGAAAACGGGATAATTGCGTCTTTTCCTGAATTCGGGTAACAACAATAGGGTCTGTTAAGGAACACGAATAACGATAACCGCCTTCCCGTCCTCTGTGGTGGATGCGGCGGACGTCATCTCAAAGCAGCCAGGCTGTCGCTTTGAAGGCGCAAGGAGAGAGACGATGAAACTGTTCCGCGAAAAAAGCAGCGCCACTAGTGCGCCAACGCCCCCGGTATTGATTACCGAATCCACCGATATTGAACGCTTAAAACACATTGCACGAAATACTGCTGCATTCGATTTGGGTGTGCAGTCTGTGGAGTGGGAGCGGGAAACGAGTGGTGCTGCGGATTGCCTGAGACTGCGGCTCAGCGACGACTACTATTTCGTTATCCGGCCCTGAGACTGCGGGCAACCCAGGTTCGTCGTCAACGGCTC
Source organism: Alcanivoracaceae bacterium (assembly GCA_002706085.1). Lineage (GTDB taxonomy): Bacteria > Pseudomonadota > Gammaproteobacteria > Pseudomonadales > Alcanivoracaceae > Alcanivorax. The sequence continues at coordinate 220,555 of PAJO01000028.1, read as the reverse complement.
GCCAGAGGGAGGAAGATCCTCCCCTCTGGCCGCTTGTCCGGTTCAGGCGTTAGCCCTGGCTCCGCTCGCGTTGCCTTTAACGCCCTCGCTTTTGTCGTGCCTGAGCCCATAAACTCATGGACACATGTCGGTACCGTTGGTTTCGATAGCACCGGTGATGGTGTAGGTGCTGACGATATAGCAGCGGGCGATATTGGCGGTATTACCGGTGCCTGAAAGGTTGGTGATGGTGACGCCTCCGGCAAGCAGGTAGGTATGGATATCTGCGGTTGACACGGTGCCGGAAAAGAACAGCGTATTATCGGAAAAGTCGATATAGCTATTGTTGTCGGTAAAGGCGAGCGCCTGCCCCGTGCTGCCATTGGCCACGACCGTGGCGTTGTTGTTGCGGATGGAAATATGGTGGCTGTTCTTTATCAGAAAGAGCGCAGCGGTGCTGGCAGAGACCTGTGAGTGCAACACATTGTCGTGGATCTGAACATTGGACACGTTATCCATTTGGGCGATCACAGCGGAGCCGCTTCGGCTGATGCTCGCCTGGACGCCCACCAGGCTGCTGTTGTTGGCCATCTCAAAAAAACGGTTGGGGCCGCCGCTGTCATTATCGCCTTCGCCGGTAATGCTGGCGGATGGTGTCGTGAGGTTGACGATTTTCCCAGAGGGGGTTTTGGCCAATAGTGTCGATTTCCCCAGAATGTCCTGACCGTCCTGCAGTACCGCGAGCTGATTGATGTCGGTGTAGTCCCCATTGAGAATGACGGCCGTGTTGGCCCCGGCGGCATTGATCGCGGTGGCCAAATCTGTGCCATTGCTGGTGCTGTCTAGCACCGTAATGCGTTTGCCTTCGGCTGTTTCGGTGATGTGCTCTGTTCGACCGTAGGCCCCGGCCTGGCTGACCACATCCACATCACGAATCACCGGGTCGGTCATTCTGCGCTCCATGGGCGTTGGCTGCCTGCTGCCGCGTTCTGGCCCACCGAGGGGGATGCTCAGGCGAACCAGCCCAAACGTCTGGCTGCCACGGGGATCATCGTGCTGGTGCTCCAGCCCCAGGGATAACCGCGCCCCTTGCCCTAAAAACGGAACGTCATTGAAATTCATGTCCAGCCGGGTGCGCGGCCCCTCTATCGTCTCTGCCTTGCTGTCAGTGAAACGGTAGCCACCCGCATATAGCCGTAGTTGGTGGGCGGCATCGCGCTTGAATAGCGGGAGTCGCCAGCCTATCTCTGCATCGAAGCCACTCATGCTGCGTTCTTCACCGGCACGATAGGTGAAACCCGTGCCAGTGAATTGCGTGACGCTGGCGCTGTCCGCTTCGTGCTCGGTGGTGCCGACAGGAATATAGCCATTGGCCCGGAAGTCCCAGTTCAGGGACAGGGCTTCCACGCCGAATGTGGCCTGGTTGAAGTGGTTGTCGCCGGGTGTTCTGCGACGGTCGAAATAGCCGTAGCCGCCCAGGTTCCAGCCCGTGTCCAGCATGTGACGCACGCCTAGGCCCGCATTGCCTTCGAGGCTGTCCTGATTATCGAAGCGTCCACGCAGATTGGCGAACAGGAGGGTGTCGTTGTTCTGCCATACAGGAAAGAACAGATCGGCTTCGCCGAGACTGCGATCGGTGCCGGGTTTGCCTTCCACCCCGATTCTGGGACTCCATTTGTTCTGTGTGACGGGCGTTTGCGCGCTGGCAGTCGTTGTGAGGGTGAGCACAGTGGCAGGCAGGATACAGATCAGAAACCGATTCATTCTTTCCCCCAGGGTTCAGACGCGTGCCTTTCTCTGATGGCACTGCGGATGAGATTCCGTTATTAGCGGGCATGCACGTATCGGCGCTTGAGCCTGAAGGGCGCGAACCCGGCGTACTGTCGAAAGCCCACGGCGCGACCACACCACGACGGCGTTGGGTGATGGCCGGACAGCTTCCGGATAGTGGGTGCTCCAGATCGTACAAGGTACCGGGGTAGCCTTGAGGCGAAGACTGGCAGCAATGGGGGGAATGCAAAACATACACAGCACTGTGACAGGTGTCCAGATTGCCTGGTGTGCGCTTATTCCATGGGGCTGCTGCTTTCGTCTCCGGTCACATGCTTTAGTTCATAGGTTTTGGCCGCCGCCTTGTCTAGACTGGCAGGCAATGCTGCCGTGTTGGCAGATGAAAAGGATTTCATTTTGACAAGGAGTCAGGCAATGCGTATCGCCCCCCTGTTTTCGTTTCCTGCCGCGGCAATGGCCGTTTTACTCTGGCTTTCCGGTTGTGCCTCTACTGCGGAGGATGCGCTCCCGGAGCCGTCGATGCAGACAGAGGAAATTCATAACGAGGGTGAGCCGGGCAGTGCACAAGTGCGTCGTCTCGATCTGGTTGCCCTGGTCACAGCCATCAATCACGACACCCGGGAAGTGACGCTCAAGAATGACGTGGGCGAAAGCACCACTCTGACCGTCGGGCCGATGGTAGAGAACCTGGATCAGGTGGAGAAGGGTGACAAGGTTCATGTGGTGTTTTACGAGCAAATGGTCGTTTATGCCCGGCCGCCGGGTAGCGGGGCCGATCTGGGCTCTGCCTTGCTCATGGAGAGTGCAGAAAAGGGCCAGAAACCGGCTGGCGTGATTGCGGAAGTGGATGAAATCGTTGCCGTGGTCACGGCGGTGGATCTTGAAAAACACACCGCGACGCTGCGCTTCCCTGACGGTAGCGAGGAACCCTTTGCCGTGTGGCCAGACGTGGAACTGAAGGAAGAGCATGTCGGTGTGGAAGTCGTCATTCAGATGACGTCGGCGGTGGGCGTCAAAGTCGACAAGATCTGATCGGCGTGGATTAGCTGCTGTTCCGCCCTGGTCCAAGCGGGGGAGATTGCCTGTGTTTGTGCGGCTCTCCCCTCAAGGGGCGTTCCTGCACCCAGTTGTTGTCAGCACGGAGTCAGAAGGGAGTGGTTTGGCAGAAGCCTCGCCTTGTATTGCAGCTTGAGGCTTGTGGCTTGCCGCTCTGGCATGTTGCGCAGCAGCCGCGAAGCGGCCACAAAAAAGGGCTGGAGATCACTCTCCAGCCCTTTTTCATCGTTTGGTAGCAAGGGGCGGACTTGAACCGCCGACCCCAGCATTATGAGTGCTGTGCTCTAACCAGCTGAGCTACCTTGCCATTCGAGGCCGCGAATTCTCCGTGAGGCAGGTGCGGGTGTCAAGCCTTCCCGGTGGCGGCTGCACAATGTTTAGACAGTTGCTGGCAAGCGGGAGGAAATTCTGCCATAGTGGCACTTTAAACGATAATGATTCTTGTTTATTATCNGTTAAATACTTGACCAAAACGGTCGGGATTATTAGTCTCTTTCGTTAAATACACGCAAAAAAGGTGTGGATATGCGTCTAACCACAAAAGGCCGCTATGCCGTGACCGCCATGCTGGATCTGTCATTGCACGCTGCCGCCGGCCCGGTGTCACTGGCGGACATTTCCGAGCGTCAGGGTATATCCATTTCTTACCTGGAGCAGTTGTTTGCCAAGCTGCGCCGCAATGGANTGGTCAGCAGTGTGCGCGGTCCCGGTGGCGGCTATCAGCTGAGCCGCTCCAGTGAGGATATTGATGTGGCTGCCGTTATTGCTGCGGTGGACGAGTCCGTGGATGCGACCCGTTGCGGTGGCAACGGTGATTGCCAGGAAGGCGATACCTGTTTGACNCACCACCTCTGGTGCGATCTGTCAGACCAGATNCAGGCTTTCCTGACCGGTATTTCACTGGGTGAGCTGGTGGCTCGCCAGGAAGTGCGGCAGATTTCCATGCGTCAGGATCGNCAGCAGCAGCGCTTGCCCGTCAGTAGTCTATAATTCGCGCCTCACAGCCAACCATTCCTTGTAGTCAGCCATGAGCCAAGCCGTTTATCTGGACTANGCGGCAACCACCCCGGTCGATCCGGCGGTGGTTGACGTGATGGTCCGCCATCTCGGTCCTGAAGGGACTTTTGCCAACCCCGCGTCTCGAAGCCACCTGTACGGTTGGCTGGCAGAAGAGGCTGTGGAAAACGCCCGTCGCCAGGTCGCCGATCTTCTTAATGCCGACCCCCGTGAGGTGGTGTGGACCAGTGGTGCCACTGAGGCCAATAACCTGGCCATCAAGGGGGTGATCGATGCCCNTGGTGGTGGCCATGTGATTACCTCTGCTACCGAACACAAGGCGGTTCTCGACGCCTGCCAGTGGCTGGAGCAGCAGGGGCANCCNGTGAGTTACCTCAAGCCGTCCAGCGATGGNCGGGTGTCGGTCGANGCGGTGCGTGAGGCGATGCGCGAAGANACGGTGCTGGTGTCGGTGATGCATGCCAACAACGAGACCGGGGTGATCAACGATGTCGCGGCAATAGGCGCGCTGTGCCGGGAGANGGGGGTGTTGTTCCATACCGATGCCGCCCAAACTGTTGGCAAGTTGCCCTTGGATGTCCGCGCATTGCCGGTGGATCTGGTGTCTGTGTGTGCGCACAAGATTTATGGTCCCAAGGGTATTGGCGCNCTNTATGTGCGCCGCTCTCCTGACGTTAGGGTGATGGCCCAGATCCACGGTGGTGGNCATGAGCGCGGCATGCGTTCTGGCACCCTGGCGACTCATCAGATTGTGGGTATGGGCGAGGCGTTTGCGTTGGCTGGCCGTTTGANGACGGAAGAGGGGCCACGCATTGCNGCANTGCGTGACCAGCTGTGGGAGGGNATTGCTGGATTGCCGGGCCTCAGCATCAANGGNGCNGGAGCGCCGCGTCTGCCTGGCCATCTGAATGTGGCCTTTGCGGGTGTGGATGGCGAAATGTTGATGACCGCCCTGAATCAGGTGGCGGTGTCTTCTGGCTCGGCGTGTACCTCGGCATCTCTGGAGCCTTCCTATGTTCTCAAGGCGATGGGCATTGCGGATGCCTTGGCCCATGGTTCCATCCGCTTTTCAGTCGGGCGTTTTACCACAGAAGAGGATATCCAGCGGGCCGTGGCCAATGTGCTGGAGGCAGTGGGGCGCCTGCGGCAGGTGGCGTAAGCGACCTGCCATCACACAATGTGACCCTGATTGTCACNCCTGCGTGACGGGGGTCTCTTTTCCAGGCTGGGCGGTGTGATTGTCGGGCCGAATGGTAGCCATTTGGGTATGCGTTTTGCTGGATATAGGTATTAACCGGCAAACAGGGTGGCTGTCATGCACGGGGCNATCGTATCCAATTTCAAGCGTTACCTGGACGAGTTTCTCGGGGAAGGGACCTGGGGAGAGGTGATCAACGACGCAGGGCTAAAAGGGAAAACCTATCTTCCTGTTGCGCTGTACCCCGATGGTGAAATGGAGGCGTTGTTGGCGGCAGCNGAAAGGGCAACCGGGCTGCGCCGTGATGATCTGTTGGCAGACTTCGGGGAATGGGTTATCGCCCCNATGATGCAAATGTATCAGGCGGNCATTCCTGCCGGCGCCAATGCCATCGATTTTCTGCTCAATCTTCAGCAAACCCACGAACGTATCGTGCACATGAAAGACCCTTCNGCCAGTGCGCCGGCCATTGTGGTCAATCGCTGTGGNAGCGATCTGGTGGAAATTCGTTATGCCTCGCAGCGCAATATGGGGGCGATGGTGCCCGGGGCGGTGAAGGGCGTGGCGGCCTGGTTTGAGGAGGAAGCCGCATTGCTGGCCTGTGAACCTGGGGACGGGGAGGAAGTACGCTTCGTGTTCCAGTTCAGCGAGGCGCACTCCAGCNCCCGCCAGGCGGTATAAACGTTAACGTTCAATCCACCCNGGAGAGGATTTAGCCGTCAAGTTGCTCGGCCTGATGACGGATCTTGGCCACCATGGCGCGCAGGCCGTTGCCACGGGTGGGGCTGAGATGACTAAGCAGGTCGATGCGGTCGAAGAAGCCGTCCATGTCGTATTGCTGAATGGCCTTGGGGGCTTGACGGTTGAGCGCCGAGAGCACAATGGCGGCCAGGCCTTTCACGATCAGCGCATCGGAATCGACCGCCAGATACAGCTTGCCGGCGTCGCTGTCGTAGTCGGTTTCCAGCCACACCTGGCTTTGGCAGCCGCGCACAAANCGGTCTTCNGTTTTNAGNTCGTCGGGCAGGCCGGGAAGCTGCTTGCCCAGGTCGATGATATAGCGGTAACGCTCTTCCCAGTCGTCAAGAAATTCCAGATCTTCGGCAATGTCGTCAGCGGTGATATCACTGCCGAGGGTGATGCTGCGGATATCAAAAGACACGTCGTTGAGCTCCGTGGTCTGACGCCGTTAGTCCGGCGTCTGGCGCAAGAATGAAAAGCCAATATTGGGGGCGCCAGGCTTTCTTCAAAAAATGCCCAGTTCCAGTTGGGCTTCTTCGCTGATCATGTCGCGGCTCCAGGGTGGATCGAATACCAGGGCCACTTCCACCTTGTCCACATTGGGGACCTTGCCGAGACGGTCTTCCACGTCCCCGACCAGTACGGGGCCCATACCACAGTTGGGGGCGGTGAGGGTCATGCGGATTTGTACCACGTTCTGGCCGTCCCGCTGGATCACATCGCAGCCGTAGACCAGCCCCAGTTCCTTGATGCTGACCGGAATCTCCGGGTCGAAGATGGTTTGCAGGGTATTGTCCAGGTCGTCCTGACGCACGCTGCCGTCTTCGTTGGCGGGCGCAAAATTCAGCTCCAGCGGTTCCTGGCCGATAGCATCGGCATCGGTGCCATCTATGCGGGCCATGTTGCCGTTGATGGTCACGGTATAGGTGCCGCCCAGCGCCTGGCGCAGGTTGACGAAGCTGTTTTTGGGGATGGTAATGCGGGTGCCATCCGGGACTTTGCGGGCCGGAACATCACGTTGAACGATGACCGTGCGTTGTTCCTGTGACTTGTTTGTTTCAAACAAGGGTCAGACCTCGTCGACAGTAAAGCTTTCGCCNCAGCCACATTCGCCGGTGGCATTGGGATTGCGAAACTTGAACAGGCTGTTGACGCCCTCGGTGACGTAGTCGATGACGAGGCCATTGAGCATGGGCAGCCACTTTTCCGGCACGTACAGGTTGACCCCGTCAATCTGGAAGAGTGTGTCGCCGTCNTTGGCGTCTTCAACGAAGTCCAGCACATACATGAAACCGGAGCAGCCGGACTCGTCCAGATCCAGACGGATGCCGGCGGCATTGGCGCGGGCNATTTCACGCAGCGCCTGTTTGTTGGCAGCGTCGGTCAGGTGGAGCGTGATCTGACCGGGGGTAAAGGTCTGAACCGTCATGGGTGTTACCTACCTTGCGTAATGCATGGTTGAGCTTCCGTAGGAGCGTCGCTGGCGGCGCGATAAACTGCGCTTGCTGATCNCGCCGCCAGCGACGCTCCTACAGTGAAGGTGGGTGCCAGGGTTAGAGAAAGGTTTTCACCTTCTCAAGCGCCGCAAACAGGCGGTCCACCTCATCAAGAGTATTATAGATCGAGAACGAGGCCCGCACAGTGCCGGGAATACCGAGGCTGTCCATCAGCGGCATGGTGCAGTGGTGCCCGGTACGGACGGCGACGCCTTGTTTGTCCAGCAGCATGCCCACATCTGCCGGGTGNCCACCGTCCAGCAGGAACGACAGCACACTTACTTTACTGGCGGCGGTGCCAATGATTTTCAAGCCATCAAAGGCGTTTGCNTGTTCGGTGGCGTGGGCNANCAAGGCGTTTTCGTGNGCTTCCAGTGCGGCACGGTCCTGGCNGTTGAGCCANTTGATCGCNGCGNCCANNCCGATAGCGCCAGCAATATTCGGGGTGCCNGCCTCGAATTTGTAGGGTAGCTGATTCCAGGTGCTTTTCTCGAAGGTGACCACTTCGATCATCTCGCCGCCGGTCTGGTAGGGCGGCATGGCGTCCAGCAGCTCGCGGCGGCCGTACAGCACGCCAATGCCGGTGGGGCCAAACAGCTTGTGACCGGAGAAGGCGTAGAAATCGGCCCCCAGATCNTGCACATCGACCGGGAAGTGGGCCACTGCCTGGGCGCCNTCNACCAGGGTGATGGCGCCTGCGGCTTTTGCCTTGGCNACCATGTGTTTNACCGGGTTCAGCGTGCCCAGTGCATTGCTGGCATGGCCGATGGCCACGATTTTGGTCTTGTCGCTGAGCAGTGAATCAAAGGCGTCCAGATCCAGGCTGCAGTCGNCGTNTAGCGGGATCACCTTGAGGGTGGCGCCTGTGGCCAGGCAGGCCTGCTGCCAGGGCACAATGTTGGCGTGGTGTTCGCTGGTGCTGATCAGCACTTCNTCNCCGGGCTGNAGCTGCTCGCGGGCCACACACTGGGCAACGATGTTGATGGACTCGGTGGTGCCTTTGGTCCAGAGGATCTCTTCGCGACTGGCGTTAAGGAAATCCGCCACGGTCTGGCGCGCACCTTCGAACTGGCCGGTGGCCTCGTCACTCAGGTAATGNGCGCCCCGGTGCACATTGGAGTTCACCCCGCGATAGTAGTNNTGCAGGGCGTCGAGCACNGCCACCGGCTTCTGGGTGGTGGCGCCATTGTCCAGATAGACCAGNGGNTTGCCGTTGACCTGCTGGTCCAGAATCGGGAACTGGGCGCGCAGGGCGTGGATATCCAGTGCCTTGGCGGTCACGCGGCATCAGCTCCCGCCGGGCTGGCCTGGGTCAGCTCGGCTTCCAGCCACGGNGTGGCCCACTCGGCCACTTTTTCGTGGGGCAGGGCCATCAACAGTTCGTTGACGAAACCCAGGCTCAGCATGCGCTTGGCTTCGGCAGCGGCGATGCCCCGGGATTGCAGGTAGAACTGCTGCATGGCNTCGAGCTGGCCGACGGTGGTGCCGTGGGCACATTTCACATCGTCGTTGTAGATTTCCAGCTCCGGCTTGGTGTTGATTTCCGCCCCGGCGTTGAGNAGCAGGTTCTTGTTGGACAGNTCGGCNTTGGTNCCGCTGGCACCCGGNTGAATATGGATGCGACCGTTGAANACGGCCTTGCCGCTTTCNCCTGCCAGACCTTTGAAGTTCTGGTCGGACTCGCAGTTGGGCACGGCGTGTTCCACGCACATCTGGTTGTCCACGTGGCCCTTGTTGCGGACCACGAAGATGCCCTTCATGTTCAGCTCGGCACCACTCTTGTTCACCAGTGCGTGCACGTCGTTGCGGCGCAGACGGTTACCGGTCATCAGNTGNTAGCTGTCCACGGTGCTGACGCCCTGCTGATCAATGACCAGGGTGCCGATGTGCAGGGTGGAAGCATGCTCACCCTGNAGGCGGTAATGGGTCAGTTTGGCATTGTCNGCCGTGATCAGGGCGGTCACGGCATTGGTCAGTGCCTGACCCTCGGCGTGGTAGTGCTCGATAACGGTGGCTTCGGCACCGGTGTTGAGCTTGACGATCACGCGGGGGTTGCAGTGTGCCGGCGCATCGCTGGCGGACTGGATCTGCACATGGATGGGCTGCGCAACGCGGGTGTTGGCGGCGACTTCCAGNACCACGGNGCGTGCCACTGCACTGTTGTACAGGGCAAACGGGGTTTCCAGGCCGTTCACCTCGGGGCTTTCGTGATGCAGGCTGACACCNTCGGGCAGGGTGCTGCCGGTCANGGCGCCATTGGTAATGGAGACCNCGCACTCACTCAGCGCCGGNAGNGGCTGGGCNATGTCGCCAGCGGCGACGCCATTAAGGTGGCCATCGGCCAGTGCNTGCAGCGAGGTGTATTTCCAGCGTTCGGNNTTGCGCTGCGGGAAGCTGGCGCCTTCGAGGGCATCCAGCACCACACCTTCGCTGCCGTTGCGACGGGCGTTTGCCAGCGCCTGGGTTTTCAGTTCCAGCGCCAGTTCATTGGCGGAGACGGTCATGCGGACTCCTCTTCTCCGGTGAGCCAGCCATAGCCTTTCTGTTCCAGNTCCNGGGCCAGTTCCTTGCCNCCGGACTTGATGATCTGGCCGTTGTACAGCACGTGTACGAAGTCCGGGACGATGTAGTCCAGCAGGCGCTGATAGTGGGTNACCAGCACGATGCCGCGTTCCGGGCTGCGCAGGGAGTTGACGCCTTTGGCGACCACCTGCAGCGCGTCGATGTCGAGGCCGGAGTCGGTCTCGTCAAGCAGCGCCAGCTTGGGCTCCATCAGCATCATCTGCATGATTTCGTTGCGTTTCTTTTCGCCGCCGGAAAAGCCTTCGTTAACCCCTCGCTTGAGGAAGCTGGCGTCCAGGTTGACCTGTTTGCAAGCGGCACGAGCCTGGCGAAGCAGGGTNACGGAGTCCCACTCTTCCTTGCCCTGGGCGCCNCGNACGGATTCCAGGGCGGCCTTGAGGAATTCCATATTGGAGACCCCGGGGATCTCGACCGGGTATTGGAAGGCCAGGAACAGACCNGCCTGGGCGCGTTCTTCCGGCTCCATCTCCGCCAGGCTGTTGCCTTCGAACAGGGCTTCGCCACCGGTGATCTCGTAATTGTCACGGCCTGACAGCACATTGGCGAGGGTAGACTTGCCGGAGCCATTGGGGCCCATGATGGCGTGGACCTCGCCCGGATTAACGGTCAGGTTCAGGCCTTTAAGAATCGGCTTGTCCGCCACGGAGGCGTGCAGATCACGAATTTCCAGCATGTTTCGATGCGCCTTTCGGTTGGGCCGGGTTTCCCGGCTCCGGGTTGATTCAGGGTTCTGTGGGNGCTTGCCTGCANNCGATTTGGCCTTGGCCAATGCAGTTTCGCTTNCAGGCAAGCTCCTACGGCGTAGTTAGTGTCGGGGNCTTAGCCCACTGCGCCTTCCAGGCTGACTTCAAGCAGCTTGCCGGCTTCTACCGCAAACTCCATGGGCAGTTCCTTGAAGACTTCCTTGCAGAAGCCATTCACGATCATGGAGACNGCTTTTTCCGGGTCGATACCGCGTTGGCGACACAGGAACATCTGGTCATCACTCACCTTGGAGGTGGTGGCCTCGTGTTCGATGGTGGCCGTGGGGTTTTTCGACTCGATATAGGGGAAGGTGTGTGCGCCACACTGATCGCCCAGCAGCAAGGAATCGCACTGGGTGAAGTTGCGGGCGTTGTCCGCACGGGGGCTGATGCGCACCAGGCCCCGGTAGGCGTTCTGGCTGCGCGAGGCAGAGATGCCCTTGGAGATGATGGTGCTCTTGGTGTTCTTGCCCAGGTGGATCATTTTGGTGCCGGTGTCCGCCTGCTGCATGTGGCGGGTCAGGGCCACGGAGTAGAACTCGCCAATGCTGTTGTCGCCACGCAGGATCACGGAAGGGTACTTCCAGGTGATGGCAGAGCCGGTTTCCACCTGGGTCCAGCTGATCTTGCTGTTGTCGTGGGCCACACCGCGCTTGGTCACGAAGTTGTAGATGCCGCCCTTGCCATTTTCATCGCCGGGGTACCAGTTCTGCACGGTGGAGTATTTGATCTCGGCACCGGGCAGGGCAACCAGTTCCACTACGGCTGCGTGCAGCTGGTTTTCGTCACGCTGGGGGGCGGTGCAGCCTTCCAGGTAGCTCACATAGCTGCCTTCGTCGGCAATGATCAGCGTACGTTCGAACTGGCCGGTGTTGGCTTCGTTGATGCGGAAGTAGGTGGACAGCTCCATGGGGCAGCGTACGCCTTTGGGGATGTACACAAAGGAGCCGTCGGAAAACACTGCACTGTTCAGGGCGGCGTAGAAATTGTCGCCCTGGGGAACCACAGAGCCCAAATACTTCTTCACCAGCTCCGGGTGTTCCTTGATGGCTTCGGAAATGGAGCAAAAGATCACCCCGGCCTCGGCCAGCTTCTCTTTGAAAGTGGTGAATACCGAGGAGGAATCGAACACCACGTCCACAGCAACCCCGGCCAGCATTTCCTGTTCATGCAGAGGTATGCCAAGTTTTTCATAGGTAGCAAGCAGCTCAGGATCCACTTCGTCCAGGCTCTTCGGGGCGTCATCCAAGCTTTTCGGCTTGGAGTAGTAGGACACCTCGTTGAAATCGATGGGCGGGTGCTTCAGGTGTGCCCAGCTCGGGGAGGGCATTTCCTGCCATTTGCGGTAGCTGTCCAGCCGCCATTCCAGCATCCATTCCGGCTCGCCTTTCTTGGCAGACAGAAAGCGGATGACATCCTCGCTCAGGCCCGGGGGCAGGGTCTCGGTGTCCACCTGGGTGGTGAAACCGGCCTCGTAATTGGAGCGAATCAGCTTGTCCAGTTCGGCTTGGCTCATAGATCAGCGCCTGCGGTCCAGAAGTGTAAGTGAATACCAGAGTAATTTAGTCGGGTATTATACGCCTTTCGCGGGCGCTGTCGAATGGAGGCGGGGGCTGAAAGGCCGTGGCCCGGTGACGGCGGGGCGGTGCGTGTCCGACGGGCGGCAACGGTATCATAATTCGCCCTGCTTGCGTATAATCCGCCGGTTCCAGGGGGTTGCTGCGTGGGCTGCTTTGCCAGTCTGCCGATCACCCCTGTCATTGCCCCGGGGAGCCGTTTGGGTTTCCGAGGACCATTTAACGCAAATCTGGAGTGAACAGACTGATGGCTGTTGAGCGCACCCTCTCTATCATCAAGCCTGATGCCGTGGCCAAGAACGTAATCGGCGACATCGTTGCCCGTTTCGAAAAGGCTGACCTGAAAGTGGTTGCCATGAAAATGGTACACCTGAGTGACGAGCAGGCGGGCGGTTTCTACGCCGAGCACAAGGAGCGCCCGTTCTTCAAGGATCTGGTGTCCTTCATGACCAGCGGTCCTGTGGTTGTTCAGGTTCTGGAAGGCGAAGACGCTGTAACCAAGAATCGTGACCTGATGGGCGCTACCAACCCGGCAGACGCTGCGGCTGGAACCATTCGCGCTGATTTCGCTCAGACCATTGACGAGAACGCGGTACACGGCTCTGACTCTACCGAGTCTGCCGCCCGCGAAGTGGCCTACTTCTTCTCTGACGAAGAACTGTGCCCGCGCACCCGCTAATTTCAGCGGTGTAGCTCTGTCTGCCACGGCCCCGGCCGTGGCAGACTTGTATACAGGCACTGGAAATTGCCTGACTGGAGAATGCCATGACTGTCCAACAGAAAGTCAATCTGCTCGGTCTTGATCGCCCGCAAATGGAAGAGTTCTTCCTGAATATGGGAGAAAAGAAGTTTCGTGCCCAGCAGGTGCTGAAATGGATCCACCATCATCAGGCGGATTCCTTCGAGCAAATGACCGATGTGGGCAAGGCGTTGCGCCAGAAACTCGCCGAGGTCGCCGAAATTCGCGGTCCGGAAGTGAGCCACGAAAGCATCAGCCGTGATGGCACCCGCAAGTGGGTGTTTGCACTGGACAACGGCGGTGCCGTGGAAACCGTTTTTATTCCCGATGGTCGTCGCGGCACCCTGTGCGTGTCGTCCCAGGTGGGCTGTGCCGTGGATTGCAGCTTCTGCTCCACGGGCAAGCAGGGCTTTCAGCGAGACATGACCAGCGCCGAGATTATCGGCCAGGTGTGGCAGGCCGCCCGTTCTTTCGGCCCGCGCCGTAACCTGGGTGAGCATCCCATTACCAATGTGGTGATGATGGGCATGGGCGAGCCGCTGTTGAATTACGACCGTGTGCTGACCGCCATGCGCATCATGAAGGATGACCTTGGTTACGGCATCGGCAAGAAACGCATTACCCTGTCTACCTCCGGGGTGATTCCGAAGATGGACCAGCTCAGTCAGGATCTGGATGTGGCGCTGGCGGTAAGCCTGCACGCTCCCAATGATGAGCTGCGTAACGAACTGGTGCCGCTGAATCGCAAGTATCCGCTCAGGGAGCTGATGGCGGCCTGCAAGCGTTACACCAAGAACATTTCCCACAAGCACAACACCATTACCATGGAATACGTGATGCTCCGGGATGTGAACGACAAACCGGAACATGCCCGCCAGTTGGTTAAACTGCTTAACGGCATTCCGGTGAAGGTGAATCTGATTCCTTTTAACCCGTTCCCGCATGCCGGGTACGAGCGTTCACGCAAGAGCGATATTCTGGAATTCCATAAGTATCTGAATGACAATGGATTGTTGACGACGGTACGGACGACTCGTGGCGATGATATTGATGCCGCCTGTGGTCAGCTGGTGGGGCAGGTGCAAGACCGGACCCGGCGCAGTGAGCGCTGGAAGGAATCCATTTTTCACCGCTCCGAAAACTCGGATAACAATACAGCGCAAGCCTAATGACTCTTTTTATTCGCGGTTTTGCGGGCCTGCTTCTGGCAGGCCTTTTGACCACCGGGTGTGTGACGGTGGAAACGGGCAAGCAGGAAGTCAAGATCGACGAAGCGGTGACCAGCCGCGTGGCGGCAGGGCTTCAGTATCTCCAGCAAGGTAACCCGGCCGAAGCCCGCCGTCATTTTTCCCGGGCGCTCGAACTCAATGATGACAGCGCCATCGCGCACAACGCCATGGCGCTGCTCTATAAATATGAGCAAGATCCCGAGCTGGAAGAATACCACTACAAGAAGGCGCTGAGTGCTGATCGCAAGTACTCTCCGGCGCTGAACAACTACGGCACCCTGTTGTTCTCTCGTGGGGATTACAAAGAGGCGCTGGACAAGTTCGACAAGGCCGCCAATGACCCCAGTTATGATGGACGGGCCAGTGCCTGGGAAAATATGGGGCGTTGCTACCGTGAGCTGGGTCGTGATGAGGAGGCGCAAAAGGCCTTTATCAAGGCGTTGCGACTGAATCCCCGTTCTGTGGTGCCAAACCTGGAGCTGGCGGATCTGTATCACAGCGAAGGCAATGCCCGTCTGGCCTGGGATTATTACAAGCAGTATCTGCAGCGGACCAATCGCCAGAGTGCCCGTTCGCTATGGCTGGGTATCCAGCTTGCCAGTGCCCGTGGCCTCAAGGACCAGCAGTCCAGCTATGAGCTGGCACTGGAAAATCTCTACCGCCGCTCGCCAGAGTACCGTGAGTGGCAGACCTGGAAGCAAGCCAAAGCGGAGGGTGGACAATGAGTGAAGACATGGTTGTGCTGCCCGGTGAGCGTTGCCGAAAAGCCAGGGAAGCCATGGGCTGGACCCCGGCAGAAGCCGCCAAGCGCATGCACCTTTCACAGACCTATCTGCTGGCGCTGGAAGCAGACGATTACGAGCGGCTCCCCGAGGCAACCTTCGTCAAGGGCTACCTGAAAAACTACGCCCGCTTGTTGGGTTTGCCCGCAGATGAGGTGGCCAATACTTTTCAGCAAATGGTCAACGAGGATGCGTTCAACAAGCCTCTTGAATTGCCGTCCATGCCTCTCAAGCGGGGCTTGCTGTCACGGCCCTGGGTCTGGATTGTGCTGGTCTTGCTCGTGGTGGTCATCGGTCTGTTAGCCTGGCCGGAAGGCCGTGAGGACGCGGCTGTCGTCGAGGAGAGTACCCAGCAGGAGCCGCTGGCCTCTCAGGCCTCGGACGATGAGGCCGCTGAGTTAACGGACTCGGTCGATGACCGTTCCGGCGCCGAGGCTGATCAGGTATTTCCTGAGGGCAGTGAAGAGATGTTGCCGGTTGACGAGCCTGTCGAGCCGGCGCAGCCTGAACCTGAGGCAGAGGTGGGCACCGTGGCGCCCTCGATGCTGGCGGACAACGGCCTTGATCGTCTGATTCTGGCCTTTTCCGCCAATTGCTGGGTGCAAATCACGGACGCCTCAGGGCGTACATTGCGACAGGGTGAGCAGCAAGCTGGCGCCTCCCTGCAACTGGATGGCCAGGCACCTTTCAATGTCACCTTGGGTAATGCCGGCGCGGTGTCTGATATTCACCTTAATGGCGAGGCTGTCACCTTGCCGACGGATTCACCCGGTAAGGTTGTCCGCATCACCCTTCCCTGATTCGCGAGACCAGGAAACACCATGGAACCGGAAGTCAAAATTGAGCGCCGCAAGACCCGGCAGATCTTTGTCGGCAAGGTGCCGGTGGGTGGTGACGCGCCCATCTCCGTGCAGAGCATGACCAACACCGAAACCTGTGACGTGGACGCCACGGTTGGCCAGATCCGCCGGCTGCAGGATGCGGGGGTCGATATCGTCCGGGTGTCTGTGCCCAGCATGGAGGCCGCTGACGCCTTCGGCAAGATTCGTTCACAGGTGGATGTGCCGCTGGTGGCGGATATTCACTACGATTACAAGATTGCGTTGGCAGTGGCGGAAAAAGGTGTGGACTGCTTGCGCGTCAACCCCGGCAACATTGGCCGGGAAGATCGCATCAAGGCTGTCATTCAGTGTGCCAAGGACAAGGGGTTGCCCATCCGTATTGGTGTGAATGCGGGTTCCCTGGAAAAAGAACTGCAACGTAAGTATGGCGAGCCTACGTCGGATGCGCTGGTGGAGTCTGCTCTGCGGCATGTGGACATTCTCGATCGTCACGATTTTCAGGACTTCAAGGTCAGTGTGAAGGCGTCCAACGTTTTCATGACGCTGCAGGCTTATCGCAAGCTTTCCGCTCAGATTGAGCAGCCTTTGCACCTTGGTGTGACCGAGGCCGGGACGTTCCGTTCCGGTACCGTAAAGTCTGCCGTGGCCTTGGGATCCCTACTCATGGAAGGGATTGGCGACACCATCCGAATTTCGCTGGCCGCAGATCCGGTGGAAGAGGTTCGGGTGGGTTTCGATATTCTCAAGAGCCTGAATCTACGCAAGAAAGGCGTAAACATCATTGCTTGCCCCAGTTGCTCACGGCAGAACTTTGATGTCATCAAGACCGTCAACGAACTGGAAGCACGGCTGGAAGATATCAACGAATCCGTGGATCTGGCGGTGATCGGTTGCCTGGTGAATGGGCCGGGCGAAGCCCGCGAAGCCGATGTGGGCCTGACCGGCGGCACCCCGAATAATCTGTCCTATGAGGATGGCAAGAAGAGCCATCACGTCAGCAAGGATGACCTGGTCGATGAGCTGGAGCGCATGGTTCGCGCCAAGGTAAAAAAACAACGCGAAGATGAAGCGAAAGGCATCATCGCGAGAAGTGAATGATTGCTCGGACGTCGGGAGTCTGACGACTGACGCTTGAGCCCGGAAGGTTTTGCGTCAGACGTCTGGCCTCCGACGTCTGACGTTTTTAGCAAGGAATTTTCGTGAGTAAAAAGATTACTTCCATTCGCGGCATGAACGATATCCTGCCGGAGCAAACCGGCCTTTGGCAGTGGCTGGAAGGCAAGGTGCGCGATGTGTTGGCCAGCTATGGCTACCAGGAAATTCGTATGCCTATTGTGGAGCAGACGGATCTGTTCAAGCGCAGCATCGGAGAAGTGACCGATATCGTCGAAAAAGAAATGTACACCTTTGACGATCGCAACGGTGACAGCCTGACCCTGCGCCCCGAAGGCACTGCCAGCTGCGTACGCGCTTGCGAAGAGCACGGTTTGCTCTACAACCAGATTCAGCGTTTGTGGTACACCGGGCCCATGTTCCGTCACGAGCGGCCGCAGGCTGGCCGCTATCGTCAGTTTCACCAGATTGGGGTGGAAACCTTCGGTATGGATGGGCCGGACATCGACGCAGAAGTGATTCTGATGACGGCGCGTCTGTGGAAAGTTCTGGGCCTGGCCGACAAGGTCACCCTGGAGCTGAACTCGCTGGGAGATGCGGATGATCGTGCCCGCTACCGGGAGGCGCTGGTAGCCTATTTGCAGGAGCATGTAGAGCAGATTGACGAGGACTCCCGCAAGCGTATCGAGCGCAGTCCGCTACGAGTGCTGGACAGCAAGGACTCAGGCACCCGCAAAGTGCTGGAAGGGGCGCCGCAGTTGGCGGATTACCTCAATGAGGACGCCCGCGCCCATTTTGAGGGCTTGAAAGCCTTGCTTGATGCCAATGGCATTGCTTATAAAGTGAACCCGTATCTGGTGCGCGGCCTGGACTATTACGGCAAGACCGTTTTCGAGTGGGTCACCGATGCGTTGGGCGCCCAGGGCACCGTGTGTGCTGGCGGTCGTTACGATGGTCTTGTGGCGCAGCTGGGCGGCAAGCCCACCCCGGCAGTGGGTTTCGCCATGGGGGTTGAGCGACTGATTCTGTTGATTGAGCAGAACCGTCCGGAACTGTCGGCGCCGGTTGACGTCTATGTGATGGCTATGGGGGATGTATTGGCTCCCACCATGGCATTGTCCGAGCAGTTGCGCGATGCGCTGCCCGACCGTGCAGTGCAGCTGCATTGTGGTGGCGGCAGTTTCAAAAGCCAGATGAAAAAAGCAGACCGCAGTGGTGCGGCCATTGCCTTGATTATCGGCGAAGATGAGCTTGCCAGTGGTGTGGTAATGGTGAAACCGTTACGTGGCCAGGGCGAACAGACACAGGTAGCACAAGGGGATATCGCCAACGCGGTCATATCCCTGCTGGAGTCATAACGGCACCGGCGGGTTAACATTCAGACACCGGGGTCGCGCATTCCGGACAATAAAAAAGGAAAGGAGATCAGGGTGGTCGATTACATCCGTGACGAAGAAGAGCAGGCAGAACTGCTCAAGAACTGGTGGCAGCAAAATGGCACTGCCGCCATCATTACCATCGTGTTGGCGGTGGCCGCTCTGATCGGTTGGCGGGAGTGGCAAGACCACAGTGCCGGGGAATCGGCTGAGGCTTCTGCCCAGTATCAGGAAATGTTGCGTGAGCTGGTCGCCCCGGAACAGGATGTGACCTCCATCACGGCCAAGGCCGATGCCCTGATTGAGGCCTACCCGAAGACTGCGTATGCCGACTATGCACGCCTGGCCAAAGCCAGCCTTGCAGTACAGTCCGGTGAGTTTGATCCGGCGGCGGAGCTGCTGCAGTCAGTTGCCAGCAACGGTGCCACCGACGCCATCGAATATACCGCGGCTTTGCGCCTGGCTCGTGTCTACCTTCACCAGCAAGCTTGGGACAAGGCGCAGACCCAGCTGGACAAGCGCTACCCGGAAGCCTTCAACGGCATGGCACTGGAATTGCGCGGTGATCTGGCCAAGGGCCAGGGCGATGCCGAAGTGGCGGTGCAGCGCTATGAAGAAGCGCTGGCTGCGCTCCAGGACGGTGGAGAGAAAGACCGCGTGCAAATGAAACTGGACGACCTGAAGAGCTAAATGAAATATTTCTTCCTTCCCCTGATGCTGGCCAGCCTGGTGCTGGTCGGCTGTAGCTCCAACCCCAACGCCATTGAACCCAACGATCTGCCTGACTTCGAGGCCAGCTACAAGGTCAAGCGGCTGTGGAGCGAGGGTGTGGGGGACGGAATTGAAGACAGCCAGCTCACCCTGCGCCCTGCGGTAACCACTCAGCAAGTCATTGCTGGCGATGTCTTTGGCGATATCTACGCGGTAAGCCGGGACAAGGGCAAGCGTCAGTGGCGCAAGAAAACCGGTGATCGCATTGCTGGTGGGTTCTATGCCGGCTACGGCATGGTGCTTTACGGTACCCGAGAAGGTATGGCTGTGGCGCTGGACGCTGAAACGGGTGATGAGCTATGGCGTACCCAGCTCTCCGGTGAAGCGCTGGCCATTCCTGTCAGCGATGGCAGTCTGACGATTTTCCAGACCCAGGATGGTCATGTGGTGGCGTTGGACGCCGCCACGGGCGAGCAGCGTTGGGACTATGAAACGCCGGTGCCGACCCTGACCCTGCGGGGGCTGGCGCAGCCCACCATTGCCAATGATCGTGTGTATGCCGGCTTTGCCAATGCCAAAGTGGCGGCACTGGATCTCGCCTCTGGTGGGCCGGTCTGGGAACAGCGTATTGCCGAAGCCACCGGCCGCTCTGAGCTGGATCGTCTGATCGATGTGGACAGTAACCTGATTGTGGAAGGCGGTGGGGTGTTTGCCGTGTCCTTCCAGGGCCGCATCAGCGTCATGGATCAGGACAGCGGTCGCCAATACTGGGACAAAGACATGTCCAGTGCCCTGAATATCAGCACCAGCGGCAGCGGAAACCTGTTCGTAGCAGATGATGTGGGCGTGGTCCGCGCAGTAGACCAGCGCGGGGGGGCGGTACTGTGGAAACAAGATAAACTCTACGGTCGACGCCTTACCGGCACGGCCTACCAGGATGGCCTGGTGGCGGTGGGGGACTACGAGGGCTACATCCACTGGCTGAACGCTGACGATGGCAGCATTGTGGCGCGCAAACGCCATGATGGTGACGGCTTTGCCGGCACCCCTGTCAGTTATGACGGCACCCTGTATGTGCTGGGCTATGACGGTAAACTGTCTGCCTATCAGCTGACGCCACGTTAGGCACCATCCGGCCAACCTTCTCAGAACGCCCTGCAGGATTGCTCCTGTGGGGCGTTTTGCGTAAAGCGTACAGACACGTTTCGCGTTACCATAGCGCCCAAACACCCTTGCAGAGACATCTATGAAACCGGTCATCGCCTTGGTGGGGCGGCCCAATGTGGGCAAATCCACCCTGTTCAATCGACTCACCCGTACACGTGATGCCCTGGTGGCAGATTTTCCGGGCCTGACGCGCGACCGTAAATACGGTGACGGGCGCATGGGGGATTACCCCTATACCGTGGTAGATACCGGTGGCATTGGTGAGAATGAGGATGGCATTGATGCCCCCATGACAGACCAGTCCCTGCGCGCCGTAGGGGAAGCGGATCTGGTGCTGTTCATGGTGGATGGCCGCGCCGGTCTGACCGCAGCGGATGAGCAGATCGCGGGCGAATTACGCAAGTTGCCCAAGCCAACCTATCTGGTCGTCAACAAGACTGATGGCATCGATGCCGATACCGCCATGGCAGACTTTTATGCCCTGGGGATGAGCGACGTGCTGCCCATCGCAGCCGCCCATGGGCGTGGCGTTCGCAGCATGATTGAAACCGTCATGGAGGCGTTTCCGGATCTGGAGCCGCTTGATCCTGAGCAGGAAGCCGAGAGGCCCCGGCAGGATGACAGCATCCGTGTGGCGGTGCTGGGGCGGCCCAACGTGGGCAAGTCCACCCTGATCAACCGCATGCTTGGTGAAGAGCGGGTCGTGGTGTTTGACCACGCGGGGACCACTCGAGACTCTATCGAAATTCCCTTTGAGCGCATGGGCAAGCCCTACACGCTGATTGATACGGCCGGGGTGCGTCGTCGTGGTAAGGTCTACGAGATGGTGGAGAAGTTCTCTGTCATCAAGGCCCTGCAGGCCGTGGAGGCCGCTCAGGTGGTGGTCATTGTGATCGATGCCCGGGAAGGCATTACCGATCAGGATCTTCACCTTTTGGGCTATGTTCTCGATAGCGGTCGTGCGCTTATGATTGCAGTGAACAAATGGGATGGCCTGGAAGCGGACCACAAGGAGCGGGTGCGCGTTGAGCTGGGGCGTCGGCTGGAATTTGCCCCTTGGGTGAAGATCAAATTTATCTCAGCCTTGCATGGCACCGGCGTGGGCGACCTCTGGGGCATGGTGGAAAAAGCCTGGGACAGCGCCTTTATCAAGGTTGGCACCAACGAAATGACGCGGATCATGGAGTCCATCACCGCCGGGCATCCGCCGCCGCGTAATGGCCGTTTCCGTGCCAAACTGCGTTTTGCGCATATGGGGGGCAACAATCCTCCCACCATCGTGTTGCACGGCAACCGCACCGAGTCGTTGCCCAACACCTACAAGCGCTTCCTGGAAAACCGTTTTCGTGAAGCCCTGCAGCTGGAAGGCACACCGATCCGGCTGGAATTCAAATCCGGCTCCAACCCTTATGAGGGTCGAAAGAATGAGCTCACCGAGCGTCAGGCTCATAAGCGGCGCCGTATGATAAAACGCATGAAGAAGTGACGAACCCGCCTGGGGAGGGCTGATCATCAAACGCTGGGGGAAGAGGGGAAGTATTGTTGCAGGTACGCTTTTGCCTGCCAGCCTGTGGGCCATGGAGCCCATGATGCCTCTTGCCGAGCAGCCGGGTATGGTGCTCACTCCCGCGCGGGTCAGCCAGCCTCAGTCTGAGGCGCCCGCCAGTGTCACGGTCATTGGTCGAAACCTGATCGAGGCCAGTGGCGCCCGTGAACTCTATGAAGTGCTGAAACTGGTGCCCGGCATGACGGCCATCAAAGTGGATGGCAATGTCCCCACGGTGGCTTATCACGGTACCCAGGCGCGGGATTCCCGTCGTATGCTGGTGTTGCTGGATGGCCGTAGCCAGTATCAGCCGGGGTTGTCCCGGGTCAGCTGGAATGACATGCCAGTGGATATCCGGGACGTGGAGCGCATCGAGGTGACACGCGGCCCGGCAGCGGCGGCGTATGGTGCCAACGCCTTCACGGCGGTGGTTAATATCATTACCCGTGATCCGCGGGATATCAGCAAGCATTCCGTGTCTGTCCGCGGGGGGAATAATGGCATTCTGGATGGCCGCGCCGCTGCTGTGGGTCATGGTGACAACAGCGCCTGGCGAGCCTCGGTGTCACGCCGCGCGGATGACGGTTACGACGAACCGTTTGAAGGCGATATCCGTCCGGATCGAAAGCGGATTGAAACCCTGAACAGCGAGTGGCTCTGGGAGGTGGATGACCGCAACACCTTTTCGGTGCAGGCGGGCGGCAGTCAGAGCTGGCTCGAGCGCCAGCAGGAATCCGGTGTTGCCGACATTGGCAATTACACTCAAGACCCGGTTCAACAAGGGGAGAAGGCATTTCTGTCGCTGGAATGGCAGCATGTCTTTTCGGCGACTCACCAGCTCAAGCTGAGTACCTACGGGCAATACAACAACGAAACCACGGGGTTTGGGGTTTGTTACCTGGATCCGTTTACCGGGCAGCCTGGTCCCGGCGGCGGGTTGTTGTTTTCCAGAGAGCTGCGCGAGCTGTATCTGCAAAATGGAGGCGATACGGGGGCTACCTTTGCGGCCGTGCCATCAAGTGCGGCTGTCTTGTCTCGTTACGGTACCCTTCAAGGCGCGGTGGGCAACTTCTGTGCTGACAGTGAACTGGACTTGCAGGAAGAGCGCTATGATCTTGAAGTGCAGGATACCTGGCAGATCAATGAACGTTTGCGGCTGGTCAGTGGCGCCAATCTGCGTCACGACCGTGTCAGCTCGGATAGCTATCTCTCCGGTACTGAAGATAATCTCAGTTACCGGCTGTTTGGGAATCTGGCTGTCGATGTGTTGAGCCCGCTGACCCTCAACCTCGGTGGGTACTGGGAGCGGGACCAGATCAGCAGTGAGCACTTCAGTCCCCGTGGGGGCGTGAGTTGGCGGGTGGCGCCAAGCCATACCTTGCGCTATGTCTATTCTCGTGCGGTGCGTACCCCGGACATTTATGAGGATCAGGCGCACACCAATATTGAGGCGATGGAGATGTCCCAGCCCTTCGCCAGTAACCCCAATGGCCTGTTGGGATGGTCACCTGCCTATTTCTTTATTACCCAGAGTAGCCCTGGCACTCTCAAACCAGAGAAAATTCGTTCAGAGGAAGTGGGTTATTATGGTCAGTTCCGTTATCTGGAGCTGGACGTACGCTACTTTCAGGAAGAACTCACCGATCTGCTCAGCCATGCGCTGAATCCGTTCGAGTTTGAACCCAATAATGAGGGCTGGGTAAACCACCAGGGAACGGAAGCTCAGCTGACCTTTCGGCCCACGGTCAATCATCTTCTCCGGCTGACCGGGGCGCACATTCATACCCATACCAACAAGAAGACCGAGAGCCGAATTGCGGCCAGGGATTCTGGCAGTTTCCTGTGGGCGTGGCAGTTTGCTTCCCGCTGGGGGCTCTCTACGGCGTATTATCAGGCCAACGACTATAACGACTATCGGTACCAACGGGCGGATTTGCAAATCCGTTTCCGTCACCGCGCGGGTCCGGCGGAGCTGGAGTGGCGAGCGGTGGTTCAGCATGCGCTGAACAAAGAACCGATTGTCTTCGAGGAAAACCAGTACCAGGAAGACAGGATGTGGCTGGAGCTGGAGATGAAGATCTGATGCGACAGGGACGAAATTGGCTGATAGCGCTGCTGCTGGTGCTGGCGGCCCCGTCCCTTTTTGCCCAAATACCTCCACTAGCTGTGTATGTGGAAGGCTCTGAGGGCAACTTTCGTCGCGGTTTCATACAGGCGTTGAGCGCAGATGCCCAGCCGCTGGACTTGGTGGCCTCTGTGGATGACAGCGATATGCTCATCGGGCTGGGGGATGAGGCCTTTAGCCGAGCCCTGACCCATGGCAAGCCGGTATTGGGGGTGTTTGTCAGCCGTGCCCTTGCCGAAAAGGTGGAGCGCAAGGGGTGTCACTGCGCAGCGATTTGGGCGGGAGTAGCGCTGGATGATCAGCTCGCCATGCTGGAAAACATGATGCCGCTGGCGCGTAAGGTGGGCGTGATACTGGGAGAGAACAGTGCCTGGTCAGAAGGGGCGCTCCAGGATTATAGCGGCCGGCTGAGTCTGTTTCCCATGGTTGTCTCCCCGCGCAATGGGCTGGGGGATGTATTGCGAAAGGCCTTGCCGGATCTGGACGTGCTGTTGTTGCCGGTGGATGAATCCTTGTTTGGCCCGACCGCAGCAAAACTTATCTTGCTGACCAGCTACCGCTTGCGGCGACCGGTATTCGGTCCAGAGCAAAGCTATGTTCAGGCGGGTAGCGTCGCCAGTCTCTATGCCAGTGGAGGAGATCTGGTATCAGAAACCCTGGTGCATCTGGAATCGTTCCGAAAGCGCAAGCGGTTCCGTCGGTCCGGTTTTGTGCACACCCCCTCGGTGATCGTTAATGGGCATGTGGCTGGCAGCTTTGACATGCGCTACAGCAACACCGACGCGCTGCGCGATGCGCTGGAGATGCTGCCATGAAAAAGCAGGCCGGCATTCGCAAGCAGCTTCAGATTCTCGGTGTGGTGCCCGCACTGTTCATGCTGGGATTGTTACTGGTGGCGCTGACCTGGCAGCGATTCGAAGATGCTGATCGCGATTTACAGGCGTTGGGCAGCTTTATGGCCCAACAGATCGCGTCTTCCTCGGAGTATGGGGTGCTGGCGGGCAACTACGGTGACTTGCGCCGCCAGGCGCAGCTGGCCATGCAGCAAGCCGATTTGCAGTATGTGGTATTCCGTGATGACAAGGGCAAAGTGCTGCTTTACGAGGGGCGCAATGATCAGCCCCGTACTCAGGGCATTATGGAGTTCCAGTCTGGCATCTATCAGCAGCCGGTGGCGGAAACCGATACCTTGCGGCTGGCCCTGGATGACAACCTTGAGCCGGTGCGTATCGGCTCTGTAGTACTGGGTATGTCCAACGCCAGATTGCTGGCCCGGCAAAAGGAAATCCTGCTGGCCAGTTTGATTCCTGCGTTATCTGCCACCTTGCTGGGCTTGTGGATTGCCCAGTACTTGGCACGCCAGATTGCGTCACCGATCAATTATCTCTCGGGGTTGCTGAGGACCCTGCGTCACGGTGATTACCATGTGCGGGGAACCAGCCGTTTGCACGGTGAATTGGGCGAACTGCAGGATGACATTAATCAGCTGGCTGGTAGCCTTGAGACCGCTCATGAGGACCAGCAGTTGGCCATGGGTGAATTGAAGGCAGCACACCAGCAGGCGCAGAGTGCCAGTCAGGCAAAAAGTGATTTTCTTGCCATGATGAGCCACGAGCTTCGTACTCCCATGAACGGTGTGCTGGGTATGCTGCAGCTGCTGGAGGAAACTCGCCAGAGCGACGAACAGCATGAATACACCCAGGTAGCGCTGGAATCCACTGGTCACCTGCTGGATGTGATTAACGATATTCTTGATTTTTCCCGTATCGAAGCCGGTCGCATGGACCTGGATCCCATGTACTTCGAGCTGATGCCATTGCTGCAGAACTGTCTCTCCACTTTCCGTTATCTGGCAGAAAAGAAAGGCATCTATCTGCACCTTGAGGCCACCGGGCTTATCAATGATCGTGTTGTACGCACCGATCCGACCCGTTTGCGACAGGTGCTGAATAATCTGATCTCCAATGCCATCAAGTTCACCAGTGAAGGTGGGGTAACCGTGAGGGTGGCCGGTGCCCGTGTAGAACCTGACTGGCTGGATCTGAAACTGTCGGTGGAAGATACCGGCATTGGGATTCCGCAGGAAAAACAGGCGCAATTGTTCAAGGCATTTTCCCAGCTGGATTCCTCTACCTCTCGACGTTTTGGCGGGACGGGTCTGGGGCTGGCCATTGCCCGTCGGCTTAGCGAGATGCTGGGTGGCCAGCTGACCGTGGATAGCTCAGAGAGTGGTGGCAGTACGTTCACACTGACGCTGCGGATGCTGTTCCGGGAAGACATGCCAGAGCAGAATGAAGTGGTGCTGATTAGCGGTGAACCTGAGCCGCGCACGCTCAGCGGTCTGGTGCTGCTGGTGGAAGACAACGAAGTGAACATGATGGTCGCTCGCCGCATTCTTGAGCAAATGGGCGTGACGGTGGTCACGGCTATCAATGGCAAAGAGGCGCTGGACAGGGTCAAGCAACGGGATTTTGACTGCATCCTCATGGATGTGCAGATGCCGGTGCTCGACGGCATGGAGGCAACGCGTCAGCTCAGGCAGTGGGAGCGGGAGCAGGGCAGGGCACCTATTCCGGTCATTGCCCTGACCGCCAACGCCATGGAAGAAGAGCGTGAGCGGTGTTTAACCGCAGGCATGGACGACCATCTGGCCAAGCCGTTCCGCCGTCAGCAACTCAGTCGTGTGCTGACCCCGTATCTGACCCCTGAACGTGCTCAATCCGGGCGCTGAACTCCCCGTCTGTCAGGCGTGTGGTGATGGTGTCGCCGGGTTGCAGCTGTGCGGCGGAGCGCACGGCGTCCTCCCCTTTGAAGGTAATGCTGTAGCCCCGCGCCAGGGTTCGCAGCGGGCTCGCGGTATCCAGCCGTTTTCCCAGTCCTCCCAGTCGGACTTGTTCCTGCTGCAATTGTCGCAACAGCGGGGCGGGTAACCGTTTATTCAGGCTGTCCAGTCGTTGTTGTCGCTCGGCCAGCACTCGCTGTGGGGACAGTCTTGCCAGTCGTTGCTGGCTGGGCTTCAGGCGGCTGCCAAGCAGGTCCAGACGATGTTGCATCTGGCGCTGCAGGCGAGCGTGGAGTTCGTCCAGGCGCTGGCTGCCTTGCTCCAGCGAGTGACGCGGGGAGCGCAACCGTTGGCGCAGGTGTCGCAGGCGATCGCCGGGCGTGCGCAATTGCTGGGCCATGACCCATTTCAGACGACGTTGCAGGGTGTTGAACCGCTGGCTGACCACGGACAGATCCGGGCTCACCAGTTCGGCGGCAGCAGACGGGGTCGGCGCGCGCAGGTCGGCGGCAAAGTCTGTCAGCCCGGTATCGACCTCGTGGCCCACTGCCGAGACGATGGGAATCGGACAGGCGGCCACGGCCCGGGTCAGGGCTTCGTCGTTGAACGCCCAAAGGTCTTCCAGGGAGCCGCCACCACGGCCGATGATCAGTACGTCGCACTCATTGCGTGCGACCGCGGTGTTGAGCGCCTGTGTCAGCTGGGCAGGGGCATCGGCCCCCTGGACAGCGGCAGGATAGATGACCACCGGGATCGATGGGCAGCGCCGCTTGAGAACCTGAAGAATATCGCGGATGGCAGCGCCGGACGGGGAGGTGATCACGCCAATCTGTCGCGGCCAGTCCGGCAGGGCCTGCTTGCGCTCCTGGGCAAACAGGCCTTCTGCCTGCAGCTGGGCCTTGAGGGCGTCAAATCGGGCCTTGAGCGCGCCTTCCCCGGCGGGCTCCATGTGTTCCACCACAATCTGGAAGTTGCCGCGCGGGACATACAGGGTGACCTTGGCCCGTACCAGCACCTGCTGGCCATTTTGCGGATGGAAATCCAGCAGCCTGTTACGGTTTCGAAACATGGCCCCATTAATCTGGGCGCGGGCATCCTTGAGGCTGAAGTACCAGTGACCGGAGGCAGGCCGGGAGAAGTTGGACAGCTCTCCCTGCAGCCAGATCAGCGGAAAGGAGCCTTCCAGTAGTCCCTGGGCTTCCAGGTTCAGCTGGCTGATGGAAAGGGGGTCGGTACGCGATGAAAAACTCATCGCGGGAGAGTAGCGACTTTCGCCGCCGCCCGCTACTGTCTGGATTGTGTACAAGGGGCGAAATGACGTATAATCGCCCGCTTAATTTCCGGGGGTGGCCCGGCGAGACTCAGGGATAGCCCAGAGGCTCCCAAGCCGCCTTGACCGGCGGCACCCGGGTCCCCTCCTTAACTCCGGGTGCGCCTGACAGAACCCCAATCAGCGGTTCAGGTCAGAAACCCTCTCACTTCCTACGGTGCAATATGCTCAGAATCGTGCAAGAAGCATTGACGTTCGACGACGTTCTGCTTGTACCCGCCCATTCCAATGTGCTGCCCAAGGATGTGTCCCTGAAGAGCAAATTGACGCGGGACATTTCTTTGAACATCCCTCTGGTGTCTGCAGCCATGGATACGGTCACCGAGCACCGCCTGGCCATTACCATGGCCCAGGAAGGCGGCATCGGCATCCTCCACAAGAGCATGGACCTGGAAGACCAGGCGCGAAATGTGCGCATGGTGAAAAAATACGAATCCGGTGTGGTGAAAGACCCGATCACCATCGGTCCTAAAGCCACCGTGGCGGAGTTGCTGCGCCTGACCGAAGCCAACAATATCTCCGGGGTGCCGGTGGTCGAAGGCGACAAGGTGGTGGGTATTGTCACAAGTCGTGATACCCGATTCGTCACCAACTACGACCAGCACGTTGAAGACATCATGACCGGCAAGGACCGGTTGGTGACCGTGCAGGAAGGCGCCGGCGCAGACGAAGTCCAGCTGCTGCTGCACAAGAACCGTATCGAGAAGGTGCTGGTGGTCAATGATGCGGGTGAATTGCGCGGCATGATCACCGTGAAGGACATCGAGAAGGCCCGCAAATATCCCAATGCCTGCAAGGACTCTCAGGGCCGCTTGCGCGTGGGGGCCGCGGTGGGCACGGGCGCCGGTACGGATGAGCGTGTGGCCGCACTGGTTGAAGCGGGTGTCGACGTTATCGTTGTGGATACCGCTCACGGTCATTCCCAGGGCGTTATCGACCGTGTCGCTTGGGTCAAGAAACACTTCCCGGATGTGCAGGTTATTGGCGGCAACATTGCCACCGCGGCAGCGGCAAAAGACCTGGTGGCGGCGGGTGCCGATGCGGTGAAAGTCGGTATCGGCCCGGGTTCCATTTGTACCACCCGTATTGTTGCGGGTATCGGCGTGCCACAGATTTCTGCCATTTCTGACGTGGCGGCCGCCCTGGACGGTACCGGCGTGCCGCTGATTGCCGATGGCGGTATTCGTTTCTCCGGTGATATTGCCAAGGCTGTGGCGGCGGGTGCCAGCGCCATCATGATCGGTTCCCTGTTGGCAGGAACGGAAGAAGCCCCGGGTGAAGTCGAGCTGTACCAGGGGGGCTACTATAAGGCCTACCGTGGCATGGGCTCGTTGGGTGCCATGTCGGGCAAGACTGGCTCATCCGACCGCTATTTCCAGGATGCGGCGGCCGGTATTGAAAAGCTGGTGCCAGAAGGTATCGAAGGCCGGGTGCCCTACAAGGGGCCGATGAGTGCCATCGTTCACCAACTGATGGGTGGCCTGCGTGCCTCTATGGGCTACACGGGCTGCGCCACTGTCGATGAAATGCGCACCAAGCCCGAGTTCGTGAAAGTGTCTGCCGCCGGGATGAAAGAGTCCCACGTGCATGACGTGACGATTACGAAGGAAGCTCCGAATTATCCGGTTGGGTGATTCGAGGTCTATCGTGACTTGAAAGGGGTCGGACGTCTGAGGTTGGACGTCTGACGCCAGAATCGGTCGGAGGCATCTCCGGCCGTTTTGTTTTTTTAAAGCGTCCGACGTCAGACATCCGACGTCCGACCCGTAACCAACAAGGCCCGGTGCCAGCCGCCGGCAACCACCGCGGGATAGAACCCCATGCAAGACATCCATGCCCAGCGCATCCTTATTCTGGACTTCGGTTCCCAGTACACCCAGCTGATCGCCCGTCGTGTGCGTGAAATAGGGGTCTACTGTGAAATTCGTGCCTTTGACATGACCGCAGAAGAGATCAGCGAGTTTGCGCCCAAGGGCATTATCCTGTCGGGTGGCCCTGAGTCTGTGACAGCGGCTGAAACCCCGCGTGCACCGCAGGCGGTGTTTGACGCTGGCGTGCCGGTGTTGGGTATCTGCTATGGCATGCAGACCATGGCCGAGCAGTTGGGTGGCAAGGTGGTCGCGGGTGAGAAACACGAGTTTGGTTACGCCCGTGTGGAAAAGGCAGAAAGTAACCGCCTTCTCGATGGCATTGTCGACCATGAAGAGCATGCCAGTGAATTTCTGGATGTGTGGATGAGCCACGGGGACCGTGTCGGTGCGACACCGGACGGCTTCAAGGTGATCGCCACCACCGGCAGCTGCCCGATTGCCGGCATGGCCAACGATGAAAAGCGGTTCTATGGCATCCAGTTCCACCCCGAAGTGACACATACCCTGCAGGGTGGTCGGCTGCTCGAGCGTTTTGTCCGTGAGTTGTGTGACTGTGAAGCCCTGTGGACCCCCAGCAATATCATCAACGACGCTATCGAGACCATCCGCGAGCAGGTGGGTAGCGACGAGGTGATCCTCGGTCTGTCCGGTGGCGTGGATTCCTCAGTGGTGGCGGCGCTACTGCACAAGGCCATTGGTGAGCAGCTTACCTGTGTGTTTGTGGACAACGGCCTGCTGCGTCACCAGGAAGGTGACCAGGTGATGGAAATGTTTGCCGACAACATGGGCGTGAAAGTGATCCGTGTGGACGCGGAAGACAATTTCCTCGGCAAGCTGGCCGGAGAGGCCGACCCGGAGAAGAAGCGCAAGATCATTGGTAATACCTTTATCGACATCTTCGATGAAGAAGCGGGCAAGCTGAAGAACGCCAACTGGCTGGCCCAAGGCACCATCTACCCGGATGTGATCGAGTCCGCCGCCAGCAAGACAGGCAAGGCGCACGTGATCAAGAGCCACCACAATGTGGGCGGCCTGCCGGAAGACATGAAGCTCAAGCTGGTGGAGCCTCTGCGTGAGCTGTTCAAGGATGAGGTGCGCAAGATCGGTCTGGAATTGGGCTTGCCCTACGACATGGTCTATCGCCACCCCTTCCCGGGTCCGGGCCTTGGGGTTCGTATCCTTGGTGAAGTGAAGAAGGAATACGCCGACACCTTGCGTCTGGCGGACCATATCTTCATTGAAGAGCTGAGAGCGGCGGGGCTGTACCACAAGACCAGCCAGGCTTTTGCGGTGTTTTTGCCAGTCAAATCCGTGGGCGTGGTGGGCGACGCCCGCCGCTACGAATACGTGGTCGCGCTGCGTGCGGTGGAAACCATCGACTTCATGACCGCTCGCTGGGCACACCTGCCTTATGAATTCCTGGAGCTGGTCTCCAGCCGCATTATCAATGAAATCCCTGGCATCAGCCGGGTGACCTACGATATTTCGTCCAAGCCGCCAGCCACGATTGAGTGGGAGTAAGGCCGGATCAGCGAAAAGGGCGGCCTGTGGCCGCCTTTTTTGTTGGCGGTCAGGCCGTTTTGCTGCTTGAAAAACAAGCGGATTTGCTTAAAATACGCAGCCTTCCCGGAATTCGGGGCCGCTGAGACGGCTTCCGGATCGTGAGCAGAGTCTCACTGCCGGGCAGAATTCATTCCGTTTCAGTCAGTTGCGCGCTTCAAACCAGCGGGTTTGGGGTTGTTGTGCCCATTGTAGTGGCATACAATGCGCGCCTTTACTGGGGCGGCGAGGCGTCGCCTCATTGTCTAAAACAGAGTGGAGGTTCACGACATTAAGCGTGGAGGCAACAAGGGCCGCGAGCAACGCGCCCGGATCAATCAGCAAATCCAGGGAACCGAAGTTCGGTTGATCGATGTGGACGGTGAGCAGGTAGGGATTGTCAGCCTGCAGGATGCACTGGACAAGGCGACCGCGAAGCAACTGGATCTGGTAGAAATCTCCCCTGGTGCGGAACCGCCGGTTTGTCGAATCATGGATTACGGCAAACACCTGTTTGAGGCGAAGCAAAAGGCCAAAGAGGGGCGCAAGAAGCAGCGCCAGACTCAGGTCAAGGAAATCAAATTCCGTCCCGGCACCGATATCGGCGACTATGAGGTGAAACTGCGTAACCTCAGAAAGTTCCTCGAGGCCGGCGACAAAACCAAGATTACCGTCCGTTTCCGCGGCCGGGAAATGGCTCACCAGGAGCTGGGCCGGGAACTGCTCGAGCGTATCGAGAAGGACCTGGAAGAGTTCGGCACTGTGGAGCAACGCCCGAATATGGAAGGTCGCCAGATGATCATGGTGATCGGCCCGGGCAAAAAGAAGAAGTAACCCTTTCTGATTCGGAAAGTGTTACTCCCTAAATTAACCAACTTGAGAAGGTACCATGCCTAAAATCAAGACAAATCGTGGGGCTGCCAAGCGTTTCAAGAAAACCGCCTCCGGTTTCAAGCGCAAGCAGGCATTCAAAAACCACATTCTGACCAAGAAGTCCTCCAAGACTATCCGTCAGCTGCGTCCGAAAACCGAGGTACATGAGTCTGATGTAGCTCTGGTTAAACGCATGATGCCCTACGCATAACTGATACGGATCTGGAGACTAGACAATGGCACGAGTAAAACGTGGTGTGCAGGCCCGTCGTCGGCACAAGAAAATTCTCAAGCAGGCTAAAGGCTACTACGGTGCCCGCAGCCGTGTATTCCGTGTAGCGGTACAGGCCGTTACCAAAGCCGGTCAGTACGCTTACCGTGACCGTAAGGTTCGCAAGCGTCAGTTCCGTCGTCTGTGGATTGTGCGTATCAACGCCGCTGCGCGTCTGAACGGCCTGTCCTACAGCCGTCTGATCGATGGCCTGAAAAAGGCATCCATCGATATCGACCGTAAAGTACTGGCGGACATCGCTGTTCGCGATCAGGCAACCTTTAGCGCTTTGGCCGAGAAAGCCAAAGCGAGTCTCACCGCCTGATTCACTGTTTCGTCCTGAACGAAGCAGCATACTCAACGGGGGAAGAGCTCGCGCTCTTCCCCCGTTTTTGTTTAAAAGACCAGCTACAAGCTACAAGCTGCAAGCTACAACGCGGCTTCAGCGTTGTGCTATTCGAAAGCCTCAATGCCGCGCCCGAACGTAGCGGCGCGGGGAAAGCGGTTTCGGATGGCAACAGTCGCGAACCGTGTTGAAGCTTGCAGTTTGAAGCTTGCAGCTTATAAAAGACTGCGGAGTCTTCGATGGAAAATCTCAATGCCCTGGTCGATGCCGCCCTGGCAGAGGTAGAGCAGGCCGGTGATATCCGGGTCCTGGACGATGTGCGGGTGAAATACCTGGGCAAGAAAGGGGAAATCAGTGCCCTGATGAAGGGGCTGGGCAAGTTGAGCGCGGAAGAGCGCCCCAAGGCCGGGGCGGTCATCAATGAAGGCAAGCAGAAGGTTCAGGACGCGATTACCGCTCGCAAGACCCTGCTGGAAGAAGCTGCCCTGGCCGAACAACTGGCCAGTGAAACCGTGGATGTGACACTGCCCGGTCGCGGTGAGATGCCGGGCAACCTGCATCCCGTGAACCGCATGCGCCGCCGTATCGAGGATTTCTTCCTGCGTCTTGGCTTCGATATTTCCGAAGGCCCGGAAGTGGAAGATGATTTCCATAACTTCGAAGCGTTGAATATTCCTTCCCATCACCCGGCCCGTGCCATGCACGACACCTTCTATTTTGGTGATGGCCGTCTGCTGCGGACGCACACCTCACCGGTGCAGGTGCGCGTGATGGAGCAGGGCAAACCGCCGTTCCGGATTATTGCGCCAGGGCGTGTGTACCGGTGTGACTCCGACCTCACGCATACCCCCATGTTTCACCAGGTGGAAGGGCTGCTGGTAGACAAGGACATCACCTTTGCCGACCTGCGTGGCACCGTGGCGGAATTCCTGCGTTTCATCTTTGAGGTGGAAGACTTGCCGGTGCGCTTCCGTCCCAGCTATTTCCCGTTCACCGAGCCCAGTGCGGAAGTGGATGTGGGCTGTGTGAGCTGCAGTGGAGAAGGGTGCCGTGTGTGCTCCCATACCGGTTGGCTGGAAATCATGGGTTGCGGCATGGTGCACCCGAAAGTGCTTGAGCACGGCGGTGTCGATGCCAGTGAATACAGTGGCTTTGCCTTCGGTATGGGGATTGAGCGTATCACCATGCTGCGTTACGGCGTGAACGACCTGCGGTTGTTCTTTGAAAACGACACCCGTTTCCTGTCTCAGTTCAGCTGACACATTAACCACAGAGCCCACAGGGCACACAGAGAATGACTCTGTGCCCTCTGTGGTAACAAGACGCTAGTAAGGATTTGAACATGCTCGTAAATGAAGCCTGGTTGCGGGAATGGGTTAACCCCGCGGTTGATACGGACACCCTGGTGAAGCAGCTGACCATGGCTGGCCTGGAAGTGGACGGCGTGGAACCGGCGGCGCCGGTATTTTCCGGTGTCGTGGTGGGGCAGGTAGAAAGCTGCGAGCCGCACCCTGATGCGGACAAACTGCGCGTCTGTCAGGTGAGTAACGGCTCGCAGACAGCTCAGGTGGTGTGCGGCGCCAGCAATGTCCGCCCAGGCCTGAAAATTCCTTTCGCGCAAGTGGGCGCCAAGCTGCCCGGTGACTTCAAGATCAAGAAGGCCAAGCTGCGTGGCGTGGAATCCAACGGCATGCTGTGTGGTGCCTCCGAGCTGGGTCTGGAAGACCTCATCGATGGCTTGATGGAGCTGCCAGACGATGCGCCGGTGGGTACGGATTTCCGGGAGTACCTGCAGCTGGATGATGCGGTGATCGAGGTGGATCTGACCCCGAACCGCGCAGACTGCCTGAGCGTGCGCGGTATCGCCCGCGAGCTGGGGGTAATGAATCAGTGTCCGCTCACCGAAGTCGCCATCAGCCAGGTGACGCCTGCGATTGATGACACCCTGACCATCACCCTGGCTGACAGCGATGCCTGCCCGCGTTATCTCGGCCGGGTCATCAAGGGCGTTAACGTCAAGGCCGACACCCCATTGTGGATGGTCGAGCGCCTGCGCCGGGCCGGCCTGCGTACCATCGACCCGATTGTCGACGTGACCAACTATGTTCTGCTGGAACTGGGCCAGCCGCTGCATGCGTTTGATCTGGCCAAGATCAGCGGCGGTATTACCGTGCGCAAGGCCAAGGCTGACGAGACATTGGTAACCCTGGACGAGCAGACGCTGACGCTGCGGGATGACACCCTGGTGATTGCCGATGACAGCGCCGCGCTTGCCGTGGCCGGTGTCATGGGAGGCAAGCCCTCCGCGGTCACCGATCAGACCCAGGACATTTTCCTGGAGTGTGCGTTCTTTGCGCCGCTGGCGATTGCCGGCAAGGCCCGTTCCTACGGCCTGCACACCGACTCTTCTCACCGTTTTGAGCGCGGGGTCGATCCGCAATTGCAGCAGGATGCGATTGAGCGGGCTACCGCGTTGATCCTTGAGATCGCCGGCGGTCAGCCAGGGCCTGTGTGTGAGGCCGTGGAAGACGCCAAACTGCCACAACAGGCCGAGATTGCCTTGCGCGCAGAGCGTATCGAAGGGTTGTTGGGCATGGCTTTGCCCGCCGAGCAGGTCGAAGACATCCTTGGTCGTCTGGGCATGGCCATCACGCCCGCCGCCAGCGGTGATGCCTGGACCGTGCTGGCGCCGAGCTGGCGCTTTGACATGGCCATCGAGCCCGACCTGATCGAAGAGCTGGCGCGGATCTATGGCTATGAAAAGCTGCCG
Source organism: Alcanivoracaceae bacterium (assembly GCA_002706085.1). Lineage (GTDB taxonomy): Bacteria > Pseudomonadota > Gammaproteobacteria > Pseudomonadales > Alcanivoracaceae > Alcanivorax. The sequence continues at coordinate 184,962 of PAJO01000028.1, read as the reverse complement.
AGTCGCGTGCCGGCAGGCTCTCCGTCGGGCGATACCGTCGGCGAGAATGTGGTGGCAGTGCGCCGTCTGGCCGATACCTTGATCGATCGCGGCTATCTTGAAGCGATTACCTATACCTTTGTGGAGCCGGGTTTGCTCAAGCAGGTGGAGCCTCGCGTTGAGCCGCTGCCGCTGCTCAATCCGATTTCTGCTGATCTGGGCGTCATGCGCACCACGCTGCTGGCCGGTTTGTTCAGCACGGCGCGCCACAACCTGAACCGTCAGGCGGATCGTCTGCGTCTGTTCGAGACCGGCCTGCGTTTCATGCCTCAAGCGCAAGGCGAGCTGGAACAAACCCCGATGATTGCCGGGCTGGTCTACGGCAGCGCCCAGCCGCAAAACTGGGAAGGCAAGCGGGCGGCAGACTTCTTTGATCTGAAAGGGGATGTGGAAGCCCTGCTCAGTCTGTCCGATGCCAGCGCGTTCAGTTTTACCGCGGGTGAGCATCCTGCCCTGCACCCGGGGCAGACGGCGGCCTTGAGTCGCGGTGGTGAGGTGGTCGGCTACCTTGGCCGCATCCACCCGCGCCTGGCGGCAGATCTGGACCTGCCGGCCAACCTGTATGCCTTTGAGTTGGCGCTGGCGCCACTGCAGCAAGGAATACTGCCTCACTTTGCCGGTGTTTCCGATCAGCCGCGGATGCGTCGCGACCTGGCTTTTGTCGTGGACGCTGGCGTTCCGGCAGGGGATTTGGTGGCAGCGGTTCGCGACACCTGTGACGAACGTCTCACTGATGTTCGGATTTTCGATATATATCAAGGTGATAGCATTGGTGAAAATCGCAAAAGTCTCGCCTTGGGCTTGACCTTCCAGGACCGTTCGCGCACTCTTAAGGATCAAGAAGTCAACGACTTGGTGGAGGCTGTTGTTTCTCAAGTAAAACAGCAGTTTAACGCCACTTTGAGGGATTGATTCAGGGATTTGGGAGTCTTTTCATGGGTGCGCTGACCAAAGCGGACATGGCCGAGCGCCTGTTCGAAGAGCTTGGCCTGAACAAGCGCGAAGCCAAGGAAATGGTGGAAATGTTCTTCGAGGAAATCCGCCATTCCCTTGAGAGCAACGTTCCCGTGAAACTCTCCGGCTTCGGTAATTTTGACCTTCGCGACAAGAGCGAGCGACCCGGCCGTAATCCTAAAACCGGTGAGGAAATTCCCATCACCGCCCGACGGGTTGTGACCTTCCGTCCAGGACAAAAACTAAAACAACGGGTTGAGGCCTATGCTGGAACCAAGCCATAACGACGAACTCCCGGCGATCCCGGGTAAGCGTTATTTCACCATTGGCGAAGTCAGCGACCTGTGCGATGTGAAACCACACGTACTGCGCTACTGGGAGCAGGAATTCCCCCAGCTCAAGCCGGTGAAACGACGCGGTAACCGTCGTTACTATCAGCGCCAGGACGTGCTGATGATCCGCCAGATTCGCAGCTTGCTGTACGATCAGGGCTTTACGATCGGTGGCGCGCGTCAGCAGCTTACCGGTGGTGCCAACGCGGAGCAGGCCACGCAGTATCACCAGCTGATCAAGCAAATGATCACCGAGCTGGAAGAAGTGCTGGACGTACTCAAGGCGTCCTGACGAGTCATACGTGACGCGCCATGCTTCAGCATGACGATCAAGCCCCGCCAGCCTGCTGGCGGGGCTTTTTCATGCCTTGACCCCATTGGCCGATCAAACCCTGAGCAAACAGCATCTTGCAGGTTCCATCCCCCCATCAAATCCGCTATTATGCACGCCGCTTTGGTAGCCAGTGGTTGCCAGACATCTCGGGGCGTAGCGCAGCCTGGTAGCGCACTTGCATGGGGTGCAAGGGGTCGGAGGTTCGAATCCTCTCGCCCCGACCAAATTTGGTCGGATTAAAAAAGCTCGGCACTGGCCGGGCTTTTTTTATGCGCGTTTCCCGCGTTGTGTCAGCCGATCTTCAAGGCCGGTAGCCGGTCAGGGGACAGAGATGTCCTGGCGAGATTCTCTTCCCTGGCTGTGGCCCTGCGTCAGGTATTCTTTTTGGCCTTGGCCTTGTAAGCGGCTTTTCTTGCCTTCTTTCTTTCTTCTTTTTCTTTTGCTTTTCTCGCCCGGATTTCTGCCACTTTTACGTGTTCTTTTTCCGCCATCGCAGGGGTTTCCAGGGTGATCTGGCCGAGTTTACCGCTGCGGAATTCGTTGATCAGCAGGGCGGCAGTGCGATCGAAATCCACGTGCCCGCCGCGGCCCAGGCAGCCGCGCTGTTTGCCAATGGTTTCCAGCATGGGGACGCCTTCGTTGGGCAGGGTGTCCAGCTTGAAGCGCTCTTTCATTAGCTCGGGGTAGGCCTGCATGAAATATTCGGCCGCGTAGAGCGCCACGTCATCTTCCTGCATGGCGGTGGCCTTGATGGCGCCGGACAGGGCCAGCCGGTAGCCGCTGGCGGCGTTTTCAATTTTGGGCCAGAGGATGCCGGGAGAATCAATCAGGATCAGGCCGCCGCCCAGTTCAATCCGTTGCTGGCGCTGGGTGACCGCCGGCTCGTTGCCGGCTTTGGCAACGGGGCGTCCGGCCAGGGTGTTGATAAGAGTGGATTTGCCCACATTGGGGATGCCGGTGATCAGGGCGGTAATGGTGGTAGCCCGGTCAATTTTCTTGTTGACCATTTGCTTGCAGGTATCTGCCAGCTTGCGAATGGGGTCCGGTTTCTGGGTGCTAATGGCGAGTGCGCGAACCTTGGGATCTTGCTGCAGATGCTCCAGCCATTGTGCGGTTACCGCCGGGTCGGCCAGGTCGCTTTTGCTGAGCAGTTTCAGGCAGGGCTTGTCGGCACGGAAGTTCTCGATCACCGGGTTGGCACTGCTGTAGGGCAGGCGAGCGTCTACGACTTCGATGATCAGGTCTACCTTGGGGAGAATATCGTGAATCTCACGGGTCGCCTTGTTCATGTGGCCGGGGAACCAGTTGATGCTCATCGATACTCGCCTGTCTGGGGGTAAATGAGGGGGCATTATAGCCGTTTATCATGTTGTCTGTGGCGTGCCGGGTGCTGAAAAACCGCGCTTATGACGGTTTTCGCCAGTGCCCTGAAACGTCGTGTCATGAGTGTCTCAATGGCCCTAACGTACACTGTATACCATTGATTCTGATAAAGCGGAGTACGGTATGGATCTGCGTGTGCCGGAGCAGGAGAAGGCATTTCGGGACGAGGTAAGGACTTTTCTGGAAGAAAGCCTGACCCCTGAAATTCGTGAGGCGGGCAAGATGGTGACCTCGGTGTTCGCGCCGGTGAAGGAAGCCATGGCCTGGCAAAAAATCCTCAATGACAAGGGTTGGGCGGCACCGCACTGGCCGAAGGAACATGGTGGTACCGGCTGGAGCGTGACCCAGCGTGCCATTTTTGCCGAAGAGCTGGTGCGTGCGGAAACCCCGCCGCTGGTGCCCATGGGTTTGCACATGTGCGGTCCTTGTCTGATCGGCTGCGGCACTGAAGAACAGCAGAAAGAATACCTGCCGAAGATCCTCAATGGTGAGCACTTCTGGTGTCAGGGTTATTCCGAGCCGGGTTCCGGTTCTGATCTGGCGTCCCTGAAGACCTTTGCTGAAAAAGACGGTGATGACTACATCATCAACGGCACCAAGATCTGGACCACTTACGCCCACTACGCCAACAAGATGTTTGCGCTGGTGCGTACCAATAAAGACGGCAAGCCCCAGCAGGGCATTACCTTCCTGTTGCTGGATATGGACCTGCCGGGTATCACCATCGAGCCCATCGTGGGTCTGGATGAAGTGACCGAGCAGTGCCAGGTGTTCTTCGATAACGTGCGAGTGCCCCAGGCGAACCGTGTCGGTGCCGAGAACGATGGCTGGACCGTGGCCAAGTACCTGCTCACCTTTGAGCGTGGAGGCCAGGAATACGCGCCGGGCCTGAACGTGCAGCTGGAAAAGATCCGTCTGATGGCGGAAAAGCAGCAGACCGTACACGGCCCGATGAGCCAGGATCCGCTGTGGCAGCACAAGTTTGCTTCAGTCTCCGCTGACGTGCTGGCACTGGAATTCACCGAGATGCGCATCAAGTCCGCGTTGTCTTCCGGCAAGGATCCGGGGGCGCTGTCTTCCATGACCAAGATTCTCGGCACCGAGTTGCTGCAGAAGGTCACCGAGCTGCGCATTGAAACCCTGGGGGCCCAGGCCGCTATCTGGCAGCCCCAGGCACTGGTGCCGGGCAGCGAACAGCCGATCATTGGCCCTGAGTATGCGCTTACCGCCATGCCTCACTACCTGAACTCACGAGCCTGCTCCATCTACGGCGGCTCCAACGAAGTCCAGCGCGGCATTATTGCCAAAGCCGTGCTGGGTTTGTAAGCGTCCGCCAACAAGGAGAAGTCAGATGAATTTTCAGTTGAGTGAAGAACAGCAAATGCTGGCGGACAGCGCCAAGCGTTTTGTCCGTGACAACCACGACGTGGAAAAGCACCGCCAGAACAAGAAGTTGATGCCGCTGGATGAAGCCACTTGGGCACAGTTTGCCGAACTGGGATGGCTGGCTGTACCGTTCGCTGAAGAGCACGGTGGTCTGGGCATGGGCCCGCTGGAAACCATGGTGCTGCTGCAGGAACTGGGCGAAGGCCTGATCATGGCGCCGTACATTGCCACCGTAGTATTGGGCGGCGGTTTCCTGCGTCACGGCTCTGACGCGCAGCAGGCAGAAACCATTCCTTCCCTGCTGGAAGGTGGTCTGCAGTTGGCGTTTGCGGCAGAGGAATACGAGCGCGTCTTTACCCTGGAAAACACCGCCATGAAAGGCGAGGTGCAGGGTGGCGATGTGGTGCTCAATGGCACCAAGGCGTGTGTCATCAATGGGGATCATGCGGATCAACTGATCGTGCTGGTTCGTACCGCGGGTCAGCCCGGTGACAAGGACGGCCTTAGCCTGTTCCTGGTGGATGCCAACGCTGATGGTGTTGAACGTACGCCGCACCGCACTGTGGACGGTCGTCAGGGCGCGGAAATCCGTTTCAGCAACGTGAAGGTGGCAGAGGCTGCCCGTATCGGCGAGCTGAACCAGGGCTATGACATCGCCCGCACTGTGCTGCTGGAAGGGCTGCTGGCCTTGTCGGCTGAGTGCACCGGCAGCCTCACCGTGCTGCTGAACGACACGGTGGAATACAGCAAGACCCGCAAGCAGTTCGGCCTGCCCATCGGCAAGTTTCAGGCGCTGCAATTCCGTATGGCAGACATGTTCATTGCCATGGAGCAGACCAAATCGCTGCTGATGGCTGCCACCATGAAACTGGTGGAAGGTCACGATGATGCGGCCAAGGCTGTCCACGCCATGAAGGCCCAACTGGGTCGTGCCGGTCGCAAGATCGGTCAGGAAGCCATTCAGATTCATGGTGGCATGGGTATGACTGACGAGCTGAATGTGGGCCATTTCGTCAAACGCCTGAGTGCGGTGGATGGCCTGTTCGGTAACGCGGATGTGCACTTGATGGAAATTGCCCGCTCCGCGTAATCACGCGAGAGACGTGACGAAAGCGGCCTGCGGGCCGCTTTTTTATTGTCCGGGTTCTGCGCGTCGGCTGGCTGCAGGAGGTTCGATGGTGCCGTAATCGTGGGCTCCATCGCCAGCAGGTGGGCTCCCACAGTGGCTTCGTGCCGCGGGATAGTCGGAGGTTGTACAAGCGTCATACCGCCTTTAGGCAGACGCTTCTGGAGCCCAAAAGAAAACCCGCACAGCGGACGCTGCGCGGGTTTCTTGTGGTTTACAGGACGAGCGGGAATCAGAGTGTCTTCAGGTACTCGATAATGGCCAGGCGTTCCTGGTCTGTCAGTACACTGTTGAACTCGTGTCCCTCGTTCCCCTGGCTGTAGAGGATGGTGTTGTAGATCTTGCGATCTTCCACCTGGGCGTTGGTAATGGTCGGCGGTGCCCAGATATTCCATGCCAGGATCAGGTTGTCGAACAGGGCGCCCAGGATGTTCTGTGCCAACGGGGTGTTACGTTCATCGTTGGGATCACAGGTATAGCCCGGGGTCACAGCCGGGTTCCACCAGGTGCGCCATTCGCACTGGATCTTGTCGTACTTCCAGCCCATTTTCTGCTCGTCATAGGCGCGCTCGAAGTTGGTGTCGAAGCCCATGACGACGTTGCCGTTGTTGTACCACGGGTTTTTCATCTTCGGCGCGGATACCCGTCGCCAGATGGCGGGACGTTCCGACGGCTTGAGCAGTGTCCACATGTCCGGGATGGCACCGTTATGCAGATACGGGGCGGTGGCCCAGGCGCCGTACAGGGGCGGTGCCAGGTAACCCAGTTCGCGGTCGCCACGCAGACGTTCCTGATTTTGGGGGCCGCAGTCATTCTCGGTGCCATGGGTGGGCGGATAGCCGAAGAAGTTCACGGTGCCTGCGCGCTGCATGCTTTCGTTGTTGGTCTGCCAGCGCACGGCATCCGTGCCGATAATGCGTTGCGGTACGATGTAGGAGGCAACCCCTTCCAGTGCCGGGTCGGCGAGGAAGTTCGGGTCGTTCACGTAGCGTGGCGAGTAGGCGCCGTGGCAGCCTGCACAGGAACCATTCCCTTCAGGGCGATCAACCGGGTTATTGCGATCCGGCCCCCACATGTCCAGTTCATGGAACAGCACTGCCCCCTGTTCGGCCAGAGCGGTATCGATCTGTCCGGGATATTCTGGTGCTTTGAGGGTTTCGATCCAGGCATTGATGGGCGGCCCTGCGGCGCGCATGTAGTCCTGGCCGGCTTCGCTCAATGGACCAAGCACAGCACCAAAGAGACCAAAGATGGGGGTGTAGAACACCTGATCGACCCGGTGCGCATCAGCGGGGAACAGGCCGTCCACAAATTTCACCGGACGGTGGCCCAGGTTCCACCAGGCTGGGGTGTCCATGGACGCGGTGGAGCCACTGGTAATCAGGCCAACAAAATCGCGGGCAGAGTAGAGACCCTCGTCTGGAAAGATAAAGGCCAGGTTCACGTCAGAGGCGTTGTTGGTGCCACGCCCATGGCTCAGGTTGGCGATGGTGGCGACTGAGGCCAGATAACCCTGCGGCAGTGCGTCACGCAGGAACAGATCCAGATCGGCCAGCGGACTGCCGCTACCCAGCGTGTTGCCCATGCCGTTGTGTTCCACATTGCCACTGTGGCAAGCGTGACAGGTCACCCCGATTCGCCCGGACCAGGAGCCGTCTTTCAGGCGCATCTGGGTGAACATGAGAGGCAGCTGACCGGAACCGCCATCGGTTTTGTTCGGGTCTTCCCCGGCCAGCGGGTAGGGGTTGCGGACGTCGCTCAGCGGGGAGCCATAACGTTCGGCAACGCGACGATCATAATCACCCGGTTGCGCCAGATACTTGCCCCAGGACTTCCACAGGCGCCGGTATTGCCCGGCGGTCAGGGTGGAGATCCCCATGGCGCCTTCCAGCGTGTAGGGATCGGTGCCGGCAAACAGGGCGCCAACGCCTTCGGAGCCCCCCGTTAGCAGTCGACCGCCCCATTCAAAGCGTTCACGCAGTTCGCCACAGGTCTTGGCGCTGCCCACTTCCTGCACCGCTTCCGGGTCCACGTGGCAGTCTTTCCAGTAGGCGTTGAAGTGAACGGCCTTGCCGTAGCTGACGCCGGGCTGGACCATGGACCGTGGGTCTTGGGGCAGGGCGGTATCGTCCGGCTGGCCATAGCAAAAATCCCACACCGGCCAGCCGCCACGGCTACTTTCGCCGAGCAGCGCATAGGGGTCATAGTCGGCGGGGCGGTTGTAGACGTTAACGGGCGGTTCGTCATGGTAAGGGTCGGCAGCGCTGCCATCATAGGCTGGCGGTGCGCTTCCCTGACCCGCAGCGTAGGACGCCTTACTGACAGCGCTTTGCGTCGAGAGCGGTACGATGTTGTCGGCAGTCGGGCCAAGCTGGGCGGTGTTGCTGGTGGCCTGTGGGGGGGAATCGTTACTGGAATGCTTCACAGTATCCACATCTCCGGAGCCGCCACACCCGGTGGTGATCGCGGCAGCCGTGACCATGAGGGCCCATGCTTTCCAGCGTGAATAGAATCTTCGTGGGGTTGGGGTTTTCATTGCACGCATACCTCCGACTTTGTGTCGAAATTTATTTGTTGTTATCTCCGGGCGGGGTATTTGGCAGGCCTGCGTCTGCGCCGGTACGTCTGCCCGGATCGCTGCGCTCAGGAATTCATGCGTGGAGCATCAAGAGGACAAATGCGACTGTGATACAGATTATTCTAATCGTCTCATTGATTCCAGTGCACAATCCCATAATGTGACTTGTTAGTCATAATTTGGATGTGTGCCATCAGACGGAGGCCGAGGGGTAAATGAAATGCAAGGTTTTGAGTATGTTTGAGCCCGTCTGGGCCGTTTTTTTCGAGAGGGTGGGGTTTGTCCTTTCACCACCGTTCACGTTTAGGTAAGTATTTGCTACCGTTACTCTTTTGGGTAACGACTGCCTTCATAACGATGATCATAACGGGGTCTCAATGTCACGGATTACTGCCGCGTCCAACGCGCTTCTTCAAGGCTTTCAGCTCCCCGAGGGTGACAAGACCTATGTAAAGATTCTTGATGCCGGCCTGGCGTTGTTCATCGAGTTTGGCCTGCGGCGCACGACCATGGAAGACGTGGCCAACCGTGCAGGCATTGGACGGGCTACGGCCTATCGGCGCTTTGCCGACAAGGATCAGCTGATACAGGTGGTGATTCTGCGTGAAGCCAAGCGGGAACTGGACAAGATCGAGGAAGACCTGAAAGAGATTGAGGGCGGATTGAACCGGTTGCTCGAATCTTTTGTGTTGGCGGTTACCCGGGCCCATGCTCACCCGTTGTGGCGCAGGCTGTTAACGTCTGATTCGGAAATGATTCTGCCGTTCTTTACCCAGCGGATCTGGCAAATGATGGCTTTTTTCCGTATGTACCTGGCGGGCATGCTGGAGCGGGTCAAGAAAGAAGAAAAGATCAGTGACCTGTCGACCGAATTTCTGGCTGAGCTGATGCTCCGCCTGATGCAGTCCATGTTGCTGTCACCGGAAGGGGTGATGAATCCCTCTGATGAAGCCTCGATTCGCAAAGTGGCGGAAGATTGCCTGCGGCCTCTGATGCAGGGGTGAGTCCAGGTCGGGCTGACAGCATGGGGTATCGAGAGAAAGACCGGCGGGGACCCGCCGGTCTTTGTGTTTTTAGAAGGTAAAACCGATACCCAGTGTGTAGGCGAGTACATTGATGTCAGCGTTGTACTCCACATCACCCACTTCCGCATAAGGGAACTGGGGAATGCCGGGTGCTTCGACCACCATGTTGGACACCGTGGCAGAAACGTCCGGGAAGCTGATGTACTTGGTATCCAGTGACAGCCACCAGTGCCTTGAAAGGTGGAAATCCAGACCCGCCTGGGCAGCCCAGCCGAACTTGTTGTCTACCTCGATATCCGGTTCACCCAGCGCTGTGGCGATCGGGTTGGTGACCTTGGTATCAAAGGTGAACAGGTACCCGATACCCGCCCCCAGGTAGGGCTGAATACCCTTGTTCAGGCGAAAGCGTTTAACCAGCGTCACCAGCGGGGGGGCGGCCTTGGTTTCTGCGATTTCTTCACCCAGTGCCGGCACACCTGTGGGGATACCATTCACTTCCGGTACCAGAGGTTCATTGGCCAGTTTGCCTTCGGCTTTAAGTTCCAGGGTCGGGGGGGCCGAGGCAATCAACTCCACGGACCAACCTTTCCCCCAGGGGAGCTTGTAGCCAAGAATGATGCCCGGTAGCAGCAGTGGATCTGCAGCGGCTTCCCCTTCCAGGTAGTGTGGGCCCGGTCCGCCCAGGGCGGTCTCAGCCACTTCGGACAGGTTTTTGGCCTGGATGTAATTGGTTTTCACATCCGGGGCAAAGTGCATGGCACCAAAACGAAAGAAGAAGCGATCTTCGCCCGCGACATCGCGGACAAAGTCCGAGCCGGGGTAATCGACACGTACATCATCGTATTCCGGGATGGTTCTTTCTTGCGCCATCAGCGGGGCGCACAGCGCCAGGCCGGCGGCGAGCGCCGGCAGGCGCAGAACGTGTTTCATGTTCTGCATGTTGTTGTCCTTATTGTGCGTTCTCAGGCAGTTTGCGGGCACGGGAGGGCAGGTTCATGACCTGCAGGCTGACCTGCTCTGCGGGTAGCAGCAGGTCTGCTGAACCTGCGCTGAGCCCCAAAAGACCGGGCAGCAGCTCAATGCCAAGCGTGGCTTGAATATTGTTGAGGTTGCTTACCTTGAGGGTGATGCGGCCGTCATCCTGGAAGCTGATTGGGCCATACAGGTAAGCGACGATCGGCAGGCTCTTTGCCGTATGTGAAGCTCCGTACTGGTCGACAAAATCATTCAGCTGAGCGAAAGACAGAAAGTCATTGCCCGCGCCGAAGATGGACTCCTGAAGGGCTGCGACCAGATCCAGATCGGGGACATCCAGCCAGGCAGGCAGGCGCACCACAAAGTAAGGCTTCTGTTCACCTTCCAGGTTCACGATGTAGCCATTCAGCGGCAGTACATCGCTCTGCGGATCAGGGCGCTCTGGACGGGTGCGCAGCAGAACGGAACGTGTGTTGAGCTTGAGCGGAATGGCCAGTTCAGTGAAGCCAAAATCGAGACCGACATTTGCATTGATGGTCAGGCCGGTGCCCAGAATAACCTGATGGTTAACCTCCACGGGGATCATGGTGTCGCCTACCACATTCAGGCATGGGGTCTCGCCCAGGTCATCGGGTTCGGGCATGCACCAGCTGCCATCGCCCTGTTCTTCGAGGCCGAGGTCAGGCAGGGCCAGGTCCAGTGGCTGTTTGGGTTTAAACGCCATGGGCAGCGCCCCGGTAGCAAAGATCTTGTCTCGACCTTCGATCAGGCTGGCGCTGGTAATCAGCCCTCCGGTGTCCAGTACATCGGCGGTGGCGAAGTTGCTGCAGCTCTCTTCTACCGGAGTGCCATCCCCGTTCCATTCGGTGCAGGGCTGGGGCTCACCATCATCCCAGCCGCCGCTGCCGTTATAGTCGGAATACGGACGGGTATAGACGGTGGCGTATACGGTGTCGAATGGCGCCACCGCCTTGAAGTCGATGACGATATTGCTACCCCCTTCGGAATTATGGGTGCTGGTCTTGCCAATCCCCTCCATTGGGGTGGTGTTCAGCGGCAGGTGGCCCAAGGTGTCATGGCTGTAGAACTTCGGTGAGCTGTCACCATTTACGACCAGTCGATACTCCTCGCCGTCTACAAAAGTGCTGTCGGCAGGGTAAATCTGGAACTTCAGGTTACTGGGAACCAGTGCTGCGGTAATGCTTTCCCAGTTTTCATCCACATTGCGAGCCAGACAGATCGGCCCGTCTACACAGGAGTTGCCATCTGCGGCAATGGTGCCGAGCACCATGGAATCGGTATCCATCGGTTGGCTGAATGAGGCCTCGATGACACGACCGATCTCGTACTGGAAGTCCAGGTAGAGCTCGTCATCATCCTGGCCGCCCTTACAGCGACCGGCATAACCCGGCACGCCGGTCTCAACCAGAGAACATCCGATACCCGGATGCAGGCCAAGAATGATTGGCGGAGCCCCTTCAGCGGCATTGGCGGTACGGGTGTAGTCGGCAGTGGTGAAGGTCAGGGTGTTATCACCCCCCAGGGCGTCTTCTGCGCTGGAGGACAGCGGCAGCGGATTACTGCCATGGATGTCGGTGATGTTGCTGCTGAGAATCAGTTGATATTCAGTAGCCGGATTCAGGCGGGCCTGGGGCGAGATGGTCAGGCTGGTGCCGCTACGTTTGACCATGACCTCGACAGGGGTGCCGCCATTGCCCATATCCAGCAGCTGGATTTCATCCAGACCGGCGGGGCTCAGGGGCTCGTTGAACGCCAACAGAATATTGTCGTTGGTTTCTACGCCAACTTTGCCATCAGACGGATAGGCTCCGCTGACAAAGGGCGCATCATGGTTGGTGTAGTCCACGACAACAGCGGGATCCGCTTTGGCTTGCAGATTGAAGTCTGCGGCCACCTTGGTGGCGCCACCGAGAACATCCAGCTGCAATGTGCGGAACACTTCCAGCGTCAGGACGTGGTTTTCAATGGTGGCCACACCAATGGCACGGATGTGCATCAGGTTCTGGTTCAGTGTGGCATTGCCTTGCAGGTTTTCAGTCTGCAGCGACAGATCAAAATCCATATAGACGTAGAGTGGTGCCCGTTCGTCATCAGGCTGGAAGCCTGCAGGACGATAAATATTGGGCATCAGGTAGCCGGTCACGTTGCTCAGGAAAGTGCCCGTGATCAAACCCGTGCTCAGGTCTGTATGGACTTCACCGCCAAGCTTGGCCGGGTCAATCCCGGTCAGTTGCAGCTGCTGGCCTTTGCGGGCCAGAACCGGGGTGACAACGCCACCAAAATCCTGCGGGTTGGCAAGGAAGGCTTCCAGGCCATTGGGCAGGGAGTTGGCCACGTTGGTACCCAATGCGGTGCTTTCCAGAGTGAACTGGTTGGTTGGCCCGCCGGTAATCTTGGAGCGGCCCGGGTAACCAGGGGTTTCCATGTCGGGGAAGGTTTGCAGTGTCTGGCCAACCGGTGGATTGGCGGCGTCCGGCGAGGCCTTCGAGGCACGAGGTTCAAAACTGTAGGTCACCGGTGACAGTGCTTCGCCATTCAGATCCACAATGTCGCCACTCAGGCGAACTTCATAGCGGGTGTCAGGCTGCATGTCCTGTTGGGGCTGCAAGGTGATGTAGTGACGCTCGGCAAGCATGTCTACATCCACTGCCTCTTCGCTGTTGTCGTCATTGATCTTGATGAACTGGACCGACTCGCCGAGTACCAGGGAGTCTTCGAACAAGGGTTCATTGAAGGTAAGACGAACAGGGGAAATGTCCACGATCGGGAACTGAGTTGTCACCTCACTGCCGTCAATAAACGCTTCTGGATTGTCCTGGTTAAACGCCAGAACCGCAGGTTGCTGACCCTTGATCGGGCTTTCCTGACGGGTAGTGAAGCTGAACACCGGTTTGCTGTTATCCAGGTTTTCGGCGCTGGGAGAGACTTCCCGGTGCAGCCAGACCTGATAGGTGGTGCCGGGCTTCAGCCCCTTCATGCTGAATTCGATGGTACGGCCGTCGTTAATGATATTGGTGTGGCTGGCGGTATCGACCGGCCCGTCAGGGCCGGTTACACAAAAGCCACCCACGGGGTCATCTGCCGTGCCGGTGCAGTTGGACATCACGGCGGATTCGCTAACACCGCTGGAAAACACCATCAACGCCTTGCTTGGGGTCGGGACATCGACCATGCCCTCTACCGGGTAGGTATAGATCAGTGCGTTGCCGGGTTCCTGACTAACAAACGGTTGGTTCTCCCCCCCGCAGCCTGTGATGGCGGCGGCGAATGCGGGGAGCAGTATGCCGAGGCGTAACTGTGAGCGATTCGTCATTGTTTTTCTCCAGCACCGTTATTGGGTGTTGTTGGAAGAGGGCTGGTTGGTCCTTCCGGCGGGTTTTTGCCCGGATCGGTCCAGAATGGTTGCGTATTCAAAAAAACACACTATGATACAGAAATCAATGTTTGTATCATTGTTCGAGACAAACATATGCCATTTATTTATCACTTCCGGTCAGTCTGCCGGAAAGAGGCGCTTCTGGGAGTCGACAGATGAAACAAATTTGTTTCTCTGTCTTGTTATGATGCGTCCTGAGACGTATTTTTATTTTTGTCTCAAAACAGGATGTCAGGAGTACTCGATGACACAAACCCCCGAGCGATCACGCCGTGATGTGCTGAAGCCCCTCGGCCCGGATTCCATGACCTGGCAAGACTTCGGTTCCTGGCGTTTCAATCTGATGCTGCCCCAGGCATTTGTTCTGCAGGTGGCTCATCCGATTGTGGATGCGGGTGTAGGCGAGCATTCGGTTTACAAAACGGATCCCTGGGGGCGAGCCAAGCGCTCCACTGCGCTGCTTTGGCCCATTGTGTATGCGCGCCCCCAGAAAGCGATTGAAATGGGGGTCAAGCTGTATGACCTGCACCGTTCGATCAAAGGCGTCGACAAGCACGGCAAAAAATACTTTTCGCTGGACCCGGAAGCGTATAGCTGGGTCCATATCACCGGTTATGACGCTACGATCCGCATGCATGAGATGCTGGGTAAATCCCCAACCACGGAAGAACGCACCGTCATGTTCAATGAATGGCGTCAGCTGGGTTTGCTGATGGGGATCCGCGAGCAGGATCTACCGGTCAACGAGAGTGAATACTGGGCCTACTTTAATGGCATGATCGAGAACAAGCTGGAAATGGGGGAGGTGGCGTCAGACTTGCTGGCCCATAACCATTATCTGGAAATCCCCAAGCCGCCGGTGGATTGGCTGCCTGATACGGCCTGGAAAATGCTTCGTGCGGTGGTTGGCCGGTTCCTGCGTTTCAATCTGCGGGCCACGTTGCCGCACCAGTTTCGTGAGAAATTTGATATTCCATGGAGCAAGGGTGACGAGCGTCGTTTTCGTCTCTGGTGCCGGTTCTATCGGGTCATGTACGCACTGACGCCGAAGAAAATGCGCTTGATACCCATGGCACGCAAGGCATTCGAAGATGCGAGAAAGCACCCGGAAGCTTACAGAATGAGCGCGTCCGCCCGGTAATCCGGTTGCCGGCGAGGGGTGTGTTTCAGGGATGGAGAATGTCTCGCAAGGGAAAGCATATCGGCAAGACGGCAGGCGCTAACCCGCTTGCCTTTCGATAACAACAAAACGTAGTAGAGAGTCTCATGAACTTACTGAGCAGTAATGCGAAGGTCCTTCTTGTTGGGTTGGTATTGGTAGTACTCCAGGGGTGCTCTTCCCTGAAAGAGTCCGATTATGTGCCCAAGTCTCCCGAAACACTGAGTGAGTGGATGGTCGAAGGCTCATTGGAACTGCGCGCCGATGGCGTCAAGAGCAAAAGCCATTTCTACTTCAAGCAGATTGATGAGAACTACGAGCTGGCCATTCTCGGTGATGACCCTGTGGGCAAACCCAAGGCGGTGATCCTGGGCAATATCTACGAGCCGGAAAACGAAACCCTGGATGTGATTGGTGGGTATGAAGCAGAAAAAGTTGCCCAGCATCTGCAATCGGTAATGAAGGCGGGATCGTTGTCCTACTGGATCCGTGGGCTACCGGCTACAGCCGATGCCAAGATCACCCAGCAGGGCACGAATCTGGCCAAGAAAATCGAGGAAGACGACTGGAAGATTTATTTCCATGACTACATGTCTGTCACCGGCAATTACAAGTTGCCGGCGGAGATCAAGTTCAATGGTGACAGCAAAAATCTACGGCTGGATATTGTCCGTGCAGAGACGGGTTACCTGACCAACCCGTGCGGGCAAAACCTGACAGACGAAGAAATTGAAGCGTCAGTGGAGCAGGCCGGCGGTGAAGATGTGGTTCGCACGCTGGTGCCCCGTGATGGTAGTGCGCCGCTGCCTCGATGGATTGATGAGGCGGATTTCTGTAAGCAGCTGCGCAAGATTCACGGCAACCAGCTGCCGGATGCTCGGGTGGGGCTTTATGGTCCGGATTCGATGATGTGGCGTCTGTCCGGTATGGCATTGCCAGGTAGCTTTGGTGCGGGCCGTGCGCTATTGCTCCAGGTGGCGCATCCCTGGGTTACGGCAGGGATTGATGAGCACTCGGTAGTACGCAACGACCCGTTAGGCCGCGCACGCCGAACCTTCTATCACATTCTTAGTGTGACCTACGGCAGCATGCCCCAGGTGATGGCGTCAGCCAATCAGGTTCGTGATATTCACGAAGAGATTGAAGGGCATTTGCCTGAAGAAAGTGGCGCTTTTGCCCGCGGTTCTGAATACCGGGCCAACGAAATCAACGCCATGATCTGGGTTCACGCGACTCTCTGGGAAACCATCGTTCATATGTATGAAAAGATGGAGGAGCCGCTGACCCAGCAGGAGAAAGACCGTTTCTACGAGGAAACCAAGCTGTTCGCCATGTTGTTCGGCATCCCGGAAAGTGCCTTGCCGGCGGACTGGAACGAATTCATGGATTACAACCGCGCCATGTGGGCCAGTCCGCAGCTCACAGTGACCCCAGCGGCCATGCGTCTCAAGGATGATCTGTTCAAGGCTCAATCCATCTGGATGATTTTTCCCATGTGGGGGCAGGAAATCATTACTTCCGCCGAATTGCCGCCGCGTATCCGGGATCAGTACGACATGAAATACGGCTGGTGGCAGAAAATGAACTATGGCTGGATGCGTGCCGGGGCCTGGACTCTGGGGGCGCTGCTGCCGAAGAACATGGAGCGCCAGGCGGTGTATCACGAAGCCATGGCTCGCCTTGAGGGTGAGCGACTGGGCGGCGTCAACCAGTTCTTTATCGAGGCGTTTTTCGATAAGGAAAGGTTGGTTAATTGATGAGGGTCATACGAGCTTGGGCATCAATACGTGCGTTAAGCGTATTGATGCTGGCGGTCATCGTCATGCCGGCAGGGGCGGCGTACGACGAAACCGAATACCTGAAACCTGAGGCCTTCCTGGCCAAGGTGTATGGCGAAAATGTGCCTTCCATTTCGCTGATGCCGCTGCGTGGTGATACCCGCAAGCGGGCAGAAGCGGTATTGGGTCATCGTTACAGTGGCATGCGCCTGCGTTACTGGCAGCAAGATGGCACCACCGCCTGGATAATTGATGAAAAGAGCAAGGATATGCCAATGACGATCGGCATTGGCATCAATCCGGAGGGTGAGATTGCGGTGATTGAGCTGCTGGTGTACCGCGAGCCCCGTGGGGGAGAGATTCATCAAGCGGCCTTCCGGAAGCAGTATTTGGGCATGCGCCTGACCGAGGCAGATGCCTTGTCAGGGCAGGTGGATGGCATTACCGGTGCCACCTTGTTCGTGGATGCGTTGAATCGGGTGGCGGCCATGGCGTTGGTGTTGCACCAATCGGTACAGGCTTCCCCATAGTTCCAGGCAAGGTTTGGATTCTCGTTGTTAAGTAGTGTGCGTTCGACCTGTGCCGGGCCTCTGAAAGGGGGACTGGCCAGGTCTTTTTTTTGCCACTTTTCCCGCCTCTTGGTCGTTAAGGATTATCGGAATGCACCCAAGGTAAACAAAGATATTGAAAATATATTTTCTGGCGCGAAATGGCAGGGATACTCGCCTGGCATCGTCTACGTAGCTGAGTTGAGAGCGGCAAGCAGCGGAGCTGTGTGTCAATGCGGAGAAGGCGCGAAAGCGATCTTCGGCATGATCAAAGATAAACCCCGGATGGCAGATATGGCTAAAGACCTGTATCCCGTCTGCCTCTATCTTGGACAGGAATAATCCCGGTCGAATGGCTGCCGGGGTTTGCCTGGCAATGCGCTCCGGGCGGTGATGGGGCCTTGCCTGCCAACAGGCAAGGGTTACGAGGGAGCTGATGGAGTCGCTTCCGAAGACGGACGCTTCCCACCCTCAAGTCAATAACGTGAATAATATGCTTAAGGTGCTTGTATGAATCAGGAAAATCGCCCCTGGCTGTCCACCTACGAATCTCTTGGCAAGGACTGGTATACCCTGCCTGAGTTGCCGGAAAAAACCCTGTCCGATTATGTTCGTGGCTATGCAGCACAATTCCCGGATCGCGAAGCGCTGGTATTTCTGGGGCAGGCAATTACCTACAAGCAGCTGGATGAACTGGCAGACCGCATGGCGGCCTTGTTTGCTGAACAAGGCGCGGGTGAAGGTGACGTGCTGGGCATGCAGTTGCCCAACACGCCGCAATATGTGATTGGTTTTATTGCTGCCGCCCGCCTTGGCATGGTGACCACCAGTATTTCGCCACTGATGACCCCGCCAGAAATTACTCACCAGGCCAACGATGCCAAGGTGAAGATCCTGATGACGCTGGTACCGTTCTGGCAAACCTCAGTCCAGCCGGTGCTGGGCAAGGTACCCACCCTGTCGACGGTGATCGTCTCCGGCCCCATGGATATCATGACCGGACAGGGTGAAGCGATTGACGCCACGGTGGAAGGGGTTCAGGGGATTTCCCTGCATGATCACCTGCCAGCTACGGCGGAGCCTGTCGACACCCGTGTGGACATGGATAAGGTGCTGTACCTGCAGTACACCGGGGGCACCACCGGGCTGCCCAAGGGCGCCAAGCTCACCTCACGCAACCTGTTCATGAATAATCTGCAGGCCAACGAGTTTTATGGCTACCGCACCGGTGAAGAAACCGTGGCGTCCGCCTTCCCGTTGTTCCACATCGGTGGTGCGGCGGTGGTATTTAACGCGCTGCGCACCGCTGCCACGTTCCTGCTGATCCCGGACCCTCGTGATATCGATCACTTCGTCAGCGAAATGAAAACACGCACCCCGACCGTGCTGGCCGCGGTGCCGGCGCTTTATCAGATGCTGTGCGCCAATGAAACGTTCAAGGGCCTGGATTTCTCCGGTTTGCGGATGGCTATTTCCGGAGCGGCTCCGTTCGCCAAGGAAGAAGTCCAGAAGCTGGAAAGCGTGGTGGGTGCAGGCAAGTTCTGTGAAGTCTATGGCATGACCGAAACCAGCCCGGTGATCACTCTGAACCCGGCCTCGCACTTCAAGGAAGCCCATGTGGGCATTCCCCTGCCGGGCACCGATGTGCGTATCGTGGATGCTGAAGATGGCACCACCCTGATGCCGCTGGGCGAAGCCGGTGAAATCATCGCCTCCGGTCCGCAGGTCATGCAGGGGTATCTTGAAATGCCTGAAGCGACAAAGAAATCCTTGCGCGAGATGGACGGCAAGTTGTGGATGCACACCGGGGACGTGGGCGTCATGGACGAAGACGGTTTCGTTCGTGTCTGCGACCGCAGCAAGGACATGCTGATTGTGGGTGGCTACAAAGTGTTTTCCGTGGAAGTGGAAGGCAAGGTACAAAGCCTGCCCTGGGTTGCCATGTGTGCCGTTGTTGGCCGCCCTGATACTAAACGTCCAGGTAATGACGTCGTTCAGCTTTACGTGGAACGCACCCCGGATTGCCAACAGTCTGAAGAAGCGCTGAAGGCCGAGCTGGAGGGTTTCTGCCGGGAAAACATGTCGCCGTATAAAGTCCCCAAGGAAGTGTTCTTTATTGATGCGATTCCGCTGACCTCCGTTGGCAAGATTGACAAGAAATCCCTGAGACAGCCGGCATAACGCCGGCGTTAACAATCAGAATAATAAAGCGAGTCTCCCATGTGCGCTGTGCTGTTGTGCCGGAGCAAGCTGCTGTTCCTTGCGTTACTGCTGACGTTGCAAGGCTGTTCCTCTCTTAAGGAATCTCACTTTGTCCCTCAGTCCCCTGAGGGGTTGAGTGAGTGGCGAGTAGAAGGGAAATTTGCGCTTTTCGCCGATCAGGGGAAAAGCAAAAGTTACTTCACTTACCAGCAAGTGGGTGAAAACTATGAACTGGCTGTCTTGATGGATGACCCGGTGGGGGCTCCGCGGGCGGTCATTCGCGGCAATGTATTCGAATCCGGTCGCTCCACGGTCGACGCCTCTGGCGGGGCCGAGGCCCTGTCCATTGCCCGCCATCTGCATGATGCAATCGACACTGCCAAGCTGTCTTACTGGTTACGCGGTTTGCCCGCTACCGAGGACGCAACCCTTTATCAGGAAGACATGTACCTGGCTGACCGCATTGAAGAAGCGGGCTGGGAGATCGAATACCGCGATTACATGTCCCTGCAGGGTGGCTATCGCCTGCCTTCAGAGATCAAGTTCGAGGCTGATGGCAAAAGCCTGGTATGGGAGATGGTGCGAGGCGACACTGGGTTCCTTTCCCACCCTTGTGAACAAGGGGTAAGTGACACCACGGTAGCGGCCAGTGTTGACCCCGTACGGGCACAGGATGTGGTCGGGCAGTTGGTGCCACGCGACGGCCGCGCGCCGTTACCACGGTGGATCAACGAAGTGGATTTCTGTCGTCAGCTGGCAAAAATTCACGATAACAAACTGCCCAGCTCCCGCGAAGGTTTGTTCGGTCCGGATTCGATGATGTGGAAGCTCGATGGGCTTGGGGCGCCGCCGGCTTTTGGGGCGGGTCGTGCCTTGTTGTTACAAGTCGCTCATCCTTGGGTCACTGCGGGGATCGACCAGCACTCTGAAGTCCGCAATGACCCTCTTGGCCGGGCGCGGCGCACCTTCTATCACATTTCCAGCATGGTCTTTGGCAGCATGCCGCAGGTCATGGCGTCGGCGAACCAGGTGCGCAATATCCATGAGGAAATTGAAGGAGAAATGACCGAGCAGGCCGGTGCGTTCCATCATGGCTCGGCGTACCGTGCCAATGAAGTCAGCGCCATGATCTGGGTGCATGCCACCTTGTGGGAAACCATCGTGCACATGTACGAAAAGCTGGAACACAAACTGACACCACAAGAAAAAGACCAGTTCTACGAAGAGACCAAGCTGTTCGCCATGTTGTTCGGCATCCCGGAAAGTGCCTTGCCGTCGGATTGGGATGAATTTATGGCCTACAACGAGGCCATGTGGGCGAGCCCGCAGCTGACGGTCACGCCCAATGCGATGCAACTCAAGGACGACCTGTTTGATCCCAAATCCATCTGGATGATTGCTCCGCTGTGGGGGCAGGAAATCATCACCTCGGCCGAACTACCGCCGCGTATCCGGGATCAGTACGACATGAAATACGGCTGGTGGCAGAAATTCAATTACGCCTGGATTCGGGGTTTTACCTGGACCGCACAAGTACTTTTGCCCAAAAGCATGGAGCACCATCCGATTTATCATGAGGCGCAGGCCCGCCTCGAAGGCAAGCGACTGGGCGGTTATAACCAGTGGCTGATCGAAGCCTTTTTCGACAAGGAACGGATCGTTAACTGACTGTGTGGTAAGGGACACCATGGTGTCCCTTTTTTAGGCTGAAAGATAACCGGGCGGCCTGTAGTGTAAAGAGGAAAACTTACTCTTTGCGGGCTTTCATCAGGGCTGTGAGCTCGGTAAGTTGCGACTGCATCTCTGCCAATTGCCGTGTCATTTTTTCGCGCTCGTCATGGGCCTGCTCCGCTTGTTTGGCATTTTGTTCCTCGCTCATCACTTCCAGAATGGCCCCGATCATCATGTTCAGGAAGACGAACGCGGTCAGGAAAATAAAGCTGAGGTAATACAGCCAGCTTAACGGGTAGCTTTCCATGGTGGCGTACATCACGTCGGTCCAGTCTTCGAAGGTGGCCACCCGGAACAGGGTCAGCATGGAGATGGCCACATCCCCCCACAGGGTTTCATCGACACTGGAGAAGAACATGGAGCCCATGGCCGCGTAGATATAGAAAATGATGAACATCAACAGTGCGATGTAGCCCATGCGCGGGATGGCCTTGATCAGCGAGTTGATCAGGAAGCGCAGTTCCGGCACCACCGATACCAGTCGCAATACCCTAAATACCCTCAGTAGCCGGCCCAGCAGAACCACTTCGGCATTGTCCATGGGGATCAGGCTGCCGATGACTACCAGCGTATCGAACAGATTCCAGCCATCCAGCAGGAACCGCTTCTTGTCGGGGTGTACGCCCAGGCGGAACAGAATTTCTACCAGAAAGAAAACCGTGATGGCGTTGTCCAGTAGCGCCAGGGTGTCGCTGAATAGCGGTGGCAGGGTGTAGGTATTGGCTCCGATGGTCAGTGCCGACAGGATAATGATGGCAATGACCGCGCCCTGAAACAGCTTGCTGGATTCGATGCGGCGCAGGTACTCGAGCGTGGAGGCGGGCTGGGTCAATTCGGATGACATGACGGGTTGCGGTCCTGTGTGCAGTGTGGCTCAACAGATTCAGATGCGGATTCTAATCGGCGATGGCCCCGCAGGGTAGGTCTACGGGGCGGGCGGAGGCGGATGCCGGCAGAGGCGTCTGGTGCTCTCCGTTTGTTGCCAACTCAGCCCTGGAGCCGGTCTGCCAGCCCGGAGGCTCGCCAGGTCGGCTTGCGAATGGCACTTTCCAGCACGGACGGTTTGCCGAACTCCAGCAGGGTAAAGGTATCACGAGCGCGGGTAATCGCGGTGTAAACCAACTCCCGGGTCAGCAGCGGGTGCGGCGCATCCGGCAGCACCAGCAAGGTGTGACGAAACTCCGAACCCTGGGATTTGTGCACGGTCATGGCGTACACGGTTTCTACCCCGTCCAGCCGCGAAGGCAGCACCCACTTGATTCGGCCGTCGGGCAACTGGAAGGCCACCCTCAACCGGTGGTTGCCGTTGTCATCGGTCTCGCCGGGGAGCGTCAGGCCCACATCGCCATTCATCAGCCCCAGCTGGTAATCATTGCGTGTCATCATCACCGGGCGGCCCGCATACCACTCCCGTTCCGGTGCCAGATCCTGTTGTTGCAGGTAATGGGTGAGGCGCTGATTGAGCTGCTCTACCCCAAAGGGGCCGCTGCGCAGGCCACTGAGCAATTGCTGGTGGGTTAACTGTTTGAGCAGACCCGCTGCCCATGGATCCCGTTCTTCGTTGCCGGGCGGGGAGTCCACCGCGGCAAACAGGCTGCGTAAGCCGGCGTGACCTGCGCTGCCTTCCACCAACAGGTTTTCCAGCTGTGTATTGTCGTTTTGCAACCGGTGACGGTTGAGGCTCTCCGGGTAATCCCGGAATGCCTCCCGTGACTTGCCCAGGTCCGCCTGATTGATTGCAGTAGCCAGGGCGCCAATGCCGGGGCTGTCTTTGGAGCGCCAGTTAGTCCGTAGCATGGCCGTGGACTGTGCCAGTGCCGTGCCGGGCTGGTCAGGCTCTTCACAGAAGTCACGAATGTCGGCGCCACAACTCTGTGCCACGAACTCCACGGTGTCGGCGTGGTAACGCCCCTCAAAGGCATGGCGACACAAATCACCCATGACTGCGCCGGCTTCTACGCTGGCCAACTGGTCCTTGTCGCCCAGCAGGATCAGTTGCGCATGGGCGGGGAGGGCCGCCAGCAGGCTGGCCATCATGTCCATGTCGATCATGCTGGCTTCGTCTACCACCACCAGATCCGCGTGCAGGGGATTGTGGGCGTGATGACGGAAGTGCCGCGAATCTGGCCGGGTGCCCAGCAGACGGTGCAGGGTGGTCACGTCGGTGGGAATGCTGTCGCGAACCGCATCAGATACCGGCAGGGCGGCGACCTGGTCGCCAATGGATTCGGTGAGTCGTGCGGCGGCTTTGCCGGTGGGGGCGGCGAGACGAATGCGCAGGCGCTGATGGTTTTCCATGGCCAGGCTTTGCAGCAGGCCCAGCAGTTTTACCACTGTGGTGGTCTTGCCGGTCCCCGGCCCGCCGGTAATGATGCCGATTCCAACGCGGCTGGCCAGCGCGCAGGCCACCTGTTGCCAGTTGGTGCCGTTACCACTGTCAGGGAACAGCGCCTGCAACGGGCCATGCAGTTGCTGTGCAGACAGTCCGGAAGGCGTGGCCAGCCGTGCTGCAATGGCGTCGGCAACCGACCGTTCCTGTGACCAGCTACGGCGCAAATAAAGTCGATGCTGATCCAGCACCAGCGGTGTGCTGCCGTCGTTGCTGACCAGCGGGCTTTGCTGCAAGGCTGTGAGCCATTGGTCCGGTGTCCCGGGGAGTAACTGCGTCAGTTCCGCAGGCGGTGATGTGCCCCACAGCTGCGTGCTCAGGGCGTCATTCTCAAAATCCAGACAGAGATGGCCACTGGCCTGCTGGTTGCTGGTAAAGGCTGCGAGTAACAGCACTTCATAGCTTGCCTCACTGCATTGCTGATGCAGAAAGCGGGCGATGGCCACATCCAGATCCCGCAACAGGCCACCGTCACGCAGTTGCTCCAGGGCGTCTTCCCAGTTGAGGGCGGAGAATAGATCAGATTGCATCGAAGCCCCTCCGGGGAGAGCAGCTATGAGCTACGAGCGGTGAGCTGCCAGTTGTAAATCTGGTATTACGAAGGCAGGAGTAACAATCTCGTTTCATTGCCTTGATGCTTTGTCTCCGCGGGCATGGCGAATCCATTAACGGTGTGTTGTCTTGCGACTGGTCGCTGGTAGCTCGCAGCTCATAGCTCATTGTTTCCCTCCAAACATCGCATCCAGCCTTTCAATCAACTCCGTCGCCGGCCGGTCGAAGACCGTGCCCGCGGCTGGCCCCTGCATGCCGCGCAGGAACACATAGACGGCGCCGCCCAGGTGTTGATTCGGATTGTAGTCTTCGCCAAGCCGGTTCTTGAGAAGACGATGGAGGGCCAGCAGGTAGAGTACGTACTGCACCTCGTAACGCTTGTCGAGAATGGCACGGGTCATGGCGTCGGTGGTGTAGGCGGTGTCATCCACGCCCAGCCAGTTGGATTTGTAGTCGAGCACGTAGTACTTGCCGCGGTGTTCGAACACCAGATCGATAAAGCCCTTGAGCATGCCGTTGAGGGTGTCCGCTTCCAGTCGCGGGCGGGGCAGGTCAGGGTGGATGGCATCGCGGATGGCCTGATCCAGTGAAGCCACGCTCACCTGGTTGGCGGGCAACATGAATTCCATCTCTGCCACATAGGTGGCCATCTCGCTCAGTGCCACCTGATCAGCGGCCAGCGGTAACGGGGTTTGCAGGGCGGTTTTCCACCAGTCCTCAATCACCGCCGCGTGATCCTGCCAGCCGCGAGCCTGCAGTTTTTCTGCCACAACCTGTTCGAAGGGGGCAGGGGACGCCAGGGTCGCAACAAAGTCCTGGTTTGCTGCCTGCTCGAGAACATCATGCAGCAGGGTGCCGGGGGCGGCGCCGCGCGGGAAGGCGTGGATGCTACCCGCCAAGGGCTCCTGTTCCGGCATGCTGTCCTGATCCGGTTGTTCGGCCAACTGGTCGCTGCGCGGGTCCGCCGGGGCCAGGGTTTCCTGAACCTGCTTGAGGGCACTGTAGCTGGCAATCCACCAGGGTTGGCGTTGATGTCGGGGGGGCACTTGTACCGGTTTCAGGGTCAGCTTCCGGGTGGCCGGTTGATACGGCAGATCATTGCTCTGCGGTGGCGCGATCACGCTCACCGAGTCGCTGATGACTGGTCTCAGTGTTTCGGTGAGTTTTTCATTTTCCACACCATCACCAAACAGCAGGCGGCCAATGGCACTTTTCTCCAGCTGGTTGGTTTTACTGTTGCCTTTCACGTAGGGGGCAATGCCCAGGGTGCAGGTATGGCAGGCCCGGGGGAGTGCCACATAGAGCAGGCGCATGTCTTCCGCCAGGCGCTCTTCGTCAGCCTTGCGCTCGTCTTCTGCATCCGGCTCCAGTGACACATGCAGCCGGTCATCATCATGGAAACGCAGCGGCGGCTTGCTCTTGTCGGCGGGGCGGAAGCTGCAAATAAAGGGCAGATACACCAGCGGGTATTCCAGCCCCTTGGATTTGTGGATGGTGATTACCTTGACCCGGTCATCATCACTTTCCAGCCGCAGGATGCTTTCCTTGCTGCTGTTACTCTGCTGTTCGAGGGTTTCTTCCAGATAGCGAATCAGGGCCTGCTCGCCATCCAGTTGAGTGGCCATCTGCTGCAGCAATTCAGACAGGTGCAGCAGGTTGGTCAGTGCCCGCTCGCCATCCAGGCTCTGGCTGAGGCGCACCGGGACATGAAAATCCATCAGCAAACTGCGCAGCATGGGCAGCACGCCTTGCTGTTGCCACTGGTGCCGATAGCCATGGAACTGTTCCACCATACGCTCCCAGCGCACCTCATCCTGGTTGATGGCATCCAGTTCCGTATAGGCTATATCCAGTGACGCACTGGCCAGGGCGCTGCGCACCTTGCTGTCCGATTCCGGGTTGGCGCAGGCGTGCAGGATCAGCAGCAGGTCGATCGCTTCCGGCTGGGCAAAGACGGAATCCTGGTCAGACAAATACACGCTGCGCACCGCACGTTCCATCAGCGCATCACGAATGGCTTTGGCCTCGGTGCGGTCACGAACCAGGATGGCAATGTCGTTGGGCTGGAGCGGCCGGAATTGTTCGCCTTTGCGGAAACCGGTGTCGCCTTTTTCCGCGCCGTTGAGCAGGTGGGCGATTTCGGTGGCGCAACGGTCCGCCTGTTGCTGGCGGTACTGACCGGCACTGACCGCTCTGTCGCGGTCTTCCACCCACAGTGTGATGCCTGCTTTGACCTGCCCATCCACTTCCAGTTGTTCCTTGCGACCCTGGGCTTCCACCGGGTCGAAAGGAAAGGGGCTGCCGGTTTTGGCCATACGGAAGACATCACCAAAGGTCTGGTCGCTGTAAGTGAACAACTCGTTCACAGCGGAGACCATGGCATGGGCAGAACGGAAGTTCTTTTTGAGTGTGTAGTGGTTGCCTTCGGTGGCCGTGCGGGCTTTCAGGTAGGTGAATACATCCGCGCCGCGGAATGCATAGATGGCCTGCTTGGGGTCGCCGATCATGAACCAGCCGATCTCCGGCTGATTCCCATAGAGTGCAGAGAAAATCCCGTACTGGACCGGATCGGTATCCTGAAATTCGTCGATCAGCGCTACCGGGAATTGCTCACGAATCACCGCGGCCAGCCGCTCGCCGTTGGACCCTTCCAGGGCATCACGCAGGCGGGTGAGCATGTCATCGAAGCCCAGCGTCGCGGTCTGGCGGCGCACTTGGTCCACCCGCCGGTCAATCCAGGCGGCCACATGGGCCAGCAGGTCCGTGCGTGGCAGGCGGGTGTTTTCGCGCCCCATCAGGACCCGATCAAGCGTCTTGCAGAACAGGAAGTCCGGACGGTGGTCCTGACCCGCCTTGGTCAGCTTCAGGCCGTCTTCAGAAAACTTGAAGAGGACGTCGTAATCCTTGTCGCGCAGGCCTTCACCCTTGGCGTAGCGCTTCAGGAGCTTGAGCATGCCGGGCACACTTTTCGCCCGGTAGCTGTTGCCGTTCAGCCACTTGTTCTCCTGGGCGTCACGTACCCAGTGAAGAAAGTCCGGCAAGGCCTCCGCCAGTTGCTGGCGAGCCAGCCGGTCCAGCTCGGCCTGGGGATCGGTTTGCGTCAGCCATTTTTTGACACTGTCTGGCAGGTTCGCCGGATCGGCTTCCTTGAGCCCCAGAAGGGGACGGGCTTGCTTGAGCAGGGCATCCGGGTTGCCCAGGCCTTCGCTTTGCAACTGGTTGGCGGCACTCACCGGGAAGCGGTTGATGATGTTGCGCCAGTAATCCCGTGCCGCCTGCAGTTGGTCATCGCTGGCATCTTCCTGCAGTTCCAGGCTGAACAGGCTGCCGGAATCAAACGCATGCTGCTTGAGCATGCGATTACAGAAACCGTGGATGGTGTAGATGGCCGCTTCGTCCATCCACTGGGCGGCGGCATCCAGACGCTGGGCGCATTGCTTGCGCGCCTGCGGCTCGGCGTAGTCGGCCAGCAGTTGTGACAGCACCGGGTCGCTGGCAGTGGCGTCCGGGTCGGCAAAGGTACGGGCGGCATCGGCCAGGCGGTCCCGAATCCGCTCGCGCAATTCTTCCGTGGCGGCTTCGGTAAAGGTCACCACCAGGATGTCCGGTGGCAGCAGCGGGCGGTGGAAGGCCCGGTCGTCACCATGTCCCAGCACCAGGCGCAGATAAAGCGCTGCCAGGGTGAAGGTCTTGCCGGTACCGGCGCTGGCTTCGATCAACCGGGTGCCATGCAGAGGGAAGGTGATCGGTAGCGGTGGGGCCTGACATCCGTCGTTATGGCTCATGACAGGTCCCCCAGTTCGGCCCACTGGCTGTTCAGGAAGAGGGGCGCATAGAGTTGTTCTGTCCAGTAAAGAAACAGCGGTTCTTCCTCTTTTGTCTGTGCCCAGAGCGTATCGAAATCCGGCCAGGCGCGGGCCAGTGACGGGTCATCCACTTCCCCTCGGCTGAAATCGCTGCTGGTGTATTTGTTCCTTGCTGCTTTCACGCCTTTCTCTTCATCTTCTTCCGCCAGGAAGGCAAAGGCGGTGGCACAGGCCACCGGTAGCGGATGGCAGAGCGCCTGTTGCCAGGCATGACCAAGCTGGTCGAGATGCTGCTGGGCTGCCTGCTGGGTCACCTGTAGCAAGGTAAAGCGCCCATCCTGGCCCTGTATGCGGGTGGTGAGCGGGTAACCGGCAGCACAGGCAGCCAGATGAATTACCCAGTCGCGACACAGCTTGTCGTAACGGTTTTCCAGCCTGCCGGTCTGCAGGACCAGCCGCTGGGGGTTGGCGGTGGCGCCGCGCAGATCGGTGAGCCAGTCTTCCAGTGGCAGGGGGCCAGCGGTCAGACGGATTTCCTGCTGGGGCTGCGGGCTGCCGCTCCGGGCCAACAGGGCAAAGTAATCGTCCAGCGGATCGGCCAGCGGCACCAACAAGCTGTCACGGCTACCTTCTTCAAACGGATGCAGGGGCAGGTCGCCGCTGGCGGCCAGCCGGTTCAGAGTGGCCTGCATGGTGCTTTGTGCCTGTTCCGGACCCACCTGCAGGGCATCACTGACCAGCTGATCCTGCAGTTGATAACGTTGCAGCCCATCGAAACCGAAGGGTTCGCTGTCTTCGAGTACCTGGCGTTCCAGTTTCAGTTTTGCCTTGAGCCGGCGTTCGAAAAAATGCGCCACCGGTTGTTTGAGGAAGCGACCCAGGACGCTGCAGTTCACCGGTTCGTCCACGTCCAGTGGCGGCAACGGCTGGCGATTGTCCACCCGCGGGGCCTCGCCATCATGCAGTACACGCCATTCATTGGCATAGGTGTTGAGGGCATCGTTGGCGGCATCAAAGTACTGGCCGCTGAAGGGCTGCAGGGGATGGGCCTGGGTGAGGGCCTCTACCGGGTCGCCATGGTCGCAGTGCCAGCGCTGGTTGATGTGATCGCGCAGCTGGGCCACCAGTACCGAAGGCGGACGTTCGCTGTTGTCGCGCACGTTGCGGCCGGTCCAGCTGATATAAAGGCTGTCGCGGGCGCTGAGCAGGGCTTCCAGAAACAGGTAACGGTCGTCGTCCCGCCGGGAGCGATCCCCCGGGCGATAGTTGCCCCACTGGCGCATCAGGTCGAAATCCATGGGCTGCTGCGGGCGGGGGTAATCGCCGTCTTTCATGCCCAACAGGCAGACATGGCGGAACGGAATGGCGCGCATGGGCATCAGGGTACAGACGTTGATGCGGCCGGCCATAAAGCGCTGCGACAGGCTTTCGGAATTGAGTGCATCCAGTAATGGGCGGCGGGCCACGGTCAGCGGCAGGGCCTTGTCGAAATCCGCTTCGCCACAGGCCGCCAGCCAGTCGTTGAGGGCATCGCGCAGGCCGGCATCGAGGCCCTGATCGTCCTGTTCGTCGGGGGCAAACAGATCGTCCAGCAACTGGCTGAAACGCAGCTGCCACTGGGTCGGAGTGGCGCTGTCCCGGAAGGCCAGCCAGTGCTGTTCCAGATTCTCCAGCAAGCGTGACAGTCGCCCGGCCAGCTCGGCGCCCAGCCCTGCTACTTCGTCCAGCGGCTGGATGTTATTCCAGGCGGGGCCATCGCCCATCAGGTAGCCGGCCAGCATGCGTTTGAGCCCGAACGCCCAGCTGTTTTGTTCAAAGCCGGGGACGTCCAGGGTGTGGCGCTGGTCGCTGTTGAGCCCCCAGCGGATACGGGCCTGATCAATCCAGCTGGCCAGCTGGGGCAAGTCGCTTTCCTCGATGGCAAAGCGCTGGCGCACTGCAGGCACCTCCAGCAGGTCGAGAATGTCGCTGGCGGTGAAGCGCCATTGGGGCAGGTGCAGCAGGGACTCCATGGCCTGGGCCATGGGCGAGGCGGCACCGGCACTGCGGTCGCTGAGGGTGTAAGGCAGGTAGCGGGGATCGTCCCGCTCCATGCGACCAAACACCGCATCAATGTAGGGCGCGTAGGCCTCGATATCCGGCACCATCACAATCACGTCCCGGGGCTGCAGGGTGGGGTCCTCGGCAAAGCGTTTCAGCAACGCATCCTGCAGGATCTCTACCTCCCGCTGGGGGCTGTGGGCGATGGTGAAATGCAGGGACGAATCCGGTTGCAGGAGCGGTCGCTGATCCGGAGCCGGCTGCGGTTCCAGATCGAGAATATCCTGCTGCAACTGTTCCAGCAGCGTGCCCGGTGTTAAATCCGTGAACAGGTCGATCTGGTTCTGGAACGCGCTGCGGTAGCTGTCCGGATCATCGTGATCATAGAGCAGTCCGATAAAGTCCCGGCCCTGTTTGCCCCAGGCGGCCAGCAGCGGATTGACCCGGTTCTCTGGCAGCAGGTCGAGGTGACGTTTGCGCTCGTCCAGTTGACGTCGGAGCAGATGACGGTCTTCCACGATATCTGCCCAGTAGTGCTGGCAGGGGTTCTGCACCAGCATCAGGATCTGGCAGTGCTGGCTGAGTGCGGCGAGGGCCTCCAGGGATTGCTGGGGAAGGGCGCTGATGCCAAAGATGATCAGGCGACGCGGCAGGCCGGGTGGCGTTTCGCCGCTCTTCAACGTTTCGATAAAACGGTCATGGATGGCGCTGCGACTGAGGCCCTGTTTGTCGTCGTCCATGTCTGTCAGTACGGCGCGCCATAGATGGGCCTGCCAGCGCTGGCTGTCGGGGAAATCATCGTGGGCGTTGCGGTCGTGGGCCTTGCGCAGTTGATCGCGGCCGGCTTCCCAGTCGGTCAGCCAGTCGGCGCGATACACCTGGTAGGCGTCATAGAGATCCGCCAACCGTTCCGCCAGCTGATGCCGCTTGCGGCAGTCCTGGTCATCGGTAAGAAAGTGCCGTAGCGGGCCGAAGTGTGGATCGTCCAGCAGAGTCGGCAGCAAACGATACAGACGCCACAGCAACCGGGATTTGTCGAAGGGCGAAGTGCGTGGGACCTGTTCCTCCCCCAGCACGGCGCGATAGGCGTTCCATAAAAAACGGGCGGGCATCTGGAACTGGTAGCCGGCACTGATCCCCAGAGATTGGGCAAGTTGCAGTTTCAGCCATTGGGCCATGCCATTGGATTGCACCAGAAACGTCTCTGTTTCCAACGGGGACAACGGCTGGCGACGAAGCCAGTCCGCCACCAGTTCAGTGAGGGTTTCCAGACGGTTGCTGTGTAGCACCATCAGCCCGTTTTGCATGGACATTCCTTGGATAGCATTGCCAAACGCCAAGCCTAAGGGAGTCCGTCGAAGGGAGGAAGGGCCAAGGCGGTTTTCTGCCCTGACTTTACGTGTGTCGCCGGTTTACATCACGCTCATCCACCATCCCAGCTTGTCCCGTTTCAGCTCTGGCTGAGGCGCGGGGGAGGAGCTCGGCTGCACCTCGCTGGCCTGACTGGGTTGTATGCCAAAGGTGGGATACAAGGAGGCAACCAGCAGTACCGCCATGACGCGATTGAAATACCGCAGACGTTTTCCTTTTTTCAAGCCGTTCTTTAATGCCGCGCCAAACAGGTTCCAGCTACTGATCAGCGGCAAACCCACAACCACGAAGGTGCCGGCAAGCAGCAGCATGCTGGGGGTAAAGTTGTGGGGTTGGGTAAAAGTGGCCACCCCGGTCAACGTCATCATCCAGGCTTTGGGATTAACCCATTGGAACAGCGCCGCCTGGATAAAGGTCAGGGGCTGTTGCTGCTGCGGGTGGTCCTGCAGGGATCGGTTTCGCACCAGCTGCCAGGCCAGCCACAGTAAATAAAGGGCACCGGTTATGCGCAACCCGTTGATCAGAGAGGGGGAGTGACTCAGCAGCTGGCCGAGCCCCAGCGCGATGCACAGCAGCATGATCTGACAGCCGATCACGATACCCAGAATATGCGGCAACGAACGAATGAAGCCGGCGTTGGCGCCGGAAGAAACCAGCATCAGGTTGTTGGGGCCGGGGGTTCCGGTCATTACGGCAACAAAGCCGACAAGGGCGAAAATCTGCTCCATTGGCATGGCTGGCATCCATTGGCTCTGGAAGGTGTTCCAGAGTAGGTGGACAAGCCGTATCGATACAGATATAAGAAAACAAAATTGATGCAGTACAGATTGTATTTTTATAAAACTGTGCTGCCTGTTGTAACGCTATCTGTATCGGTAATTGCCATGACTTTGTATCAACGCCTTGCGGATACCCTTCAGGAACTGATTCGCGAGNAGGCGTATCCCGTGGGAAGTCGGTTACCCGGGGTGCGCATNTTGGCGGCACAGCATCAGGTGAGTGTCTCCACCGCGGTGAATGCCTGTCGGGAATTGGAGCAGCGAGGTGTCCTGGAAGCNCGGTCGAGATCCGGGTATTACGTCTGTCCACCGCTTGCCGAGCTTGAACCTCCCAGGGTNGCCCGGGCGAGCCGGCGGCCGCGTCGTATCACCGGGCAGGAGCGGGTATTACAGATTCTGCAGAATGTGAATAATCCGGCGATCGTTAACCTGGGGGCGGCGGTGCCGGCCCCGGAGTACATGCCGGTGGCGACCATGGAAAAAGTCTTTCACGGGGTGCTTCGCGAACAACGAAGACGTTGCGTTGGCTACGAATTTCCCCCCGGNGCGCCTGAACTCTGCACCCAGATTGCACGTCGTATGGCTGCCTTGCAGTGTCCCACTCGCCCTGAGCAGGTACTGGTTACCAACAGTTGTCAGGAATCGGTTGCGATAGCCCTGAAACTGGTCACTCAGCCGGGAGATACGGTGGCCATTGAGTCTCCGACCTACTATGGGTTGCTGCAGGTGATTGAGTCACTGGGGCTCAAGGCTCTGGAGATTCCCACGGATCCCGAGACCGGCATCTCCCTGGANGCACTNACTCTGGCGCTGGANCGCTGGAAGGTATCTGCCTGCGTGGTGGTGAGTAATTTCTCGAACCCGTTGGGGGTGTGCCTGTCGGATGAGCGAAAGCAAGCTTTGCTGGCCTTGCTGGCCAGACACCGGGTNCCGCTGGTGGAGGATGATATCTATGGGGACCTTCCGTTGACCGGGCGGCGACCCAGACCGATCAAGAGCTGGGATTCAACGGGGCAGGTTTTCTACTGCTCGTCTTCCTCCAAGACGTTGTCGGCGGGATTGCGTGTGGGCTGGATGGTGACCCCGGATGCTTACACCGAAAAGGCGCGTTATCTGCAGTTCATCAATACGGTGTCGGTTTCTACGCCGTCCCAGCTGGCGCTGGCTCGNTATCTGGAGAGAGGNCACTACGACCGTTATCTTCGTCAGGTTTGCGGNGAGCANGCTCGCAGTGTTGCCCGNATGACGGAGCGTGTAACGCAGTTATTTCCTGCCGAAACACGGGTNAGCCGACCTGCCGGAGGGTTTGTGCTGTGGCTGGAGTTNCCCGGTGACATTGATACGTCAGAATTGATNGAACAGGCTCAGGANCAGGGGGTGAGTTTTGCGCCGGGTGCCTTGTTTTCCGCTACCGGGAAGTTTACCAACTGCCTGCGTCTTAACTGCGCGGTAAAATGGGATAACCGGGTAGAGCAGGCGCTGATTACGCTGTCTCGTCTGTGTTGATGCGCAGGNAGCAATGCNTGCCTGCGCATCGTCACATCGTCTCAGAGCATNATGGAGC
This sequence comes from Alcanivoracaceae bacterium, assembly GCA_002706085.1. Lineage (GTDB taxonomy): Bacteria > Pseudomonadota > Gammaproteobacteria > Pseudomonadales > Alcanivoracaceae > Alcanivorax. Next base: position 151,514 of record PAJO01000028.1, on the reverse strand, counting down.
CAAGCACTTCACGTTGTCCGTTCTGCACCTTGATCACTTTGCTGCCTTCCTTGATCAGGGTGTAACTTTCNGCCACNTCTCCGCTGGTGGCCAGCACGCCGATGGAACCATCAGCGTGGTAGGTCAGTTGGGCTTCGTTGCCCAGGCCGTCAGTGACGGTTTCGGTGGTGCCTGCGACTTTNGCGCCTTCCTGGCTGATCGGGTTNGTNCCNGTCCAGAANTCNATNGAGTTGAAGATNANNATGTCACCNAGCANCGNNNAGCCCGTAAACCGGNATCCACCAGAAGGCGAAAGAAATCACCTGATTNACAAANTTGTTNTNGGTCGCNTCGGCATTCCAGTCCTGNACNGTATCGAANAGGGCGTTCTGNCCGAGACAGCCGGTGAGCATNANGGCGCNAAGGGCGCTGAGCCAAGCCTTTTTTCATGGNNTTTCTCCAAANAANAAANGTCGNCGTNNCNGGGAANTATTAGCGTAATNGTGTNNGGAACACCATGNCNGNTTNGGGGCNTGGGNGANNTNTNTGAACAGNCGGGTTGNTGTTGCTGGGGCGATGGGTGGAGTGTCCAGATTGCTCGCCCGCAAATGGAAACGCCCCGCAAAGCGGGGCGCTGGTTGGCGAGGCAGCTATCCGCGTTCCATGGCGGCCAACTCATCGTCAAAGAAAAAGGTGTCTTCACCGAAAGCCGGTTCCAGATGGTTCAGCCACGTCGCCTCTTCGTTGTATTTGGCAAAGAAGGGTCGCTGTACCCAGTCATGGTTGCGGCCCTGGATAAACCGTAACGCGAAGACCTTCTCACCGTTGATTTCGGTCACACCCTGGATCTCGACCTTGCCCGGGTGGCTGGACATGCTCGGGCCGCGGGCCGTTCGGGCAATACCCGATACCTGTTTCATGGCGTCCCGATAAATTTCCCACGCTTTGGCCAGTGGCACTTCAAAGTAGTGGCGGGCGCCGGTGTCGCGTTCCACGAACATGTAGTACGGCACAATGCCCAGCTCTACCTGGGTTTGCCACAGACGCGCCCAGTCATCGGCGTTGTCGTTGATGTGGGCCAGCAACGGTCCCTGGGCACGGATGACCGCACCGGTGGCACGAACTCGTCGCACCGCTTCTTTGGCGATGTCGGTTTCCAGTTCTTGCCAGTGGTTGTAGTGAGCCATCAGCGCCAGATGCTTTCCGCTGGCCTGGACTTCGCGGAACAGTGCCAGCAGGTCGTCAGCGTCGGCATCCGAGACCACCCGGTAGGGCCAGAACGTCAGGGCTTTGGAACCGATACGGATGGTGCGAATCTGTTCCAGTTCCAGCAACGGCTCGATATGGGCGCGCAGGTTTTTGGTTTTCATTACCAAAGGATCGCCACCGGTGATCAACACATCAGTGATTTCCGGGTGTGCCTGGATATATTTCTTGAGTTGACCTGCTTCCTTGGCGGCAATCTTCAGATCGTTGTCGCCGATGAACTGGGCCCAGCGAAAGCAGAACGTGCAATAGCTGTGACACACCTGGCCCTGGCTGGGGAAGAACAGCACCGTTTCGTTGTACTTGTGCTGGATGCCGTCGATTTTCTCGCCATCCACTTCCGGCATATTGTGTTCCATCTGGCCTGCTGGGTGAGGGTTCAGTGCTTCACGTACCTCCGCGATCACGGCCTTGATGTGGTCCTTGTCTCCACCGCGCATGGCATTGGCAACCCGGTCGAAGTGCTCCGGTGCCAGCATCCCTTTCTGTGGGAATGTCAGCTGGTAGATAGGGTCGTCGGGAACCTTGTCCCAGTTGATCAGTTCGTTGATGACGTACTCGTTTACCCGGAATGGCAGGACATTGGCAACGACCTCCATGGCGAAGCGGGTGTCGTCATCCAGACGCTTGAGTGGCTCGATCTTGTCGAGTTGTTTGGCGGTGAACACCTTGAAGCGGCGAGGCTCATCAAACTGTGTGTGCTCGCTCTGGTGCAGCGGAATAACCGTATTGGTCTCGGGCATGGTTACGCTCCTCATCATGTGCCGATGCGTTGCTGCGCGAAGACGCCACGCCAACACCGGTACACTGGCTGCCTAAACCAGCGGAAATTAGTCATTACTACTGATAACCGGCGGCGGCCGGTACTGAACACGAGCCGTGGCTCGTCGCTGTACGCCACTAGGGACGCGAGGGACCTGGGTCTTGCCCGTCTTCCAGCCATTAGCGGGGAAGCAGGACGCTGCCTGTGTGCAGTCACTGACCCAAAAGAGGGCGCATTTTAGTGAAACGGGACGGAAAGCGCAAAAATGTCACCGGTGTGACAGAGGTAACTACCCGTTAAAACAGGGATTTGTGCTATGTTGCCAGCATTGCACTGTATCGAGACAAGGTGAATTCTGGCGGTCCGGCAAGGAGAGGAATGGACGCATTCATAACGCAGTGGGGGCAGGGGATTGACCGTTGGCTGCTGCGGCTGGAACCGTTCTGGCCGCATCTGGCGGCAATGATCAGTATCGCCCTGGCCATCACGGTCACCATCCATGTTTCACAGAACAAGCGCGATGCCCGGGCCGCAGCGGCCTGGACCGGGCTCGTCTGGCTGGTGCCGGTGTTTGGTGCTCTGCTGTACTTCCTGCTGGGCGTGAACCGTATCCGCCGCCGTGCCCGGCAGCTCACCGGTGGCAAGATCGAGACCGATGAAGGCTGGCGTGTGGCGGCTGAACCCCTGCCACTGCATGGGCATTTTCAGGAGTTGAGTCGGTTGGTAGGGCGTCTGACCCATTTGCCTCTTACCGACGGTAACCGCATTACGCCCCTGGATGCGCCGGCGGCCTATCAGCAAATGCTGGACGCGATCGAGGGCGCCAACGAAAGCGTTTTTCTGGCGACCTACATTTTTGGTAATGACGCTGCCGGTCGACCGGTAGTGGAAGCTCTCGCTCGGGCGGTCCAGCGCGGGGTGAAGGTGCGGGTGCTGGTGGATGGGGTTGGTTCACTGTATTCCCTGCCGTCTGTGGTTTGGCGGTTGCGCCGCAACAAGGTGCCGGTGCAACGCTTCCTCTACTCGCTTGCGCCCTGGCGGATGCCTTACATTAATCTCAGAAACCACCGTAAATTCATGATTGTCGACCGGGAAACCGGTTTCACCGGTGGCATGAATATTCGTGCTGGCTACATTCAGAGCCCTCCGTCCATCACCGACCTGCATGCGCGGCTGGAAGGGCCTGTGGTGGGGCAGTTGCTACGCAGTTTTGCAGCAGACTGGTTGTTCAGCCGCGGTGAACTGTTGGAAACCAGTTACCGTGGGCTGGCGCAGCTGGGAGATGTGCAGGCCAGGGGGATCAGTGCTGGCCCGGATGCGGATTTTGACAAGCGACGGCTGACTCTGCTGGCGGCTATTGGTGCCGCAGAACACCGTATCCGGATCGTTACCCCTTATTTCGTGCCCGATCTTACGCTGCTGGCGACCTTGCAGCTGGCCATGCTCAAGGGGGTGCAAGTGCAGCTGATTGTGCCGCAGAAAAACAACCTCCGCATGGTGCACTGGGCCAGCCTGCATGCATTACGCTGGCTGGTGAGTGAGGGGGCTGAACTGTACCTGTCGCCGCCGCCGTTTGATCACAGCAAGGTTATGACGGTTGACGGGCACTGGGTAATGCTGGGATCAGGGAATTGGGATGCCCGCAGTCTGCGACTGAATTTCGAATTTGATCTGGAATGCTATAGCGATGCGCTTGCCGGTACGGTGGATGCCCGTATTGACCAGCGTCTTCCCCGCTGTCGCCGGATGGATGTTGCAGCCTTTCAGGAGATGGCCCCCTGGCGACGGGTCCGTAATGCGTTGGCGCATCTGATGGAACCCTATCTGTAAACCCCGTTCATGCTTTTGTATCATGGCATAGTGCCAGCATTTGTGTGGGCTGGATCACGCTATTGTAGACATGATGTATCGGTGTGTCTCTGCTGGCGATAAAGTGCGCGCTCAGGAGAAGGTGGCCGGTAAGAGCTGCTGGTTTGAAACGGGAACGCGTCAGGAAGAGTGGATGCTGACAAGAGTATTACTGGTGCTGGCGGCCTTGCTGGGGGTCATGCCGGCCTTCGCCGCGGATGACGGCTGGATCATGGTGACGGACCGGGATGATATCCAGGTTTTTCGCCAGGATGACGACAGTTCCCGCCTGAAGACCTTTCGGGGTGTTGCCCGCATGCCTGTGGAAGACTTCAAGTCCATTGGTGTGCTGATGGATGACTATGATTCCGTGGCGTCCTTCATGCACATGGTCTCGGAAATTCGGGACTTGCGCCGTCATTCCCACTACAAACGTGATGTTTACGTGACTACCCGGTTGCCCTGGCCCGTCAGTGACCGGGATGCACCGCTTCGTGTGCAGTTCTACCAAGAGCCAGAATCCTATGATCTGGTCATGCCATTTTTCCTTCACGAAAGCAGCATGCCGGAGCAGGATGGCTATGTGCGAATGCCGCAGATGGAAGGCTATTACCGTTTTTCACCGGTAGAACCGGGTGAAGTGGAAGTCACTATTGAGGTCGTACTGGATCCAGGCGGGGTAGTCCCCGCCTGGATTGCCAATATCATTCTGCGCGACATTCCCTACTTTTCACTGAAGAGGTTGCGCCGGGTGATCAATCAGCCGCGCTTCCAGGGGGTGGACACGGGCTATTACCGCGTTCCAGAGAGTTGGCAGAAAAGTGCAGAGCTGAAGTCGGTTGCTAACGCTTCAGCGGAGAGCCCGGTCCCATCAGCGCCCAGATGATCAGGCCAACAAGGGGCAGGATCAGTACCAGCAGCACCCACAGCACCTTCGCACCTGTTTCAGCGGAAGACTGAATAATCATGACGATGGCATAAATCGCCAGCGCCAGTTGCAGCAATCCCAGCAGTTTCATCGTGTCATTCCTTTTCGATTAGTCCTGTCCCTGAATGTAGAGCACTAAGCGCGCCGGGTAAATTGCCGGGCTGTTAAACAGCGTCAAACCTGTCGGCGGCAAAGCCAGCCCCCATACAGCAAGGCAATCAGCCCGATGCCTGCTCCCAGCAGGACAACTCCGTCCCAACCGAAGTTGTCGTAGGCACGAGCAGAGCCTAAAGAGCCCCCGGCGCCACCCAGAAAGTACAGGAACATGTAGCCGGAATTCAGACGGTTGCGGATATGTTCATCCAGCGAGAACACCAAGTTCATATTGGTGATATGCACTGTCTGCAGTGCCAGGTCCAGCACCATGATCCCTGCCACCAGTGCGAGCAGAGACTCCGCTCCCAGTTTGAGCAGCCACCAGGAGCCGAAGAGCAAGGCCAATCCGCCCAGGGTCAGGATGCGGCTGTGGCCCCGATCAGAGAGAACGCCGGCGTGGCGTGCGGACAGGGCGCCCACCGCTCCGGCCAGCCCGAACAAGCCAATGGTGGCATCGGACATGTCCCAGGGAGAAGCGGAAAGCAAAAAGGCCAGTGGTGTCCACAAGATACTGAAAAGGGCAAAAATCAGACATCCCAGGAGGGCCCGCTGCCGGAAAAGGGGATAGCGCACAAACAGGACAGCGACCGATCCGATCAGGCGCGGATAACTGAGCCGACTGTTCTGACGGTAGCGAGGCAGGGCGCGGAACAGAATCGCGGTATTGACCAGCATCAGCCCGGCAGCCACCCAGTAGACTGTGTGCCAGTCGCCCAGTGAGGACAGTGCGCCTGCGACGGTTCTGGCCAACAGAATGCCCAGCAGCAGGCCACTCATGACCGTACCCACAACCCGGCCGCGGTGGGCCACAGGGGAGAGCGTGGCGGCGAAGGGAACCAGCACCTGAGCAACCACCGAGAATGCACCAGTGATCGCCGTTCCGGCAAGTAACATGGGTAACGATGTGGCGCTGGCACTGACCAGCAATCCGCCGGTGGCAAGCAACATCATCGTGACCACCAGCCCCCGGCGCTCCAGCAGGTCCCCGAGGGGGACCAGCAGAATGAGGCCGACGGCATAGCTGGCCTGGGCGGTGGTGACAATGATCCCGGCGCTGGCGTAAGAGAGCGCCAGTTGGTCAGCGATAGTGTGCAGCAGGGGCTGCGCATAGTAGTTGCTCGCGACCACCAAGCCGGTGGTCGCGGCCATCAGCAGAACCAGCCAGGGGCTCAGCGTTGCGGGCGATGAAGAGTTCTGCATGGATGTCTGTATCGTGAATTTGGTTCATTTTTAGCCTGAATCAAGCCCGGGAAGGGCTGAAATCAGGGGGAAGTGGCGCCCCGGAGATGATTCGAACATCCGACCTAGCGCTTAGGAGGCGCTTGCTCTATCCAGCTGAGCTACCGGGGCAAAAGAAGGAACGATTGTAAGGACTTCACGCTCGGGTGCCAGTCTCCGGGGAGCAAGCGGCGATTTATTAGGCGCTTGCTCGCCCTCCGGGCGCCGGCAAAGCGGCGGTATCCGCTTCGCGTTCGTTCGGCCAAAGCATGCTTTGGAGAGCCCCGAACTCACCCAGCTGAGCTACCGGGGCAAAAGAAGGGACGATTGTAAGGACTTCACGCCCAGGTGCCAGTCTTCGGGGAGCAAGCGGCGATTTATTGACCTGTTTGTCGCTTCCACACGACCCGACACGTTGCCAGGCCCCCCGGCAGTCACCGTCGCCTTGGTGGTGGGAGCGGTCGTTCGACCGCGATCTAGAACTTTTCTTCTGACAGTGTCTGCATCTGCTTTAGTCGCCCGTTGAGCTTGCTGTACAGGGCAAAGTCTTCCCGCGCATCGCGCAGTGCATAGTTCATTTGCTGTAGCGCTTTGCTGTCATTGCCGCGCAGGAACTGGCTTTCTGCCTTGGCGTGAAGTGCGCGTACCCGGTCTCCGCTGTTGCCATAAGCATCGGCAGCCAGCTCCCAGATGGCGGGGTCCGTGCCGCGTTGTGCCAGTAACGGTTTGATGATCGGCAGGGCGTTGTCAGGTTGATTGCTGCGCAGGTAAGCCCGGCTCAGCAGCACGGAGGCGGCATAGTTACCGGGGGCAATATCCAGCACCCAGCGGGCTTGCTTGATGGCTTCGGGGTAGCGTCCTTCATCCAGCGCGATTTCCGTGAGCCCCAACCGGAACCACAGCTCATCCGGGTGCTGGTCTGCCAGCGACTGCATCAGTTTGCGGGCCTGCTCGTAGTGGTTGGCGCGCAGATAACTGAGTGCCAGCCCGTACTGGGCGGCCTGCAGGGCCAGCGCACTGTGTTCGTTGGTGTAACGCCTGAAGTAATCGATGGCCTGACTGTCGCTCTGGATAAACGCGGCGCGCAGTCTTGCCTGCATCAGCAGGTAATGGGGAGAGACATTCAGGCGTGGGGACGGGAGATTGCGTGCCCGTGCACGGCTGTCCGCGATACGGCTTTCGGTGACCGGGTGAGTGAGCAAAAATTCCGGTGGCCGGCCCGCAAAGCGCTGGCCATCATGCATGCGTTCGAAGAATCGCGGCATCGCATCCGGATCCATCCCTGCTGCAGCCAGGGTCTGCATGCCAACGCGGTCAGCTTCCCGCTCGTTTTGACGTGAATAGGCCAATTGCGCCTGAATGGCGCCCGCCTGGGTGGCAGCCATGCCTGCCATGCCGGCTTCCCCGTCTCCGGCGATGGCCACGGCGAGGCTGGCCAGCATGGCCGCAAGTACCGCCGTATTCACTTTCTTGGAATCCAGGTAGCGGCGGGCAAAATGGCGTTGACTCACGTGGGCAATTTCGTGAGCGACCACCCCGCCGACTTCGTCTTCGCTGTCAGCATTCAGGAACAGGCCGGCGTTCAGCCCGATGACGCCGCCGGGTACGGCGAAGGCGTTGATCTGGCGGCTGTTCACCACCACGATGTCCAGATCCGGCTCTTTCAGGTCGCTGTAGGACGCGAGGCGGTAGACCAGGCTTTCCACATATTCCTGCACCATCGGGTCGTTCATGATGGAGGTTTGCCCACGCAGGCTGCGCAGCCAGGCACGGCCCAGACGGTACTCCTGATCTGCTGACATCAATGCTGAAGTGGGGTCTCCCAGTACCGGCAAATCATCATTGGCACTGGCAGGTCCTGTCAGCAGGCAGCAGAACAGCAAGAGTGTGCGGGATAGCAACTTCAATCAATGGCTCCATGTCGGGCAGGCCGGGTTGTGACTATAATGCCGTCAGGATGGCAATCAATGAATAGCATGACGGACACTGTGACTGATCTCCAGTTGGATACTTCCGGGCAGCAATGCCCCATGCCGCTTCTTAAAACCCGCCAGGCTTTGCGTCATATGCAGCCAGGCCAGGTGCTGGAAGTGATCGCCACTGATGCCTCTTCGGCCAACGATATTCCTGCCTATCTGAGACAATCCTGCCACGAGCTGGTTCGCAGTGAGGAGACATCAGGCCGTTTTATTCTTGTGATTCGTCGCGGTGAACAGGAGAACTGATGCTGCGGATTTTACGCAACTGGGCGGACCAGTATTTTTCTGACGAGGAAGCGGTTTACCTGCTGGTCGTCCTTCTGGCAGCAGGCCTGCTGATCGCCTTTTTCGGGGGCATGCTGGCGCCGGTACTGGCGGCTATCGTGATTGCCTATTTAATGCAGGGGCTGGTGTCAGGGCTGGAGCGGCGCGGCATGAGGCGCATGCTGGCGGTGAACCTGGTCTTCGCCTTGTTTCTGGGTTTGCTGGTCATGACACTGGTGCTGTTGTTACCCATGGTCTGGCGGCAAACCGCCTTGCTGGTCCAGGAGCAGTTGCCCCATGTGTTGAAGAATGGTGAGGCCTGGTTGCGGGAATTACCGGTGCATTACCCGGAAGTGATTTCCCTTGAGCAAGTGAACTCGGTGATTGCCGTCATCCAGAGGCAGGTAGCGGAAGCCGGACAGGGGGTCTTGACCCTGTCGTTGGCCTCTATTCCCAATATTGTGGAAGTGATGGTGTTTCTGGTGCTGTTGCCTCTGCTGGTGTTCTTTTTTCTCAAGGACAAGGACGCCATTGTGGGTTGGCTGATGCAATTCTTGCCCAGTCGGCGTCGGGTACTGAGCCATGTCTGGCACGAAATGGACGGGCAGATCGCGAACTACGTCCGTGGCAAGGCAGTGGAGATCCTGCTGGTGGGCAGCGTTACCTTTATCGCCTTTGTTCTGCTGGATATGCATTACGCGGTGTTGTTAGGTGTGTTGGTAGGGCTTTCTGTGGTTGTGCCGTATATCGGGGCGACCGTGGTGACGTTGCCTGTCGCGGCGGTGGCCTATGTGCAGTTTGGCTGGAGTGGCGAGTTTGCATTGGTGATGGTGGTCTACGGCATCATCCAGTTTATTGATGGCAATATTCTCGTCCCGCTACTGTTTTCTGAGGCGGTGAATCTGCATCCGGTCGCGATTATTACTGCCATTCTTCTATTTGGTGGCTTGTGGGGGCTCTGGGGGGTGTTTTTCGCGATTCCCCTGGCGACCCTGTTCAAGGCCGTGTTGAATGCCTGGCCCCGGGAGGGAAGTTATCCGGTGGCTGAACAGGCTACTGGCGACTAAACACAGAATAGAGGCGCCGTGGCGGCGCCTCCAGATACCGCCAGGAAAGGGAGCAACCCTGTCCGTCGCGACATAACACAACAGCTGCACCCTTCCAGGCCACGCTGAGCATGTAAAGGGCTTTTCAGCAGCCTGCTAGATCCCCAGCTCGTCCAGTTCTGCCAGCAGATCTTCGTGGTGGCTTTTGGTCTTGAACTTGTCCATGACCTTTAGCAATTTGCCATCTTTGCCGACAATGAAAGTGGTGCGGATCAGCCCCATGAATTCCTTGCCCATGAATTTCTTCATGCCCCAGCAGCCGTACTTTTCCGCCACGGCGTGATCTTCATCGGATAACAGGCTGAAGTTCAGGTCATGTTTCTCGATGAACTTGGGCAGGCGTTTGACCGGGTCCGGGCTGATGCCGAACACCTTTACCCCGCGCTTCTCCAGTTCCGCACGGGTGTCGCGAATCCCGCAAGCCTGGGTGGTGCAGCCAGGGGTCATGGCCTTGGGGTAAAAGAAGATCACTACCGGGTGCTCATTCTTGAAGGACTTCAGTTCCACCAGGTTGTCATCCTGATCGGGGAGTTTGAAATTGGGGGCCAGGTTGCCAATTTTGGGATGTGCCATATCGGGGTTAGATCTCTCGTGTTATCGGGCGTGTAAGCGTTATCCAGAAGCGCCTCAGCGCTTCGGACTCATGGTGGCGTCCAGATTGCGGGCCTCGCAGAAATCCAGGAAGGCGTCGCGCAGCTGGGCCACGGATTGTTCTGCGTTCATGCTCAACACTAGGTGAAGGCTGAACATGGGCGTGCCGGTGTGGGGCGCGGCATAGGTGCCGGTGTGCAGGTCGTCGATGTTGATGTTCCGGGAGGAGAAGAAATTGGCGATTTCATGGACGATGCCGGGATTGTCCATGGCGACCACTTCAACCTCGTAGGGCAGGCTGCTGGGGCGGGTGTCGCGCTGGCGGGTACGTTTGAGGGTGATCAGCAGGTCCAGATCCCCGGTCAGCGTCTGCTGGTCGGCTTCCAGCTGATCCAGGGTGTCATTGCTGCCGCTGACCAGCATCAGCACGGCAAATTCGCCTCCCAGCACGGTCATCCGTGAATCAAGAATGTTCCCTTTGCGGTCCAGCACTGCCCGGGACAGGGCTTCCACGATGCCGGGGCGGTCGGTACCCAGGGCGGAGATGACGATCAGCTGTTCCATGGCGTTGTCCTTGTCCTCAATAAAGGTCCTGCCCAGACCGGGCAGTACAATCCGTCCTTCGGTGGCCTGGTGATGATTCCAGGGTCCGTAAGGTTATGGGTCAGGAAAGTGTAGACGGCCGCTTCGGGAGAGTCGATGCTGGCGAAAAGGCGGGTTTGACCGGCCACATCTGGCGTCCGGCCCTGTCGGCGTTTACCATAGCGCCCTTCACCCTTTGGCCGGGGCCGATGCGGCGGTTTTCCGGCTTTGCGCACCAGTTTTGCGCCCAACAGGAGAGAGGCATGATTCGCGGTAGCATTGTAGCGCTGGTTACCCCCATGCGCGCGGATGGTTCAGTGGACTGGGAACGCCTGCGTTCGCTGGTGGACTGGCATGTGGAACAAGGCACCCACGCAATTGTTGCGGTGGGCACCACCGGGGAGTCTGCCACCCTGGGTTTCGAGGAACACGACAGTGTGGTTCGCGAAGTGGTGGCGGTGGCGAAGGGCCGTATTCCTGTGATCGCAGGGACCGGGGCCAACAACACCGAAGAAGCCATCCGCCTGACCCGTGATGCCAAGCGTGATGGCGCGGATGCTTGCCTGCTGGTGACGCCGTATTACAACAAGCCTCCCCAGGAAGGTCTGTACCAGCATTATCTGGCGGTGGCCCGGGCGGTGGACATTCCGCAGATTCTCTACAATGTGCCTGGCCGTACCGCGTGCGACATGCTGCCGGAAACCGTGGAGCGCCTGAGCAAGGTGCCGAATATCATTGGTATCAAGGAAGCGACCGGTAATCTGGAGCGCGCCCGCGAAATTCGTGAGCGCTGTGGTGAGGATTTCATGCTCTATTCCGGTGACGACGCCACCGCCATGGATTTCATCCTGGCGGGAGGCCATGGCGACATTTCCGTTACCGCCAATGTGGCGCCGGCCAAGATGGCTGCCATGTGTGATGCCGCACTGGCCGGGGAGGCTGACAAAGCCCGTGCCCTGAATGCGGAACTTGAACCCCTGCATCGTGATCTGTTTATCGAAGCCAATCCGATTCCGGTGAAATGGGCACTTTATGAAATGGGCCTCATTGATGCAGGTATCCGGCTGCCGCTGGTCACGCTGTCTGAGGCGGCCCAGCCGCGGCTGCGTGAGACCATGCGTCAGTGCGGGCTGCTGGAGGGTAAATGAAGCACACTGTAACGACTGCATCGCGTATTCCTGGCAAAGGCGCAAGCCTGGCGCTGACACTGCTGGCCTTGTCTGCCCTGGCTGGGTGTAGCTGGTTACCGGATAACAGTCTGCTTTACCGGGATGCAGCCGTCACCGACCCCATTCAGGTGCCTGAGGGGGGCGTGTTTATCGGCGAGCAGCCGCTTTATTCTGTGCCTTGTCAGGAAGATCGCCTGATCGGCGCCCAGGAAGGGGAAGACAAGTACGTGCCACCCCAACCCCCGCAGCTGGTGGTGTTGGGTAATGAGGCGGACAAGGACGATGCCACACCAGCTCCCAAGGGCGAGTCGATTCGGGCAGTGCTGGCCCGTGATGGCAACGGTTACCCGATTATCATGATGACGACCCGTTATGCATGGGCGTGGGAATACGTGAACGACGCGCTCAAGGAGACCGACTTGAGGGTCAGCGATCGGGATCGCGAAGTGGGTATTTTCTATTTGCGGGTCCCGGACCGGTACGAACTGGGGGCGCGGGAAGCGCAGCTGAAACTCAGTCATACCACCAATGGCATCCAGGTGGCGGTACTCAATGAGAAAGGCACTGCGCTGGTAGAGAAAACCCCCGGTTCGGCCATTCTTGAGCGTATTTACGAAGAGCTGGAATAACGTGCCGCAGTCCCCTGCAAAGACCGCTTTCCCTGCCCGCTGGCGGGGTCAATGCTGATGCGGTTTGCCTCTCTAGGCAGTGGCAGCAAGGGCAATGCGACCCTCATCGAAGCCGGTGACACCCTGGTGTTGGTAGATTGCGGTTTCACGTTAAAAGAAACCCGCGTGCGACTGGCCGCCCGTGGGATTGAGCTGGGGCAGCTCAGTGCGATTCTGGTGACCCACGAGCATGGGGATCATATTCGTGGGGTCGGGCCGGTGGCCCGTCAGGCCGGTTGTCCCGTTTACAGCTCCTTTGGGACGGCTTGTGCAGTCGAAGACAAACCGGCAAGTCTGCGCAACACCCAGTGGCAAGAAGTGCGGCCAGGCCGTGCATTTCGCATCGGGGAGCTGGAGGTGCTACCGGTGCTGGTACCCCATGATGCCCGCGAGCCTTGCCAGTACCGCTTTGGCTGGCAGCAGCGCACATTGGGTGTGCTCACCGATCTGGGCTCCATTACGCCTCATGTCGTGGATGCCTACAGTGAGTGCGATGCTCTGGTGCTGGAATGCAATCACGACCCGCGGATGTTGGCGAATGGGCCGTATCCTGCCTCGTTGAAACGGCGTGTGGGTGGTATGTTAGGGCATCTGAGTAATGCACAGGCGGCGGCCCTGCTACGGCAGGCCAATACCGATCGCCTGCAGCATCTGGTTCTCTCTCATCTGAGCGAACAGAACAACACGGCTACTTTGGCGCTGGCCGAGATTCAGGCAGCGTTGGACACCGGCCACGAACGTATTGGCGTAGCCAGTCAGAACCAGGGGTTCGACTGGCTACAGGTAATTTGATATTGACCCGGGTGAAAGGTCTCTCCATGGAAAAACGCGACGAGTTGTATGCCGGCAAAGCCAAGTCTGTTTTCACGACAGATGATGCAGAGCGGCTGGTAATGGTGTTTCGTGATGACACCTCTGCCTTTGACGGCAAGAAGAAGGAAGCACTGGCACGCAAGGGCGCGGTGAATAACCAGTTCAATGCCGCCATCATGGAGAAGCTCAAGGCTGCGGGTATTCCCTGTCATTTCGAAAAGTTGTTGTCACCGACCGAAGCGCTGGTGAAGAAGCTGGATATGATTCCGGTGGAGTGCGTGGTGCGGAATGTGTCGGCAGGCTCTATCTGTCGTCGTCTGGGGGTGGAAGAGGGTAAAGAGCTCAACCCGCCTACCTTCGAATTCTTCCTCAAGAATGACGACCTGGGGGATCCCATGGTCAATGATTACCACATCCGCAGCTTCGGCTGGGCCACCGATGACCAGGTTGCCCAGATGAAAGCATTGACCTTCAAGGTCAACGAGGTGCTCAAGCAGCTGTTTCTGGATGGCGGTATGCTGCTGGTGGATTACAAACTCGAGTTCGGCGTGTTTAATGGGGAAGTCCTGCTGGGCGATGAGTTCAGCCCTGATGGTTGCCGGCTGTGGGACAAGGATACCCGTGAAAAACTGGACAAAGACCGTTTCCGCCAAGGCCTCGGGGGCGTGGTGGAAGCCTACGAAGAAGTGGGGCGTCGTCTGGGGATGACGTTCGAATACTGAAAGCGCCATAAAGAGAACGCGATAATAATAAGGAGCGTACCATGAAAGCGGTTCTTCGAATGACGGCGGTTGCCGTGCTGACTGCAGCCCTGAGCGGCTGCTTTCTTACCAAGATTGCGACCACCCCCATGCGTCTGGTGGGGGCGGCTGGCTCGGTGGTTGGGGCGGTACTGTCAATTATTCCAGTGGCCGGTAATGCGGCCGATGAAGCGCTGGAAAAAGTGGATGGTGCCATCGACAGCACGGCCGACGAGATCGACAAGATCCCGCTTTAAGCCTGACCGCTCACACCCCTGCGCGGTGTGAGCGGGCGCAATAGCCTTGTAATCGGCACCGGGGTGTGAAGAATATTGACCACGCCTCAATGGCCAGACATAACAACAAGAACCGGAGTTCGCCATGCGTCGCTGGCTACTGTCCCTGCTTGCCCTGCTGCCTTTTCAGGCTCAGGCCGATGATGCCCTGATCGGGATCGGATACCTCAATGGCCTGGTTGGCCTCAATCTGGAGTGGGCCACTACCCAGAACAGCTTCTTTGCCCTCCCTGCTTTCTATGTCGATTCGTCCGGCCTTGATACCGAGGAATTTCGCTGGGTTGTCGGTTGGCGCCACAAAATGGAGCGGGGCATGATGGATGAAAGCGGCTTCTATACCGGTCTGATGGGCGGTGATCTCGGCGGTGAACGGCACTACGAGCGCCTGGGGGTTGCTTTCGAATTGGGGCACCAGTGGGTGAAACCGTATTCTCGGTGGACCGTCAGTGGTGCGGTCGGGGTGCTCGAAGCCCTGGAGTGTGGAGAGTATCGGGGCGTCAATGCGTGTGACTCTGAAGAAGAGCGTGACCGCTACGATCTGGAGATGGAGCCCGCTGTTGTGCTGGGCGTAAGCTACAGTTTCCGCCGTTAACCTGACCGGCGCCCCCCGATAATCGGTTCGGGTGGGTGCCTCTCATCCTGTCCTGAACCCCCACCCAGCCGTGACTATGTTCCCGCCCGGTTGTCTATTCCCGCAGCTTTGCCCTGTGCCGTGCCTCGATGATGTGCGATTTGCCCCTGCAATGGGCAAGAGTTTTGCACAGCGAGTAACCATTTTTCACATGACAAATGAACGTTGGCCCCTAACCTGTTGATTTACAGTGGATAGATGTAAGTCATTGATTTTAAATGGTTTAACAAAATGGACAAATTTTCATCATTTTGTTGCCACCTCAGTGAATGCCGGTACTGAGAACGTTTCCTGACAGTCTATGCACAGAGTTATCCACAGAAGTTGTGGGTAACTGAAACCCTGCGTCAGCGACGCAGCATAGGCAACGGCCGCCAGGGCTGGGTAAGGAGTTGTTGGCCGCCGAGCTTGAGCAGCAAGCGGTGAAAGCCGGCATTCGGAAAAGCGCGCTTGATCAGCCGTACCCGGGCAGCAGGAATGCCAAAACGGAGCATGCCCAGACTGACATCCACCCAGTCTGCTCGTCGGAAAGCCTCGACCAGTCCCGGCCGGTTGGCATCATCGTCGCTATGGGGGTAACGGCTGATTTTGTGGTGGTTGTCGATCATTTCCCCAATTTCGTCCTGCCAGTGCTGCAGTCCTTGTTCTTCGAGGTAGTGCTCAGCGAGTCGGGCAGAAGGGCCGAGATAATCGAAAGTGCCTGCCAGCCAAATCCCCGCATCATGGAAAAAACCGGCAATGGCGAGTTTGTCTTGCGCGTCAGCCTCCAACGGGCGCTGGGCGGCGACCAGATTCACCAGGCGATATACATGATTACGGTAAGGTGTCAGATCCTTGCCGAATCGCTCCACATGGGTGTCGAACAGTGCCTCCAGACGGGGCAGGCGGGTAATTAGCTCAGGGGTCATCCCGTTGTTCCGTCTCTGGCGCCCGGTCGGGCGTGAAGTGAGCGTCTTGCCGCGCGCAGCTTCGCGGCTTTTGAGTGTCTTCTCATCCTAAGGGATAAGCAGGCTATTGCCAGCGGATGACAGCAAAAAAACGGAACCGGTTGGCATTGTAGGCGCCGGCCCGGTGGGCTGAGCGACCTTGTTCAATGTCGGGCATACGCAATCAACAAAAGGTTGGTCGTTAGCTGCCCCTGTACTATAGTCGGACAATCACGCCATGATTGTTAAACAAGACGTAGTGGGGGGCACGGTGAGCTTCAAAGCCAAGGAAAGCCTGTCGGAGCAAATTGCCCAGCATCTTGCCGACCAGATTATTCGCGGTGACATGTTGGCCGGGGATCGTATTCAAGAGCTGCGAGTTGCGGGTGAGCTGGAGGTCAGTCGCGGGTCGGTCCGTGAAGCCTTGCTGATTCTGCAGCGTCGTCAGCTGATCGATATCCTGCCGCGTCGCGGGGCAGTGGTAAAAGAAATGTCGGAGAGCCACGTGCGCAGCCTCTATGAGGTCATGCAGGTGCTGCTGGGGTTGGTGATCCGCAAAGCCATCAAGGTGGTAAGAGAAGAGGACCTGGACTCCTTTATCGAGCTGGTGCATGGCCTTCAGCTGGCCGCAGAAGACAGGGATCTGGATGATTTTTTTGCGCTCAGCTTCCGTTTTCTCGAGCATGCCTACCCTTACGCCCGTAACCCCTTTGTGGAAGACATTCTGATCAATATGCAGCCGGCCATGCAGCGTGCCTATTTCATGGCGTTGCATCTGGAGGCCGATGAGGTGAAAGAATGCCTGTCGTTCTTCAAGGCACTGGTGGAAACCATCTTCCGTCGTGATGTTCGCTCAGCGTTGGAGATCATTCGCGAATTCGCCGAACACCAGTCCGAGTTGGTTGAAGAGTCCATCACCCGGGCCCGGCAGATCGAGACGGCCTGGGGTTCACGACGAAAAAAATCATGACGTGCCGCTCAGGGGTTGCCCTGACCTGGCAAGCTGCATAGAATTGCCACCCTCTTCAGGGCGTTGTAGGCGGCCTGTTGAATATACAACCGTAGCTCAGTTGGTTAGAGCACCACCTTGACATGGTGGGGGTCGGTGGTTCGAATCCACTCGGTTGTACCAAATATAAAGGGCCTGTCGCGTGCGACAGGCCCTTTTTTTATGGCGCAAAGGCGAGGGTTGCTTTCGTGGGGTGCACTTGCCGAGCTGGCCGCTGATAGAATGGTGCTCCTGTTTTCTTTCTCCCGGCTCTGCTGCATGACCTCCTGCGACATCCTTGGCTCCGCCACCGCCAGACTGATTCTGTATCTTCCCCATCGCCCCGTGGGTCTGGAGACGTTTGCGGAGGCTCCCACGGCCCAGGCTGTGACTGAGGCAAACTCCAATCACTGGCGCAAGATCATCAACCTGCTGGCCAAGGTGGCAAGCCCGGAGGGGGATGACTGGCGTCGTTATCGCGATCATGCGCTGTTTACCCAGACGGCCATATGTTTTGCTCCCCAATTATTGCCGGCAGCAGGTTGGCACTGGATTGCGGGCAAGGAAAACCTGCATCGTTTCGAGGGGCTGGCACATCAGGCGACACCGATTGATGCGGTGGGGCGGCTTAACATGGATGTAGCCCGTCGCCTGCTGCTGAGTCCGTATCCGGATTATCGACAGCTGAGCAATGAACGGGTGGCGGTCGTGCGAGAGGCCCTGGCTGGCGCCGGATTCTATGGGGCGGGGGCATGTTGAGCCTGCCGTATTATCTGGGATGTCCACAATGGCAGCACCCTGACTGGCAGGGACGTTTGCCTGCAGGCCCATCATCGCTTGCGCAATACAGCCGGGTATTCAACACGGTGGAAGGCAACACCACCTTCTATGCCACGCCAACCTCCGCCCAATGTGAAGTGTGGCGATCGCAGGTGCCGGAGTGTTTTCGCTTTCTGTTCAAATTTCCGCGAGAGATTAGCCACGATGCCCTGCTTGCCAGAACCGACTCGCAGGTGCGTAGCTTTCTGACCACGCTGGCGCCCTTGCAGGATGTATTCGGTCCTTTCCTGCTGCAGTTGCCCGCCGCCTTTGGACCTCAGCATCTTGCCAATCTTTGGCGCTTCCTGGACCGCTTGCCGGATGCGCTGACCTGTACTGTGGAAATGCGTCATCCGGCCTTTTTTGAAAAGGGGGAGGCAGAGCGTGCCCTGAATCAGGGGTTGCGTGAGCGAGAGGTGGCCCGGGTATGTTTTGACAGTCGCCCCCTGTTTGCGGCCGACCCAGTCGATGAAAGCACTCGCGATGCCCAGCGCAAGAAGCCGAAGTTGCCGGTGCATGTGTTGCCAGTGGCGCGGGCAAATCCAGTCGTGCGGTTTATCGGGCACCCGGAGCTGGAGGCAAACCGTGAGTATCTGGCGCCGTGGGTGCCGCGAATGGCGAACTGGATTGCCGAGGGCTGCAAGCCCTATATGTTCATCCATATGCCGGACAACGGGAAGGCCTTGTCACTGGCGCAGTTATGGCAGGGGTTGTTGCGGGAGAAGGTGCCGGATCTGCCCGAGCTGGGGTTGGCTCATCAGGTCGATCAGCCCGGTTTGTTCTAGGAACAAACTGGCTCTACAGCCGTTATCACTGAAATACGGGGAGGTCAGGGGCTGTCAGGCCGCGATCTTAGTGAAGAGCCACGCGGGTATCATCGCGGCGGCGGCTGTTTTCGGCCCATACCAACAGGTCGTAGTAACGACGGATATGGCGGACGTAGACTACGGCCTGACCGCCACGGGCGGTGCCGTATTTCAGCTGCTCTGCATACGCAGGTTTGGCAAGCATGGGCAGGCGCTGTTTCACATCCTGCCAGTTGTCCGGGTCGCCGCCCTGGCGCTGGGTAAGAACACGGGCATCTTCCAGATGTCCGAAACCCACGTTGTAGGACGCCAGCGCCATCCAGGTACGACTGGGCTCCGGGATGCGGTCCGGAATCTTGGCGTGTACGCGGCGCAGGTAAGCGGCGCCGGCACGAATGCTTTGTTCCGGGTCGGTACGGTCGCTGATGCCCATCTGCCGAGCGGTATCATTGGTCAGCATCATCAGGCCCTTCACCCCGGTCGGGGAGATGGCGCCCGGATCCCACAGGGACTCCTGATAGGCCACGGCAGCCAGCAGGCGCCAGTCGAATTCGTTGTCGTCTGCAGCGGAGCGGAACAGCTCTTCGTAGCGTGGCAGCCGTTCTTCCAGGTGACGCATGAAGCTGCGGGCAGCGTACAGGTTGAAGTACTCCACATGCCCGTAGAAACGATCTTCCAGCTTGGCGGTAGTGCCATCGGCTTTGGCCTGGGTCAGGAAGCGCTGGGCTGCCAGATACAGGCTTTTGTCATCCTTGGGATTGAACGCCCAGGCCAGCGGCATGTCGGTGGCCACGGTGTAGTCGGCAATCAGGTCTGGCCACAAGGCTCGCTGCAGGGCA
The DNA here is from genome assembly GCA_002706085.1 of Alcanivoracaceae bacterium. GTDB lineage: Bacteria > Pseudomonadota > Gammaproteobacteria > Pseudomonadales > Alcanivoracaceae > Alcanivorax. The sequence goes on along the minus strand of PAJO01000028.1, from coordinate 132,139 downwards.
TAGGAATTGGAGTGGATCAGGGTGTAATCCACCTCGCCATCTTCCACCAGCGCCAGCAATTGCTCTGGTGTGGCGTCTTCCACTTCAATGAATTCCAGTTCCGGGGTTTCCAGCTGGGCCTGGATCAGCATCTCTGCATGGCTGGAACCTGCCGGTACGGCCACGGTGTGTCCGGCCAAATCGGCAAGATCTCGCAGGCGCGGACTGTCCAGGCGACGGGCGACCAGGGAATCCACTTGTTGGTAGGGAGTGCTGAATCGCAGGCTTTCGGTACGCTCGGGGGTCACCACCAAGCCTGCTGCGGCGATATCGGCGGTGCCTTTACGGATGGCGTAACGGATGTAGGACAGGTCGTCGGACTCCAGCACCTTGAGTTTCACCCCGAGGCTGTCGGCAAACCCTTTGGCAAGCTCGAATTCCATGCCGGTTTCGCCGTGCTGGTCTTCATAGTAGGTGGTATTGGAGGGACGGGTGATAACGACCAGTTCACCACGATCCATCACCCTCTCCATTGCGGAAGGGGTGGGACGCATGGCGAGCATCATCCCGACCACGCCGAACAGTGCCAGCGAGGCGAGCAAATGCTTACTGTGTCGAAAGAAAACCGTCATCCTTGGTGGTACCTCTGTCAGGTTGTCCAGACAGGTCGATACTGCTTACCGCCGACCGGTTGGGAGCCTTTCTCCCACTACCTGTGATCTATATCACGAAACTTGGGGCGCACTCTAGCATTGCCAACCCCATGATCTGTAACCATTTGTCGGACAATAGCCGGTTTTTTGCACAAATTTTAAAAGTCCGGTAAAGAGCATGAATTTGCTTATCAGGCAAGTGGCGTAGGTGATTTGCTACCGTCTTATGAAGGGGTGAGCCCTGAGAGGGCGGGGCAGGGGAGGGATCCAGAGCCAGGGGAAATTTGCACCCCATGAAGGCTGCGATAGGCAGGCAAATCCCGTATCATTGCGGCCCTGAATTTGGCTCCACTTCATCCCCCACTGATCAATCAGAGTAAGGCGCACTATGCTGATCCTCTCCGGAAGCCCGGCCCTGTCCGCATTTCGCAAGGAAAAACTGCTGGAATCCCTGCCCGGGATTACCGCTATTTCAGCCCGATTCGTTCACTTTGTGGCATTGCACGAGCCACTGGACGGTGCTCAGCAGCAGGTGCTGGAAGGGCTGCTGCAATACGGCCCGAGCCTGGAAGAGGATGACGTGGACGGCCAACGTTTCGTGGTGGTGCCACGCCCCGGCACGATCTCGCCCTGGTCGTCCAAGGCCACGGATATTTGCCACAACGCCGGCCTGACCCAGGTGGAGCGTGTCGAGCGCGGCATTGAATACCGTCTGGCCGGCGAAGGGGATCGCGTGACGCTGGCGGCGGCGCTGCATGACCGCATGGTAGAAGTGGTGCTGGCGGAGCTGAACGATGCCGAAGCCCTGTTTGCCCACCATGCCCCCCGCGAGCTGAGCACCGTGGATGTGATCGGTGGTGGCCGTAACGCGCTGGCCACGGCCAACAGCGAACTGGGTCTGGCGCTGGCAGATGACGAAATCGATTATCTGGTAGAGCGTTTTACCGCTCTGGGCCGTAACCCGGCGGATGCCGAGTTGATGATGTTCGCCCAGGCCAATTCCGAGCACTGTCGTCACAAGATCTTCAATGCGGACTGGACCATCGACGGAGAGGAACAGGAACTGAGCCTGTTCGGGATGATCCGCAACACCTACAACAATGCCCCCGAAGGCGTGTTGAGTGCCTACAAGGACAACGCTTCCGTGGTCGCCGGTCCTGTTGCCGATCGTTTCTTCCCGGCCCCGGACAGTGCCCGTTACCAGTTCGTCAACGAGCCGGTGCACCTGTTGATGAAGGTGGAAACCCACAACCACCCCACCGCCATCGCCCCGCACCCGGGGGCGGCTACGGGCTCCGGCGGTGAAATCCGTGATGAAGGTGCCACCGGTCGTGGTTCCAAGCCCAAGGCGGGTATGACCGGTTTCTCCGTGTCCAACCTGAATATTCCCGGTTTCCAGCAGCCCTGGGAACAGCCCTATGGCAAGCCGGGCCGGATTGCCTCGGCGCTGGATATCATGATCGAAGGGCCAATTGGCGGGGCGGCCTTCAATAATGAATTTGGTCGTCCCAACCTGTGTGGCTATTTCCGTACCCTGGAAATCGAGGCCCCGGGGGTGAATGGCGATGAAGTCCGCGGTTACCACAAGCCGATCATGATCGCTGGCGGCATGGGCAACATCCGTGACGGCCATGTGGAAAAGAACCCGATTACCGAAGGGGCCAAGATTATTGTGCTGGGTGGCCCGGCCATGCTGATTGGTCTGGGGGGCGGTGCCGCCAGTTCCATGGCGTCCGGCCAGTCGGATGAAGCGCTGGATTTCGCCTCTGTACAGCGGGATAACCCGGAAATCGAACGTCGGGTGCAGGAAGTGATTGATCGCTGCTGGGCCCTGGGTGACGACAACCCGATTGTGTCCATCCATGACGTGGGGGCGGGCGGCTTGTCCAATGCGCTGCCCGAGCTGGTCCACGACCACGATATGGGCGCTCAGCTGGAGCTGCGTCGCATCCCCAATTCCGAGCCTGGCATGAGCCCGGTGGAGATCTGGTGTAACGAAGCCCAGGAGCGTTATGTGCTGGCGGTGATGCCTGCGGATATCGACCGCTTCGATGCCATCTGTAAGCGTGAGCGCACGCCCTACGCGGTGCTGGGCGAAGCAACCAACGAAGAACACCTGACCGTCAGCGATGAGCACTTCGGCAAGCCGCCGGTGGATCTGCCCATGGATCTGTTGTTTGGCAAGCCACCGAAGATGCAGCGCAGTTTCGACCGTGAAGACTTCCAGCGTCAGACCTTCACCACCGAAGGGATTGATCTGAAAGAGGCCGGTGAGCGGGTGCTGCGCCTGCCCACCGTGGCCTCCAAGAGTTTCCTGATCACCATCGGTGACCGTTCTATCACCGGCCTGGTTCACCGTGACCAGATGGTGGGCCCCTGGCAGGTGCCGGTGGCCGATTGTGCGGTTACCGCGACCGGCTTTAACCAGAACCTGGGTGAAGCCATGTCCATGGGCGAGCGTACCCCGGTGGCCATGGTGGATGCGGCTGCATCCGGTCGCATGGCGGTAGCGGAAGCCATCACCAACATTAGTGGTGCCCACATTGGCGACCTGGGACAGATTCGTTTGTCAGCCAACTGGATGGCTGCTGCCGGCCATCCGGGTGAAGACCAGGCCCTGTTCGACACCGTGAAAACCGTGGGCATGGAACTGTGCCCGCAGCTGGGGATTGCCATCCCGGTTGGCAAGGACTCCCTGTCCATGCGCACCGTGTGGAACGAGAAGGGCATCGACAAGAGCGTTACCTCGCCCCTGTCGCTGATCATCTCGGCCTTCTCCACCGTGACCGACATTGATCTGACCGTGACCCCGGAACTCAAGACCGGAGTGGACAGCGAGCTGTTGCTGCTGGATCTGGGCCGTGGCCAAAACCGTCTGGCGGGCTCGGCTCTGGCGCAGGTGTACGGTCAGGTGGGGGATGTCCCCCCGGATCTGGACGATGCCAAAGACCTGATTGCCTTCTTCGAGGTGACCCAGCAATTGCTGGCGGAACGTAAACTGCTGGCTTACCACGACCGCTCTGACGGCGGTCTGTTCGCCACCCTTACCGAGATGGCCTTCGCGGGCCGCACCGGTCTGGACATTACCCTGGATCACATCGCCGGCGATGGCCCGGAGGCGGTGGCCGCACTGTTCGCGGAAGAGCTGGGGGCGGTGATTCAGGTGCCTGCCGAGCATGCCGATGAGGTGGTGCAGCGGTTCGACAAGGCCGGTCTGAGTCAGTGCGTGTTCCGTCTGGGGCAGCCCGATGGCGACGACGTAATTCGTCTGCGTCTGGGCGGAGGCATCCTGCTGGAGACACCGCGCCGGGAACTGCACCGCATCTGGGCGGAAACCAGCTACCGGATTCAGGCCCTGCGCGATAACCCGGATTGTGCCCGTCAGGAATTTGATTCCATCCCGGACAGCAACAACCCGGGCCTGAACGTGCGCCTGACCTTCGATATGACCGAGAACCCGGCCGCGCCCATGATCAACACGGGCGCGCGCCCGCAAATGGCGATTCTGCGCGAGCAGGGCGTTAACGGTCAGACCGAGATGGCCGCGGCCTTCGACCGTGTCGGTTTTGACGCCATTGATGTGCACATGAGCGATCTGCTGGCTGGCCGCGTGAAGCTGGAAGATTTCAAGGGGCTGGTGGCCTGTGGCGGGTTCTCCTATGGCGATGTATTGGGTGCCGGTGGCGGCTGGGCCAAGACCGTGCTGTACAACGAATCCCTCCGCGAGGACTTCAACCGTTTCTTCTTCCGCGAAGATACCTTTGCGCTGGGGGTGTGTAATGGCTGCCAGATGCTGTCGCATCTGAAAGACCTGATCCCTGGTGCCGAGCACTGGCCGCGCTTTGTGCGCAACCTGTCCGAGCAGTTTGAAGCACGAACCTCGCTGGTGGAGATCCAGGATTCGCCCTCCATTCTGCTCAAGGATATGGCCGGTACCCGCATACCGATTGCCGTGGCCCACGGCGAAGGACGGGTAGAGCTGGCGGACGAGACCCTGAAGCGTAACCTCGAGCAGCGACTCGTGGCGCTGCGTTACGTGGACGGTCGTGGCAACGCCACCGAGCAGTACCCGGCCAACCCGAACGGCTCCCCGCAGGGCGTTACCGGCTTTACCACCACCGACGGGCGCGTCACCATCATGATGCCGCACCCGGAGCGGGTGTTCCGCGTGCTGCAAAACAGCTGGATCCCCGACGACTGGCGCGGCCACGAAAACGGCCCCTGGCTGCGAATGTTTGCCAACGCGCGTAAGTGGGTGGGGTGAAAGGCCGCTAACAGTTAACAACGGAAAAGAAAAGGCGGAAATGGCTTGGCCATTTCCGCCTTTTTTATGTCCTTTTATGAACTTGTGGCGGCGAGAGGCGACGTTCAGAATCAAACGATCGTTTGAACCGTGTTTCGCTGTTCATTATTCACTGTTAACTGTTCACTGAATTATTCATGACCGAAAAAACTTTCGGGCCTTTTGAATTGCAGAAGGCTTACAGCACCGAGCCTGTGCCGGATGATTTTGTTCTGCGTCGGCGTATCAGTACTGCCATGCGTACGTTGTCCGAGCGGGTGATTCGTGCCGAGGTGGATCAAGCCACCCTGCAGCACTGGGCCGAGCAACTGGAAGCCGTGGTGGCGACGGTGGGGGAGCCGGAACGGCGCGACAGCAAGCAGGCGAATCGCAAGCTGTTTACCGGGGCGGCCACCATCGAAGACCTTTACCACATGATGGATTTTGATCCGATCAGTGGCGGTGCCAACCCGATTGCGCCCCAGGTCACCTGGGTGCAAGAGGGCCAGGAGGGGGTCGAAGGTACCCTGCGTCTGGGGCAGCAATACCAGGGCCCGCCGGGGCGGGTGCACGGTGGGGTGATCGCCTGGATTCTGGACGCGGTATTGTCAAGGGCCCTGCACGCCGCCTTCCGGCTGGGCGTCACCGGCACGTTGAATATCCGCTATCTGGCAGGGACCCCCATTGAAGACACGATTACCTGCCGTGCAAGGATTACCGGACAGGAAGGACGCAAGATCTTTATCGAAGGCAGTATCTGGCACGGAGACCAGCAGACTGTGCACGCAGAAGGGGTGTGGTTGACCCCCAAGAGTTTGGGGTAGCACATGAGTGAGCCAAGGTACCACTTCAAGGATATCCGCGTGGCAGAAACGCCGGCACCGACGCCGCGGGCCCAGTTGCATCGCGACCTGGGCAAGGCGCTGGCGGACCTGAACGAGCAGGTGCTGCGCCTGGATGCGCCGGAGTCAAAACTGCGCGAATACATCGCACACGTGAACCAGATGCGCGATGACCTGGCCCAGTACGGCAATCGGGATTACATGGAGATTACCCAGCGCCTGCTGGCGGGGCAGGGCAGTGGCGACGACGTTACCGATCTGGTGGATTTCGAGATCCTTTCCGGCAAGGCATCCCCGGTCTCCCCGCCGCTGGAGTTATGGCTCGACGGTGACACGGTGCGCGGGCGCGCCCACTTTGGCATGGTCTATCAGGGGCCGCCGGGGCGAGTGCACGGTGGCGTGTTGGCCCTGTCTCTGGATATGCTGATGGCCAAGACACAGGATTATGTGCGGCAGATCGGCATGACCGGCACCCTCAATATCCGCTATCTGGCCGGAACGCCCATTCAGCATGATGTGGATTTCGAAGCCCGATTGATCAAACTGGACCGGCGCAAGCTGCTCTGCGAAGGTTCGGTCTGGGTCAATGGCCAACAAACGGTGGCCGCAGAAGGGATCTGGATCTCCGCCCACGGCGAGTATGCCCTCAAGCCGGAATACGCAGAGCTGGAAGCCGCCATTCGCGCCCAATAACAGGAGTGACCATGGAAGAGATGACCTACAAGCTGTGTTTCTACGTGCCGGTGAGCCATGTGGAGCAGGTGAAGCAGGCGATCTTCCAGGCTGGCGCCGGTCACATTGGTGACTACGACAGTTGTGCCTTTCAGGTATTGGGGCAAGGTCAGTTTCGCCCTCTTGATGGCAGCCAGCCTTTTCTGGGCCAGCAGGGGGAAGTCGAGGTGGTAGAGGAATACCGGGTCGAAACCATCGTCACCGCCGCCTGTCTGCAGGCGGCGATTAGCGCCTTACGGCTGGCGCATCCCTATGAAGAGCCCGCCATTGATCTGTGGAAGCTGGAACCGCTTCCCGCCTGATCCCGCCGCTGTAGCGCTCTTTGCCGGAGCATTGCCCTTGGCAGTGGCCTGACGGCAGGTAATTAACCGCCTTTAGTCCTCACTGGGGCGACGTTTCAGCGGGGCAATATCCTGGCATCGCACCGGGAAACGGTCTTCCTTCAGATCATCAATGTAAAAGCGCAGGGTGCGGCCAATCGTGGGAAAGGCCAGTTCATCCCAGGGAATCTCGTCCAGTGCAAACAGGCCGGCATCACTGCTTTCTTCGCCCACGTCATATTTGCCGTCCACCAGTTCACCAAGAAAGAAGACGTACACCTGGTTGATGTGCGGAAGGTTGAAGACGGTATACAGGTCGCCAATGGCAACCGTGGCGCAGGCCTCCTCCCAGGTTTCCCGGGCGGCACCTTCCTGGAGGGTTTCGCCGTTTTCCATAAAGCCGGCAGGCAGGGTCCAGTAGCCTTTGCGCGGCTCAATGGCGCGCTTGCACAACAGCACTTTGCCCTCCCAGACAGGCACTGCGCCGACCACGATCTTGGGGTTTTGATAGTGAATGGCTTCGCACTGGTCGCACCAGTAACGAGGGCGGTTATCGCCTTCCGGGATACTGAAATGCAGATTCGGATTGCCGCACTGGCTGCAAAAACGCATGAAAACTCACTTCCTGTCACCTTAAGTCAGGCAGTGTACCCGAGATGAAGGTGGCAATGCCTTATTCATGGGGGTGCAATCCCGTACAATAGGGAGTATAAAAAATATGCAGGGCAAAATGTGACCTGCGTCACCATTTTTCAATGTTTAAAAATAGCCGGAAGGATTAGTGCTCCCGTGGCCGCTAACGGCCTAGACTAACCATCCGGTCGACGCTTGGATCGGCCCTTTGGCCTCCGGCCAATCAGGAAGGGAACGACTCTCATCATGCGGCATTACGCATGATTTAGGGGAAAGGGGATATTGATATGGACGCTTCGATGGCGCAGGGATCGCGTGACGACAGTAAGACTTATCTCGTTGTCTCTCATTGCAACAATCTGGCAATCCGGCTGCTGGCCCGCTCGATAGAGACTCAGCGCGGGGTGACCTGTACTGCGATCACACGGGATGATCTGTTCTGCGACCAGATTCAGGACGATCTGGTCCTGATCAATGTGCTGGATTTTCCCTCTGCGGAAATCGAGAGGTTGCTGGGACGCATTCAGGAACGCATGCCATTGTGTCGTGTGATACTCGTCAATGCAGATCGCGGAGACAATATCTTTTTCCTGTTGAACTGGCCCGTGGTAAAAGGGGTTATCTATCAGCAAGACAACGATACGCTGATTTCCAAGGCGATTGATGTGGTGTGCAAGGGAAGAAGTTGGTTTCCCCGCAACTACATGGATTATCTGGTACGTCACCGCAAGACACCGACCCGGTGTGGCCATGTGTTTGAAAGCCTCACCAGCCGTGAGCGTCAGATGCTGGACCACGTGGTGCGGGGTATGAGCAACAACGAAATCGCCGACGCCCTGTGCCTGAGCACCCATACCGTCAAAGCCCACCTGCAGAGCCTGTACCGTAAGGTAGGTGTAAAAAACCGGGTGGGGGTGATGCGCTGGGTTCACGAAAACCACCTGGAAGAAGAGGGGCAGTAATGGCTGCCCGGCGACATGCCTGGTGCGCATTGCTGCTACTGGGGATGTTGCTGACCCTTTCTGCTGCCCGGGCATCGGACCTGGAGCAGGACATGGGGGTGGTGGTGGACCAGACCGTTACACCCATCGGCAAACGTTTCTATCAGCAATTCGCTTATCAACGGCACTATCTGTACCCGGATACGCCGTTCAGTCTCAGTATTTTTGAACAACCTTCCGCCAGAAGCGGCAGCATTATCACCATCAAGGGCGCGGACTCTACGCTGAGTCGTTTTGTTCTGTCTTTCGCATCCAACTGGGAAGACGCCCGGGTGCAATCGGTGGTGCAGTCGGTAGAGATGCAGGTCAGGCGCCTCAAGCTGATGAATGCCCTGGTGGGTAACCCGGATCTGGCCAAGGACGGCTACTAATGAAAAGGATGATGATATTGGCCCTGCTGGCGCTGGGCGCACCGGCAATTGGCAGTGAACTGGTTTACCAGCCGGTGAACCCCAACTTCGGGGGAAATCCCCTCAATGGTTCTCACTTGCTGGGCAATGCCCAGGCCCAAAATGATTACAAGGATCCTGAAGCGTCCTCTTCCGGGTATGAGCGTCCTTCCGATCTGGAGCGCCTGACCTCCTCATTGCAATCACGGTTGCTCAGTCAGCTGCTGGCGGATGTGGGGGCGGGGAACGAAGGCAGCATTGTCACGGAAGACTTTGCCATCAATATCGTCGATAACCAGGGCATTCTGTCGATCATTATCGAGGATGTTAATACCGGAGAAATCACACAGATCGAAGTGGATGGTCTGGTGCCGGATAGCTTCTAGTATTCAGGGAAGAATATGTACCTATCAATCTGTAAAGCAGGCTTGGTTCTGGGCCTGATGGCGCTGTTGTCCGCTTGTGTGACGCCGCCGTTGGAGCCAGAAGCGCCCGAGCTGGTGGAAAAATCCGAAGTGGCCCAGGATCTGGAAAAACTGCCGGAGCCCAAGGGACGCATCATGGCATCGGTGTACAGCTTTCGGGATTTGACGGGGCAGTATCGTCCGGCGCCGTCCTCTTCGTTCTCTACGGCCGTCACACAGGGGGCTGCGGCGTTTCTGATCGATGCACTGAATCGTTCCGGCTGGTTTTTGACCCTGGAACGGGAAGGGCTGCAGGATCTGCTCACCGAGCGAAAAATCGCCCGGGCGGTGGTGGAAAAGCGTCAGAAGGAAGGCGCAGCAGTGGCAGATGTCCCGGATCTTTTCTCGTCGGATATCCTTTTCCAGGGTGGCATTGTTGCCTATGAAACCAATATCAAGACGGGAGGCCTTGGCGCCCGTTATTTGGGGGTGGGTGCGTCAGAACAGTACCGTGCCGATCAGGTGACGGTGAACCTGCGGGCGGTAGATGTCCGTACGGGTCGCATTATCAGCACAGTGTCTACCCGCAAGACGATCTATAGCAAAGAGCTACAAGTCGGGGTCTACCGGTACATCGATTTCAAGGAACTGCTGGAAACAGAAGCCGGTGTGACGACCAATGAGCCCGTGCAGCAATGCGTGAAGCTGGCCATTGAAGCGGCCGTTGCGCACCTGATTGTCAAAGGGGTGCTGGAAGGTAACTGGCAACTGAAGAACCCTGGCGACATGGAGTCAGAGGTGATTCAGCAATACAGCTTGGCGTTCCAGCAGGAATAGTGAGAGCGGTACGCAAAGCCGGGGGCGAGATGCTGAGATCGGCACTGTCCTTACTAAAGTCTTCCGCCCTGGCGAGTGAAAGTCTCGCATCAGTAAAATCGTTTCTGACCCCATCGTGTCGCTGAGCAGGCGGGAGCCATTATTCAGAGGCTCGCTGACGCCTGCATCAATGCGATTTTTCTGGTTGGCGCTGCCGGGTTATTGCGCGGCAAAACTCTGGCTGGTTTCAGCAACGATGTTTTGCTCGCTGTCTCGCAGCGTCGCATTTACCAGCACGGTATCGGAGGCAGTGAGGTTGACTTTCATGTCGCCGACGACGAGATCCTCTGCGTCGATGATGGTATGTCCGGCCTGGCGCGTCCTGCTGGTGCCGCTCCCTCCTTTTTTCTCCAGTTCAATCTCGTAGTAAAGCGGCTTCCCGTCTACCGGACAGCGCAAAGAAAGCTGAAACCGATGCAGAGGAGGGGTGGGTTCGTGCACGACTTTTATCATGCAGTGATCCGGCGCGTCGTGATTGCTGTAGGCAGGCATAAAAAAGCTTCCTCCAATAAGTGCGATGGCCCAACGAGACATCGCGATAAGCCGACTAGAACTGATGGATGTTGGCATGGTTTCCATTCCCAAACTGTATGATGCGCGCCCCATTGGCGCCGGAAGACTGAAAGATCAAGGCGTCATTGCCTGATGCCGTCGCGGGTGAACTGTGTTGCTGGACTCGAGCCTGGTTCAGATCATTTTGTTGGTGGATCAGGGACGTGTTGTTGTCCCCGGCCTGATCTGCCCAGCCGGTCGCTCCCTCACCATTATGTTGGGTTATCTGGCTGTGTTGTGCGCCCATCAGTTGACTGTCGCGCTGACGAATGGTGGCTTTGGCATTGACGGTGTCTTGCTGGTGAATCTGCGCGTGTGAAAGCGGTGTCGCTGCCTGCTCAATGTGGGCGGTGCTTGAGGCCGCATTGGATTGTTCGATTACGCTGAGTGAGTCAGTGGTATGCATTTGCGAAATCATCGCCGCCGAACGATCGGTGGTGGTCTGGCTGATATGCGCTTGGCTCATGACACTGTGTGACTGGAACACCTGAGCGTCATCCTGTGTGCTGTCCTGCTGGATGACACTGCCGGATGCCACTGTGCTATTGAATTGCGTGACGAAAACCGAAGAGAGCGATGTTTTACGTTGCTCAATGGTGGTTACCGTGGCGTTAGCGTTGGTTTGTTCAATTCGAGCGCTGACGTGGTCGCTTGCGCTTTGTGTTGCAGCAGCTTGGCTGTGCTCACCCTGGGTCATGATCTGGATGTGGCTGGACCGGCTCTCTGTTTGCACCGCATTGGCCAGATTTTGACTGCCGTACTGCCCAATAGCCGCAGTATGGGTTTCAGCCATTGAACCCGATGAAAGCAGTAGTGTGCACAGGATTCCGCCCAGTGTCGGTCCAGGCAAAAAACAAGGCATCCATTTTTTCATGATGGAGTCCTCAGGGGAGACCCGCAACGGCCCATAGCAAAAGGCGTGAAGATCAGTCTGACCAAGGGGGAATTGAGATGATATTAGCCATGGTTACTAAATTTGGTCCTGCGCCATGCGGTAGGGTGAGGGTGTTGCCGTCGATACCTTTGTGCCAATGAGAAACCAACGTGTTTTCGAATCAATCCAGGTAGTTATTACGGGGCTGAGGGCCATTTATTAGGCGTTCTTTTCTTCAATAAAAAAAAGGCCACCAGAGGTGGCCTCTTTTCTGGAAGCGCCGTTATTACATCTGAGTAATAGAGGCGTTATTGCCGGCACCACCGTGCTGGCTGATGCTCGCAGCATTGAAGTCAGAAGACTGCAGGATAGTTGCAGTGTTCGGATCAACGCCGGTGCCCAGGCCCGTTTGCAGGATGTCAGCGACGTTACCTTCGCCGGACTGCTCGATGGAAGCAATGCCATACTCAGCAGGTGCTGTTTGGTTGATGTAAGCATCGTTACCGGTGTTGGACTGCAGAATGGTAGCTTCACCATTGCCGCCCCACTGGTCAATGTCGCCGACGTTGTTGGTGCCGGACTGAGTCACGGAACCTACGTTGTCAGAGCCGGATTGCTCTACACGACCGTAGTTGAAGGCGTCAGATTGGGTAATGGTGGCTACGTTACGATCGCCCAGACCTTGATCCACTTCAGCAATGTTGCTGTCGCCGGACTGCATCACGGTGGCGGAGCTTTCAGTGGATTCGTCCTGGATTACGCTGGCCATACCATTGGTGCCACTCTGGTCGATGAGGGCGTCAGACAACCAGGAAAAGTCCTGGCTGACGGTACCAATGTTGTTGTCGCCGGATTGCAGGATCGTGGCGGTGGCACCGTCAGAAATGGCGACCTGGCTGATATCAGCGGTATTGTCTGAGCCGCTTTGGTCAACGGTGGCAGTTGCGAACCAGCTGTCGTCCTGCAGCACGGTAGCGGTATTGTTGTCGTTGGTCTGGGTTACGGTCGCAACGGAGCCAATCAGGTTGTTCTGGGTGACGGTTGCCTGCAGGTTGAAACCATTGGTTTGGGTGATGCTGGCTTCCGCGTCGGTGGAAGCGCTCTGAACAATGGTAGCACCGCTGTCATAGGCAGCATTCTGGTCGATGCTGGCCTGTGATGTGGTGGTGCCGCCGATCTGCTGGATGCTGGCAGAGGTGTAGTCAGAAATGGCGACCTGACTGATATCAGCATTGTTGGCGTCGCCATCCTGTTCGATGGTGGCAGTGGCGAACCAGCTATCGTCCTGGCTGATGGTGGCAATGTTGTCGTTACCGGTAGTGTCGACGTCAGCAGTCATCATGTTGGCGCTGTTGGCCTGGCTGACATCAGCGGTGTTGTTGTCACCATTCTGATCAACGGTTGCAACAGAGTCGTTAACGCTGGTCTGGCTGGTAGTGGCAGTGTTGCCGTTACCGGTCTGGTTGGTGGTGGCGGTGCTGCCTGCGGCCCAGCCAGTGCTGGTGATGGCGGCCAGTACGGCCACTGCCAGGGGCTTCATTACGTTCATGGGTGTTCTCCTCATCATTTATCTAGGCAAAAAATCAGTGCTGCAAAGTTCGTCTCATTGCTGAACCGAGACATTCATTCCGGATCCATACTGGATAACCGAAATTCCGTTGGCCGTGCCGGTCTGCTTGATATCGGCACGGTTTCCTATTCCGTATTGCTGTACATAAGCGCGGTTGTATTCACCGATCTGCTCAATGGTGGCGGTGTTGTACATGCCGTTTTGATCAATGGTGACGCTGTTGCCGATGCCGTATTGGGCGACGACGGCCAGGTTTTCCCAGCCGAGTTGGGTGATGTCGGCCTGCTGGTCTGATCCGTACTGGATAACGTCCGCCTGGTTGGCGTAACCCTGCTGGACAATGCGGGTATCGTGGGCGTGGCCTTGTTGATCAACGCTGGCCTGGTTGTTGCCGGTCTGCTCGACATATGCCATCAAATCGGCGCCGGTCTGGGAAATGTCGGCTTCGTTGCCGTGGGGGATTTCGTGGAAAAAGGACAGGTCGCCCGCATGGCTTTGCATGCCGGCCAGCAGCAGAATACCTGCCAGTGTCAGGCGTCGTGATTGCCCTGTTCCCATGTTGCCTTCCCTGAGCGCCATGATGCTTTTCCCTGAATGCCTTCCCGAGCATTTTTGTTCCTCGCCCAGTGAGTCTTGCGTGTTTCAGGATGGGGCGAAATTCGCCATGGGTGCTGAATTTCTGTGCATGATTTAACACCTCAGTGGTATACAGCTGTGCTGCCGGGTCGCATTCGGGATGCCTGCAAAGGGGGCAAAACGTGAGAAGTGCTGAATAACAAGGGAAATGTGATCTTGTTCGCGATTAGCCCCTCGGTGTAGGAGATTGTCCATAAGGTGTCATGCACGAATTTTGACCAGTGGAGAGGGAAGGGGCTCAAGGGGGCGAGACTGACTTGCCGCAGGCGGGATTGCTGTTCAAACTACCGTTTGAATCATCCAACAGAGGGAGAGCCGCGTGCTCGATTTGCTCAGGCAGCGTCTGCCTGATTACCAACGCACCGAATTGCCTTTGGCGCTCCCGGAAGCGGCGGTTCTGATGCCGCTGGTGGATGCGCCTGACCCTCGTGTCATTCTTACTGTGCGTTCCAGCAGCATGCCGACCCATGCCGGTGAGGTGGCGTTCCCGGGAGGAAAGCGGGACCCGGGCGACCGTAACCTGTTAATGACGGCGTTACGGGAAAGCCATGAGGAGGTGGGGCTGGAGTCCAGTTATGTGGATGTGCTGGGGCAGTTGTCGCCAGTCGCCTCCCGCTATGGCATGAAAGTCACGCCCTTTGTGGGGATTGTCCACCCCGATGCCCCCTTGCAGGCAGAACCGGGTGAAATCGAGCAGATCTTTCAGGTGCCTCTGCGCTTTTTTCTGGAAGAAACCCCGGAATTGTCCAGTCCGATTGACTTTTTTGGTCGTCGTTTCCGGATTCCCAGCTATTACTATGAAGACAAACGCATCTGGGGGCTCACGGCCTTCATGATTCTGGAATTGATCAACCATGTTTACGATGCAGGGATCCAGTTTGATGTCACTGGATTGCCTGAAGAGGACAACACATGATTTACAAGATTGGCAGCCGTCAGCTGGAAATGCGTGGCGAGGGCCACTGGATTGCCGATAACGCTACGGTCATTGGCTCGGTGATTATGGAAGCCAATACCAGCATCTGGTTCAACGCGGTATTGCGAGCCGATAACGATGTGATCGAAATCGGGGAGAATACCAATATTCAGGATGGCTCGGTGCTGCACGTCGATCCGGGTGTTCCCATGAAAATCGGTCGTGATGTGACGGTTGGGCACAAGGTCATGTTGCACGGTTGCACGATCGGCGATAACAGCCTGATTGGCATCAATGCGGTGGTGCTCAACAAGGCCGTGATTGGCAAAAACTGCATCATCGGCGCGAATTCCCTGGTCCCGGAAGGCATGAAGATTCCGGATAATTCATTGGTAATGGGCTCACCGGCAAAAGTCGTGAAGGAAATCACCGATGGTCACAAGGCCATGTTGACCATGAGCAGCATGCACTATGTGGCTCATGCCAAGGAATTCCGTGATCATCTTGAAGTGGATGAACGCTTCTCCCATGACTGATCGGCAACTGGTTTCGCCCTGCGTATCCATCTGCGCGCTGGATGAAGACGATATCTGTGTGGGCTGCTTCCGTACCGGTGGGGAAATTTCCATCTGGGGGTTGCTGTCGGATGACGAAAAGCGCGAAGTGTTCCGGCGCATCGAACGGCGAATGAACGGTGAAACTGCACCCTGTGTGGTGCGCAAGAACAAGGATGGCCAATGACCACGCAGCTTGCGCAAGAGCAGGGCAGTAAACCGGTTGTCGGGTTGGCGCTGGGCAGTGGCTCTGCCCGTGGCTGGGCGCATATCGGCATCATACAGGCGCTGGAAGATATCGGTGTTCAGCCTCAGGTCGTGGCGGGTACGTCCATTGGTGCGCTGGTCGGTGGGGCTTATGTCACCGGCTCGCTGGATGCGTTTGCCGACTGGGTGGAGACGCTGACCGTTAAGGATGTGTTCGGGCTGCTCGATATCAGTTTTTCCGGTGGCATGGTGAAAGGCGAGAAGCTGTTTGGTTTTTTCCGCGAGCATCATGCCAACCCGGATATCGAGACTCTGGACAAGAAACTGGTCACTGTCGCCACAGATATGCAAAGCGGCCGCGAGGTTTGGATTACCGAAGGCAAGATGCTGGATGCTGCCCGCGCTTCCTGCGCGCTGCCGGGGTTGTTTTCACCGGTAAAACGTCAGGGACGCTGGATGCTGGATGGCGGTCTGGTGAACCCGGTGCCGGTCTCTGCCGCCCGTGCCATGGGTGCGGATGTGGTGATCGCTGTGAATCTGAATGCGCAGTTGGTGGGTGCTCACATGGCCCGTGACTCCCGCGCCCAGGTGGATCAGGCCGGTGGCAGCGACGAAGAGCGCAGCATCTGGAACAAGATGATGGATTATTTCTCATCCAGCGATGGTGAGGACCCCGGCTTCTTCGATGTGGTGGCGTCCAGTATCAATATCATGCAGGACCGCATCACCCGGTCGCGTATGGCGGGTGACCCGCCGGAAGTCACGCTGGTGCCCATGCTGGAAGATTTTGCCCTGATGGACTTCCACCGGGCGAAGGAAGCGATCGAGGAAGGGCGAGCGCTGGTGAAACGTTATGAAGCCGACATCCTGGCTTGGGTAGGCTCGCCCCTGGCGGATCGGGTGTAGCGGCCTGTTGGCGGTAATCGCCTGCAGGCAGGCTCCCACTAGTGATTGTACTCTCACGCCGTTTTGCCACATGACCTCTTCGGGTTCTGTGGCAAAATGGTGCCTGGAGGTTAGTCTTCCAGGCCGAGAATAAAGTCGGCGCCTTTTTCAGCAATCATCACTGTGGGGGCGTTGGTATTGCCCCCTACCAGCGTTGGCATGATCGACGCATCAATGACTCGCAACCCTTCCAGCCCGTGAACCCGCAAGCGGTCATCGACTACAGCCATATCATCCTGGCCCATCTTGCAGGTACCTACCGGGTGGTAGATGTTGTCGCATTTGCGGCGCAAATAATCACGCAGCTCGTCATCACTCTGAACCTGTTTACCCGGGTAGATTTCCTCACCGCGCCAGTCTTCCAGTGCCGGTTGTTGCATGATGGTGCGCATGGCTTTCAGGCCGCGCAGCATGCCTTCCATGTCCTCCGGGTGCTCAAGGAAGCGCGGGTCGATCAGTGCCGGCGAGCGCGGGTTGGCATCGCGCAGGGTAATGTTGCCTCGGCTTTTCGGCCGGAGAATGCAGACGTGGCCCGAGTAACCGTAGCCCATGCTGAACACGAAGTTGAGGCCGTGGTTGTCCAGACGAGCCGCGGTCAGGTGAAGCTGCAGGTCGGGGATAGACTCTTCCGGGCGAGACTTGATGAAACCACCGGCCTCGGCCACGTTGGAGGTCAGTTGTCCGGTGCGGCGGTAAAAGAAATCGAATACGCCCTTAAGGCCGGTCGAGAGCAGCGCCCCCGGTGCCAGGCTCAGGGTATCCTTTTTCTTGCTCTTGTTGACCACCAGCACATCCGGGTGGTCCTGCAGATTTTCTCCCACGCCGGGCAGGTCATGCACGAGCGGGATGTTGTGCTCGGCCAGTTCTGCTGCCGGGCCAACCCCGGATAGCTTCAGTACCTGGGGGGAATTGATCGCACCGCCGGAGAGAATGACCTCATTGGCCGCCTTCAGGGTACGGATCTGGCCATTGTGCTCCACTTCCACGCCGACAGCCCGTTTGCCCTCGAAGAGGATGCGGTTGGCCAGGCAGTTTGTCAGCACGGTCAGGTTAGGACGATCCATGGCCGGGTGCAGATAGGCTCGGGAGACCCCGCAACGCTCGCCATCTTTCTGGTTTACCTTGTAGAGCCCGACCCCTTCCTGCACATCGTTGTTGAAGTCGTCGGTTTCCGGGTGGCCAGCTTCTACCCCGGCCCGGACAAAGGCGTTACTGACAGGATGGTTATAGCGCAGGTTGGCGATGTTGAGCTTGCCGCCAGTGCCGTGGAAGGCATTTTCGCCATCTTCATAGTGCTCGGAGCGCTTGAACACGGGCAGCACATCATCGTAGCTCCAGCCGCGATTGCCCAGCTCTGCCCAGTGGTCGTAGTCCCACTTGTGGCCGCGGGTGTAGCACATGGCATTCACCGCTGAGGAACCGCCGAGGGTCTTCCCGCGGGGGATATAGATCTGTCGGTTGTTGAGTGCTTTCTGTGGCACAGTGTAGTAACGCCAGTTACGGGCGTTGGAGCGCATCATCAGGATGATGCCGGCCGGAATACGAATGAAAAGGCTGTTGTCTGCCGGGCCAGCTTCCAGCAGGCAGACGCGGTTATCCGGGTTTTCGGAGAGACGGTTGGCAAGCACGCAACCAGCGGAGCCGGCTCCGACAATGATGTAATCAAATTCCATGAAGTTTGCCTTCAAAAAGGTAGCTCAAGCACGAAAAGCAAAGGAAATGGCGACAGACCGGGCGCGCCTCTGCTCTATACATGCTGTGTATTCTAGGAAATTAAGCCATGAAAACGAGGTCTGTGACTGACTCGGTGGTCCAATGTATACCTGCGCTGCTGCTAATGTCTTTGGCTGTGTGGCCTCTATGGCCGGCTTTGGCGGTGGCAGACGCGGCGGGAACGTTGCCTGAAGGATGGCGAGAAGTCCGGTTTTCCGGGCAGACCCACTATCGTCAGATCGAGGGGGGCTGGCGGGCGACTTCTGATAATGCGGCATCCGGGCTGGTCCTTGAGTCGCGGGTGAATGTGTCGCAAACGCCCTGGCTGGTGTGGTCGTGGCGTGCCTCAACCCTGCCGGCCTGGCCTTCCATCTCTGAGCGCAGCAAAGACGGGGATGATTTTCTGGCCAGGGTCTATGTGATCCACAAAGGCTGGCTACCCTGGCAAACGCGGGCCATCAATTATGTCTGGTCACGGGAGGCCCGGGTGGGTGAGCACTGGCCCAATCCGTTCGCCGATCAGGCTCATATGGTGGTAGTGCAGGGCAGGACAGGTGCGGGCGAGTGGCAACATTTTGCCCGGGATGTCCGGGCGGATTTTCTCCGTTATCACGGTATCGAGGTGGAAAGGGTCGATGCCGTGGCGATCATGACCGACACCGATAATACCGCCAGCCGGGCAGAAGCCTGTTATCGACTGCCGGTGTTCCAGGTTCGTCGCTGACAGTTGCGGTCGATTGCTGCCTCTGTATATTATTTGAGCTGTCTGTGATTAGCCTGTCGTGGCAGGTTAATCACAGACCTCCGGCAAAGGCGCACCATGGTGTTGAACCGACCGCCAACACAACTCCTTCCTTCCAGACCCTGTCTGCTGGCCGCCCTGTCTCCTTTGCCCTGCTGTCGCCGAATCGTCATCGCTCCTGACTTAGGGCCTGTTCACACTAATTCCGTGGCCCCTGTTGCCGCCCACAATGCGCCAATCTAGGCGCGAGGAGAGATGTTTGGTATCTCCAAATGAACGACGAGCAACAACGAGTGGCGCATTGTGGGCCGCAACCCGAAGGGCTGGGCCCTTTTTCCGTCCAGCAGCTCCAACCGTTACTTATGTAGAGCAACTACACTGCGCACCGGTTGAAGCTACTGGACAAAAAAATGACTCCAGCAGGGGCCACGGAATTAGTGTGAACAGGCCCTGGCATCTATCCGCATACGCGACAGTGAGGTTGCCCATGAGTGAACGTATCCTGCGTCTGGACAAGGCTGGCACCCCGGTGGAGTGGCTGGATTGGCAGATGGCCGCCACCCTGTATGCCCGTGGCCTGGTGACCTGGACGCTGGGGGAGGTGATCTATCGATTGCGCGGGGGAGTATGCCGGGATACCGGCCAGCGTTCGTCGTTGTCGCTGCACTCGATCATTGCCTGTGATGGCACCCCCTTCTCATGTCGTCGTACCGCGCCACCATTGACGAACCGGGCCCTGTTTCGTCGTGATCAGCATCTGTGCCTGTATTGTGGGAAATCCTTTGCTGAAAATGCGCTCACTCGGGACCACATTGTGCCGACCTCCAGAGGGGGCAAAGACCGCTGGTCCAACGTGGTGTCGGCGTGCCGACGCTGCAATCAGCGCAAGGGAAATCGCCAGCTGGAAGAAATCGACATGGAGTTGTTGGCTCTCCCTTATGTGCCGAACATGGCGGAGTATCTGGCCTTGATCAACAGTCACCGAATTCGTGGTGACCAGATGGCCTTCCTGCGCAATCAATTTGGTAAAGATAGCCGTCACTTGTAAAAGCTTTTGTAAAATAATGTCCCTAAATCGCTGTTTTATCGTGGTTTTCAAGCCAAGGGCCTCTTTGTTCACTGCCTGTTGATGTATAACGGAATACAGTGAATAACACTCACATGGACAGGGTACCTTTTGCTTTCACGCGTTCTCCTCGCTGCTGCTCTGTGGCTGGTCGGGATTTTGCCGGCCTACGCAGGTACAGCCGCTGCTTTTTACTACGGTCCGGACATCCCATGGTCCCGGCTTGCCCTCTATGACTATCCTGTCGTCGAGCCCGATCAGGCCGACGGTGTGCCTTCGTCGGTGTCTGACCAACGCTTCTACGCCTACGTAAGCCTTGGCGAGGTGCTGCCACAGCGCCCTTATTTTTCCATGATCAAGCCTGAGTGGCGGTTAGGTAAAAACCGCAACTGGGGCTCCTGGGTTCTCGACCAGTCGCAACCCGAGCTGCGCGATATTTTTGTGGAAAAAGTCTTTGCCCCATTGTGGGAGGCAGGCTATCGCGGCTTTTTCCTCGACACTCTGGACAGTTATCAGCTCGGAGTGACAGAGGAGGAGGCGCGTCAGCGCCAGAGAGAGGGGCTGGCAGCACTCATTAATGCGGTCTCTGAGCGTTACCCGGATGCCCGATTTATTCTCAATCGTGGATTTGAGCTGATGCCGATGATCACGGCAACAGTGGATGCCATCGCCGCAGAGTCGCTTTACCAGCGCTGGCTGCCTGACAAGGATAGCTATCAGGTCGTGCCGGATACGGATCGTGAGTGGCTGCTTCAGCAATTTTTGCAGGTCCGAAAGCAATTTGATGTGGATGGCATTGCCATCGATTACGCTCCGCCAGCAGAACGCGATCAGGCACGCAAGCTGGCCAGGCAGATCGCGAATCATGGCCTGATCCCCTGGGTGACCAACCCGGCGATCGACGGGTTCGGGGTAGGCATCAGAGAAGTATTGCCGCGGGATGTGTTGTTGATCCACGGCGGAAGCGAAGAGCGCCTTTGGGAGCATGCTGATGCTATCCGCTACGGATTGATGCCGTTGCAGTTCCAGGGGCTGATCCCTGATATCCGGAATGTTGACGACCCCATGCCCGCGGGCGAATTGCGCGGTCGTTATGCCGGCATTGTGGTGTGGCTGGAGAAGGACGGTGTGACCAGCGCCGATTTCGAACGCTGGCTGGTTCGCCAACGTGAGTCCGGCGTGCCTATTGTTATGCTTGGCTATCCTGCGGTAGATCCGTTGGGGCCTAACGGGCAGGTTTTCGGTTTTCAGGGGAGGACAACCCCACAGGTGTTGCCTTCGATTGTCAGTCAGCACGCCGATATGGGGTTTGAAGCACCATTACCGCGTTTCCTGCCGGTGGGCGAGCCGCTTTACAACGAGCAGGCCACAATGCCCTGGCTCGAGATGGTCTCTGGATCCCAGCGGTACATGCCTGTGGCGATTACGGACTGGGGCGGCTATGCCATGCAGCCCTATCTGATCCGTTCTGCGCTGCCTACGGTCAAGGCGGAGGGGCTGGACCGGTGGATGCTCAATCCTCTGACCTTCCTGCATGATGCCCTGCGATTGCCCGCCATGCCGATTCCGGATGTGACCACCGAGAACGGTCGCCGCTTGGGTTTTGCCCATATGGACGGCGATGGTTTTCCCAGTCTGGCAGAAGTGCGTGATTACCAGGGCCGGGCCGATGCTCGTGTGTTGCTGGAAGAGGTGCTGAAGAAGTTCACTCTGCCGACCACACTCTCGGTGATCGAAGGCGAGGTCGCCAGTGATGGTCTGTACCCGAACCAGGCCGCAGATCTGCAGCAGATCGCTCGGGAAATGTTCCGGCTGGATCATGTTGAAGCGGCGACACACACTTACTCACATCCGTTCTTCTGGTATGACGCCCAAAACAATCCGGGAGAACTGTATGGCCCGGAAGGGCAGCTTCGTCTTCCCATGCCAGGTTACAAAATGGATCCGGTGAGAGAGGTGGCCGGCTCGGCTGACTACATCGAGAAAAACCTGCTACCGCCGGGGAAGAAAACCCGCATGGTACTGTGGAGCGGCGATACGGTTCCGACCCCTGAAGCCCTGGCAGCAGCCCGTGAACATGGACTGCTGAACATGAACGGCAGTGATACCACCATCACCCGCAGTGCGCCGACCTGGACCTTGATCAAGGGCATTGGCTTGCCCAAGGGCAATGAGTACCAGGTTTATGCGCCGAACCAGAACGAAAATATTTATACCAACGAATGGACCGGGCCGTTCTATGGTTTTGAGCGCGTGATCGAAACCTTCGAAATGACGGAATCACCCTACCGGTTCAAGCCGGTGGATATCTATTACCACACCTATATTGCCAGCAAGAATGCGTCTCTGGAGTCGCTGAAAAAGGTGTACC
This sequence comes from Alcanivoracaceae bacterium, assembly GCA_002706085.1. GTDB lineage: Bacteria > Pseudomonadota > Gammaproteobacteria > Pseudomonadales > Alcanivoracaceae > Alcanivorax. Next base: position 109,882 of record PAJO01000028.1, on the reverse strand, counting down.
AGTGGGCGCAAGACCAACCGTTGTTTCCCCTGTTCGCATCGCAATACGTGCGCAAGGTTCTGGACTTCAACCAGATGGCCATCGCACGGGAAGGCGACCGCTGGCTAGTCAGGGGTGGCGGTGAATTACGGACCCTGCGCTTACCGGAGGGGATCGGGCTGCCGGATATGAATGGCAGTGAAGGGATTGCCGGCTACCGGGTCGACAAACCCGGGCGTTACCTGCATTTACAGGACGGTTATGCCAGCTGGGAATCAGGCAATAACTCCCGGCCTTACCTCCAGCAAGCGAATGCCAGACTCACGGACTTTACCCAAACCGAGACGGGGCTGACCTTCTCGCTACACGGTTATGCCGCTGTGGAATTTGCCATTGGCAATGCCAAAGGCTGCGCGCTGCGGCACGCAGGCAAGATCCTCAGCCCGGTGCGCCGGGAAGGAAACATCCACCACTACCGGAGTGCGAAGCATGAGCTCGTTGAGCTACGGCTACAATGTTCGCAGTGAACGACTCCGGGTGATGGGGTTGCATGAACTAGTGGCGTTCCTGCTCTTGATTGCCGTGGTGTGCTGGATGATTTTTCCGCGCGATTTGTCTACCACGTTGCGTAATGCGCGACTGGATGCGGTGACATTCAGTTATATGCAGGCTTGGCTCAAGGCGAAGCCGAACGATGATGAGTTGCGCCTGTTGATGGCCCGGGAATTGATTTTGCTTGGGCGTTTTCGAGAGGCAGAAGATCAGCTTGCGCTGATTGCCGGGCATGGTCATTTCCATGATGGCGATGTGTCCTGGTTGCGGTTATTAAAAGATTTCTACCGGTTGATGGCGTTACCGCCCAGAGACCGTATCGGCACCATGCTGGAGTATGAAACCGTCGAGCGTCTGAATGCTGTGGATTGGGGAGCCTTGACCCGTGAGCAGCGTGAGGAATTCGCGGAAATGGCATTGGCCCTCAACCAGGCCGAGGCCGCGGCCAACGCCTATGCCCGTATTGCGGTGCAATCGGATACTCCAGCGCAATGGCATGAACGTGCCGCCCGTGTTCAATTGGCCCATGGCAACTATCTGGCGGCGGCGACATCCTATATTCGCGCTATGGATGCCCGTGGCGATTATGATGTGCGCAAGACGTATTTTCTGTCCGCAATGGACGTGCTTGTGGCAGGGGGGCTGCACGGCCAGGCACTGGCCCTCGCAGAGCGCCGCGAACGCAGTTTTCTTGATGATAAAGAGGTGGTCTATCGGCTGATGCTGCTTGCCCAGTCCGGTGGTGACATGACCCGTGCGGAACGCTATGCGGTAATTCTTCTGAATCTTCCCGGCGCAGAGGCGAGCCGATGAGACGGGGGATTGCGGCAGGGCTATTACTGGTGGGTGTCGTGCATGCCCAGTCTCCTGAGCCCTACGTGGAAAATTATTACGACCGCAGTTATCAGGTGTTCGTCGGTGCGGGCAATCTGGTGCGCGCAAGACAGGTCATCAACCATGCGCTTTATTGGCACCCTGATGATGTGCGCTGGCTCGAACGGTTGGCACAGGTGGCACGTTGGCAGGGCGATATAAGCACCTCACTGCGCGCCTGGCAACGGGTGGCGCATCTCTCTGATTCGCCACAGGCCTGGGATGCGGTTCTGGAACTGGCGCCGGCGACCTACAACAACGAGCTGATTATGGAGGCGCGCAAGAAATCGTTGCGTGAGCACCCCTACGATGCGGATCTGATTGAAGATATCGCCCGTCAATATGAATTGCTCGGTAAGCCCGCTGAAGGTGTTCGATTTCTGCAGGAGTGGAATCGCCGTTATCCCAGTCGCGCTGCACTCCGGGAAATGCAGCTATTGGCGCTCAACATGGGAGACGACCTCCAGGCAGCCCGTTTTGCCCGTGAGTACATGGATCGATTTGGCCCGGAGCCTTCCATGGCGCTGGATACGGCAAGGCTGTTGTGGTTACAGGGCGAAAGGGAAAGTGCACTGTCCGGTCTTCAAGCCGATGCACAACGAATGGACTACCATCCGGAGGTCTCTCGCTATCTTGCCGTGATGTCTGCAGAGCAGGGCAAGTGGGATCTTTCGATCGCCAGCTATAACGCGTTGGTTGAGAACGATGATGACACCATCCCTGATCTCTACATGTTCATCAATCTTCTGCGTTATTTCGATCGTGACCAGATGACGGCATTGATGGATCGTGCCTGGGAAAAGCTGGACGACCCAAACATGGCCGTGGCGGTGCTCTACGCCTTGCAAGATCGGGGCGACTATCGGGGTATTGAGGTTTTTCTTGGGCGGCTGAGTCCCGAGCAGCGGAAAACGCTTGAGCAAGATCCGGCTTTCTTGCGATTCCTTGCGGGGCTGGAGTTGCGAAACCATAGGTATCACGCAGCCAAGAATACCTTGCGCCGTGCACTGCACCTGGCGCCGGGGGACAGAGACTCAAGAATCAACTGGCTTTGGCTGAATATCGCCATTGCCGATGAAGCCGTTCTACGCCGCAGTGTCCAGCGTTGGCAGAGCGAAGCAGTCTCTGACAGTCGCTATTGGCCGGCATTTTCCGCGGCCTACCTTGAGCTAGGCGATCCAGAGACTGCCCTGGGTTATCAGCGTGCCATGTTGAAACAGCGGCCTCATGATTGGCTGACACAATGGAATTACGCGCAAACATTGATGACCGCAGGGCGCCATGGCGAAGCCTGGCCTGTGCTTCGTTCCTTGTGGCGCAATCTACCGCAGTCAGTGGATGACGACCGAAAAACAGAATACCAGTTCATGTTGCTCACTTTGAGCCAGACCTTCGAAAGCGGTGATGCCGCGTTGGCGAGGGCGCAAGCTATGGCGGGTTCGCCACCGGATGTGTCTGACTCAACCCGTGCTGAATGGCTTGCACAATGGTCGCTTTATCAGGATAGCCGGGAGTTGGCGCAAAGCTGGTATTTTCATAAATGGCAGGCGGATGGACAGTTAGAGGCGGGCTCTGCCCTTGCGTATGCCGGGCTCCAGGATGATCAGGACCAGGTTGCACAGGTGCGGGAGCAATACTGGAACCGCCTGACACTCAGTGAGCAACTTGATACTCAGATGAGACTGGATGAGGAGCGGCGTGCAGCAGCGACCCTGATGCGCATGCAGGAAGGTGCCCCGGAGTTGGCGGGGGAGGTGATGCTTCAGGAGAGCCTGTTATTGCCCACCGCGCGTTCAACCGGGTTGGGGCTGGAGCGCCGCAGGCTCGGTGCCCTGGACGTGCTCGACTGGCAGTTCACCCAGTATCAACCCGTCAGTGATCATGGTGAGTTGGTGTTTCAGTTCGATCGTCGGCACTTCACCAGTAACGACGAAGAATTGCTGGTAGTGGATGACCAGGAACACCGTGCGGGGCTCTACTGGAACCATCAGCGGCAACGATATCGTCAGTCGCTGTATGTCGGGCAGCGTGACTTGCTGGATCACAGCGAAACCATGGCTGAGCTGGAACTGGGGGCCTCCTGGCACACAGACTGGTCCGGCACTCTGGGCTATCAGTGGCAAATGCCGGCGGATGAATCGTCATTATTGTTGCTGGGGGGCTCGCGTACCGGTTTACGTTACGGCCTGGCCTGGGCTCCGTCGGCGACCTGGCAGAACAGTGCCGATTTGTCGGATTACACCTATCACGACCTGGATGGCGAAACCCTTGGCAGCGGTACTATCCTGAATATGCAGAGTACCTGGCGCCCCTGGCTGTCGCGTTTTTCCCCAGGGCTGAAAGTTCGTCATACCCGTGCCGATTTCAGTGAAAAGCGGGAAAGTATGGACGAAGTGCAAGCTCTGTTGCCGCCGGGGCAATCGGCGGTTGCTATCCCGGAGGGGTATCACGAGACAGAGCTGTCTTTGCTGCTCGGGATGCCCGATGTGCATCTGCGGCCGCACCGGCTGCAGGGCTGGGCTGAACTGGGTTATAGCCACAACAGCTTGTCCGGTGACGGCTTTACGGGCCGGGCGGGGGTAGAGGGGCCGTTCATCGGTCGTGATGGCTGGAAATTGTATCTGGAACAGCAATTGAATACCGGGGGTAGCGGTGAAGATAGCTACCGAGCGGCTTTTGAATACAGGATCTATTACTAGGAGAGTTGCCATGAGATTACTGATAAGCGTGTTGCTGATCGTCGCGCTGGCGGGCTGCACTCACGTGCGCAGTAGCCAGGATGTGAGTGTGTCCGGGCAGGGCACCTGGTTGGTGCTGCCGCTGGTGAACCGCACCGCGACCCCCCAGGCGGGCTTGCGAGCGGCAGCCATTGTGGAGTCCGTTCTTTACCGTCATGGTGTAGAGAGAGTGGAGGCCTACCCGGACACGGAAAATGACGGTGTGCTGTTTGAAGCCTCGTCACCTGCAAGCCGACAGAAAATGACCCAGTGGGTCAGCACCCAGGATGCGACTTATGTCGTCAGTGGTGTGGTTCACGAATGGCGCTACAAGACCGGTGTGGATGGTGAACCTGCAGTGGGTGTCATGCTGGAAATTCGCGAACTGCCATCCGGTGAGATCGTGTACAGCGGCACGGGCTCTCGTGCTGGCTGGGCAAGGGATTCCCTGAGTGAAACAGGGCAAAAGGTCATTGATAAATTACTGAAACCGGTAATCGACTGATGCTGGAGCGGATCGGCAACGGAAAGCTGTCTGCCCTATTGGCCCCCATGAAAGGCGGCGCCTGGGCGGTCTTCGAGACGCTGTTGCTGACGGCGGCAGCAGTCGGGCTTGGCCTGTGGTTACGGCCAGAGGATCCCCTGACGCTGATTGACACCTTTCGGTGGGTGTTACTGATGCCCTTGTTATTGGCGCTTCGCTACGGGAGTCTGGTCGGTGTGCTGGCAATGCTGTGCCTGATCGGCTGCTGGTTCATTCTGCATTTTCTCGGTTTCTATATTGGTCATGACTTTCCTGAAAGCACCATGCTTGGTGGCTTTATCATCACCCTGATTGCCGGTGAATTTGCCGATCTCTGGCGAGTCCGGTTGTTGCGTGCCGACAGCGCCGCAAGCTATGCGCTCGAGCGTTTGCAGAATCTCACCCAGCGCTATGTGTTACTGCGTCTCTCCCACGATCGCCTTGAAGAAAACTTGCTGATCAAACCCTACACCGTACGGGATGCTCTCACCCGGCTACGCGACCTGATTCTCGATGAAAGCCGGGACATTACCCTGCCGGCCGCTGATGATCTGGCGGGCTTGTTGGCGGAGTATTGCCAGCTGCAACGGGCAGCCATTTACCCGGTTATCCATGGCGTCGTGCAGGACAAGCCCGCCGCCGCACTGGGCGAGAACAAACCGCTTGAGCGAACCAATGCGCTACTCGAGCATGCTCTGGACAATCAGTTGCTCGCCCACGTTCAGCAGGCAGAGCATGATGATCACTACCATGGCATTTACCTGGTCGCCTCGCCCATTATCACCAGCGCCGGGCAGACCATCGGTGTGTTGGTGGTTGAACGTCTGCCGTTCCTGTCCATCAACTATGAAAACCTGCAACTGTTATCGGTATTGATGAACTTTTATGCTGACGTGGTGCACAGCGGCCCGGAAACCCAGAGTATGCTGTCGCGCTGGCCTGGATTGCCCTTCCGCATGGCCAGTGAGCTGGTCGCGCTGACCCGTCTGCGAACCGACGTGCGGGTCGAAACCGCCTTGACCCTGTTTGTGGCCGATGACAGTGAGCAGGCCGGGTTGATCCTGGATGCGCTGGCGCGTGGTCTGCGCAGTCTGGATCTGGCCTGGTGGCTGAACGACAACGTGCTGATGATCATGATGCCCATGACCGGGGAATCGGGGCTGGAAGGTTTTGTCTTGCGCACAGACAGCTGGCTACAGGATGAGTTTGCCTTTATGAGCCTGCGTCAGGCGGGCGTGCAGTTCTTTTACCGCCATCTGGATGGACGAGACCCGGAAGAACAGGTGGCCGAGTTGCTGGGAGCCGCAGGTGTCTAGCCTGAAGCTGCTGATCTATGCCGTCAGCGCAGAGCTGGGCTCTTTGCTGCTTTTGCTCAGCAAGGAAGCCTCGCTGGGCATTTTCCTGCTGTATCTGGTTTCCCATGGACTGGCATCGGCCTTGATGACGGTGGTGGCGTGGGGCGTGCTGCCGGCGCGCTTCAGGACTCCCAAGCTGCTGTCCTGGCTATTGATCTTTGGCTTCGCATTTTTTATTCCAGCGATCGGTCTGTTGACCTTGTTGGGAGGGGTGGCACTGGGGATCTGGCTGCCGACGAATTTTCGGCAGCACGGTTTTGGCATTGTCGAGCAACCGTACTTCACCCCTGTGCAGGCCTTGGCTGGCAGTGGGTTTCGACAGATTGACCTGAAGCAATTGTTGTCCAGCAATGAGGCCCCGGATGCATTGCGCGTTCAGGGCATGCTGGTGCTCAAGGATATGCCGGCGAAGGTCACGGGCAGGGTATTGCGAGAATCTCTCGGCGATCGTTTCGAGGATGTTCGGTTGCTCTCTTACGGGATTCTTGATCAGAAAGAAAAGGTGATTACCCGGGATATCGAGCGTGCCATGCAAATGCTGGAACGGGCAAAAGAGTCCCGCCGATACCGGCTGGCCCGGCGACTGTCAGAATTATACTGGGAACTTAATTATCAGGATTTGGTGCGTGGGGATATTCGCAGCCTGACTCTGGAAAAGGCCGCTTTTTATGCCGACATGGCATTAATGGAAGCGCCCCAGGATGCCGGGTTATGGCTGCTGCGCGGTCGGATACAGCTGGCTCGTCAGGAGTACGGTGATGCCCAGCAATCGCTGGTGTTTTCCCGGCGCCTGGGGCTGTCGGCCAATCAGGTCAACCCATGGCTGGCGGAGATCGCCCTGAATCGGCGCCAGCTGATCATGGTGCGTCGGCTGATGGCCGAAATCTCGGATGACAGCCAGTTCACCAACCTCAATAAATCTGTGGAATTCTGGAGACGAAATGGGATTGCCCACCGCTGACAAGGCGGATATCTGTCTGTTGCTGGAAGGCACTTTCCCCTATGTGAGTGGTGGGGTGTCGAGCTGGGTGAACCAGATCATTCGTGGGTTCCCGGAGTACACCTTTGCCTGCTGTTTTGTTGGCAGTCGCCCGGAAGACTACGGTGAGATGAAGTACGAGTTGCCGGACAACGTGGTGCATCTGGAAGTGCACTACCTGCACAATTTCAAACGAGGTGTGGAAAAAAAGCCCTCCAATGGCAATGCCAAAGCCTATAAGGATGTCTGTACCTTTCACGAGCTCATCAAAAGCGGGGCAGACAACCAGAAAAAGGCAAAATTATTTGAAAAAATTGTCAATCATCTTGGCGACGGAGAAATTTACTCCGAAGAGTCGTTTCTGCATAGCCGGGCAAGCTGGGACTATATTTCCCAGGCGTACCGTGATTACAGCCGTGACCCGTCCTTTGTAGACTATTTCTGGACCGTGCGCATCATGCATGCCCCCATTTGGGTGCTCAATGACATTGCCGATAATCTGATTCCGGCGAAGATGTATCACACCATCTCCACAGGCTATGCGGGGTTTCTCGGTGCCATGCTAAAGCGTCGCACCGGCAAGCCGTTGCTGTTGTCCGAGCACGGCATTTACACCAAAGAGCGCAAGATTGATCTGTTTCAAAGCGAATGGATCAGTGACAACCGTGGGCTGGTGGAAAAGAACAACGCAGAAATGGCCTATTTTCGCGAGAAGTGGGTGAATTTTTTCACCGAGCTGGGGCGAGAATGCTACCTGGCGTCGGACAGAATCGTCGCGCTTTACGAGCGTAACCGCGAGCGCCAGGTCAGTGACGGCGCACCGGAAGCGCGCACCATGAACATCCCCAACGGTATCGACCTGCCACGCATGCAGAAAGTGCGAGCGGCCAGAGGCCAGGGTGTGCCGAAAACGGCTTGCCTGCTGGGCCGGGTGGTGCCGATCAAGGACGTGAAAACATTCCTGCGGGCCATGCGAACCCTGGTCAATGAGATTCCTGATGCGGAAGGCTGGATTGCNGGCCCGGAAGATGANGACAAGGANTACGCCANNGANTGNCNCGGNNTGGTGGCCAGCCTNGGGCTGGAAAANAANGTNAAGTTTCTGGGNTTCCAGAANATTGATGAGNTNTTNCCGAAAGTNGGCGTNATNGTGCTNAGCTCCATCAGTGANGCGTTNCCGCTGGTNNTNCTGGANGGNTTTGCNGCCGGGGTNCCNNCGGTNTCCACNGATGTGGGCTCCTGCCGTCAGTTGATCGAAGGATTGGGNCCGGAAGACGAGGCCTTCGGCAAGGCCGGCGATGTGGTCGGTATTGCGGACCCGGAAGCCCTGGGCAAGGCCGTCGCGCGCCTGCTCTCNGATGACGACGAATGGTATCGGGCCCAGCAGGCAGGAATTCGCCGGGTGGAAGCCCTTTACACTCAGGAGATGATGTTCGGCGCNTACCGCGAGCTGTACCAAAGCCTGATGGGCGATGCTGACAGCAGCGCAGCACAGGCAGGGGAGCATTAATGGCCGGTATCGGGTTTGAACTTCGCAAACTGCTGCGCAAGGACACCCTGCTTGGGCTGATCCGGGCCTATGCCTATGCCGGTGTGATCAGCTCTGGTCCGTGGGTGTTGTCGATTATCGGCATCCTGATTATCGGTATTTTCAGCCTTGGCATGGTGGTGCCAGATCTGGCGGTCACCCAGTTTCAGGTGACGGTGACTTATCTGATCGCAGGCAGTCTGGTGCTGACAGGGATTGTGCAGTTGGCGTTCACCCGTTTTTGTGCCGACCGTTCCTTTGAGCAGCGCGAAGATCTCATCCTGCCGAATTTTGGCGGGGTGACGGTGCTGGTGACCCTGGTCGCCGGTTGTCTGTCGTTGCTGATCGCCCTGTTTCTGTTCCCGGCGCANAGTATTCTTTTCCGGGTGCTGTTGGTCGCCAGTTTTGTGGTGCTGAGCAACATCTGGATTGCCACGGTATTTCTGTCTGGAATGAAACAGTACAAGGCAATCCTGTGGCTGTATGCCCTGGGCTACACGGTTACCGTTCTGGCAGCCCTGTTGTTACGGTTTATGGATCTGGAAGGGTTNCTGCTGGGTTTTTTGCTGGGGCAGGTCACCCTGCTTGGTGGCATGCTGGTGTTGATCATTCGGGGATACCCGGCGCTGACGATTGTGTCTTTCGACATGTTTTCCGGCAAGTACCTCTATCCGTCGCTGATGCTGGTGGGCTTTTTCTACAATGCGGGNGTCTGGGCGGACAAGGCCATGTTCTGGTTCTATTCCGGTACGGGCAGTGACGTGATCGGGCCGTTACGGGCCTCATTGATTTACGATATNCCGGTGTTTCTTTCCTACCTGTCNCTGATTCCCGGTATGGCGGTGTTTCTGGTNCGCATGGAAACCGANTTTGTGGAGCACTACAGCAACTTCTACGATGCGGTACGNGANGGCGGTTCGCTGGCCTATATCGAGGANCANCGNAACCAGATGGTGTTCGTCATTCGCCAGGGTATTTTCCAGATTCTCAAGATCCAGGCGATTTCCGCANTGTTATTGATGGTNACGGGCGCACAGATCTTCGCCGCGNTGGGGATTTCCGACCTNTACCTGCCGTTGTTGAAAGTTCAGTTGATCGCCACCGCTCTGCAGGTCGTGTTCCTGGCGATCATCAATGTGTTCTGTTACCTGGATCAACGGCGCATGCTGGTGCTTCTCACCGGCTTGTTCATGGTCCTGAACATTCTCTTTACCGGTATCAGCCTTTATCTGGGGCCGCAGTTCTTCGGCTTTGGCTTTCTGCTGGCGCTGGCGGTGTGCGTGCTGCTGGGGCTGTGGCTGGTGAATCGCAAGATGGGCGAGCTGGAATACATCACCTTCATGCTGCACTGAGTTCAAAGTTNAANGTTGAAAGTTTAAAAGCGCGGTCTTGCAGAGTATCGATGGCGTAGGCAGAGCCCGCGTTCAGACCTTGTCCTGATGATTTTGAATTCAAGGTGTTCATTGTGTCACGACGGACAAACGCGGGCACAGCCTGTCAGTAACCACTTGCCCTCCCCGCGCTTTTAAACTTTCAACGTTGAACTTTTAACTCAAAAAAAACGGCGCCCAAAAGGCGCCGATAATAGTTTGGCTCGGGAGAGCTATCACGGAGCATAACTCCGCCATCGATGGATGGGACCTCATCGACGGGAACATTATGTGGACACTTGTTCGCACGCGCATTCGCTTTGTAGCCGTTCCGCTTGGGTCTGATGGTCAATATTTGCACTTGCGTTCCGTTTTGGTGCGTTTTTCAAGCTCTCGAGTCTCGTTATGCGGTTTTGTCCGTCTCAAAGAAATAACAAGGGCCCGTGTCACCACACATTTTTGTGGCGGGCCTATGCTATGTTTGACCCACTTACCGACCAGAGGGAAAGGATTCATGTCGTCACCGTTTGCCATTGTCAGCCGGCTGCTCTTGCTTGGCCTGGTACTGACCCTTGTCGCCTGTGATAACAACGATGGAAACGGTGACTCCCTTTCCGATACCCGGCCGGATGCGCCAGCCACCAAGCCGGCCGAAGCTGAGTCCACTGCGTCACTGGATGATCGCTGGCAGGCCCATCTGGCGGCGCTGCCTTCCGGCCTGATCAGTGCCCGCAGTGCCATCGTCGTCCGTTTCAGCCATCCGGTTTTCGGCCAGCAACAAGTCGGCAAGCCCGTCTCTGGCGTCGCCCGGCTGGCATCGCAGAAACCGGTGACCGTGGTGGCGACGAGCCCGGATACCTTGTCCGTGCAGCCGCAAGAGCCCTTTGCCAGTGGCGAATCGGTGACCCTGCTGCTATTCGCCCAGGGGCTCGAGGGGGTCGATGACAAGCTGCCCGTGGCCGAATTGCCGCTGCAGGTGATGCGCCAGCAGATGACCCTGACGGTGCAATCCCTGCTGCCAGCAGAACAGGGCGATACCATGGTGCTCAGCGGCAGCCTGGAAACCCGTGATGTGGCCGAGGCCGCCACGGTGGAGGCAGTGTTGCGTGCCCGCCTTGAGGGCGGCTCACCGGTGATTCGCTGGCAGCATGATGCCGCGGGGCTACGCCATGATTTCACCGTCAGTGAGGTGGTTCGGGGCGATAGCGAAGGCCGCCTGACGCTCAGCTGGGACGGCGAGCCCCTGGGACTGAACAACAGCGGCGAGCGCCATTATGGGGTGCCGGCCATCGCCACTTTCGCCGTCACCAATGTGCGGGTAGTGAATTATCCGCAGCCCCATGTGGAAGTGAATTTCTCCGAGCCGCTGCAGGGAACCCAGAATCTGATGGGGCTGGTCACCCTGGATGGTGACCTCAAGCCGCGCACCGAAGTGGATGGCAGCCGGCTGCGGGTCTACCCGAAAGACGACAGCAACGAGGCGGTGAAACTGGTGGTCGAGGCGGGAGTCCGTTCTGCCAAGCGGGCCCGGCTCGGCAAGAAACTGGAAAAGACCCTGACCCTGATGATGACCCGCCCCGGCGTTCGCTTTGTCGGCAAGGGCACCATTCTGCCCAATGGCAAGGTTCTCAGCGTGCCGTTCGAAGCCGCGGGTGTTAACAGCGTCAAGGTACAGGCGTTCCGCGTATTCGATGACAACATTGGCCAGTACCTGCAGGGCAGCGAGCTGGACGAAGGGCACATGGATACCCGTGCCGGTCGTTATCTGTGGCAGAAATCCATCCCGCTGCCGGCGGCAGATGAGGGCTGGCAGCGTTACCAGCTCGATCTCTCCGAGCTGATGTCCAGCCATCCCAACGGTTTGCTGCATTTAACCCTCACCATTGATGGCGACGACATTCGCTACAGCTGCCCGGAAGGAGCCCTGAGCCGAAAAGCCACCCTGCCGGACAACTACGAAGGCCCCGGCCAGGATCACGATCAGGTGGATGTCAGCCGTTACTACCGCGATGCCGGTTACCTGAGCTGGTATGAACAGGACAATCCCTGCTCCGACAGCTACTACCGCTACAACGATCTGGCCAGCAGTACCCGGGCGTTTCTGGCGTCCAACCTGGGGCTGATCGCCAAGCAGGGGCAGGGCGATGACCTCCATGTGGTGGCGACGTCGCTGAATGCCAATGCTCCGGCGGAAGACGTGGTGGTCAAGGTCTATAACTATCAACAGCAGCAGATCGGCATGGGCCTGACGGACGCTGAAGGCATGGTCGCCATCAAGGTTGAAGGCACGCCGTTCTACCTGAAAGCCGTCAAGGATCGCGACACCGGTTTTCTGAAACTGGCCCGCAACCGGGCGTTACCCACCAATCAGTTCAACACGGGCGGCGAGCGCGTGCACGATGGCCTGAAAGGGTTCTTTTACGGCGAGCGGGATGTATGGCGCCCCGGGGACGATATTCACCTGACCTTTGTGTTGCAGGACCCCGAAGACCGTATCCCGGATGATCACCCCCTGACCCTGGACTGGTTCGATCCGCGCGGCAACAAGGTCAACAGCTACACCCTGGAGTCTCCGCTCAACGGTTTTTATGCCTTTACCCTCAGCACCAAGGAGTCCGCTCCGACGGGTAACTGGCGGGCCGTGGCCCGGTTGGGTCAGCGTTATTTCGATACCCCGTTGCGGGTCGAGGCCATCAAACCCAATCGTCTGAAGATCGAGCTGGAGCTGCCGGAAAAAGTGCCCGCCAACGAGGCCACGCCGGTGACCCTGTTCAGTCAGTGGCTCAATGGTGCCACTGCGGCCAACCTGAAGGCCGATGTGAAGGTTCGGGTGACGCCGAAAGCCACCCGTTTTGTTGGTCTGGATGCCTACCAGTTTGATGATCGCACCCGGGCATTGGGCAGTGAGCCATTCACGGCCTTCGAGGCCAGCGTAGATGCCCGGGGCAAAGCCACTTTCCCGTTGACCGTGCCGGTGGATCTGCCCCCCGGCATGTTGCGGGCCACCCTGACCACCCGGGTGTTTGAAAACAGCGGCGATTACAGCACCCAAATTCGTAGCGTGCCGGTGTACCCCTATGCGCAATGGGCGGGGCTGCGTATCCCGCAGGGCAGCGGCTGGGGTAACTCGCTGGCCCGCGACAAGCAGCACGGTATCGACCTGATCAGCGTGGACAGCGATGGCAAACCCCTCGCCGGTCGGCCCCTGCAGATCACCGTGTACGAAATTGACTGGCGCTGGTGGTGGGACCGTTCCGGCGAGAACCTCACGCACTTTATTAGTGACCCGCATACCAAGGTGGTGTCTGAGGGGCAGCTGACTACGGACGCCGACGGCCGTGCCCAGTGGACCCTGAACGGTGAAGATTACGAGTGGGGGCGTCACCTGATTCGGGTGTGCGATACCGCCAGCGAGCATTGCGCCTCGCAGACGGTGTACCTGGGATGGAGCTGGGACCGCGCCAGCGACAATCAGGATGCGGCTACCCGGCTCAGCCTGGGCGCCGACAAGGACCGCTACCAGACTGGCGACACCGCCCGCATTGAATTGCCCGCAGTGGCCAATGGACGACTGCTGGTGACGCTGGAAACCGGCTCCCGGGTGATCGACCAGTATTGGCTGGCCGCCAGTGGTGAGGCCCAGACCCTGGACATCCCGATTACTGGAGAGATGGCGCCCAATGTCTATGTGCATGTGGCGTTGCTGCAGCCACACCAGCGAGACAATGACCGCCCAATTCGGCTGTACGGCATCGTGCCGCTGCTGGTGGACGATCCGGCCACCCGCCTGGAACCGCAGATCAACGCCCCGGACAAGGTCAAACCGGAGCAAACCTTCCGTATCGAAGTCAGCGAAACACAGGGCAAGGCCATGACCTACACCCTGGCGCTGGTGGATGAAGGCCTGCTCGGACTCACCAACTTCCAGACCCCGGATCCCCACAAGGCGTTTTACCAGCGCGAGGCGCTGGGTGTGCTGACCTGGGATTTGTTCGACATGGTGGTAGGTGCCTATGGGGCCGAGCTGGATCAGCTGCTCGCCCTCGGGGGCTCCGATGGCAGCGACGATGGCCGCGACAAACAGCGTCGCCGTTTCCCGCCGGTGGTGTCGTTCCTGGGGCCGTTCTCGCTGGAAGCCGGTGAGACTGCCCAGCACGAGATTACCCTGCCGCCCTATATGGGGCAGGTGCGGGTGATGGTGGTGGCCGGTGACAACGGCGCCTACGGCAAGGCGGACAAGGACATTACCGTGACCCAGCCGCTGACCCTGCTCACCAGCCTGCCGCGGGTGCTGGGCCCGGGTGAGAGTGTGGATCTGCCGGTAACCGTATTTGTGACCGATGACAGCCTTAACAAGGTCACGCTGAGCGTGGAGGCCGATGAGCGCCTGTTCTCGCTGGACAAGGCCAGCACCGAACTCACCTTTACCGGGCCGTCGGATCAAATTGCCATGCTGCGGGTCACGGCCAGGAAGCAGACAGGGATTGGCGAGATTACCGTCACGGCAAAAGGGGGCAAGCACGAGGCCCGCGAAACCGTGAACCTGCCGGTACGCGCTGCCAATCCGCCGACCACTCGCGATACCTTCAAGGTCCTCGAAAAAGGCCAGACCTGGGCGCTGGAAACCGCCCCTCACGGGCTGCCCGGCACCAACAGCGCGTCGCTGGCCGTGAGCAGCCTGCCGGCCATGGGGCTGGAGCGGCGTCTGGATTACCTGCTGCGCTATCCCCACGGTTGCATCGAGCAGACGACCTCGGCGGCGTTGCCGCAACTGTATCTGCCGCAACTGATGTCGCTGGATGACAGCCAGCAGCAGGATATCGAAAACAACATCCGCGCCGCCGTCGAGCGCTTGCAGACCTTCCAGATGCACGGCGGTGGGTTCAGCTACTGGCCGGGCCTGGCCAATGCCGATGACTGGGGCACCACCTACGCCGGGCACTTCCTGCTGGAAGCGCGCCGTCTCGGGTATGCGGTGCCGGCAGAGATGCTTGATAACTGGCAGCGTTACCAGATCCGGCGCAGCCAGCAGTTGGGGGACCGTCCCTGGGAATGGAGTGCGGAAGCCTATCGTCAGTACACCCTGGCCCTGTCCGGTAGTCCCCAGGTTGGTGTCATGAACCGCCTGCGTGAACGACTGCAGATGGCCGAGCAGGACTATCGCCGCAGCAGCAGTTATCACACCGGGCGCTGGTTGCTGGCGGCGGCTTATCAGCAGATGGGCCTGACTGATGTGGCGGCCGAGCTGACCACCCTGAAAGCCACCGGGCTGGACAACGATGGTGCCCGCTACAGCTATGGTTCGCTGCTGCGTGACGATGCCATTCGCCTGACGGTCAGTCAGGCACAGGGCGATGCCCAGCATGCCTGGACACTGGCGCGCAATATTGCCGATCAACTGGCGGGTGACGACTGGCTGAGTACCCAGAGCACCGCATGGGCGCTGATGGCCATGGCCCGTTATGCCGGCGCCCAGGGGGAGGCGAAGGGCTACCAGTATGCCGTCAAGGAAGGCAAGCAGGGCTGGCAGGAAGTGGCCGCCACCTCGCCGGTAACGCGACAGACATTGCAGGCCGGGGGCGAGGGGCTGACCGTGCGTAACGACAGTGATCGCAAACTGTTTGTCACCCTCAGCCAACGCGGCACGCCAGAGCCCGGTAACGAGCAGGCGGTGAGTGAAGGGTTGCGACTGGCCGTGCAGTTCACGGCCAATGGTCAATCAGTGAATCCGTCCAGCTTGACCCAGGGGCAGGATTTCACCGCCCGGATTACCGTGACCAACACCACCCAGCGGACCCTCGATAACGTGGCCCTGACCCAGATCCTGCCGTCAGGCTGGCAGATCACCAGCAGTCGTCTGGATGGCAGTGCCAGCGAAGGGGGCAATCAGGAAAAGGTGACCTATCAGGATGTGCGCGACGACCGCGTCATGCATTACTTTGATCTGGCGCCGGGCAGCAAGAATGCACTGTCTCTGTCAGTGAACCTCAATGCTACCTTCGCCGGGCGTTTCTACCTGCCGGCCTGGACCGCGGAAGCCATGTACGACGGCCGCTATCAGGCGAGAAGCAAAGGGCAGTGGGTCGAGGTGAAGCGCTGACCCGGGCCGCTAACATGGCTCCCTGCCAAGGCAAGGGAGCCATGCGCGGGCTCAGGCGGCCTGATCCTTTTGGTAGCCTTCCACATCGCCGATCAGCTGATCCATCTCGGCCAGGTATTCGCGGTTGTCATGGTCCCAGGGGTGGAAGCCCGGCTTGAACCAGTCCAACCAGGGAAGGATCACCCGGCGCAGGCCGCCAGGTGACAGCCACTGGAACCGGAAGGATTGCCACCAGCCCTTGAGGTTGAACAGCTGGCCAACTTTCCAGGTATTGATCAGGTAGAACGGATAAAACAGGGCAAAGAAAATGGTGGTGGCCAGCACCAGTGCGCTGGAGCGCAGCAGCCAGGCCTTCAGGCCA
This sequence comes from Alcanivoracaceae bacterium, assembly GCA_002706085.1. Classification (GTDB taxonomy): domain Bacteria; phylum Pseudomonadota; class Gammaproteobacteria; order Pseudomonadales; family Alcanivoracaceae; genus Alcanivorax. The sequence goes on along the minus strand of PAJO01000028.1, from coordinate 93,545 downwards.
CGGCCAAACACCGTCTCAAACACATCAAACGCGACCGCCTTGTGTTCGGTTTCTTCCAGCGCATGCCAGTGCCAAAGCTTCTGGTAAGCCGGGTCTGAGCCGTCGATCAGGTCTGGCTCGCGCAACAGTACATCAGCAAGAATGGCGGTGAGATGCTCCAGGGCCACGGTCGCTGCCAGTTGCATGGAATCCGGCAGATAACGGCTCACCGCATCCAGCAACTTGGTGACGATCAGCTCCTGAGTGTCCACCGGTAACCCGGCTTCCACCATCTTCTGGTTGTAGTCTTCATGCTCGCGCCCGTGCATGGCTTCCTGGCCAATAAAATGACGCACGGCTTGCTGCAATTCCGGGTCGTCGATCCGGTCACGGTATTTGCGAACGCTATTGATAAAGAACCGCTCTCCCTCAGGGAAAAACAGCGACAGCGTATTGAAGAACTGGGTGACCGTGGGGCCCCGGTTGTGCCAGTTGAGCACCTGCTCGTCGGGCACATGGAACTTGAGGTTCCGGCGAACCGGCATGATGTGCATTTTCATTGTTATCTCACTCCCTTGCCGCTTTCTTCGTGGTCCTCTTCCACTTAGCGCTCGATTTGGCAGAATTACAAGGTCACTGTGACAGTCAGATACGCAAAAGAAACACTAGGCCAATCATGGTATGAAGATGCATGGGAAAGCACGGAATCTCACATGGATAAAATGATGAAGTGGCGCTTGTGGATTTCCGCCATTGTGCTGTTGGTGGTACTGGCTGTGGCGTTTCATACCCTGGTTTGGCAGCGCCACCAGATCCCCGTGAGTGGAGTGCGCGTCACCACAGAAACCGGGGCAGAGGGGCAAGACTGGCTGATCTCCCTGTATGACCAGGGCCAGCAGCGCTGGCAGGCCAATGAGGAGGGTTATCGGTTGGTGATCGAACGCCTGGGGCAAGACGCGTTTGACCTGGATATCAGCTATCAAAATGGCGAAAGCCAGCGCCGTATTCGTCAGCGGGTACGACTCAACCCCGGCCTCACCCTGGTGGCAGCCTTTGGCCCGGACCAGCATAGCCATACGCCGCACAGGGTGCTCATCGATCGGCAAATCAGTGACAGCCCCTAGCCTGTTTGCCCGGTGTCGTCACAGGCGGCGCCTTCACTGAAGGACGCCGCCATCGCTGATCATCGCATCACCGATCCCTGTGCTTCGGGGGCGGTTACCACGCCCGGGATGGCGCCGTGCTGAGGCGCTGTTGACTCGGCAGCCCGTTCCCGGTGGCCTTCATCATCCGCAGGCGGTGCGCTGTTTCGCAACAGGATCGCCACCAATGCCGCAGTCCCGGCAAGAATCACCGCACCAATGGCCGCATTGGTATGCAATGCCAAGTTGAATGCCGTTTTGGCCGCGCTCATCAGTGCCTGCCCGGTCTCACCCGGTAGCTGGGCGGCGGCCCCCAGGGCTCCGCCAAGCGTATCCATGGCCGCCAGTGACAGGGTATCGGGCAGGTCTGCAGGCATGGCAACGCGCATATGTGTGCGGTACACCGCCGCACCGATACTGCCAATCACCGCGATTCCCAGAGCCATGCCAAGTTCCGTGGCGGTTTCCGAGGTTGCCGATGCTGCGCCGGCCTTGCGCGGCGGCGCGGCACTCACCACCATGTCAGTGCCGAGAATCATCATGGGCATCACCCCGATGCCCATGATCGTCATGCCGGCAATCAAAAGCGGTATATCTGACGGATCCTCAACCGGCAGCAGCAGGACTAGCCCGAAGGCGGCCATCAGCAAGCCGAGACTGACCAGCTTTTGCCGTGAGATGCGCCCCACCAGGCGGGGGATCAGCAAGGACGCCACTGTCTGCACCACCGCCGGTGGCAGCATGACCAGGCCGGACTGCAACGGCGACAGATCCAGTACCCCTTGCAGATACTGAAACACCATCAGCCAGGCACCCGAGAGTGCCAGGATGGTCAGCATCATGGCACCGACCGAGGTGCTGAACATCCGGTTGGCGAACAGGGTCATATCCAGCATGGGTTCTGCCAGCCGTCGTTGGCGGCGGGTAAAGGCCACGCCAATAATCAGGCCGAGTGCAATGGCGAGCAGCGGGAGCACAGTGATGCCATTGCGGGCCATGTCCTTGAGGCCGTAGATCACGGCCAATACCATCGCCACGGACAGCAGGGCACTGGTCCAGTCCTGCCGGCCCGCCTCATCATCACGAAACTCTGGCAACAGCACGGGGCCGCAAATCAGCAGTAACAGCATCACGGGCACCCCGAGCAGGAATACCGAGCCCCACCAGAAATATTCCAGCAGGGCGCCGCCCACCAGAGGGCCGATGGCACTGCCGACTATGAAGCCGGTCATCCACACGGTAATCGCCAGCGTCCGCTCCTGCTCCACCTGAAACATATTACGCAGTAGCGACAGGGTTGATGGCATCAGCGTGGCGCCCGCAATGCCAAGCACCGCACGGCTGGCAATCAGCATTTCGGCCGTGCTGGCAAAGGCGGCCAGTGCGGAAGCCGCCCCAAATGCGGTGGCCCCGGCCAACAGCAGCTTGCGGCGGCCAATGCGGTCACCCAGGGTGCCCATGGTCACCAGAAAGCCGGCAATCATGAAACCGTAGATATCCAGTATCCACAGCAATTCCGCGCTGGTGGGCTGAAGGTCGGCACTCAGGTGCGGGGCGGCCAGATGCAGAACCGTCATGTCCAGTGCCAGCAACACGGTGGGTAACATCAGCACAGCCAGTCCCAGCCATTCACGGCGGGTGGCGGGTTTTTCAACGGGGGTCATGGTCTCTCCAGGTCCTGCAAACGCGAAAGGTCATAGCGACCCTAAATCCTCAACCAGACTTGAGGTCAATAGTGCAGTGCATTCAGTCAGCCGGTTAACAGACCAGCGTCGTGTTCAATTCGTTCAAGATTCTCTATTCATCATGATGCTGTCATGACCGGAAGGGGGGAGGGCTGGAAGGGACGTCGCCCGGCAAGCTCGACTGACCTGCGTTACATCGACAGGTAAGTGTCAGGCAGTGTGGCGGTTTGGCAGGTTGGCGCGGCGCTTGCGGAACTGCAAGCCTGAGTTCCCCCTCTTCACCATCAGGCGAAGAGGGGGCGGCCGAAGGAACGGCCGGGCATGGGGGCTAGAACTGGAAGCGCAGTCCGGCACCGAACATGTCCACGTTCAGCTCGTTATCAAAACGCATATATTCCGCATACACGTACAGTTTATCCATCAGATCGACCGTCGCACCGAGCCCGCCGAATGCATCGGTGGAAGAATCATCATCGTCGCCCAGTGGGTGCTTGATATCGAAGTCCGTATTGGCGATTCCGCCCTTCCCATAGAGCCCGACAGGGCCAAGTTCGACGCTCAGCAAGCCAGCAAACGTCAAGGCTCCACCTTCGACTTCGGTGTTGAATTCCCCTTCGATTTCACCGAAATCGTAGTAGCCGACTTCTACGCCGACCAACTCGATAGGACGCCACCCAAGGAACAGCCCTCCCGTGGTATTGTCGTCGTCGAATTTGACGTTTTCGACTTCTTCATCAACGGCGGTGTTATATAGGCCTGCACCGATGTACACGCCAGCGGTAGATAATGGCGCCAGTGAGCACAGCGCGACACCTGCAATAAGTTGTTGTAGACGTTTCATTGTTATCTCTCCCTGATGGTTGGTCGTCGTCAGTATTACCCAGTTTGTGACAATTGTGTATTGGCGGCGTCACACAGCCAAGCCTGCCCATAAATGAAGGAATGACCGAAATGCAGACCGCCAACACGGATTACGCTGGCATCATTTTCGATATGGATGGGACCCTGGTGGACTCCCGTCTGGATTTCACTCTGATTCGCGATGAGCTGGACTGCCCGGAAGGGATCGGCGTGCTGGAATTTATCGATACCTTGCCGCGGGATCGGCAGCCCGCGGCCCACAAAGTGGTGCTGCGTCACGAACGCAATGGGGCCATGAAGGCCCGCTGGATGCCGGGGGCCAAAGCCTGCCTGGAGCGCCTCGCCGCCAACGGAATTCCCACCGCCATTCTGACCCGTAACGCCCGGGAAATTACCGCGCTGACCATCGAACGGCTGGGTATCCCGGTCAGCCACTGGCTGGCCCGGGAAGACGCGCCACCCAAGCCCGCGCCAGAGGGTTTGCTATCTATCGCCGCAGACTGGCAGCTGGACCCGGCTTCGGTGGCCTACGTTGGGGACTTCGAGTATGACCTGCTGGCGGCCAGAAACGCTGGCATGGTCGGCGTGTATTACGATGGCGATGGTCGCAATCTGCATGGCCATCTTGCCGACCGGACTATTCGTCATTTCGACGAATTATGAATTGCCAGGAAGTGGCTGTCGGTAAATCCGTGATTCGCCTTTAGCCGGGCAGGCGCAACATCGCCCAATGCATCACTGAGCCGCCGGGCAAAAAACCGTGGTGAACAATTTCAAAACCGAAACGCCGGTACAGCGACACGTTATCTTCATTGTGCGTGTCCAGGTAAACGGGCAATTGTTGTTCATCCAGCTCGGCCAGTGTCGGGCGAAGCAAGGCACTGCCCAGCCCTTTGCCATGTTTGTCCGGCTCTACTCCAATGGTGGCCAGATAATAGTGCGGATCGGTGATGATGGACTTGTGCATGGCTTGCATGATGTCCAGCGCCTTCAACTGCCGAAGGACCGCGGCAGGCCCCTGATGCAAACTGCCACGCACCGCGCCATAGCGCAGCAGATCCAGCAGGCTGTAATGCAGGGCGCCGGAAGGTGACCAGATCGCTGCGCCACTCAACCCGTCATCGGTCACCACAATCTGTCCCTTATTGGCTGCGTGGTTGAGCATGTAGCGAAACGTGTAATGGTTGAGTTTTTCGCGCTTGGTGTCATCAGGAAAAAAATACACAAACAGCGGATCGTCATAAAACGCACGACTCAGCATGGCAGCCAGTGCGTCGGTGTCCGGATGTTTTGCAATCGCCATGGTGTTGTTCTTCTTTCATGGGGTCAGGAGAAAGCGTCTTTAACCATGGTAGGCGGGTTTGTGCGGGGGCGCGACAGGAGATCGGGGTTGTATACCCCTGAAGCCCCCTTGCCGGGATCAGAGTGCCAGGGCGATCCGGTTACGGCCGGCGGATTTGGCGCGATACAGTTTCTGGTCTGCGCAGCGCGTCAGGGCGTTCAACTCCATGCCTTCCTTTTCCCCAAAGCAGGCAATGCCGCCGCTCAGGGTCAGGGTAATGGCGTGATCACCGAAGGTAAGCGGGGTGGCCGCCAGTTGTTGACGAATTTTTTCCGCCACCAGCAAGGCCTGCTCCCCATCTGTGTCGGGCAGCAGCAGGCAGAACTCCTCGCCCCCCAGGCGGGCGGCCAGATCGGTTTTACGCAACAGTTGCTTCAGTAAGCGAGCGACATGCTGCAAAGCCCGGTCACCTGCTTCATGGCCATAGCGGTCATTCACTTTCTTGAAGTAATCCAGATCCAGCAGTACCAGTGACATGGGATGGTTGAGGCGCTGGTGCCGGGCCTGTTCGTATTCGAAGCGGCTTTGCAGATGCGCCCGGTTGGGGAGTTTGGTCAAGGCATCGGAGTGGGCCAGTTTCACCAGCCGACGTTCGCTCTGCTCACGGGTCACTTCATAGAGGTGGGAAAAGGCGGTCAGGCATAACGTGAGCACACCAATGTTGGCCAGAATCACCGGTTGCATGGCCTCCGGGTCATCACCAAAGCGCCAGAAGAACAGCCCGGCGGCAATGGACATATAGATTACCGTCAGGATCAGCCCCTTGATCCTGCCCAGCAGCAAGTGCGACACCATGGGGATCAACAGTACCCAGACAAACACATTCATGGTGGAGCGCGGCGAGGCCAGCGCCACCATCATCACACTGAAAAACGGGATCAGGTAGGCAAAAGCCCACAGTTCCAGCCGTTGGGTACGACGGATATTGAAGTACAGCACCACGGAGTAGGCGGCCATGAACAATTCGGCCGAGGCCACGACCAGATTGCCTCGGCCCAGGTTGATCCAGGCGAATAGCAGGCCACTGCTGAAGGTAATCAGCAGTAACGCGATCAGCAGTGACTTGCGGTACGGGCGCGCAAGTTCACGCTGCTGGCCAGGATCGTTATACATGGGCCGCCATGATTGGTATTCGGAATGGGCAGCATTGTCGCCTGAAAATTGAACAAAAGCCAAGGGTAACCCTGAAGATCCAAGGTTGTTCCGGCACTCCGGGCCAACCGGATTTCAGAAGTGTTGAGGATTCAGGGGCGGGACACCGGTGGGGGTGAGAGTGGAAAGTCACCGGCATGACGATGGCACTACACGGGAGAGCTGGGCGAGTCTTTACGGCGTTTATTGTCGAGCGGCGCCAGCGATTGCGAATCAGGTTGGCCACGGCATTGGCCCCCGCCACAATGCCGAACACCGCCAGCGGTGAAAACGGCACATAGAACGAAATCGGAATGGCCACCAGCGCGGCCGCCAGCGGCCAGGCAATATAGTCCTTCGCCACTTGGCGCCAGATCTTGTAGCCGATCCGCTTCAGCAGGGGTTTGAAATCCGAGAAGGTGTTTTTGCCTTTCAGGTGATCATCAATGGCCTGTTCGTGCAGCGCCACCCCTTCCTCAAACAGCAACATCAACAGAAAGCAGGTAGGCGGGTTTCCACGGTTGCATGGGGGTGACCCGCATGATGCCGTAGCCCACATCCAGATCCTTCTCCAGCACATTGGTCCAGGTGTGGTGCACCACATTGTGCGAATGCATCCAGCGGTCCGACGGGCTCATGGTGTCCCACTCCCAGGTGTTGGACTGGATCTCCGGGTCTTTCATCCAGTCCCATTGGGCGTGCAACACGTTATGGGCGATCTCCATGTTTACCAGAATCTTGGCAATGCCGAGCATGAAGGTACCCAGCCCAAGCAGGGACAGCATGATCGGCCAGAGCGCCAGCGCATGCCCCCAGGCCGGCAGGAAAAACAGCGAGGCATAAATCACGAAACGGGCGCTCACTGCCAGGGTGCGCTGGGTCTTGATGACCTTGAGAATATAGGCCCGGTCCCGTTCGCCGCGGTCATCGAATACCTCATCGCGAATGGCATCCTGCTCGCGGCCAAATTCCTCGATTTGTTCGTCGGTCAGGTCGACCGGGTATTGGTGGGTTCGCATTATTCTTCCCTCACAAATCCAGTTCGCAATCGCCTGCAGCGGCACAGATACAGGTCTGCACAATGCTGCCCGCTTCGTTCAATGCCTCGCCGGTACGCAGATCGCGCACGCAGCCAGAGACCAGCGTGGTGTTACAGGTATGGCAGATGCCTATGCGGCAACCGTGGGGCGGATTCATGCCCGCCTCCTCGGCGACTTTCAGTAGTGGGGTGTCGCTGTCGCCCTCGGCATCCACACCGCTTTGGGCAAAGCGCACCTTGCCGCCCACGGCATCGGCGGGAATCTCGGTAAAGGGCGCGCGGAAGCGTTCAATATGCAGGTTGCGGCTGCAGCCGGCCTGTTCGAAACACTGCTCCACGGCTTCCAGCAGGGAAGGCGGGCCGCAGGCATAGACATCCCGCTCTTTCCAGTCCGGGCACAGGGCGTCCAGTTGGGCGGCGGAAAAGCGCGCATTGCCGGGATGTTTTTCCTCGCGGGTGTACAACAGGTGCAGGTGATAGCGATCGTATTGCGCGGCCATCTCTCGCAGCTGTTTGCCCAGCACCACATCGAATTCATGGGGCGCGTAGTGCAGGTGGCAGGTATCTGGCAGACGTTCCTGGGCAATCAGGCTGTTCACCATGCTGAAGGCCGGGGTAATGCCGCTGCCGGCGGTAATGAACAACGGATGAATATGCTGCGCGTCGGGCAGGTAAAAATCCCCCTGGGGCAGCCCGATGGGCAGGTAGTCACCCACCTTGATATTGCGAACGATGTGGTGGGATATGGTGGCCTTGTCGATGGCCTTTACCGTAATGGTAAAGCTGTCGTCGTAGCGCTCCGGCGCAGAGGAAATCGTATAGGTGCGGGTGTAGTGCTTGCCGTTGGCAGGAATCCCCACACGTACATGCTGCCCGGCCCGGTGGCCACGCCAGTTGAGGCCGGGGCGCAAGGTCAGGGTGCGGGCATCGCGGGTTTCATCCCATACCTTGACCACGCGGGCCTGCATCTTGTGGGTGGTCCATAACGGATTCACCAGCTCCAGGTAATGGGAGGTACGCAACGGCCAGGCGAAATAATCGGTCAGGGTACTCAGGCGAGACCAGATGGAGGGAGAACCCCCTGGCACAGGCTGGGTGGGTTGACGCATAACGGTTCCTCTTTCGTTGTCATTATCTGAGGTGTCGCTTGGCCGGTGGGCCGGGCCGGCAGCAGGCTGCCATGTTCCGTTGTAGTCTTGTGTTAGTGCGGGCGCATGCCCGTTTTTGAGCATCCTCCCGGTGGTGGCCAGGAATCCAAGGTTTGTACCGGATCTGTACGTAACACCACGGCAGCAATACATAATTTGCTCGATGTGAACAAGTGTTTACAGGGCTAAAATGAATCCCTTCTGCCTGTCTACCCCCTGCGGTGTTCAAGGGGGGGCGACGGGCGGGAAATTGGCATGATCTGCTGTCAATAAAGCGGCACAAGCGTGCTAGTGTCTGCGCTCGTGAAATGAAGGAGTCCCTAATGTCTACTGTCATGGTCACCGGCGGGTCCGGGTATATCGCGGGCTGGATCGTTCGCTACTTGCTGGAAGCGGGCCACACGGTTCATGCCACGGTGCGAGACCCCCACAAGGCCGCCAGTGTCGATCACCTGCATGCCATCGCCGATGTCACCCCCGGGACCCTGAAACTGTTCAAGGCGGATCTGCTGGATGCCAACAGTTTTGATGCCCCCATGGCAGGGTGCGATGTGCTCATGCACACCGCGTCTCCGTTTGTGCTCGATGGCTTTACCGATGCCAACGAAGCGCTGGTGCGCCCGGCAGTAGAAGGTACCCGCAATGTGCTCAACGCCGCCAACCGTTGCGAGACCCTCAAGCGGGTGGTGCTGACCAGCAGCGTGGCGTCAGTGTATGGCGACGCTACCGACATGAAGGGCAAGAACGCCTTCACCGAAGCCGACTGGAATACCACCAGCACCGTGGATCACAACCCGTACCAGTACTCCAAGGTGGCTGCCGAGCGGGAAGCCTGGAAAATCCACGATGCCCAGACCGGTGAGCCAGGCAGCCGCTGGGATCTGGTGACCATCAACCCGGGTATGGTGTACGGGCCGTCCCTGACCAATGCCAGCCATTCCGCGAGTATCGGCACCCTGCTCGACATGGGGCGCGGCAAACTGCGCACCGGGGTGCCGGATCTGGTGTACGGCATGGTGGATGTGCGCGAAGTGGCGCAAGCGCATTTGCTGGGCGCCTTCACCGCCGAGGCCGAAGGCCGCTACATTCTGGTCAGCGAATCGGTGTCCATGCTGGATATCGCTGCCAGCCTGCGTCGCCAGTTCGGCAAGCAGTACCCATTCCCGATGATGAAAGTCCCCAAGCCGGTGGTATGGGCCGTGGGGCCGTTCATGGGCCCGGTGACCCGCAAGTTCATCAGCCGCAATGTGGGTTACCCGCTGCGCTTTGATAACCGTCGCAGCCAGACCCTGGGCGTAACCTATCGCCCGGTGGATGACACCCTTCGGGACCACTTCGAACAGGTGCTGGAAGACGGCCTGGTTCGCCGCCGTTAATACGGCCAGCGCATCCCCCAACAGGGGGATGCCGCACTGGCTGGCCCATGACAAGCTGGGTACCTCGCGAACTAATGAGAAAGACCATGCGGAAACCATGGATCACGTGGATGCTGAGCGGCCTGCCGGTGCTGGCGCTCGCCTGTGGTGGCTGGCCCCAGGACGTTAACCTGCTGTACGCCACCGCCTTCCGGGTGAGCGCAGTACAAAACTGTGCCACACAGGCCTCGGCGATCCGCTCAGAATGCCTGCAAGGGGTCATGACCGAACCGCTGATCTCGCGCCCTGGCACCGCAGCGCAGCTTGAGCTGATTCGCTACAGCAGCCTGCGCGACCTGGCCCCTTGTTCCGGGCAGGAGCTGCAACAGATCCGGCAGGCCGGTGGCCAGCGGGCCGCCTTGTGGGCCTGCATGGGGCTGCTGCATTATCCCGGCGAGCGGCCCGCGCAAGGCGTGGCCGTGGCCGTGGATCCGCAGGACACTGACAGCCTCGTGAGCGACGGGGCTGCCGGGCTCAAGATCACCCAGATCGTCACATTGCCGTTATCGAAATAGTGTCATTGCCGGTAGACTCGGGGCGGCAATGATCCGTCCACAGGAGTCCCCATGGCCCATTCCCGACAACAGTGGCTGCAAGCCTTTACTGGTGGTTTTCTCGCCACGCTGATCTTTCACCAGGGTGTTTTGGCCCTGTTCTGGTTGGGCGGGATGATTCCGGCCTTCCCCTGGAATATGAACCCGGTACCGCCCCTTGGCGTTCCGCAGGTCATTTCCCTGGCGTTTTGGGGTGGGGTGTGGGGGCTGCCCGTGTGGTGGCTGATCCGCCGCTGGAAAGGCGCTGGCTACTGGCTGGGTGCAGCGGTCATCGGCGCGCTGGGCCCCACCGCAGTGGCCATGCTGGTGGTGTTTCCCATGAAAGGCCTGGACGTGAACGCCAGCAAAGTGATCGGCGGCCTCATCGTCAATGGGGCCTGGGGGCTGGGGTTGGCCGTGTGGATGCAGCTCACCCGCTCGCGCTAAACACACTGGCGATTAGGTGTGTTGGCAGGGCGTTATCACCGCCCCCCAATAATCGATGATCCATTGTGGTGCGCTTTTCGGGTGCAAAATTGCACCGATTATGCGCACCGCCTAGCCCGCCTTTTTGCTTAGCTCTGCCAGTTTCTGGTCCAGCATGTTCAGAATATGGCGGCGGCTGATCACTCCCAGCACCTTGTTGCTGGCATCCACCACCGGGTAGATCTTCGGCTTGGCATTCAGCATCTGCTGGGCCAGGGTCAGCACGTCGTCACCCACAGATACCGTGAGAACGTCGGTCTGCATCAGGTCCTTTACCGTGGCGACCCGCTGGTTGTGATACACCACCTGCAGTGCGGCCTGCAGGCATTCGCGCTCACTGATCCAGCCCAGCAATGTTCCGGCCTCGTCGGTGACCGGGCTGCCCAGCATATCGTGCTTGATCAGGTTGCCCGAGGCCTCTACCACCGGCATTTCCGGGCGGATGGTGGCGTAACGGGTACACATCAGGTCTTTAATCGATACCGAATCCATAAGGCACCTCTTTGTCTGTCGGGTGTTGAGCCAGGCTGCCGGCAAGGCAGCAGATACCCTTGTTAGTGCGGGAACCGTGCCAACTTTGCGGGCGCCTGTCGGTGCCGGTGATGTCCTCTTTTGGGGAGGGGGCGTTGCAAGAGGAGCAGGGCGTGGGACTAAACAAGCCCCCTCCAATCGGGGACACCCACCTATTTCACGTCAGACGGATTTAGCGCGTTAAGCGGTGTGCAGATCTATGCGTGGCGCCTTCCCGTAACAGGAATGCATTATTCGTTTAGTTACGGGCTTGCCTTGTTGAATCGGCCAACGTGGGCACACAGAATGAATCTTGTCTCAGCCGGGCTGGCCCCGGCGATTTGGCAGGCGCGTGAAGCGTGCCCAGACAGGAGAATGGCCATGACTGACGCCGCGAAGGCAGTGAAGAACAATAATACCCGTGCCAGCCAGCCCCAAGAGAAAGACCCGGTTCCATTGTTGCCCGGTTCTCTCATGTGGAAAGACTTCGGTTCCTACCTGTTTCATCTGATGCTGCCCCAGGCATTTATCTTGCAATCCGCCCACCCGGTGATTAATGCCGCGGTGACGGTGGACAAGAAATACCTGAACGACCCCTGGGGCCGCGCCAAAGGGTCGACGGAGCTGCTCTGGCCGGTGGTGTATTCTCGCCCGGAAAAGGCTATCGAAATGGGCCGCCGCCTGCGCGAGCTGCATCGCTCGATCAAGGGCACCGACAAGCAGGGCAACAAGTTCTTCGCCCTCGACCCGGAAGCCTACTCTTGGGTGCACGAGACCGGGTTCTACTCCGTGGTCAAGATGTATGAGTGGTTTGGCGAGCCCCTGAGCGCAGCACAGCGCGCCGAGCATTTTGCTGAATGGAAGCAAATGGCGGCGATGCTGGGCATTGCCGAGCGCTTTATTCCGCAGACGGAAGAGGCCTACTGGGAGCACTTCAACCAGATTATCGAAACCCGTCTCGATGCACACAACGAGGCGCTGGGCGACATGATGATCCCCGGGCACTACAGCAACTATCCCGTCCCCCCACAGCTCGAAGGCCAGCTGCCGCGCTGGCTTTGGAAGCTGATGATGCTGCCATTCAGCGTCTTCATGTACCGCCTCACCGTGGCCACCCTGCCAGAAAACTACCGCCGCAAGGCCGGGCTGCGCTACAACCGGGCCGACAAGGCGTTCTTCAAGGCATTCTGCTGGGCGGTCCGCAAGGCTTACCCGAAAGTCCCCGAAAAAGACCGCTACATCCCGCTGGCCTGGCGCGCCATCGACGATGCCCGCAAACACCCGGAAGCCTACCGGTACACAGCCGCCGGTTGATTCGGGCTGGCTCCTGCTAAGTGGGAGCCTATGCTCCCCGGTCAAACTGGCCTCCCTGTGGGAGCTTGCCTGCAAGCGAAATGGCTTGGCATCGAGCAAGGGGGCAATCAGTTATCGCCTGCTGTTGCTGTCAGAGATTCGCAAGCCACTCGGCAATGCCGGTCTGGCCACAAGAGCGCGCCAATTCAAGGTGACTGCTATGCTGACCACAAGGCAGAATTGGATTGGCGCCATTGCGGACCAATGCTTTCACCGCTGGCAGATCCCCGCGTTCTATTGCCGTGGCCAAATTGGTATTGGCTTTTCGCATTTCCATTTCTTTCTTGAGTAATTTTGCCTGGTGTTTTTCCTTTTCACTGCGGGTGATGTTAAGGCGCTTCTGTAAGGCCTTTGCGGCACTGGCTTTTCTATAGGCTTCGAGAGTATCTGGCAGATTTGGCTCATGTGTGCCAAATGGGTCATAAGGATTGTTCCGGTATTCTGTAATCCAGCGATAAATCTCCGCTTCGTGCTCCGGAAAGCGGGATGCATAGTTCTCATACAGGGTTCGACAGGGAGAGGCGCTCATCATGATGCCGGTAGGAAAATGACGTGAGATCAAGATAAAGCCTTTAATGACCCTGCGCAGTCTCTGCTTCTCCAGAAGATTCAGCCACGTTCTGGCATGCATGACTGCTTTCGCTACAGATTGAGCTGAGATGTCTTCCTGGATCAGGGAAGAGCATCCAGCTTCGTGCGCACTTCCCCACTTTTCCATCTCCAGGATGAGATCTGGCATGAATCGATCAAGGTTCATGTTCACTCCCCGAAGACTTGTTGCTCAAAGGTGTCCACATACCGGGCAACGGGCGGCCAGATTGCGACAACTTCGCCTTTTAGCTCGAAGACTTTGCCGTGATTGCGGTCGGCAATGATCTTCATTTGAGTAAAGTTGGTAGCAAAACTGGGCTCATCATCGAGTGCATGCCTAAGATCTGCTTCTGTGATGCGCTGTTGGCCGGCACGACGCAATGTTAGCCAGGCAATCAATATTCGAGAATTAATCTGAGTTTGGCGCTTGGCCCACAGGTTTAGCCGACGAGCAACCTTGCGGACCTCTTCGGTTGTGTCGTCCTCATCCGAGGCAGAGGCTTCACAAACGGGTTCAAGGATGGCAAGGCAGCGGACCAGTTTTGCATGGACTTCGCGAGCAGGGGCATTGCTGGAAACCAGAAATGCGGCGTCTTCTAGGAGTTCCCTGAGCGAACGGGCTTGTTGATTATTCATGTTGATCTCCTTTTTTGAGACATTATTAGACTAATTGAGTTTTGTAAAGTTTTTGACTTAGGCTAGTTGTTGTCATTAAATACAAATGTTCATTTGTTCAAAAATGGAGCTGAGATGCGTCTGTCCATCGAACTCACACAAGAGCAACACCAGCTGCTCAAAGCTTCTGCTGCCCTTGAGGGAAAATCCCTGAAGACCTATGTGCTGGAAAGGGTGCTTGGTGATGCCAGTGAGGAAGAGCAAACACTGGCTGCGCTTGAGGCGTTATTGAAGACGCGCTTGGAGGCGGCCAGAAAAGGATCCCGTTCCAGCGCTACGGTGGATGAGATCGTTGATCAGGTGCTCAGGGAAGAGGAAAAAAGCTGAATGGAATATGGACTCACGGACGAGGCCGAAGAAGACATTAGAGAAATCATTCGCTACACACTGAGAACCTGGGGTCGCTCCCACGTTCAGAAATACCGGGAGGCCCTGAATCATTGCCTGGAGCGGCTTGGTCGCGGTGGAGTTAAGTCGGCAGTGGTTTATCCATCCTTGCCGGATGTCTTTTCTTTTCGCTGCCAGCATCACTTTATTTTCTTTACTGAAGATGAGGCCGGGTATCTAGTGATCGCGGTCTTGCACGAACGACAAAACCCGGCTGTCCACCTTCTTGGGAGAGAGCCTAGGGCGTAGACTTTCGATGGTGTGCCTGCGAACCAGTCACCCTAAACAACCCTCGGGTTCACGGAACGCGAGGGTAACGTCTTGCCACGTGCCCCTACCTGAGCGGCCTGGTTTAGCTCTCGCATCATTTATGGGGGGAGGTCTTTCAAACCTGCTTCGCGGGGGCGCCATGTAAGCATGGCGCCTGCCGAGGTTTCTCTGCTAAAAAACCAGGGAGAAGCCAGATTCTGTTACCCGCCCTGCCGTTTTGGAGCGGGGTCGGAAATTGGAGGCCTTGCCTGAGCGCCGGCGTTCAGGCAAGGCGCGCCATATTCCCCTCTTCGTTCAGACTATCCTGTAGTTGCGCAACCTGTGCTTCGATTTGCTCCTCCGCATGCTTGATGGAGGCGGCCAGCACGTCGCCGCCTTCCTCCTGGTGTTCGACGGCAATGCGGTGGATGCGGGTAATGCCAATGAATTCCAGTACGGTGGTCAGGCTGGGCTCCAGATGATTCAACGCAGCCAGCTCGCCGCCGGGCTCAAACCCGGCCCCGCCCCGTGAGGACAGAATCACTGCATGGCGGGGGCGATCGCTGAGCAGGGCGGTAAAGGGGGCTTCGGGATGGGTTTCGTCATACTCCACCGTGCGGCCCATGCGAACAATCTGATCTACCCAGGCTTTCAACGCTGCGGGCATGCCGAAGTTGTAGAGCGGGGCGCCGATCACCAGGATGTCAGCGTCAATCAGTTCATCCACCAGGCGGTCGCTTTCCGCAAGGACGTCGCGCATCCAGGGCTGCTGCTGTCCAGGCGACGCGAAGGCGGAGGCAATCCAGTTCTGGTCGATAAAAGAGGGCGGGGTGGCTCCCAGATCCCGGTGCGTGACGCTGGTGTCCGGCTGGTGGGCAAGCCAGGCGCGCACGAAACGCTGAGTCAGCCGACGGCTTACCGAGCCGTGTTCATTAATTCCGGCCTGCCCGGGGCGGGCGCTGGCATCCAGTTGCAGAATATGGGGCATGGTATGGCTCCTTGATATTGTGAGTTGAACTCATTCATGTTTTGGCGTGAAATCAGCCTATCGCCAGTGGTTAAGCACCCACAAACGATCATTATTTGTTGCTATGAATGAGTGGAACTCAGCTATGAGCCATCGCCGATTGCCGTCCCTTTCTGCCCTGCGAGCCTTTGAAGCGGCCGCCCGACACGAAAGCGCCAAAAACGCCGCCAATGAACTGTCGGTCACCGCCACGGCCATCAGTCATCATATTCGCGGGCTGGAAGAGGCCCTGGGCGTCGCGCTGTTTGTGCGCAAGCCCAGGCAGTTGCTACTCACGCCACAGGGCAGGGAGTTATTTCAGACTCTTGAAGTGGCGTTCGACAGCATTGGGGAGGCGGTGGCGCGGTTGCAGAGCATGCCGGTGCGTCAGGCGGTCACTCTCTCCACGACCCCCGCGGTTGCCGTGCGCTGGTTGTTGCCCTGGGTGTGCATACTCCGTGACGCCCATCCCGATATCGACCTGCGCACCCATGCCTCCCACGAATCCGTGGCACTGGATGGGGTCAGCGCCGATCTGGCCATCCGCTACGGCGATGGCCACTGGCCGGGGCTGGTGGCAGAGAAGTTGTTCGATAATCACTTTATCCCTGCCTGCAGCCCCTACCTGAACCTGACCGACCCGGCGCAGCTCCCCCAACACCCACTAATCCACTTCCGTCCCCACGGCGCTTCCGTTACCCCCATGGATTGGGCGGGCTGGCAAAAGCGCGCGAAAGTACCGGGCCTGGATGTCAGTGCGGGTCTGGAATTCTCCGATGAGACCCACGCCATTTCCGCCGCAATCGGCGGGCAGGGGGTTGCCCTGATGAGTCGGCCCTTGATTGAAGATGAGCTGACACAAGGACGGCTAGTGCAACCCTTTGGCCCGGAGCTGGAAGGCAAGCCGTTCTATCTGGTGTACCCGGAAAGCCGCCAGGACGACCCCGCCATCCTGGCCGTGCGCGACTGGGTACTGAATGTCCCGGGCGGCTTATGCCCGCAGCTGATGGGCTAGTGGTTCACGAGCCAGCCAGACCCTTGCCAACCAGTGTGGCTTCTAGCGGCTGCTGTAGATCGGTCAGATCAATCTGGAATGTCTCGGCCAGCAGCGTGGCCAGTGCCGCCGCGGTGGGGATGTCCTGCTTGTCGCTGCTGCCGTCCGGGTAACGCACGGTATAGAGCGTATTCAGCAAGGTGTGCCTGCAGTCATCCTCCGTGCGGACGGCAATCAGGTTGTTCACAAATTTCGAGTTGGGATGGCAGGCCACGTACCAGTTGGCCATTTCAAAATCGATGGGCCATTGGGTCATCAGATCAAAGCGATACAGCAGACGCCACTGTTCCCCCAGACACACCTCCAAACGGTAATGATCTTCCGCAGGGAGCACCCGAAACGGTTCCAGCGGTGTTGCCTGGGCAGTGGTGTCATCCAGTCTCAAGGGCGCGGTGGGTGTCATGCCGCCGAATCCCACATCGCTCAGATAACGTTGCCCGTCCAGCTCCACCAGCAGCAGCATGTGCGAACGGGGCAGTTGAGCATCCTCCGGGGCATTCCAGTACACCCGCGCGGTGATCCCGCGAACCGTAAAGCCCAATGCCTCCAGCACCGCCATAAACAGCAGGTTGTTCTCAAAGCAATAGCCGCCACGCCCTTGCTGCACCAGCTTGTGCTGCAAGCTCTCAATATCCAGCGGCACCGGCAGGCCCAACAGCGGATTCAGATTCTCAAAGGCAATGTACTGAAGATGACGCTGCTGCAGAGTGGCCAGCGTTGCCAGGGTCGGGGCGGGCACACCGTCCACGTGTATCCGTTTCAGGTAAGCATTCAGATCAAGGGGCATGGCCAGTTCCTGCGCAAATGTCGGGTGGAAGCATACGGTCCATGGCCGTTGCCTGTCAGCCCCCTGGCGCAGGGAAGAGCGGGAATGAAGCCTATTCATTTATTTGCGACGGAAGATTGTGTACATTCGGAACTGGATCACAAAGAGCAAAATACCAATAACAACGGCTGGCCAGGGTGGCACGGCCTGAAACGTGACTCAGGGGAAGGGATGCCTGTTCGCTTATCGCCATATCCAGCATTACTGCGCCCGTTTACTACCAAACGGGAGATGAAACTGTGGAGTTAGGCGTTCTACTGGCTATCGCTATTGGCGTGATACTGATCCTTACCCAGAAGAAACGGGCCAGCGGTGAGGTGTTCGGCTATCGCGGCAAACGCTATCTGCTTTCCAAGGCCGAACGCTCTTTCTACGGGGTGCTCACTCAAGCCGTAGGCGACAAGGTTCTCATTTTTTCCAAAGTCCGCGTCGCGGATGTACTAACGCCGCAAAAAGGCCTCAACCGGTCCAATTGGCAACGGGCTTTCAACCAGATTTCCGCTAAACACGTCGACTTCCTCCTCTGTGACCCACAAGACTGCGCCGTAAAACTGGCCATTGAGCTGGACGATGCCAGCCATGGTTCGGCCAAACGGCAGAAGCGGGATGCCTTTCTGGAACAGGCTTGTGAATCGGCTGGCTTGCCACTGCTAAGAATCAGGGCTGCCAGGGGATATGGAGTCGCAGATATACGCCAGCAGATTGAAACGGTGCTTTATTCGGTGCAACACGATACGTCTCTAGAGGAGGCGGGGCAGCGTGACGAGCCTGGCACTGAAGCAACGACAGATGAGCAGGAAAAGGTAGATAGCCAGCCTGAACGAGAAATTGGGAATGAGGAAGGGGCTCCGACTGAGGCAGAAGTTGCTACACAGCGGGTTGCACCTGTGTGTCATCAGTGTGGTGAAGTGATGGTGATGCGCAAGGCCCGATCAGGGAAGAATGCGGGGCAGCAGTTTTGGGGATGTAGTGCATTTCCGAAGTGTCGAGGTGTGAAGAAGTGTTGAGTTTGGGGCGCACGACGCAAGACCCCAATGGTATTGATGGTTTCGATATAAATATTGGTGGAGAAAAAGTTTGTGCGAACTAAGCCCTGAGGATCGGCTGAAAACACTGGATCAAGTCCTAATCTCTGATCCTAGAAATAGCCATATTCCACTTGGTGATTGGCATGGGTACATAGATTCAATCCTTTTAAACGAAAAGGTGCCAAGAAACGTTAAGCAGCTATTCGAAAATGCAAAGAATGTTGCTCTATATTCACTTTTCGCATACAGGCTTCATCAGGCATCTGAGGCTGTCGCGTATACCGCCCTGGAGAAGGCTTTAATCGAGAAATATGAGATAGAGAAAGAAGGGATAACGGATAAAAAACCGAGAAACCTTCAAGGATATATGGATTTGGCACTAAAATATGGTTGGGTAACAGACGAGGGATATACTTCATCGTGGTCTCTGGCCGAGTCCAGAGTCAGGGACAGAATGGTATTTGAAATGATCCAAAAGGGGCTTGTGACTAAGGAAGGGGTGCCTTCCCCTGTTCCAACAGAAGAGCAAGTTCGACAGGAGCTGCGTGATATGGAAGTTGCACGTAGTCGGCTCCATGCAGGCAGGCATGTCAGAAACCATCTGGCTCATGGGGATGGAGGGCTGTCAGATTCATCAGTTGGTACTTTGGCTCTTGTTGCTGAAGAAATTAATCAGTTGTTTAGCTGATATCTAAAACCTAATCGTGAAGCTAGCCCTAAGTACTGCCTGTCTTCCTCCAAAGGTGCAATAGTGACAATCTTTGACATTGAGAAAGACGAACTACTCCGGTTGTCTGATAGCCAACTGGAAGAGTTGATTGCTCGACTCGCCGAGGCTGAGGTGGCTGCAAATGGCCATAGTCCTGCATGGGTAAGCTGGTCAGGTTCAACCAGTGCTCCTGATGAAGGAATTGATATTCACGTTCAGGTTCCTGTCGATACCCTTAACACAGGATTTCTGGCAAGGCCTGATACAATCCTTCAGGCCAAGAAACACTCGATGCCTAAGGGAGAAATTACGAGTGAAATGGTCAAGGACGGCGTGCTATCGGCGATGATTTCAGGGCAGGCCCTGAAGGGTGGCAGCTACATTATCGTAAGCTTGGCTGATGATTGCTCGCCTCCCATGAAGAGAGCGCGCATCCAAGCTATGCGAGATGCCGCTCAGTGTGACCCCGCCAATGACAATATTCACCTAGATTTCTTCGATCGCTCGAAACTAACTCAATGGCTGCGTCAGCACCCGTCGGTCATGCTTTGGGTAAAATCGAAGCTTGGGCAAGGCTATTCAGGATGGCAGCCTTATGGGGCTTGGAGTAACCCTCCTCAAGATGCTGATGATACGCTGATTTTGGTCCCAGGCGTGACAGTCACACTGCCATCAGGGAAAGGCCAGAAACTAAGCATAGAAGATGCGATTGGCCCGATGCGAGACATTATAAGATCTACGGCTAAGGCGGTTCGCATAACGGGTTTATCTGGTGTCGGTAAGACCAGGATTGTGCAGGCTCTCTTTGATGAAACGGTCGGCACAGATGCGCTCGACCGAACCATAGCTGTGTATGTCGATACTGGAGCTGAACCTGAACCGTCGGCAGCAGCGATGCTGAACAGACTCATTGCTGAGGATCGACGTGCCGTGATGATTCTCGATAATTGCCCATCAGATCTCCACTCTTCGTTAGCCAGCAAAGTATCAGCAGCAGGCTGCGAAGTAAGCCTTGTTACAGTTGAGTATGACATCAGGGACGATAAGCCTCAGACAACCGAGGTAATCCATATTGAGGCAGTTGGATCGGATGTGGCCGAGCAGCTCGTTCTCCGTCGCTTTCCCGGAATCGGCCAGAATAATGCCCTCCGAATTGCTGAGTTTGCTGATGGGAATGCAAGAGTATCTCTAGCGATTGCCGAGAGGGTGGAGGAAGGTGAAAGTTTGGCTCAGCTTTCTGATGCGCAGTTATTTAGCCGCCTTTTTGTGCAGCGTAATGACCCGGACGATGATCTGCATGAACAGGCTGAAATACTGTCTCTAGTCTATTCGTTCTCCGTCTCAGATACTGAGGACGGTCACAATGAGCTGGAAGTACTGGGCTCGATCTTTGGTCACTCCCAGCACCAATTGTTTAGAGCAGTCAAGAAGCTTTTGGACCGCCATGTCGTGCAAAAGAGGGGGCATTGGAGGGCGATCCTTCCCCATGCTGTTGCGAACAAGCTGGCAGCTTCGGCGCTAGATAGTATCCCAGTCAGTCAACTCAGGACGACCTTTGAAGGCTCCGGTTGCGAGCGTTTGCTAATGTCGTTTGCGCATAGATTAGGGCTGATGCATGCCCATCCGGTGGCGACAGAGATCGTCGAGGCCTGGCTTCAGCCAGAGGGACTGCTGGGCCGGATACTAGAGCTGGAAGATACGGCAGACCGAATGCTCGGCTATATCGGCCCAGTTGCGCCTGAAGCTCTGCTCGACAGGATCGAAGCGGAGCTTAGCGCGCCTGATTTTGAAGGCCTGGAGAAGCGGCACAATCCACAAAGGACGACTATTCTCAACCTTTTGCAAGCGTTGGCATATGAACCGAATGCTTTTGATCGTTGCGTCAGGCTCCTAATCCGCGTGGCGGACTATGAAGACGAAAAAAACAACTATGACTCGGTCCGAGATAAGATTGCTAGATTTTTCCAAGCATACCTTTCTGGCACGCATGCCTCTCTGGGGCAGCGCATTGCAATCATGAATGAATGCCTTTTATCTGACGAGGCTGGACGCAGGTCGTTGGGTTTCAGGATGCTATCAACAGCACTGGAGGGGCCATCCTGGACAGGGATAGGGATGAACGGGTTTGGTGCTCGTCCAAGAGATTATGGGCTATGTCCCAACCATGATGAGCTGGTGGAGTGGCGAAGTACTTTCATCGATGTTGCGGTGCGATTGGGATCGTCCGGAGACACTGATCTGGAGGGGCTGGCGCGGCAGATTCTGGCAAAAAATTTCCGAGGTCTGTGGCAGCAAGAAGCAATGAGAGACAAGCTCATTGATGCGGCTCGAAAGCTAAATGCTCACCACCCTTGGGGCGAAGGTTGGAAAGCCGTCCGGTCAACGATCTATTTTAACTACACCAAGACCAAGAGAAAAAGCGAGGATGATATCGAGCCCCTGCCAGACAAGCTTGCAGAATTAGAACGGGAGTTAGAGCCCGTTGATTTGCTTCCTACAATAATGACCTATGTGCTAGGTAGGGGAGGAGACCATTGGGCGCTAGACTCTGATTTTGGACATGAAGATGCCAACAGGTATAGCGATGCTGAAAAGCGGCTTGAGGATAGGGCGTTACGTTTAGGTGAGGAGTTCGCTTCATCAAATTACGAACTCGACGAGTTGGTCCCCAACCTATTTGCGAGCGATTGGATGCCCTATCGCTCGGCATTTGGTCGAGGATTAGCAAAGGGGGCACATGACCTTCAAGTTGGGTGGCAGAAACTTGTAGATCAGCTTGAACACTTGCCTGAAGCCCCCAAAGACTTTTCAGTCTTTGGGGGCTTCATCGAAGAGGCTAGCTCTGTCGATACAGCGTTTACAGAAGAGCTACTTGACCAGTGCGCACATCACCCTCAGCTCCGGCATGTATTGGTCGGTTTACATCCTTGGGGGAAGTTTACAGAAGTCGATCTTGATCGTTGTATGGTGCTTCTGAAAGAGCCGGATACTCGTCCGGGGATGTATGGGCCGCTCCTATGGCGGGGCGAGCATATTAATTTGCCTCGAGAACGTATTGTCGATCTCGCTCAGCATCTCCTGAGTAGACCCGGCGGCGATGACGTGGTTTTAGATGCCCTAAGCATGAGGCTACATGGTAAAGATACATCAGTGGATACGCTTGGCCCTGAACTTCGACTGGTTGGTCTCAGAGCAGTGATTCAGAGGCTGCAAAGAGATCACAATGAGCCTACTGGGTCTGTGGATTATAAAATGGAGAAGGTGGTGGGTGCCGCATTGCGTTTCGATGGAAACGAGGCTGAAAAGCTAGAGCTGCTGGACACGATCTTTACTGTTGTTGATGAGAGCTATGGCTTTATTCATACATTCGAAAATACCATCGCGACGACCGCTGAGCTGAAGACTGCCGAGTTTTTAAATGCTGCTTTTGAAGCTCCTAAAGAAAATGATCGTGGGCGACTCTTCTTCATTCGTCATGGTGGCTTACGCCGGTCTCCTCTCGCCAAAATAGATGTTGATGTCTTGATTGAGTGGTGTCGTTCCAGAAATGACGACAGCGTCTGGGCGCCTGTTGCGGGGGGTATAAGCCTTTGGTCAAAGAATGGAGACCAAGGAAGGGTTGCTATTATGGAGTCAGCGATCAGTTTACTGGAAGCTGCTCCTGAGCCCGAAACCGTCTTAGAGGTATTCGCTGAGCGCGTTACGCCTTCATCTTGGTCTGGTAGCCGGGCGAATGTGATGCAGCCTAGAGCGGATGCCATTGGTAGGTTGTGTGAACATGAGAATATGGAGATCGCTGCCGCCGCTAAATCGGTGTCTGAAAAGCTGGTTTGCTCGATCGAGCACCAGAAAGCACGTGAACAGCGAGAGGACCGGGAATACGAACAAAAGTTTGAGTGAAATCAAAGAACACGAGGTCTCTCATTTCCCAAACGCGAGGTGAATAGGGGGCATCCACCTCTCCCATCCTTGCTACACCGAATTTGTCCTCCTGGCTGCTTTTCAGGCGCGGGGCCATAGTCCTTTGTGCTCTCCGCTATCGAAGAAATGGCGATTTTCTGCGTTAAGCTAGCAGCCGATGTCACATTCACCATGGCTATCTCGTCTTGGTTCTAACAACCACAGAAGACGGAGCCTGAACCATGACCTTTAAACTTGATCCTTTCAAAGCCGCCCCGGCCATCATGAGCAGCTGGATGGAGGCATCCACACGCATTTCGGCCAGTCTGGAGGCCTCTCTGATTAACCTCGTCAAAGTGCGTGCGTCCCAGATCAATGGGTGTGCCAACTGTATCAACATGCACACAGAAGAAGCCCGGAATAGCGGTGAAACTGAGCAGCGGCTCTACTTGCTTTCCGCCTGGCGGGAGTCTCCCTGCTTTAGTGATCGGGAGCGTGCGGCGCTGGGTTGGACTGAGTCCCTGACGGAGCTGGCGAAGGGGGTACCTGGGGAGGCGCTACACGAGGCATTGGATGATCATTTCAGCCATGAGGAGCAGGTGAAGCTGACTATGATGATTAATATTATCAATGGCTGGAACCGCATCGCGGTGGGGTTTGGCTTGTGGTACGAATCCGGGAAGCTGGTAGCCGCGGCAGGAAGGTGAAGGGATGAAAAAAGAGACCATGCAGGATGCGGAGGCGATTTTTGATCCACTGCGCCCGGTGCTGATGCGGGTGTGCTACCGCATGTTGGGGTCGGTGGCGGATGCCGAAGATATCGTCCAGGAGGCCTTTATTCGCTGGGTCGCGGCGGATCGCAGTGAGGTGGTGGCACCGGAAGCCTTTCTGCGCCGCACGGTGACGCGCCTGTGTCTTGATCAGCTTAAATCCGCCAGGCAGCGAAGAGAGGTCTATGTGGGGGCATGGTTGCCGGAGCCGCTGGTGGAGGAGCAGGTGGAGGAAGACATTACCCTGCCGCTGATGCTGGCGCTTGAGCGCCTGTCTCCTCTGGAGCGGGCGGCATTCCTGCTTCACGATGTGTTTGGTGTCGAGTTCGATGAGGTGGCTGAGACATTACAGCGTTCTTCTGAGGCATGCCGCAAACTGGCTTCCCGGGCGCGGGTGCGTGTGCGGGAATCGAGCACGCGGTTTCCGGTGGACAAGCAGCAGGGAATCAGACTGGCGGAAGCCTTTTTTGCCGCGTCTCGTAGCGGTGACATGAAAGCGTTGGGCGAGATGCTGGCAGAGGATGTGAGCCTGCATGCGGATGGTGGCGGCAAGCGGCCAGCGGTGCGGGAGCCGGTGTTGGGTTATGACGCCGTAATGAAGCTGCAGGGGCATCTGGCCATGCTGTTTCAGAAGAAAGGCTCCACCTTTGTTCGGGCGTGCTTCATCAACGGGTTGCCCGGATTTGTATCCCTGGAGTCGGATGGGGAACTGCAGACCACCGCGCTGGAGATTGAAAACGGCAAAGTGGCCGGGATTTACGTCGTCCGCAACCCCGACAAGCTTCGTCATTTGCACTGATTGCTTAAAGGCGGTTGATAACAGTATGGGAGGGCAGAGTCTGCTCTCCCATATTTTCAAATATTGATCACCTGTAGTGGTTGATCTCTCAAGTGAAAAAGAAAAGGACACCCACCCAATGACGATGAATGGAGTGTTCCGGGACGGGGCGCCGGTTCAATAGTATCCTTTCCCTCTGCGCACCTTTTGCGTTGAGCTGATCGATAACCCTTTTGGTGGTGAGCAGACTGCCGGTTTCCCGTTGCATCAATCCACCCCTGTTTCAGTTGTGAAAAATCGCTATGACGACCTCATTAGATTGTCTGTATTCCTTTCGACGCTGCCCCTATGCCATGCGCGCCCGGCTGGGCGTTTTGTTTGCGGGTTTGCAGGTTGAGCTGCGGGAAGTGACCCTGAAAAACAAGCCCGCGCACATGCTGGCGATAAGCCCTAAAGGAACCGTACCGGTTTTGCAGCTTGCCGATGGTGCTGTCATAGAAGAAAGCCGGGACATCATGGTGTGGGCTCTTGAGCAGCAGGATCCACAGGGGCTGTTGGAGGCAACGATCTTGCCTAAGGCGAATGACCTGATTGAGCAGAACGATAATGAGTTCAAGTATTGGCTGGATCGCTATAAATACGCCGACCGCCATGTCGAGATGGCTCAGACCGAGTATCGGCAACGAGGGGAGGTCTTTCTTCAGGTCCTGGAATCGTTGCTGGAGAAAAGCGCCTACCTGCTTGGGGAAGCGCCGAGCATAGCGGATATTGGCATCATGCCGTTTGTTCGCCAATTCGCCCATGTTGATCGTGATGTGTTTAGCCAGCTGCCTTACCCGAATCTGCAGCGGTGGTTACAGCACTGGCTGGAGCACCCTCTATTTCTTCAAACCATGGTCAAGCTACCGGTATGGCAGGAGGGCGATGATGGGGTGGTGTTTCCTTCTTGACCCTTGGCGAGGTATGAGATGGCGATGGTAAAGAAGAGTATTACGGTGACGGATCAGCAGGATAGCTGGATCAAGGCACAGATTGAGAGCGGGCACTACGGGAATGAGAGTGAAGTGGTGCGCGAGTTGATTCGTGAGCGCCAGCTGTGTGAGCAGGAAATGGAGCGTGAACTGGAAGTGATCCGTGTGAAACTGCGGGAAGCGGAGCGCAGTGGCTTCACGAAGCCGAACCCTGTAGAACTGCTCAAAGAGATCCAGGACGGATTGGGAAGGGATGAGGTATAGACCCAACGATGAGGCCAAAAGGGATGTGGGCTGAATATACTGGCGTGGTGTAGAGGCATTTGGTGAAGAGCAGGCGGTTCGCTACTTTAGAGCGCTAATGGAACGCTTCGATGTGATTGCCCAAGCGCCATACCGTTATCCTGCTGTTGAGCATATTGCGAAGGGATATCGGCGTAGTGTCTGCGGTGTAGACAGCATTTACTACAGGCTGAATGGCGGAACGGTTGAGATTATGCGGGTGCTTGGTCGTCAGGATATTGATAAGAATTTATAGCATCGAGGATCTACCCTCTACCATGCGGAAAGGATCCCGAGAATCTGGTCTTGCCCGGTGCTCTTTTGGCTGAGCCTTCCCAAACCCCGCTTCGCGGGATCGCCATGCGAGCATGGCTCCTACAGGGGGGCGATGGGGTGTTGTCCTGATAAAGAAAAACCCCGGCGGATAAGCCGGGGTTTTTTGTTTCCAGTCCTGCCCTTGTGAGGCGGGGCCGGAAATTGGCATCCGGGCCTGAGGCCGGAGCGAGTCCGGCGTCAGGCGGCGGGTGTCAGGCTTTATACACGTTCAATGACGGTAGCGATACCCTGACCCAGGCCGATACACATGGTGGCGAGACCCAGTTGGCCATCTTTCCATTCCATGACGTTCAGCAGGGTGCCGGTGATACGCGCACCGGAGCAACCCAGCGGGTGACCCAGGGCGATGGCGCCGCCGTTCAGGTTCACTTTCTCTTCCATCTTGTCCAGCAGCTTCAGGTCTTTGGCCACCGGCAGTGACTGGGCAGCGAACGCTTCGTTCAGCTCCACGTAGTCAATGTCGTCGATGGTCAGGCCTGCGCGAGCCAGCGCCTTCTGGGTGGCCGGTACCGGACCGTAACCCATGATGGCGGCATCACAGCCGGCAACGGCCATGGAGCGGATCTTGGCGCGGGGCTTCAGGCCCAGGGCCTGGGCACGCTCGGCGCTCATGACCAGCATGGCGGACGCACCGTCAGACAGGGCAGAGGAGGTACCGGCAGTGACGGTACCGTTGGCCGGATCGAATACCGGACGCAGTTTCTGCATGTCTTCGATGCTGGCACCGGGACGGATTACTTCGTCGATTTCACACAGGACCTTGTTGCCTTCCTGATCGTGACCTTCGATGGGAACGATCTCGTTGTTCCAGCGACCTTCCTGGGTGGCTTCCCAGGCCAGGCGGTGGGAACGCACACCGAACGCGTCTTGCTGCTCACGGCTGATGCCGTGCATCTTGCCCAGCATTTCCGCGGTCAGGCCCATCATGTTGGACGCCTTGGCGGTAACCTTGGAGATCTCCGGGTTGATGTCGACCCCGTGATCCATGGCTACGTGACCCATGTGCTCAACACCACCGATCACGAAGGTGTCGCCGTTACCGGTCATGATGGCCTGGGCGGCAGTGTGCAGCGCCTGCATGGAAGAACCACACAGACGGTTCACGGTCTGGGCAGCGCTGGTGCGCGGCAGGCCGGCCAGCATGGCGATATTACGGGCGATGTTCATGCCCTGTTCTTTGGTCTGGTTTACACAGCCCCAGATCACATCTTCAGTCAGCTGGGTGTCCCAGTTGGGGTTACGCGCCATCAGCGCTTGTACCAGCTGGGCAGACAGTTTCTCGGCACGCACGTGACGGAACTGGCCATTACGGCTCTTGCCCATGGGAGTACGGACCGCGTCGACGATGACTACGTCATTCGGATTCAAGCTCATTTCAATATCTCCTGTGTCCTTCAAAACTGTTTTCGAACCTGCTGCGCTTGCCATCTTGACCACCGGCGGTGCTCGAAATCCTCATGTACAGAACAACGTACACTGCGGTTTCTGCGCTCCGGCGGCGGCCAACCTGGCGGCGCTCGCTACGGTTCGCTTAACAGTTTTTAGGCGAAAAAGGACTCGCCCTTGGCGGCCATGTCTTTGAGCATCTGCGGTGCTTCGTAGATGCCACCCAGGTGCGCATACTTGTCGCACAGCTCAACAAACGCTTTCGCGCCGATGCTGTCGATGTAGCGCAGCGGACCACCACGGAAGGGAGGGAAGCCGATGCCGTAGATCATGGCCATGTCGGCCTCGGCAGCGGAACCTACGATGTTGTCTTCCAGGCAGCGAACGGTTTCGGTGCACATGGGAATCATCATGCGGGCGATGATTTCCTCGGCGTCGAATTCCCGGGTCTCGGCCACGTGCGGCTTGATCAGTTCCCAGGTCTTCTCGTCGACAACCTTCTTCGGCTTGCCTTTCTTGTCGGTTTCGTAGCGGTAGAAGCCGACACCGTTCTTCTGGCCATAACGCTCGTTTTCGAACATTACCGTGGAGACATCCTTGAAGTCGTACTGCATACGCTCCGGGAAGCCTTCTGCCATGACCTGGGCAGCGTGTACGCCGGTGTCGATACCGACCACGTCCATCAGGTAGGCCGGGCCCATGGGCCAGCCGAACTTCTGCATGACTTTATCCACGGCTTCGAAGTCTGCACCGTCACGCATCAGCATGCCGAAGCCGCCGAAGTACGGGAACAGAACGCGGTTAACCAGGAACCCGGGGCAATCGTTAACGACGATCGGGTTCTTGCCCATTTTCTGGGCGTAGGCCACCAGGCTCGCGACGGTTTCGTCAGAGGTCTTCTCACCACGGATCACTTCTACCAGCGGCATCATGTGTACCGGGTTGAAGAAGTGCATACCGGCGAAGTCCTGCGGACGCTCCAGCGCTTCAGCCAGCTTGGTGATAGAGATGGTGGAGGTGTTAGAGGCCAGAACGGTGCCTTCCTTCACTTTGCCTTCGGTTTCGGCCAGTACGGACTGCTTGATCTTCTGGTTCTCAACAACGGCTTCAACGATCACGTTGACGTCGTCGAAATCACCGTAGTTCAGGGTCGGACGGATGGCAGACAGGACTTTGCCCATCTTGGCGGCATCCATCTTGCCTTTGCTGACACGCTTGGCGAGCAGCTTGGAGGCTTCGTTCATGCCCAGGTCCAGCGCCTTGTCGGCGATGTCCTTCATAATGATCGGGGTGCCTTTGAGGGCAGACTGGAAGGCGATACCGCCACCCATGATGCCGGCGCCCAGAACGGCGGCCTGGTTGATTTCACCAGCGCCTTTGGCGGTCTTGCCGTTCACTTTCTTCACAGCCTGATCAGCCAGGAACAGACCTACCAGCGCGGTGGCTTGCGGGGTCTTGGCGATCTTGGCGAAGCCTTTGGCTTCCACTTCCAGGGCCTGGTCGCGGTTCATGCCAGCAGCGGTTTGCATGGCTTTCACGGCGGCAACCGGAGCCGGGTAGTTCTTGCCAGCCTGACCCATGACCATGGCCATGCAGGTCTGGAAGGCCATCATGTTTTCCATGGGCGGCAGCTTCAGGGGCTCGAGCTTTTCCTGACGCTTGGCGCGGAAGTCGATCTTGCCTTCCAGGCACTGCTTGACCAGCGCGATGGCGGCATCGTTCAGTTTGTCGTGAGCGACAACAGCATCGGCAACACCCACTTTCAGGGCCTTGTCGGCACGGTGCTGACCGCCAGCGGCGATCCACTCAACGGCGTTGTCCACGCCCACCAG
Source organism: Alcanivoracaceae bacterium (assembly GCA_002706085.1). Classification (GTDB taxonomy): domain Bacteria; phylum Pseudomonadota; class Gammaproteobacteria; order Pseudomonadales; family Alcanivoracaceae; genus Alcanivorax. The sequence goes on along the minus strand of PAJO01000028.1, from coordinate 64,141 downwards.
ACGCGGCAGACGCACGGTGCCGCCGAAGCCCGGGAACAGGCCCAGCTTCACTTCCGGCAGACCGACCTGGGCCTTCTCGCTCAGTACGCGGAAGTCCGCAGCCAGACACATTTCCAGGCCGCCACCCAGGGCGATGCCATTCACGGCAACCACTTTGGGAATGTCCAGATCTTCAAAGGCATTGAAGACCTTGTTGGATTTCAGACACCAGCCGGCGATTTCGTCTTCCGGCAGTTTGAACATGTCTGTGAATTCGGTGATGTCGGCGCCAACGATGAAAACCCCTTTGCCGGAGGTCACGATCAGGCCCTTGATGTCGTTGTTGCCTGCAATGGCGTCGACAGCCTTACCGAGATCTTCCACGGTTTCCTGGTTGAACTTGTTGACGGATTCGCCCTGAAGATCGAACTTCAGTTCGGCGATGCCGTCGTCAAGCAGTTGTACGCTTACGGCGTTGCCTTGATAGATCATAGCGTTTGCTCTCCAGTCCCAAAGTACGCGACACAATCGGCCGCTTTGGTAGTGCCTCTTCTGCCCCTGTTTTACCGGTAAAGGTCCCCGCAAATGGGAGAGGCGACGCGATTCATGTGAGTGTTTGCTTACATAAATCAACGAACTTGTAGGCCCGCAAGTATAGGGAAGGTGAATGACTTTTTTAGCCCTAATTTGTGACTAATTAGTCGGGGTGCTTCCCGGCCTGCAGTGGTTGATGAAAAAAGCATCACTTGCTCCTTGTGATAGCGAGGAATGGCGGTGCGTTAGTGCCGTCTTGAGCCAACCATGGCAGACTGCGCCAAACATCATTCATGCCGCTCCCCCTCACCTGCAGGGGAAGGGAGGGGCGGTTCTCCCAGGTCTCCGAGCGCGTCCATGCCCATCGACAAACTTGCCTTGCCCAATATCACTCGCCGGCCGCAGTACACGCCGGACTGGCCGGATGTGCCGCCGCTGCTGGCGCGGATTCTGGCCGGGCGAGGGGTGGACGACCCGTCGCAGCTGGAGCTGGCGCTCAAGCGTCTGCCCCATCCGCAAGCCTTCAACGGGTTGCGTGGGGCCGTGGCGTTGCTGTTACAAGGGCGAACCGATAACTGGCGTATCTGTATTGTGGGCGACTACGACGCCGATGGCGCCACTGCCACCACCTTGATGGTGCGCGGGCTGCAGGCGCTGGGGTTTCCGCGTCCGGATTTTCTGGTGCCAGACCGGTTTGAATACGGCTATGGCCTGTCGCCGGCCATCGTGGAACTCGCCGAGCAGCAATTCCAGCCCGACCTGATCATCACCGTGGATAACGGCATTGCCAGTGTGGATGGCGTGGCCGCCGCCCGCGCCCGGGGCATGCGCGTGCTGATTACCGATCACCACCTGCCCGGCGACACACTGCCCGAGGCCGATGCCCTGGTGAACCCGCGCTTGCCCGGCTGTGAAGATTTCCCGGCGGCAAACCTGGCCGGGGTCGGGGTGGCCTTTTATCTATTGATGGATCTACAGCGTGCCCTGCGGGAGCAGGGCGTGCAGCCGCAGCCGCCGATCACCGACCTGCTGGATCTGGTGGCGCTGGGCACCGTGGCTGACGTGGTGGTGCTGGATGACGCCAACCGCGTGCTGGTGGAGCAGGGCCTGCGACGCATTCGTGCCGGCAAGGGCTGTGCAGGGATTCGGGCGCTGTTGCAGGTGGCCGGACGTGACCCCGGCCGGGTGCTGGCCGCCGACATGGGCTTTGCCGTGGGCCCGCGCCTGAATGCGGCGGGACGGCTATCGGACATGACCCACGGGATCGCCTGCCTGTTGGCCGAGACCGACGCTGAAGCCATGGAGATGGCCCAGGAGCTGGACACCATCAACCGCGAACGCCGCTCCATTGAGCAGGGCATGCGCGATGCGGCCATGGAAGAAGTGAGCCGACTGGATGCCGACAACCTGCCCGCCGGCCTGTGCCTGTACGGTAAGGAATGGCACGAAGGGGTGGTGGGGATTCTGGCCTCCCGCGTAAAAGAGGCGATTCATCGGCCCGTGATTGCCTTCGCCCCGGCTCAGCAGCAGGGCACGTTGAAGGGATCTGGCCGGTCGATTCCCGGCTTGCATCTGCGTGATGCCCTGGACGCGGTGGCCACCGCCAACCCCGGTTTGCTGAGCAAGTTCGGTGGTCATGCCATGGCGGCGGGGCTGTCGCTGGAGCGTGACCGGCTGGAGGATTTCAAGGTGGCGTTCGATAAGGCGGTGGCGGACTTGCTCTCTCCCAAAGCACTGGAGCGGGTAGTGGAAACCGACGGGCCGCTGAGCGACCAGGACCTGACCCTGAGCAATGCGGAATTACTGAGCCACCGTTTCCCCTGGGGCCAGGGATTCCCGGCGCCGTGCTTTGACGGCGAGTTCGAGGTGTTGAAGCACCGCATCGTGGGGGAGCGCCACCTGAAACTGACCCTGGGCCTGCCCGGCGTGCGTGGCGTAATTGATGCCATCCATTTCAATGTGCCGGTGGAGGCCCTGCCGAGCCGTATCACCCGGGTACGCGGTGTCTATCGTTTGGAAGTGAATGAATTCCGTGGTCAGCGTAATCCGCAACTCTTGTTTGAGCACCTGATCCCGGTCTGACCCGCCGGGCTATTCCTCGCTGCCGTTGGCGGCGACCACAAAGCGATGCCGGCCGGTGCCCTTGGCGGTATACAGTGCCTCGTCGGCCATTCTCACCAGATCGCTGTGATGATTCTCCGGGGTGGGTGTCACGGTGGCGATGCCCACGGACAGGGTGACATGTTCGGCTGCCCGGGCTCGGGCATGGGGAATCTGCAGGGCATCCACGGCGGCAATCAGGCGGTGGGCAATGGCGCTTAGCCCCTCGGCGTCGGTACCGGGGAACAGGGCGACGAACTCCTCGCCCCCATACCGGGCGATAAAATCCGATCCACGCAGGGCCTGGCTGCCCAGGGCTTTAGCGACCCGCAGCAGGCAATCGTCGCCAACCTGGTGCCCGTAGTAATCATTGAAGGCCTTGAAGTCGTCGATATCCATGAACATCAGGTTCACGGGCTTGCCTTCGCGCATGGCCAGCTTCCACTGCATGTCCAGCATCTCGTCGAAGTGGCGGCGATTGGGCAGCCCGGTCAGTTTGTCGCTGCGCGACGCCTGGGCCAGGGTTTCGGACAAGGTTTCCAGTTGCTCTTTTTCCTGCTCCAGCAATTGCGATTGCAGGAATACCGTCCGCTCGCGACTGTCCTGGATAAACCCGAGCAAGTAACCGATGACCAGAGAGCCGCCGGCAAAATAGATCTGTCGGTCCAGGTCCATGCTCAGGCCGAATAGCCAGGCCATGATCGGGGTGGCGGCAAGGGTGGCGATCACCCAGGCGGCCGCCTGCTTTACGGGTAACCGGGCGATGGTGAATGCGGCAATGGTGATAAAAATGATGGCGTACTCAGAGACGCTTTTTTGCCGGGCACTATCGGGCATCGCCAGGCTGACAAAATGCATCGACAGCAGAGTCACGGCTGCCGCGAGCCCGTTGAACTTGTTGATATGGTGCTCAAGGCGAGGCAGGCGCAATACACAGACGGGCAACATGACCGCCACGAAAATGACTACGTTGAGCTGGTTGATCAGCGTGTGGTATTCCCCGGCCATAAAGAAGCCAAGGACACAAAAGGCGGTAACGGTCAGGGCGACCCAGGGCCAGTAGGCACGCTGCATGGTTAGCGTCAGTGTTTGCGCCTGTTCGCGGTAGCGTGCTTCCAGGGGGGCGGGGAAGCGGGAGCGGGTGCCACGCGGGTCATCCAGTAGTGCCCGCAGCTGCGCCTTGTGCTGTTCGCTATGGGTATCGCGAGCAGAGTCCATTGCCGTCGCCACAGTGCCTTGGGCGGCGGTTTTGGGTGACACCGACGATGTGGTCTGCGGAGGTTGAGACATGGCTTCTTGTTGTAATTATCCGTTTACGGCAAGGCATCCCTGGCCGTTATGGTATCAAACTACCATCACAGAGAGGGGTGACCGAAAAGATCAGGGTACGAATGGCGGTATTTTCGGATAGCCGACCGTAGCGCGCGCCCAGCCGTGAGGCGGGAAAGGTGGCGCCGGGGCAATGGACACCGGCGCCAGGTCTTGCCGGGTTAATGAATCTCGATGCGTCGTCGGCCGTGGCCATGCTGCTCACGGCGGGGCAGAGTGAGGGTCAGCACACCGTTGTGGAATACCGCCTCCATCTGTTCGCCATCGGCATCGGCGGGCAGCGACAGCATGCGTTGAAACTGCCCGTACCGGCGTTCGCTGTAGTGGTAGCCGTCGCTATCCGTTTCCTCAATGGCTTGTTTATGACCGGCAATCTGCAGCCGGTCGTTATCCAGAGTGACCGTGACCGCCTGTTTGTCCACACCGGGAAGTTCGGCGGTGATCAGGTAGTGATCGTCACGTTCGAGAATATCCAGGTTGGGGCGGAAAGGAATGTTGGGCTCTGCGTGGGGGGCGGGGGTGGTCCATGCCATGTCGCCCAGCATTTGCTCAAACCAGTTATCGAATTCCCGTTCCCAGCGCAGCAGCGGGTGCCCGGGCTGACGTTGGGGGAGCGGGCGTTCACGGCTGCTTTCCTGCCGCAGCCAGTTCCAGGGTGTCATCTTGTGCATATCCATCGCATAACCTCCTGTTGTGTCAGGGTGACACTGTCTTTGTGAGGCATGAGACGGGGGCTTTCAATGGTGTTTTGATGAAATTTTAACCGATTTCACGGCCGGTCCCCTTGTATCCGACGGTTGGGGCTGTCACAGATAGAGGGGAACACTTTCATGACCGATAAGGAGAGCTGTCATGTCCGATCATCATGTGTACAAGAAAGTGGAACTGGTAGGGTCCTCAAAAAAGAGCATCGAGGATGCCATCGAAAACGCCCTGTCCACCGCCAGCCAAAGCCTGGAACTCACCGAATGGTTCGAGGTGACAGAAACCCGCGGGCATATCGTGGATGGCAAGGTGGGCCACTATCAGGTGTGCCTGAAAGTGGGCTTCCGGATCTCGGGATCCTGAGGGGATCAGCTATCAGTTGTCAGCTATGAGCTATGAGTAAAAAAAACCGCACCCGAAAGGGTGCGGTTTTTTAAGGCTTTAAGGGTTTTCCTCACAGCTCACAGCTCACAGCTCACAGCTCACAGCTCACAGCTCACAGCTCACAGCTCATAGCTCGCAGCTGCTTTTTAAACCACTTCCAGCCCCAGCGAGCGCTGGCATACCCGTGCGGTACGGATGGTGTGCAGCTGCTTGGGCGACAGATCATCCGGCAGTTCCACGGTGCTGTGGTCCTGGTGGATCTTGATCGGGCCGATCAAGCGGCTGGGCAGCTTGGCTTCGTTGGCGATGGCGCCCACGATGTTGCCCGGCTTCACACCGTGGTCGTGACCGACCTGAATGCGGTAACGACGCATGGGCTTGTCGTTGCGACGCTTGGCGCCACGAGGGCCACCGCGGTCATCACGACCATTGGCGCGGCGTTCACGACGCTCACGGGGTTCACGAGACTCGCGCGGTTCCTTCACGAACTTGGGTTCTTTCAGGATCAGCGGCTCGCGGTGGAACATGGCAGACGCCAGCGCCACAGCCATGTCTTCGCCGGCCAGGTCCATGCTGTCCATGAGCTGTTTCACCAGCGCACGGGTTTCGTCGATGTTGCCATCCTGCAGACGGGTGGCCAGCTGCTCCTGGAAGCCCGCGATACGCTTGGCGTTCAGGTCATCCACGGACGGCAACGCCATTTTCTCGATGCGCTGACGGGTCACACGCTCGATCTGGCGCAGCACGTGCTGCTCACGGCGGCTCACGAACAGAATCGCATCGCCTTCACGGCCGGCACGACCGGTACGGCCGATACGGTGCACGTAGGCTTCCGGGTCGCCGGGCATGTCGTAGTTGATCACATGGGTGATGCGCGGCACGTCCAGACCCCGGGCGACCACATCGGTGGCGACCAGCAGGTCGAAACGCTTATCTTTCAGACGCTGTACGGTTTTTTCACGCTGCTGTTGCTGCATGTCGCCATTCAGGGCGTCGGCGCGCAGGTTGCGACGGTTGAGCTGTTCCGCCAGCTCCAGGGTCGCCTGCTTGGTGCGCACGAAAACGATTACGGCATCGTGGTCTTCCGCTTCCAGAATACGGCTCAGGGCGTCCAGCTTGTTGAGGCCGGCCACCGGCCAGAAACGCTGGCGAATGGTGGTAGAGGTGGTCGCGGAACCGCTGTCGATCTGTACTTTTTGCGGGTTTTTCAGGTGCTGGTCAGCAACCTTGCGAATCACCGGCGGCATGGTGGCGGAGAACAGGGCCAGCTGGCAGTCAGACGGAGTGCGCTCGAGTACCCACTTCACGTCATCAATAAAGCCCATGCGCAGCATTTCGTCGGCTTCATCCAGCACCAGGGCTTTCAGGTGGTCCAGTTTCAGGGAGCCGCGTTCCATGTGATCCATGACGCGGCCGGGGGTGCCGACAATCACCTGGGCGCCGCCACGCAAGCCTTTCAGCTGGGTGCGGTATTCACCGCCACCGTAAATGGGCAGCACCTGCAGGCCTTTGATATCGGCAGCAAATTCTTCACAGGCAGTGGCGACCTGGATAGCCAGTTCGCGGGTGGGTGCCAGGATCAGCATCTGCGGTTCACGCAGGTTGGCGTCCAGGCGGGCAAGCAGGGGCAGGGCGAAGGCAGCGGTTTTACCGGTACCTGTCTGGGCCTGACCCAGCAAATCGTGGCCATCGAGCAACAGCGGGATGGCTTGCGCCTGAATCGGCGACGGCTCTTCGAAGCCCTGACGGGCGATCGCAGAGAGCAATACCTCGGGTAGGCCAAGACTGGCGAACCCGGCACGGGAATCTGACATGATTTACCTATGTATAGGAGGGATGGGCCGGGCACAGGCCGGCGAGGAGCGCGGATTGTACGCGCGTCAGGGTGAAATTGCACGATATTTCACCAGTTGGCCCACGGGTGCCAAGGTGTCTGGTGGGGGCAGTTTACCCTGCGGGCCTGATGTTTAAAGGGATCGCGGGGTCAGCCGGCCATCTCCGGGGACTGGCAATAATGCTCCAGCGCGACAATTTCGTCGCACAGATCAGAGACCAGGGTACCGATCTTGTCCCGGTCGGTGCCGGTTTTGAGGGATTCCTCCAGCACTTTTGCCGCCGCTTCCAGTCGCGGGGTGCCGCAGTAGCGGGTGGCGCCGTGGAGTTTGTGGACTTTCTCCAGCAGCGCGTCGTTGTCTTCGCTGTCAAACGCCGCCGAGATGGCCGGCCGATCAGTGTTCAGGCTGGTGAGTAGCATCTCCAGCATTTCACCCGCCAGTTCTTCGCGGCCCCCTGCCCGTCGGTGGGCCAGCTGGGCATCGAAGACCGGCTGATCCTCGCTTGGGGCGGTTTCTGCGGTGGGTGTCAGGTCGTCGTGGTTGGTTTTCAGTACCCACTTTTCCAGGGTATGACGTAGCTGGTTCTCACTGATCGGTTTACTCAGGTAGTCATCCAGGCCGCTATCCAGCAGCTCCCGCCGCTCGCTTTCCAGCGCGTGGGCAGTCAGCGCGACAATCGGCGTATGGCGGCCGTCGGTTTCCAGCTCACGCAGCCGGGTGGTGGTGGCCTTGCCATCCATGCCGGGCATCTGGATATCCATAAACACCAGATCATAGGGATCATCGCGAAAGGCTTTCAGGGCAGCTTCGCCGCTGTCACAGGCGGTCACGGTGGCGCCCAGCTCTTCCAGAAAAACCTTGGCGAGTTTCAGGTTGCCTGGGTGGTCATCCACCACCATCACCTTAACCGGGTAATCCAGTGGTTCGCTGTGGGAGTCGTCCAGCACCGGCAGACTGCTGCCCTCACCGTGAATCGCCAGCAGGGCATTGAGCAGCCGTTGACGGGTAGCCGGTTTGCCCTGCACCTGACAGTGGGGGTAGTCCTCCAGCCAGCGAGAGACGGTTTCCGGGTTGTTGCTCAGGGCCAGCATCGGTTGGCCCAGTGCTGCCAGGTTGTCGACGATCTGGCGCAGATTGGGCTCGTTGGCCACGGCGGGCAGGCCGACAACCAGGAAGTCACTGTGGGTCAGCTCGCCGCGGTCCACGGCATCCATCATGACGTGTAGTTCGTGGTATTCACGAATCGACATCTGCCAGTGGCTTAGCATGTGGTAGAGGCCCAGGCGGCCATATTCGTCGGTTTCCACCAGGGTGACGGAGCGCCCGGCCAGATCCTGACTGAACAGGGCGGGACGTTGCTTCGGATCGCGTTCGGTGCGCAGGGTAAACCAGAAGGTGGAGCCGCTACCCGGGGTGCTTTCAATCCCGATTTCCCCACCCATGCCTTCCACCAGCCGTTTGCTGATCGCGAGGCCCAGACCGGTGCCGCCTTCATGGCGCTGGGCACTCTGGTCGGCTTGAGTGAAAGCCTGGAACAGGCTTTTCTGGTCTTCCGTGCTGAGCCCGTTGCCTGTGTCAGTGACGGTGAGTTTGATGATGGCCTCGGCGCCACGGTCTTCTTCCAGCATGGCACGCACTACTACGGAGCCTTTTTCCGTGAATTTGATGGCATTGCTAACCAGATTGGTGAGCACCTGACGTATGCGTTGGGCGTCGCCCAGCAGGTTAACCGGTACGTCGGAATAAATGATCGCCGCCTGTTCCAGGCCCCGCTCCTGCGCCATGGGCGCCAGCATGGTCTGCACGTCTTCAATCAGGTCGTGCAAGTTGAGGGGAGTGTGCTCCAGCGACAGTTTGCCCGCTTCAATCTTCGAGAAATCCAGAATGTCGTTAATGATCGCCAGCAGGGATTTGGCGCTCTTGTGAATGGTGTTGAGGTAGTCCTGCTGGCGCGGGCTCATGGTGGATTTTTCCAGCAGCTTGGTGAAGCCGAGGATGCCATTCAGCGGGGTGCGGATTTCGTGGCTCATGTTGGCCAGGAACTCGGATTTGATCTGGCTGGCTTTCAGGGCTTCCTTGCGGGCCATATCCAGCTCGATGTTCTGAATCTCGATGGTTTCCAGGGTCTCGCGAAGATCCTGGGTGGCCTGATCCACGTTTTGCTGCAGCTCGGTCTGGGCATCATCCAGGGCCAGCACCATTTGCCGTAGGGCGGTTTCCAGTTCTCCCAACTCGCCGGTGGCTCCGGTCCGGAAGTCGGTTTCCAGATCGCCATCGCGTATGCGGCGAACGGCCACCGCCAGCTCGCTAAGGGGCTGCGTGAGCTGTCGACTGAACCGCAGGGCGGGCACCATGGCAATCAGGATCACGGCGACCATGATCAGAATGAGGGTAATCACCCCTTCCAGAGTCGCGATGTATTGCCCGTCGCGGGAGAACTCCACCGTCAGGGTGGCAGTCACACCCGGGTGAATTTCGCGGCTGAGTTGCCAGCTGCTGTCGGTCTGCATACGCGGACCGGTGACGGTGTTTTGTTGTTGGGCCGCAGGGCGCAAGCGGGGGCCAGCATGAATCGGGTCGCGACCATCGGCAAAGGTGAGAACCGCGGCGCGAACATTGTGTTCTTCCAGGATGTTACGCAGCAGGCGTTCCTGCCCGCTGCGGTTGCTGGCGGGCAGGCTTTCCAGTCGGGCGGCGAAGCTGTCGGTGATGAGCTGTTGGCGCTGCGCGTTGGTGTCGCGAAGCTCCATGATGTGATCCACCAGCGCATAGCCGCCCACCAGCAGGGCCGCCAGCATGGAGGGCAGCATGGCCATGTACATCAAGCGTGAGCGCAGACTGGGTGTACTCATGAATCCCCGGCATCCTTGTTTTTCTCCATTATGCCGAAGTTGCCGTTAACTGCCATGAATCCCGTCGCGTTGCCTGCGCTCGTGTTGCCGCCTTTAACAGCCTGTTAGGGGCGGTCAGGGAGGCGGATGGACACCGGTACGCCACTCATGAAGGCCTGGTTGCTCAGCTTTTCGTAACTGCCGGGGCCGTTCGGCAGCAGCGCATTGATGTTCACCCCGGGGTAGCGGTTGGCCACCCTTAGCCCTGGTGTTTTCTGGTTTCCCCAGCCATGGGTCATGGCCACGACCCCAGGGCGCAGACTGTCGTCACTGCGAGCCAGTGCGGTGACCTCGCCATACTCATTGCTGACTTCCAGTGGGTCTCCGTCAGTGAGCCCCAAAGTCGCCATGTCCTGTGGATGCATGTGCAAGGGGTTATGGTCGTGCTTGCCCCGTTTCAGTTTGGCCACGTTCTGGTACCAGCTGTTGTGCATGTAGTTGGTACGCAGGTTGATCAGTCGGTAGTCCGGCGCCCGATCCTTGAGTGCCTGAAATTGTTCGCGGGCGAGGGCAATGGCGTCGGCAAACAAGGGGGGGCAACAATCCACCCGCTTGTCATCGGTCTGGACAAAATCCGTATAGAAACGACCAATGGATTGGGTATCCAGCACCACGGTGCCGGACGGAGCGGCCTTAAGGCTGTCTACGGAAAGCTGGTGGCGCGCCATCATGTGTTCCAGCCGGCCAAAGGGGTTGGGCTGGTCCAGCAAGGGGGCTTTCATGCCCATGTGTTGCAACAGGGAAGACAGTATCCACCACTCTTCCTTGCGCTGTCCGGCAGCTGGAACTACCGCATCGGTATATTGCACGTGGGGTTTGTACTGCATGCCCAGCCCGCAAATGTTCAGGTCCGGGCGCTCCAGCATGTCGGCGGCGGGCAGCAGGTAGTGCGCGTATTCCCCGGTGGCATTGCGGAACAGGTCAATGACGATCAGCAGATCCAGTTTCTCCAACGCGGCGCGCCAACGGGCTTCACCGCCGACGCTGAGCAGTGGGTTGCCGGCAATTACCACCAGCGCACGGACCGGGTTGTCATCATCGAGAATCATGTCCGGCAGCAGGTTGCCCGGCAGGGCGCCGCGGATGTGTCGCATCTCTCCGTAGCGGGTAGGGAAGAACAGCTTGTCCAGACGTGCCCGGCCGGCCTTGGCGGCCGGGTAAAACCCTTCGCTGTAAAAGTTGCCGCCAACCTTGTCCAGGTTGCCGGTGACAAAGCTGAGCATCTGTAATAGCCAGTAGCAGAGCGTGCCATGGCGTCCCATATTGACGCCGGTAGACATGTGCACGGCGGCGCGTTCAGCGCTACTGAATTCCTCAGCCAATGATCGAATTTGCCCTGCATCGAGCCCGACCACTTCCGCCACCGCGTCGGCGGAGTAGGGCGCAATAAAGGCACGCAGTTCGGCCACATGATTGCCGTGCTGCGCCAGCACCGCTTCGTCGAAACGCTCCAGCGCATCGATTTCATGGAGCAGGGCCGCCATCAGATACAGGTCAGTGTCCGGCAAGATTTGCACCACCTCACCGGTTTTCGGGCTGGCGGATTCAATATGACGGGGGTTGATGTAATAGACGCTGGCACCGCGCTGGCAGGCCGTGCGGATCTTGGCCATGGGGTCGGCGATGGAGATAAAACTCATGTGCGAGACTTTGGGGTTCTCGCCCAAAATCAGCAGGCAGTCGGTGTTCTCGATATCCGGCAGCGGGTGCAGGGTGCTGGTGCCAAACACGGCTTCACCGGCGGCAAACTTGTTCGAGCAATCCTGGGTGCCGGAGTTGAAAATGCGGCGGCTGCCAATACCCATGAAAAAGTCGCCAATCCCCTGGCTGCCCAGTGCATTGAAGGCAGTGGGGTTGCCGATATAGCCGGCGATGGCATCCGGGCCGTACTGATCCCGAATGGCATTGAGTTTGCTGCCGACCTCCGCGAGGCTGGAGTCCCAGTCTTGCGATTGCCACTGGCCTTCGCCGGGCTGGCGGGAGCCCAGGCGTTGCAATGGGGTGTCCAGTCGATCCGGGTCCTGGTGAATGGCCAGATAGTTCACCCCCTTGTGGCAGGCAAAGCCCTGGCTCACCGGGTGGGTCTTGTCCGGCTGCAGACGCTGGATCGTATTATTGTCGACCTCGGCCACCAGGCCACAGGATGGTTCGCAGACGCGGCAGAACGTAGATACAGTTTTCATGGCTCTCGTCTTCTGTCTCTCCCTTTCCTTGAGGCTGCCCGAAGGGGCGCCTGAGGGACATGACCAGAGCACTCAAGCAGTCGTGAATGGCGGTGTATCTGTCGTGTTTGGCTGGCCTGGCGGAGGGTGTCTACTTCAATGCTGCCATAATCAAGGCGACCGCCTGCTGGCTGACGGCTTGCATGTCCTCGCGGTCCACATACACGCCGTCGATGACCAGCCGGCACAGGCCGTGAATGGTCGCCCAGCTGGCTTGCGCAACCCGCAACGGGTCAGTTGCGGCAGGCAGGCGGCCCTGCACCAGCGCACCCAGGCCTTCTGCATAACGGCGGAAGCTGCGGTAAGCGACGCGCTTGAGCTCTTCGGTCGGGGTGCCACTTTTCCAGATGGTACGGCCGAACATCAGTTCGTACTGTTCCGGGTTCTCGGTGGCGAATTCCAGATATTCGATCACGAAGTTCTGGATGTCGGGGTGGTCGCCTGCGCTTTCCAGTTGCCGTTCGATAATGCTGTCCAGTTCGGCGAAGGCCTGGGTGGCCAGAGCGCAGAGCAGGGCATTCTTGTCCCGGAAGTGGTGATAGGGAGCCGTTCGGGAGACCCCGGCACGCTCGGCCAGCTTGCGCAACGACAGACCCTCTACTCCTTGTTCATTGAGCAGGGCATTGGCTTCCTGCAGCAACGTATCGTGCAGGTCTCCGTGATGGTAGCGCTCGGCTTTCGGCATGGCGGTTTCCGGGTTGGCCGCAGGGCCATCGCGATTGGCCAGCGGGGAATCCTTGTTATCTTGACACCGTCAACATAACGCCCTAACTTGACGCTGTCCAGATACAAAATAGCCATCGTTGTTGCGCTTCGGAGAGCCATCATGACAGCCAAACACTACCCGAACCTGCTTGCCCCTCTCGATCTGGGGCACACCCAACTCAAGAACCGGGTGATCATGGGGTCCATGCATACCGGTCTGGAAGACCGCTTCTGGCAATTCCCCAAGTTGGCGGCCTACTTCGCGGAGCGTGCCCGTGGGGGCGTTGGCCTGATCGTGACCGGCGGTTTTAACCCGAATAAAAAAGGCTGGTTCTATCCTTTTGCGGGGTTATTTAACAGCCGGCTGGACATTCGCAACCATCGCAAGGTGACCGACGCCGTGCACCAGGAAGGCGGCAAGATTGCCCTGCAGATCCTTCATGCAGGCCGTTATAGCTATCACCCGTTCTCTCGTTCTGCCTCGGCCATCAAGAGCCCGATCAACCCGTTCAAACCCAAGGCCATGTCCACCAAGGAAGTGGAGCAGACGGTCAAGGATTTTGCCCATACCGCCTGGCTGGCCAAGCAGGCCGGTTATGACGGTGTGGAAATCATGGGCTCTGAGGGGTACCTGATTAATCAGTTCACCGCCCCGCGCACCAATAAACGCACCGACAAGTACGGTGGCAGCGCCGAAAACCGTCGCCGTTTCCCGGTGGAAATTGTGCGCGAAGCCCGCAAGCGCTGTGGTGACGATTTCATCATCATGTTCCGTCTCTCCGTGATTGATCTGGTGCCGGAAGGCTGTACCCACGAAGAGGTGCTGGATCTGGCCCGTGAACTGGAAGCCGCTGGCGCCAATATTCTGAATTCCGGTATCGGCTGGCACGAAGCGAGGGTACCGACCATCGTCACCTCCGTTCCCCGTGCGGCTTTCGTTAAAGCCACCCGTCAGGTGAAAGATGTTGTCTCCATCCCGGTAGTTGCCTCCAACCGCATCAACGATCCGGATCTGGCAGAGGCTATTCTGGTCGATGGCGATGCTGATGCGGTGTCCATGGCGCGTCCGCTGCTGGCCGATGCCGAGTTCGTGAACAAGGCGGCCGAAGGCCGTGCCGACGAGATCAACACCTGCATCGCCTGTAACCAGGCATGCCTGGACCACACCTTTTCGCTGAAGCGGGCCTCCTGCCTGGTGAACCCGCGAGCCTGTCATGAAACCGAATTGCTGTATCTGAAAACCGCCAACCCGAAAAAAGTGGCGGTGGTGGGGGCTGGCCCTGCAGGGTTGTCCTGCGCGACCGTCGCTGCTGAACGTGGCCACAACGTCACTCTGTTCGATCAGTCAGCAGAGATTGGTGGCCAGTTCAATATGGCCAAGGTGATTCCCGGCAAAGAAGAATTCCACAACACCATTCGTTACTTCACCAAACGCATCGAGAGCACCGGGGTTAACCTGCAGCTCAACACCCGCGTGGAAATCGCCGACCTGGAAAAGCAGGGTTTTGACGAAATCGTCATCGCCACCGGTGTGACCCCGCGGACGCCCGGCATCCCCGGCGTCGACCATCCCAAAGTGCTTTCCTACGTGGATGTGCTGCGTGGCAAAGCCGAGGTCGGCGAAAAAGTGGCCGTGATCGGTGCCGGCGGTATCGGTTTTGATGTCTGCGAATTCCTGGCCGAAGCTCCCCGTGAAGGCGAGCAGCCGCTGCCCGAGTGGATGAAAGAGTGGGGCGTGGACATGGACAGCGACACCCGTGGTGGCCTGGTAGAACCCGAGGTGGAAAAACCCGTACGCCAGCTCACACTGCTGCAACGGAAAACCACCTCGCTAGGTAAAGACCTGGGCAAGACCTCCGGCTGGGTACACCGCGCCACCCTCAAATCCCGAAACGTAGAAATGCTGGCAGGGTGCAGCTACGAAAAAATCGACGACGCCGGCCTGCACATCAAGATCGGTGAAGAAACCCGCATCCTCGATGTAGACCACGTCATTCTCTGCGCTGGCCAGGAATCCCTGAAAGAGCTCTATCAGGAAGGAAAAGAGAACTTCCACCTGATCGGCGGCGCCGAACTGGCGGCAGAACTAGACGCCAAACGCGCGATTCGCCAGGGCGCAGAGGTGGCGGCCAAGCTGTAAAAAGCAGCTGTCAGATATCGGCTTTGAGCTGTCAGGAAAACCTAAAAGCCCCGCATTGCGGGGCTTGTTTTTAATTATTCTGAGGTGATTTGCACTGTGCTTATATGGCTTTCATCATACAAGCCATTAAAATTTAGGGCGTTTTTTTTGAGTTTGCTGATTTCTACATACTGGCTCTTTGGGTAGAAACGAAAAAATTCCACGATATTATTATCTGAAATCTTGTCTGGGCCACCCTTAACAAAAATGATCGTTCCTCCTGTCATGACATGCCTTTTCCAGCCTTTTGGGAGCTGGTTCATATAGTACTTATCCAGCTGCGAAATACTTTTTTCACTGCCGAAGGTGCCAACGCTAGACGTGCCATCATCCCGGGTTGTATAGCCTAAGAATTTTGATTGTGGATCAGGAGAAATAGCCCAATCAATATCGTTATGATCGGGAAGGGTTTGAGTGGAGTACTCGCCGCCATTCCCTGAAAAATGTATCGGTTTTCCGTCGGAGTAAGCCTTCATATCAGACTCCACTTCCGCCATGTTCTTCATTATTTTTGCTCTGATTTCAGGCGGCAAATCTTCATAAGGTTCGGCCTTGGCAGACGAGATAATAATAAATACCAATGATACAGATAATGCTAGGTTCCTTGTCATTTCATTCCTTTGGTTTGCGAGGGTGATGAATAGCAATCTCTGATCATGCTTAGGTGGTTAGAAAATAGATGCAATAGTAATAAAGAAGACAATTATGGTTTGTGTGAACAGGATCAAAAAGCCGTATACGAATAGCAAAAGGCTTACATGAAAGTCAGATTTATCGTTTGTTGAGCTGCTCATGTGGTGATTGAATCCCCGCCCGGTAAAGAACCTTAATATTAGGACTCATTTCCCTGTAGAGGTGAAGTCTCTCGATCAGGGGTAATAGGGCGTTGGTTTATATAAAGGGAAGATCATGGGTATGAAACAAAATCAGCTTGGCCAGGGAATGACTGAGTACATCATTATTGTCGCGCTTATTGCTATCGCCGCTATCGGCGTTTATCGCCTGTTTGGCGACACCGTGCGAAACCAGACCGCTGGTATGGCCATGGAGTTGTCCGGTCAGGATGGGGGTACGGCGCAAGGCCGCGCCGCGACCCAGGCCTCTGCCGCAGAAACGGATGCCAACACCGCACGTAACCTGAGCAACTACACCGGTAACAACTAATCACTGCACCCCTTTACCCGCTTCAAAGCTTGCTTTGAGGCGGGCTGTCAAAGACGACAACTATCCATGGAATGGATTGTCTCTAACAGAGGAATGCTCAGGGAGTGAGCGCTGTGCTGAACGGAAAGCGTCAACAGAAAGGCCAGATGATGGTCTACGTCACGGTAATGCTGCTCGTGATAGTAGGCGCTGTTTTCTATGTTTTTGATGGCTATACCATCAGTGGAGAAAAAACCCGGCTTCAGGGTACCGCTGATGCCGCGGCTTACAGTGTCGCGGCTGTCGAAGCAAGAAACCTCAATTTCCAGGCGTACACCAACCGGGCAATGATCGCGAATCATGTGGCAGTGGCTCAGGCCACCACTCTGGTGAGCTGGTCGCGATGGCTTGATCGAACGGCTGAGAATATTGCCACAGCAACCCGGTGGATAATTCCACTGATACCTGTCACTACGATTATATCCCAGGCGGCCAGCACCCTAAATTCCACGATAGATCAAGTCATGAGGGTGGCTAACTCGGCCTTAGACAAGTTGATTCTGGCTATTTCTGCAAGCCAGCAGATCATGCATGCCAATACCGTAATGATGGCAAGGGAAGCCTACTCGGACGTTGTTAAAGAAAACGATAGCGAAGTGGATGCGCTTTACACCCTTACTTCACTGGATAGTTTTAGAAAAGCCCATTTTGATTTCAGCAATCAATACAGTCCTGAAAAGGCATATGACGATTGTGGAAGCTGGACTTCTGGTGGCTGGACCAATACGGGTTCTGGATTTCTTGGGTGGGAGTGGAGTCCTCCTAAGTGGACAGCTCCAGGAAGCAAGATTGATCGTCAATATAGTGATGAGTTTCGGAATATCTTGCTGAAAAGCCGGGACAGATTTACGACCAGAAGAAATCAATTAGCCGGGTTGATGAAAACCAGAGTCACTGTACCGCTTTTTTCAGAGTTCTGGATGGAACGAGAGGGCGGAACAGAACTGATCATGAATACCAAGAACTGCGGACCTTATTTCAAGTGGTCCGCAGTGGATACGCTTTCCATGCATTATGCATCGGCGGAGTGGGATTGGGGTGTTTTTAAAGGATATGACGACAAGGGTGAAATGCTGCCGGTAGGTTGGGGAGCTGCACAGAGCGGTAACAACAGCAACGACATAGTTGATTATAGGAAGGCCCATGGTGAGAAGCCCTACTGGAAAAGGAACGGTATGGCTTCAGGGTTGGCTCGGTGGGAGTTTGGCCAGCAGCAACCTGTTACGTCCTATGTGGGGATGCGGGATTTTCGTGCTCTTGCTGACCCCGGACTTCTGGATGAGGGGCCGGGTCTGATTGTCGCTGTAACAAAACCTGCGAATGCTAAAGGGCTGCAAACAGCCACAGAGCTAACGGGAGCAAGTGGCTGCGCCGAGCAGGCCCAAAAAGATGATTTCATGGATGGGCGAATGGTCAGCGTCGCCAAAAGCCGGGTTGTTTTCCGCTATCCCCATGATCTCCACCCACGATCCAGTGGTACAAGGGAGTACGGAAATCTCTATAACCCGTATTGGGAGCCGGCTCTGACAGACCTCTCATCAGTGGAAAAAATCAGTATCAGAATCGGGATTGGTGTCACCGGTAATGGTGCTGTGGGTCAAGCATGCAATGACGCGGGAGGGACAACCGGTAGTGGTGATGATAGTAGCAATAACCAGAATAACGGTCTCCCTGAATCCAATAAAGAAAACGGCAATGAGTCTCCGGACTCCGGCAATGCTGACGCTGAGGACAGTGGTGGAAATGAACAGCCACCGGTATGCGACACGAACGTAACGGTATAGAAAACGGAATTTGACTACATTTCAGGAGTAAACGTGAACGCAACAAGAAACGATAGTATCAGGATTATCTCCTTAGCCGTGATAATCAGCCTGCTTGCGGGCTGCGGTGGTGGTGGCGGAGGTGGCTCTGCTGCTATAGCGGCGCAGTCCAACACAGCAGGGCAGGATGCGGTAGTGAAAGAATCATTGCGTCTGGTCAAACCTGCTTCGTTTGTGGATGAAGACGCTGTAGTGATACTGGCACCAGGATCAGTTATCGATGACACAATGTTGCTACTTATGCGGATGCCAGTGAACTTGAGTTTGGCTCTTGGTGTAGATCACACGGGTTCAGGAAGGGCTTCGTCCAGCTACTCATGTGATCAAAGTGGCAGTTTCCAGGTGCTGGAGCAAAAGTTGGAGGCGATACAGTCACCTTATAACGGCGGAAACTTCGACATGATTTCATCAGTCGATAATAGTTGTGTGGAGAACACTGCAACTTCTGGCGGAAGTCCAGCAACTGTAAATGGATTTCGGAAAATTGGCTATCCCGTATCCGGACTTGGGAGCGGAGAATTTTCTAATGAAACCCACTTTATTGGCTACGAGCAATCAGGAAAGAGCATTGATGAGCCCTTTACAGCGAAAGGTGTACTGGGTGGACATATTGATCAGTCACGGTACCTGAGTGGGCATTTCCTTCTTGAGAGGGAAGACATTGAAAATGAAGCATACGGTGATACCGGAGGTGGTACGAGTCAGTATTCAGTTGTAAGTATGTCGTTTGATCTTGATGATAAGAAAACGGTTTATCTTACTCAGTTGGGTGATGAAAAAAGCAATCTGTGGCTTGAATACGAGCCGCACGGTGATGCCTCAGTAGATGAGTTGCATATCGAACGTTATGAAGGGGTTTATGGAAGGGAGTGGTTGGAATTTCAGGGTGGTGAAGTGCCAGAAAGCTGTCCGCAAGGACGCTTCCATGTGAAGACTGTCTCCGATTTGTATGTCGGCAAGGAAGATGACGACCCGCAATATGCCGACGACAGCTACCGGATCAGTAGTGGTTCCCTGCAGATGGAGGACGAAAGCGGCAAGACTGCCACGGTTGTCTATAACGGCGCAGCAGAAACCATCACCGTCTCTCTCGATAGCGGCATCCCAAAAGTTTATACCCTCCAGCAGGTAGAGGATCTGCGTTATGAGCGTTGCTTAAAGGCCGCTTTGGGGTTCTAGTCTGAAAATCGACTACCTATTTCAGCTATCAGGGAAAAGGATAACAATGCGCCAGGGATACGGGTGGTTGACAGTCTGGATTTTCATCGTCGCTATACCGGCAGCTGGGATGGCCAGTGATATGGCTGCCCCTGCCGGAATATGGTCTGAGGCTGCACAACAGGAAAATATTCTGGTGGGTAACGATAACAACACCCAGGTCCTGATCATCTATGACCCGAACTGTCCCTACAGTGCTATTCATTACACCAGATTGAAGAAGATCATCCCGGAATTCTCCGCCCGATGGGTCGCGGTTTCCTATTACAAGAACAACAGCAATGCCAGAACTCGGGCAATAATTGAAGCGGATGATCCTGCGAAGGCTTTGGACGAAAACTTTTCCTCCTACGACTACGAGCATCAGCAGGGAGCATGGCCGATAGATGATCAGAATGACGTGGTCACTGTGAATGATAAAGAGTTCAAAGACCGCTGGCAGTCATGGGCCGGGGCAACACCGCTAACGCTGGTTCGTCGCCAGGACGGAACCACAAGAATGTTCTTCGGTGCAATCCATAACCAGGAAAAGCAGGAAGCCTTCCTGGAATTCATGGATAACTACCTGAAATAAAACGTGGGAAAAGGAATTTCCGTGAACAAGGTTGCTGTAAATCAGCACAGCGCATGGATCCGCGATAATGCCGTTACAGAGTCATTATGGTGTAGTGTCATTCTTCTTATAGGTCTGTGCTTGCCATCTATGGGTCTCTCTCTGGAGCAATGCGAAGATCCGGGGGTGTGTTTTGAAAACCAGGCATCTAAACAGGCCTGGGCAGACCAGAATCAGTGTGGTTTCGGTGGCGATGCGGATGGGCTTGGTAATGATCTGACGGGAGATGGAACCGATGGCCCGGGTAACGGTGCCCCGAAAACCTGTTCTGCGCCAGATAATTCGCTTTTCCCGGGCGCCAGTCAAAATGATTTATTCAATTCAAGCGCGGTCCAGACTTCAGCCAGCACCCTTAACATCACGCCACGAAATGGGCTGTCTGATACGGGTGCTTCCGTACAGACTGGTATTAGTGCCACCCATGTGGGCAACCCAATCCATGTGGTTACCGGTAATAAATATCAGGCTGAAAAGGATATCGATCTGCCGGGGCTAAATTTTGTTCGTCACTACAATAGCCTTTCTACGTTTCATGGGCCCTTCGGTAACAACTGGCGCCACGGCTTTGATGTCCGTTTTGTCGATCATGGCAACAAGGTTTACCTCTGGCAGGCGGATGGTCGCCGTATTGATTTCTCACTGACGGGATATGGGGATAACTCAGAACGCCATATGACTCCGGTGCAGAAAGGCGATGGCGAGCTGGTTATCACTGGTGAACAGTATCTCTGGCGCTGGGAGAATGGCACAGAATTGCTGCTGTTGAACAAGAAAGGTGGCCGCCTGGCCAAGGTGACTAACAAAAGCGGCGCCGAAATCCTACTGGAATATGACCGTCAATGGCGGTTGTCAGGTGTCAGGGAGCAATTGAAAGCGGAGCACGATAGTGATCAGCCTGCGAAAATGACCAGAAGAGATTTGGATTCCTACAACCGTAACCAGCCCATTCGACAGATCAGCTTTTCCTACAATGACGATGGCAAGCTGGCTGAAGCTAATGTCGTAGGCGGGCAGCATGTCCACTATGACTATGACAGTAATGGGCGCCTTTACCGGGTCCGTTATGATGATGGTGCAGAACGCCACTATCACTACGAGAATGATGCCTTTCCTAATCACTTGACCGGGATAAGCAGTGGCTTTGCCGGGTCAGTTTCTGTGGCAAGTGATAATAAGAGCAAGACAACACGGATTTCCACCTGGTCTTACGATGAAAAGGGGCGGGCAATATCATCCACTCGCCAGGACCGAGCCCGCCAGAATGTCGCTCTTGAATATGGTGATGGCGAAACCTTGGTCACCGATCAGGATGGTATGACTAGCCGATACGTTACCTCAATGCTCGGTGGTGTGCCGCATGTCACTAAAGTGACAGGGCCAGGGTGTGGCCCCTGTCAGCGGGGAGACACTGAGTATGTCTACCGTGGCGGTTTCGAGCTCGTCACCGATACCTCTGAGAGCGAAGCGCCGCTCTTCCAGGGGAATTACAGCCGTATTGAAAGGGATAGTGTTAACCCGGACGGCAGGTATGTCCTTGAGATCACCCGTAACAAGCAGGGGCTTCCTGTCATCGTCACTGAGGCAGGCTGGTCACCCGTCGAAATCGGCAAGTACAAGAAAATAGTACGTACCTCACAATACAAGTGGGATAAGGGGCGACTGCTGGAGCACGATGGGCCGCTGGAAAATGGCCCCAAAGGCACCCCTGAAGACTCCGACATCACCCAGTATCACTACAACGACAAAGGGTGGCTGATAGCGAAAAACCTTCCCATGGGGTTGACGGAGTCCTTCGAGTACGACCAGGCCGGCAGGGTCATCAAGTCAAGGAAAAAAGACGGGATTGTATCCACGATGCAGTACGACGTGCGTGGGCGCCTGTCTACCCTGTCACGGGCAGGGCAGACCATCACACTCACCTACGATGATCAGGGCAAGATCAGCACTATCAAGAATCTTCTCGGTCAGTCTTTCATGCTCGAGCATGATGCGTCCGGTGATCTTGTTGCTATTACGGATCAGGAAGGTCAAAGGATAACCTTGGAGTATGGCCTCGACGGCAGGCTGAATCAGAAAAGCTTCTTTGATGCAGAGGGGGAACTGTCCCTGAAAAACTCAACTGATAAGAAAGATCTAGCTGCGCTGTTTAGCGATAATGATAGATCAGAGGTTTTTCAAAACGGTAATAATAAGAGAAGCATTAGATTTGATTCGCAAGGGAGAATTACCTCATACCACTATGATGATTTTGGCCGCCTCGTCAGAACACGAAGTCCTGTCACGGGAACAACAAGTTACCGTTATGATGTAGCAGATAATCAAACCATGACCCGTTACAGTGATGGTTCTGAGATAAAGAAAAAATATGATGTGGCCGGAAGGCTAATCAGGCGATCTAGCGAATCAGAAGTGGTTTCGCTTAAGTGGGACGACAATAGTCGCCTGTCAGTTGTGCACCATGAAACAGATGGTCATGGTATTTATACAGAGTCATTCCACTACAACAGTATTGGCAAGCTGTCTCTGCACAAGCGAATCTATGATGATGCTGCCTTTGAAACGGGCTACCAGTACGATCGTTTCGGGCGCCTTACAACCAAGACGTTACCCGATGGGGAGGTCATACAATACCGATACCATGCCGAAAATCACCCCAAAGCTGGGTCATTGTCTGCTGTTGAAAGAAAGGGGGTATTCGGCAACAAGCCCCTGATTAAGGGTATCAATCGGCCAGGGGAGGCGATCAATGATCGTGGATTCGATTTTTTCAATGGGCTCAGCCAGAGACGGTCGCTCGATGTGGACGGCAATATCACGTTTGCGGGCGGACCCCAGATTGCCTATAGCGATATAGAATGGCACCAAGGGCTCCTTGGCAGTCATATGAAGGCAGTGTCTGCAATCCAATCGTCAAGGGAGCAGGAAGGAATTGATCCTGTCGTTACACAGGACGACAAGCTCAATGTTATCCCTCTTAGCTACTCACGTTTCGACAAACCTTATAACCCAGTTGTTGACTATTTTTACCCGGCTGATCCCTCGCCACATGAGGAACGAGGATACCTGCGCAAAACGCTGGAAGTGATAGGGTTTGCCAGCAAGTTAACGGCGCCAGACGGACAAGGAAAGAATGATCGGCCAGTAAAATGGGCATCTGCAAAGTATAACCGACGTGGCGAAATGCTCAGCGATGGCAGTCATCACTATCAGTGGGATGCTTTTGGCAGGATCACAGCTGTTTATGAGGAAGGGAGTGCTGGAAGTCGTAACCTTGTAGCCAGCTACCGATACAACTTCTTCGGGGAGCGGATTTCGAAAACCGTCTATGCAGAGTCTAAGGGAAGCCAGGATAGTGGTGTGACCACCTTATTCTTGTATGACGGTAATCAAATAACGGCTGAGGCCGGGCGTAATGGCATCAAGCGTCAGTATCTCTACCTTGACAACAGGCCTGTGCTACTTCGTGAGGATAATCAATATTATCCCGTCCATACAGACCATCGATATGCCCCCCTTGCCGTAACAGATAAAAAACGGCGCGTCATATGGAGGGCAAAAGTTGGCGATAACGGTGCCAGCATCCGAAACGATGGTGCTTGGCTGACAATGCCCTTACGCGGTTCCAACCAGTATCATGATGCAGAAACAGGCTTGCATTACAACATCCATCGATACATGGATCCCGTCTATGGTCGATATTTAAGCCCCGATCCCATGGGCCTCGAGGTTGGTCCAGATCTGTATGCCTTTGCGTTGGGCAGACCCCATGAATTCATTGACCTCGCAGGCCTTTCACCTGTTGAAACTGGCGAGGCAAGTACTGGTGAAGGTTCTGGCGATTACCTTTCAAAACCTGCGGCCAATACTCAAACAGCACCGCCATTGAATGGCGCCTATACCAGGGCTAGTGGTTCGTCGAGCAGTGCGGATGTAGCTCTATCTGCTATGGGCGAGCTTATGCTGGAGAACTCTCTTGGTTCACATGAAGATTTTCTTATTAAGAAAATATATAGGATTTATGATGATTGTATTGGCGATCCCAGCCAGCGAAGGTGGGTTAATTCTATAGATCAAGCCCGACATGATTTGTATATATCTGAGACCCAAATGCTGCAAGGCTTCCTTGCTGCGTATGAGTTATCAAATTCTAGAACTGTGTCTCTGGTATTAATTTTAAACAATCCAGCGGTAGGCTCTGTTTCAGCTATATTGAGAGAGGTTCTTAAAAGTGAAGTGCAAAGTGCGCTTTTAAGTCCTGCAAATAAAACTCTGTTGGCAACAGTCGCTGAAGTTGCAAATTCTGGTGTTGGAGGTGATCCAATTGAGTATGTTGAGGTTACAGAAGATGATATTAAATTGATCGATGAGGATGATTTTAAGGATCTGATAAAGGAGGTTGTTGAAATAAAGGCTATGTTGGCCAAAGAGATAAGAGAAGAGAGCTATCTCTCAAATGCTGAGAGTCAGCAATTAAGAGACCAGCAAAGAGAGAAGGAGAGAGAGAGAGCAAGAGAACAACTTCGTGAAAGTTACGAGCAAGAAATTATTGATTACATTAATGATTTGGAAGGGCATTTAAAGATTGCGGAAATGCAGCTCGATATTTTCATGGAGATATTGTCTGAATCAGTACTTGAATACGATCAATACTGGGATGGCGTAGGTACTGGGGAGATTGAGCTAAATCCGGTATTGGAGAAACAGATTGGAAAGAATATTTCAGACGCTCAAGAGTTATCACGTGATGCGGCATATAGGGTAAATGGAATCCAGGATTTTCTCTATGAGGCGCATAGAGTATTAGATGAAAATAAGGGTAACAAAGAAGTTGATCTTGTTGAGCTTCAGTTATATAGAAACTGGGTTTATCAAATGGTTTTAACTAGTGGCAATGTGGTTGATAAGCAGAATTCAATCATAAAAAATAGGTTTGATTATGAAGTGCGCTAGACTGATTTTTATTTTCTTGTCACTCGCTGTTGCTTCCTGTTCTTCTGATGTTGAAGTGGAGGTTGATAGAATTTTCATTGAGCAGTGTCTCAGGAATAATGTCAGCGAAGTTAAGCTGGGGACTAGAGCTGGCATGTTGCAGCGATTATTCATCAGTGAATCATGCTTTTATAATAAGGATGAGCATGGTGGTGTGGGGTTGCCGGTCATGGATGGAAAGCTAAATGCCGTAATTTGTCCAAAATCTCATGGGGTTTGTGGTAGCTACGAATGGATGTACCTAGTCTTCTCTTACTATATTCATCCAGAAATGTTGCGGCAGCATGTTGATAAAAATAAATATATCGAAGAGAAGAATGGGTTCTCTGTTTTTGAGTACAGTAACAAGTTGAGGGTAATGCTGCCTATAAATTATGAGGGTTATTATCTTACCTGTAGGTATGGGAAAGGTGTTGGCTATCATGGTTGTACTATGAATGGTGGCCTTTATAAGGATCGAGTCAGATACAAGCTTTATTATCGTGGGTCTTTTGATGAATTTGATTTTCACAATATTAATGAGGAGGTTAATAATTTTATTAATCAATCCGTAAGATATAAACGTGATTAGTGGTTGTGAGCTTAATGTAATACTCAGAGCAAGGATGAGGATTGAATAGCTTGCCATTGTGCATCCGCAATCCTTGCTTGCGGATCCTTTGTGAATTAATCCTGATTTCTCTGATGAAATCGAAACATGGCTGTAGAGTTATCAAGGATGAGAAAAATGTATCAGTTGTCATGAAAAAGAAATTATTAATTATATTAATGATTTGGAAGGACGTTTGAAGGTCGCGGACAAGCAAAATAATACTGCTATGAGACTATTGAGCGACTCTCGCGCAAACTTTGATAAATATTGGCTGGAGGTGAATTTTGGTAGGGTAGAGCGTGATCGAGAGCTTGAGAAGGAACTTGAAGATCAAGTTGGTCATGCTGTTAGTTTTACACATGATACCGCCTGCTCTGAAAGTAAGATCAGGAATTTTATCTATGAGGCTAAATATGCCGTAGATCAAATTAATGATGACCCATTTATCGATCTGGCTGGGCTTCAGTTGGATAGAAATAGAGTTTATGAAATGGCTGTGGCTAGTAAGAATGTTATTTATCAGCAGGCTTTGACTATAAGAAGTTGAGTTGACAATGAAGATAATTAGGCTGTTCCTTGTATGTTCGGTTTTCGCTTCATGCTCCTCTGATAATGGACCTGAAGCTAAGAATGGTTTGATCGATCAATGTCTGCAAGATCCGGTGAAAGAGGTGACGCTTGGGAGTGGGAGGGGGGGATGGCGGCAGGCTTCTATATCGCTGAGAAATGTATTTATGATGAATTTGTGCATGGGAGTATGGGGCTTCCCGAAACGGAAGGGTACTTGAATGCCGTTTTTTGCCCAAAAAAGAATGGCGAATGCGGAAGAGGGGAATGGATACCTTTGGTTTTTGCATACTATATTCATCCCGAAATGCTATGGCAGAATCGCATGGCAGATAAATACATTGAAGAGGTTAATGGGTTTTCTGTGTTTGATTACAAGTATGGGATGAGGAAGTTGCTGCCAAATAATGACGAAGTTTACTGCCTTACTTGTAGGCATGGCGAGGGTCATCAATATTATGCCTTCACCATGAGTGGCGGTGTTTATAAAGATCGAGTCAGATACAGGGTCCATTACCCTAGTTTGTTTAAGCGGAATGACTTCCACAGTATTAATAATCAAATTAATTCTTTTATCGAGAGCTCCGTCAGGTATGAGGGTTAAAGTAATGCCTGATGTTATTTGGTAATAGTGAGTGGGTTTAATTTTCCGTCAACCCTGATAGCGGTTGAGTAGGGTTAAATTATGTGCTTCATCATTTTTTTATTGTTCATTTTAATGGTGTCAGGCTGCTTTTCAGATAATGAGCCTGTTGCAAGTTTAAGTCATTCATGGTGCGTTGATGGTGATGCTGATCTAGTGAAAATTAAAGACCGGTTCACAATCCCTAATGTGATTCCTGTGGGAGAGATTAAACTCAGGGTCGAGTCTTCTTGCCTTGATCCCGTATCTAAGATTGATCCCTATACAAACCCATACCGAAATAGTGATGGAATGAATATGCTTTTTTGTCTTCCTTACCGTGACGAGTGTGGTGAGCGTCCCAACTCTTACATGACGGTATTCAAGGAAGATACAAAGATTAGCCTTAGGAGCTCATTGAATGTGGCACGGAGCAAGGATTTTATAAGTTCGGGTTCAGGTGTTGATATCTATCAGCGGGTTTTTTCGAGTGACAATGACGTCGAGGTTGACCAGACCTACTATGTTGATAGCGAAGAGAAATATGTTGTCTCGTGTGTTCGAGAAAATACCGATAAGCAAAGATGCCTTTTTGTTGCTGCGGACAACAACTTTCCATTTTCGTATTACCTGACAGTTCATGGTGATCCTGGTGTTAAGTGGGAAGATGTTTACAGGAAAATGTCTCGGTTTTTCAATGATGCAGTGGTGAGTCAGTGACTTTTTTGACTTGGCACAGCCAATGATGTCTGACCTTTGTAGATAAAATCTGTTATGGGTTCTCAAGGATGAGAGATAATTATCGTTCATGCAGGAATATGCGTGGCCAATCCCTCGTTGGATTTCTCGTGGCCACGATATTTGTGCTTGCCCCCGCGTTTATCGGTGTTTCCTATCTCGCCAAGGCCGGCGAATTACGTCACAAGACCTATGAAGCTGCCCGCTACAGCGCCTGGGAGAAAGTGGCCTGGCCAGGTGGCGGCGCTGGCCATAGCAAGAGTGATCAACATTTGGCATGGGAAGCCCGTTACCGGGTTATGGGTAAGCCGGATCATGTATTCAACAGCCTCACGGATCACAGGGCGCCGGGTTCTGCAGACCAGGCAATGCTCGATCCCATGTTGTATAGCGCTTATCTGAATCAACCCGGATATATCACTGTAGCGAAAGGTGCTAAGACGTCTTCGACCGGTGCAGCCGTAGCCTCCAGCACCGTCAAAGCTGATCTTGGTGGGATTCTTGGTTCGGGGGGAATGAAGCTGGTGGTGGAAGGGTTGGATCTGGATACCACGGGTTATCGTAAGGCTGCTGTGGAGATGCCGCTTGAGGACCCTGATCAGGCCTGGATTCCGGCCAGTAACTTGTCCATGAAACATCATTATGTGCTGCTCGATAACGCCTGGAATGCGGCAAGCCCAAGTCAGGCGAAATCCCGTGTAAAGAATATGGTCCCCACGGATCTGCTGGATAACGGGGTAATCAGAACAGGTTTAAACCTTGTGGGGTCCATCTTTCCTGAGATCAGAAGCGATAACCTCGAGTTTGGCAAGGTGGATGTGGAAGTGGCGCCATGTCAGCGGTTATCCACTTATTCTGGTTCTACAGCGCCTTCGGCCTGTCGTTGAGTGACAACATGATACTAGTCAATCGTTTGCTCATTTGTGCTGGCTTGCTGCTTTCCAGTATTGCCCATTCTTCAGGCTGGCCAGACGTTCCCGTGCCTGAGGGCGTCAGCGTCACCCAGGTTTCTGAGGATATGGTATTCAATGGCGTGCCTATGAAGATATTCAGTTTTGAATACCTTCCCGGAAGACAAAAGCTGCTTGATTTCTACCGGAATTCCTGGCGCGAGGAAGAAGTTGAGTTCAAGGAGCATGAGCAGGGTCAGTGGGTCATTCTGAGTGCGCCCCACGACAAGTTCTACGTGACGGTTCAGGTGTCCCAACTCGGTAACACGGGTTATGCGCAGATTGGTATCAGCAACTGGGGGGCCGTCAGCAAGAAATCTCCCGACCCGGGAACAGGGTTCCCTCGCCTGCCTGATTCTCTGGTGGTGAATGATATCCGTGCCTCTGATTCAGGTCGTCGATCCCGGACATTACTGGTCGAGAACGGCCATTCCATTGCCAGTAACTACCGCTATTACATGGGGCATTTCCAGCGTCAGCACTGGAATTTGGTCAGGAGCAATCTGGATGTGAAGAAAGGCGCTGCTGCGATCACGGTAGCCAGGGATGACCGTGAAATGGAGATTGTCCTCACGGAGCAGGGGCGTAGATCTCACATTTTCGCCGTCGAAATTACTCATTAATCATGGATGAAACGATGAGTCACAGGAATATCACAACAGCATCAGGTTTGAGGCGCCATCTGCGTGGGCAGGCCTATGTGGAATATATCGTCGCGGCAGTCTTCCTGATTGCCGCTCTTTTTGCACCGGTGTTCAACGGTGAAAGTGCCATGAGTTGGCTGATCGCCGCTTTTCAGGCGAATCAGGAATCCTACGTGTGGGCCATGTCCGTGCCGGATTGAAGCTGAGCCTCTCGATTAGTTCGCCATTCTTAATAGCAAGGTATTGTAAATGAAAAAGTACGCAGCCCTTATCATGCTGGTTGTTGCTGTGGGGCTTTCCGCGTTGGCCGGTTGGTTGGGTTTTAGCTACCTGGAACAGCGTGAAACCGCGCTGAGGCAGGAGTTAAACCAGATGGACCAGCCAGTCACCGTGGTGGTTGCCAAGTCGGATTTGTATCCGGGGGACGTGATTGGTTCCCACAATATGGCGGTGATGGATATGCCGGGCCAGTATCTGCCCTCCGGTGTCATTGCGGTGGATGCCTTTGGCTCCGTTGAAGGGCTCCGGTTAAAGGTGCCCATGCGTTCAGGATCCCCCCTGATTCAGGCTTTTGTCGCCGGAGCTCCGGGAACAGGTAGCTTTGCCGAGCTGCTTAGGCCTGGTGAGCGTGCTGTCACTCTGGAAGCAGACCCTCTGAAGTCCATCGAAGGCATGATCAACTCCGGGGACAGCGTCGATCTGGTGTTGCTGCTAGATGGCGAAGAGTCCGAAACCTCGGATAGCCCTCCCATTATCAATTTGCTCGATAACGCCACGGTTCTTGCCACCGGGGTTCGCACTTTGGCGGATGTGGGGCAACAGGATAACGGAACGCTTTACAACTCGATCACCCTGGGTATTCCAGTCGATAAAATCCAGTCCGTGCTGACGGCTGATGAAAAGGGTGAGGTGTTCTTTCTTTTGCGGCACCCGGATGACGCGGGCGTAGCGAGATTTGGTGATGAAGTGGGTAATGGTAAGGGGGTCGAGATCATTGCCGGAGGACGCTCCAACGGTGGGGTGTTGAGTTCCAGCAGCCAGGTGATTTCCAGTCATGAAGACGGTATCTGGCAAGAGAAGGCCGCTGAGAGCGGCCGTGTTTACAGCCTTGCGAGGCATCAGTGGGATGACGCCGAACGCAGCGCTAATTAAAAAGTGGGTGGATTATTCATGGATGAAATAACCAGATTTTTTCCAGTGCACAAAGCATTGCTGTTGTTGTCTCTGGTTTTAGGGGGGCTGATACCTGGGCTGTCTCAGGCGGCAAACTGGAACGTGGACCTGTTTGCGGGTCAGGCGAGAACCTTTGCGTTGGGAACGGTCACACGAGTTGCCGTGGGTAATCCGGATGTGGTGAATTACAAGGTGCTGGATGACGGTAACCTATTGTTGATAGGGGTTCAGCCCGGCATTTCTACCGTTTCAGTGTGGAAAGAAGCGGATCGGCAGGTGTCTCTGGAAGTATCGGTTACCCCTTTGCCTGTGGATCGTCAGATGAAGGTGGCTGAACAGCTTGCCAGTCATGTGGATGGTCTTACCGTAGAAACCATGGGCCAGAACCTGGTTTTTAAGGGGCGGGTTTCCAGCGAATTTACCCAAACCATCAATCGTATAATCGGTCAGCTTCCGGGGGCGATTAATCTGGTACGCGACGACGGTTTTGAGAAAGCAGAACTGGTTCGCCTTGATGTAAAAATTGTTGAGCTTAAACGTCAGGATATCCAGAAGCTTGGAGTGAGGTGGGATAGCGAGATTGCTGGACCAGCCTATGGCCTCCATGCGCCGGTGACCACAAATCCGGTATTTGGTGTGATCAGCCCGGCACAAAATGGCCTGCCTGGTGAAATCCGAAATGCCCTGCAAAATGCCAACTATCCGGTGAACAGCTATGACACCTTGCAGTACTTTGGGGCAACTACAGGTATTACGTCTACCATTGATGCCATGGCTGAGGCGGGTAATGCACGGATTCTGACCGCGCCAAGACTGATTGCACGTAGTGGCGCGACAGCCGAGTTTCAGGCCGGTGGTGAGTTCCCCATTCCCGTGATCAATCAGGACGGTTTTACCAATGTGGATTTTCGTGATTACGGTGTTCTGCTGAGTATCGCGCCCCTGGTGCAGGACGATGACATCATGATTTCCCTTGCTGCAGAGGTCAGCAATATCGACCCTGCGGTTCAGGTCAATGGCATTCCCGGCCTCCTCAACCGTAGTACCTCCACCACGATCAACCTGAAGAACCATGATTCGCTGGTTGTTTCGGGCCTGATTTCCAATGTCAGCTCATCCCAGACCCAGAAAGTGCCTTTTCTGGGTGATATCCCAATTCTTGGCAAGCTTTTCAGTAGCAAGGATGACCGTGTGGAAGAAGCGGAAGTGCTGATCATGGTGACGCCGCACATTGTCCAGGCCGAAGACGACGACAATCAGGCCCTGGTCAGCCGGGTACAGAGCTATGTCGAGGACGTCAAACTCGATAGCGAGCTCGACACCCTGCTGCTGGAGTAGATCATGCTGTATGTCCTGGTAAAAACCCGCAAGGGGACTCTGGTCGGCAGTTATCGGAGTGAAAGCCGTCAGCATGTGCTGGGTCGTAGTGATGCCAGCTTGGTGCCAATGGTAGGTCGCAAGATCGGGCCGGATCATGCCAGCCTGGAAATTCGCGAGGGCGGGGTCTTCATCGTAGACAAGGGTCACAAGGCCGGAACCTATGTCAACGATGCCAGAGTCGCTGAGTATGGTCCTCTTAAACGTGAGGATACGATCTCCATTGGGGATTATCGTCTGCAGTGCCATGCCGAGGGGGGGGAGGTTACCACCAGCAGTAGCAGCGCAGGAGATAGCGTGCCCGTACTCCATGATGCGGATATCCGCACGGCTGGTAGTGCCCAGGCGCCCAGGATGGCGTTCTGGCGTGCCACTATCCGTCGCTCTCTAGTCACCTACATGGACCTTCGCCGTATCAATGTAGCGGAGATGGATGACAGTGCACTGCGGGTACTGACATCGGAAGCCATCGACAGAATCATTCAGGATCAGGCGGATCTGGATGCCGACATCGACAGGGAAGAGCTTGCCCGCCAGGTACTGGCAGAAGCCGTAGGGCTTGGCCCACTGGAGCCGCTGATTGCGGACGAAAGTATCTCTGAGATTATGGTCAATTCTCGTGATGAGATTTTCTACGAGAAGTCCGGGGTGCTGCAGAAATCCGAGGTAACCTTCACCGACGATTCTGCAGTGGTTTCTGCCATTGAGCGGATCGTCTCACCATTGGGGCGGCGTATCGATGAGAGTTCCCCCATGGTGGATGCGCGCCTCAAAGATGGATCCCGTGTCAATGCAGTGATTCCTCCTCTGGCGCTGAAGGGACCTAATATCACCATTCGGAAGTTCATGAAGGAGAGGCTTACGTCGGACCACTTGCTGCGTTTTGGCTCCATGGACGACAAGATGGTGGAATTTCTTGAGCTGGCGGTGGAACAGAAGAAGAACATTCTGATTTCCGGGGGAACCGGCTCAGGTAAAACCACGCTGCTGAATGTGCTGTCCAATTTTATTCCCGACGGTGAACGTATCATCACCGTGGAAGATGCAGCGGAACTCAAGCTGTATCAGCCCAACCTGATATCACTTGAGGCGCGACCTTCCAATCAGGAAGGAAAGGGCGAGGTGACCATCCGGGATCTTGTGAAGAACTGTTTGCGTATGCGTCCTGACCGCATTGTGGTCGGTGAGTGTCGTGGCGGTGAGGCGCTGGACATGCTGCAGGCCATGAACACAGGTCATGATGGCTCCCTGACAACCATTCATGCCAACACTCCCCGCGACTGCCTGTCGCGGATTGAGGTGTTGGTGCTGATGTCCGGTATGGAGCTGCCGGTTCAGGCTATCCGTGAGCAAATAACCTCTGCCATCGACATTATCGTCCAGCAGACACGTTTCTCCTGTGGTTCAAGAAAAGTCACCAGCATCACCGAAGTGAACGGCATTGAGGCCGGGGTGATCCAGCTGTCCGAAATCTTCCGGTTTGCCCATTCCGGCTATGGTCCCGATGGCAAAGTTAGCGGTGAGTTCGTTTCCACCGGGAATGTGCCGGACTTCGTCGAAGGGCTACGGCAGCGCAATGTGAAGATAGACATGCGCTTGTTCAATAACGTTCAGCAGCCTCAGGATCTTGGCCATGGATTCTAGTCTGGCGGTGGTTCTGGCCCTGCTCTGTGTCAGTGTGTTCGCTCTATCGCTTGTGACGTACAAGATCTTCACCACGGCACTGCGCAAGTATCAGGACCATTTCAAGATCAATGCCGAGACCAACTTGGCTGATATGTTCATCTTTATTGATCCTTCCCGACTGCTGCTGATTGGCTTCTGGGTGTTGTTGGTGTCGTCACTGTTGGTTTGGCTGATAAGCGGAAACCTGTTCTTCAGTGTGTTTCTGGCCGCATTTCTCGCCGCATCGCCACGGGTGGTGTACTCCGTTCTGCATGCCAAACGGCGGGAGAAATTCAATCTCGCCCTCCCTGACGGCTTGTCCTCCATTGCCGCCATGCTACGGGCTGGCTCTAACCTTTCATCTGCGCTGGAACTGATGGTTCAGGAATCCAGGGGGCCGATCCAGCAGGAATTTGGATTGTTGCTTCGCGAAGTGAAGATGGGCGTGGATTTCAGTGTTTCCCTGGACAACATGCTGCAGCGGATCTCCAGTGACGAACTGCAGATGACCGTAGCCGGGATGAAGATCGCACGGGATGTGGGCGGCAGCCTGGCGGAAGTGCTGGAGCGGCTTTCCGATACGATCCGCAGAAAGATCGAGATTGAGGGCAAGATCCGCTCACTGACGGCCATGGGCAAGGCGCAGGGAGTGGTAATGGCACTGTTACCTTTCGTGGTGGGTTTCGCGATTGCCCAGATCGAACCGGATGCGGTGGACAAGTTCTTCACTACCTACGTGGGGTGGGGCGCCTGTGCCGTGATTGTGGTGATGGAACTGATGGGCTTCTGGTTTATCCGGAAGATAGTGGCGATCGATGTCTGAGATGCAGAGTGTCTATGCGGTAGCAGCCCTGGTGTTGCTTGCTTGTTCGCTGGTGGTGTTGTTTGTGGCATTCCGGCGTGTGTTCAGCGAGGTGGAACAGGATGAACGGGAGTTCATGGATCCCCTTCCGCCCATGCTGAGGTTGATATGGCCGCTGATTACCTTTTCTGCTCACTACTTTGGTGGTGCCATGAAGGCGGAGCAGGTTGCCAGACGTAACCGGATGCTGGCCCAGTCAGGTCAGTCTTTCATGTTCAATGCCCAGCAATTTCTGGGGCTGCAGATGGTGACAGGAATTCTGGCCGCCGCGGGGTGTGTGATTGGCGCCTTGATGCTCGATGCGTTTGACGGGTTTTGGGTGTTGTGTGCGCTGGTGGTGGGTTTCTTTCTGCCCTTGCTCAAGTCGCGGGAGTTGGCCAATAAGCGCAGGGACCGAATCGTTCGTCAGCTCCCCACTTATCTCGATTATCTGTCCATGAGTATTCAGGCCGGCACCAACTTTACCGGGGCCATCAATCATGCCGTTGAGAAGGGCCCTGATGGCCCGTTCAAGGAAGAAATGTCCAAGGTGGTTCGTGATCTGAGAGCTGGTATGGGGCGCTTTGATGCGCTCCGACTGATGGCAGACCGGATTGATATCGACTCAGTCAATACCTTCGTCAATGCGGTGGTTCAGGCAGAGAAAACCGGGGCCAGTATCGGCGAGACGCTAAAGATTCAGGCCAACCAGCGGCGTATTGAGCGCTTCCAGTTGGCCGAGAAAAAAGCCATGGAAGCACCGGTGAAACTGATCTTCCCGCTGGTGGCTTTCATTTTTCCCGCCACCTTTATAGTCATCGGTTTCCCGATTGGCATGAAACTCTGGGAGACCTTGCAGTGAAGGTGCTCATCAATGGAGACCCCGCGGAGCTGGAGCTGACAGAAGCAAAGCGCTTTTCCCAACGGTTTCTGGGGCTGACCGTGTTCAGTCATTTACCTGCCGATAGAGGCCTGCTTTTTCGGCGCTGCCGTTCCATTCATATGTTCTTTATGAGGTTTCCTATTGATGTGGTTTTTCTCGACAGATCGGGAGGGGTGGTGCGGATTTGTGAGTCGCTGAAGCCTTGGTCCATGGCCTTTTCAGCAAAGGCAGACACAGTAATCGAGCTTGCGGCCAACGTGGCTCGGGCTAAAGGTTTTAATGAGGGATGTTATGTACAGATTGTTGATGCTGCTGGCTGTTAGTTTACTGGTGGGCTGTGCGTCCAGCCCATCGGATTCGAGGTATCAGGAGGAGACGGCGAATACGCTGCTGATGGCTGAGGAAAGTTATCGGCATGGCTTGTGGTCAGAAGCGGAGTCTTACTATCAGCAACTGGTAGATGAGAAGCCCGAGTTGTATCAGGCCTGGTTCCGGCTGGGCAACATTTATGCCCGAAGTGGTCAGCTGGATGCCGCGGTCACCATGTATGAGCGCTGTCTGGAGTTGGATCCTGAGCAGGCTCGCGGCTGGTATAACCTTTCCGTAGTCAGAGCTCGGCAGTCGTTGCAGCTTGCCATGCAGGCGCAGCAACGCTTTGTGGGCAGCTCTCCCGCAGAAGCACAACAGTTCTCTGATTTTCGTGACCGGATGGCGTCTGCCTTAACCGGAAACAGCGGTAAGGGTACGCGGTAATGCATCGTCGGTTACGGGGCCTGCGAGGCCAGGCGATGACAGAATTCCTGATTACCTTTGCCTGGGGGGTGCCGCTGATCTTTGCGATTCTTCAGTTCGGCATGCTCTACCGGACCAAGGCCACGCTCAATGACGCGACATTTCGAGCCGCCCGTGCAGGCAGTGTCAATCATGCCTACTCCGTGGAGATGAAATCCGCTTTGGTCAGGGGAATGATGCCGGACAATTACCGTGTCGCTCCGGGTGAAACCCCAGGCCTGATGGATTATGAAGCGGAAATGCTCAAGCATGTGCTGGCGTATCAGACGACCCATGCGCTGGGCGCCAAGGTAGAGGTGACCTCGCCAACCCAGGCAGTTTTTACCCGTTTGGCCAAAAGGGCCTGGGTGCTGGAGCCCTGTGCCGGCTCGGCATGCCCTCATGGGGGTAAGTACCGTGAAGTGTCCAGCCGCAATCGTCCTTATCAGATTCCCAATGACAACCTGAAGCAGCGTCCGACTACGGTAATCAATGCCGGGGGTACGGCCATGAATGTGCAGGATGCCAATCTGTTGTCTGTAAGAACCCTGTGGTGTCAGGAAATGACTGTACCCGTAATTAATGCGCTGGTCTGGGAGAGCCTGGATCTGTTTGGTGGCTTGGGTGGGCCGGGCGACTGGTTGCGCTGCAAGGCCTATGGCGCCCTGCACGGAGGCTACCACCTGCCATTATCCGCCCACTCGGTGATTCGCATGCAGACTCCGATCCGCTGCGAAGGGAATGTCACCGGTAACCGCAACTGTAAAAATCTTAAATAGGGAGTTGTCTGATGTTTCGTATTCTACTGGTGGCTGTGTTATGCAGTATCTCCACCTTATCCCTCGCGTTCGATCCTGGTGGTCTCTTCAAAAACGAAAT
This sequence comes from Alcanivoracaceae bacterium, assembly GCA_002706085.1. Taxonomy (GTDB): domain Bacteria; phylum Pseudomonadota; class Gammaproteobacteria; order Pseudomonadales; family Alcanivoracaceae; genus Alcanivorax. Next base: position 27,730 of record PAJO01000028.1, on the reverse strand, counting down.
TCTGGTATCCCGTGATTATGAGGTCATGGATAAGGTAAGTCTCCAGACTGCGCCGGTACGTTACCTGGACAAAGAACGAGAGCTTTCAGGTTATGCCAGCGGTGGGGAAATCAGTGTTGTGGGTAAAGCATTTCAGTATGTTTTGGATCACCAAGCCGCGGATAGCAACATGAGCATTTATGCCCATTATCATGACGCTCTTACCAAAAAAGGCTATGAAATTGCTTTTGACTGCGAGGGAATGGCTTGTGGTGATAGCGCTGGCTGGCGTCTGCTATTGGGGCGAGAGCTTGCCGGTCACACTGAAAACCAGCTTTACCTGCTTGCTTACAAGGGCGTAGGTGGCCTAAGAGGCGAGTACGTCTCGGTCTATGTCAACGAAGTGGATGACCAACCAAGAAGTCTGGTGAAAGTCGTTACTGGGGGTACTGTCGCTACGGTGCGCTCTTTGCCGCAATCGGCAGGAGAGGTCTCATTGTTTTACCCCGTAGGGGAAATTGAGATCGGGCTGAAGGGGCTCATTGTTGTTGAAGCAATTGCCCAGGCGCTCAATCGTTCTTCTGGTGGACGTGTCGTGATCAAGGGCTATGCAGACGGAGAGCCGTCGGAGCGCAATGCGATGTTGGCGTCGGGCAGAGCAGATACGGTTTACCGTGAATTATTGAGCAGGCTGAACAGCAGCTATGCCGACGTCTCCAACGGTGGTGGCCTTGTGGGGCAGGGGGGTAACCGATCCCAGGCGAATCGCCGTGTGGATCTGACGGTGATTTTACCTGATGAAGCGGTTGTTCAGCGTGACGGTGCGTCTTCACGCCAAGAAGGTTAGTTGACAGGTGATTACAGATCCCAGTGCAGTTCGGCGAAATAGGTGCGGCCGGGGTAGGGGGCGATGGCGAAGTGGCGGTCATCGTTAACGTTGTCGATGCCCAGGGCCAGGCTTAAGTGTGTGTTGATCCGGTAGTGGCCCTGCAGGTTGGCTCGCCAGTCGGGACCGGGAGGAAGCGTTTTCCTTCTGAGTCGGGGTGGCGCGGTTTTCTCGGTGATTACGCCCGTCCAGGAGAGGGGGCGTCCATACTCAGGGCAGGGACCAGTAACCTTGGCACGGGCCGATGAACTCAATGCCCCGTGAGCGAACCCGGTCGATGTTCTGGTAATTGGTGACCAGGGTGAAGACATTGGTTTGCCGAAAGATGACATCGTCCATGTCGTTTTGCCAGAAGCTGAGCGTGAGCGTGGCTTGCGGGTTAAGCCTCTTGAACATCAGATTTTTGCTAAGCCCGGATTCGGTTTTCAGGTTAGGGGTAAATGTCGCATTAAAATTACCGGCACAGTCCAGTGTGCCTTGATACAGCTCGCAACAGTGGAGAAGCGGTGGGCTTGCCCGACTGAGACCACGGTGAGCCAGTAGTCAGAGGGTGGATAGCGCAGGGTGGCTTTGGGAGAGAACGCGTTAACTTGTCGGGGGCTCTGTGGGCCAGGCGTTGTACACATAGCCTCCGTCACGGTGTTTTCGCATTCAGTAATCCTTCGCTGTGCACCGGACGGAATCTAGTCAGTGCGTTGCGATTCGCCATCAATGGTCACGTGGCCGTCGTTTCTGTCTGCGGGCTGCTGGAAAGGCTGACCGCTACGTTGTGTGTAGGCGGTATAGGTGAAACCGCCCTGACGCTGGGTGGCAAACCCCTGAAGTGTGCCTTTGGCGATGATCCGGCGGGCCATCAACCGACGAGAGGTTGGCAACAGCAGGGCAAAACCGACTGCGTCGGTAATAAACCCGGGGGTGATCAGTAGGGCGCCGCCGAGCAGTAGCATGATGCCTTCCACCATTTCCTGGCCGGGCATGTCTCCCTGCTGCATTTTCTGGTTGAGGCGTATCCAGGTGTCGAGGCCCTGACGGCGAAAGAGAAAGCTGCCAAGCAACGCCGTGGTGACGGTTGCAATAATAGTCACCGGCCAACCGATCATGCCGGCTACCTGGGCCAGGACGATGACTTCCAGTAGTGCAAAGCCAAAGATAAAGAAGAAGATGCGGCCAAAACTCATGGGGGATCCTGTTGGTTGGGGGCCTGAATAAGGAGATGGCGATGACCTGGCCAGGATTCAAGGGGGCGAAAGGTGGCCAAGGTCTGCCAGGGTGGCCTGGAGCTGGTGGCGTAGCCAACGGTGGGCGGGGTCCTGTTCCACGGCGGGTGACCACACCATATAGATGGGGACAGGGGGGATAGGCACCGGAAAGGCGAGTACTTGCAGGTCCATGGCATCGGCATAGAGGCGGGCCAGTCGCTCAGGGACTGTGGCAATCATGTCTGAGCCTGCGGAGGTTGCCAGCATGCTGGCAAATTGGGTAACCCGTGCTCCGGTGCGACGTTGCCAGCCGGGGGCGTCAAGAATCTGGTCCAGAGGCAGTCGGCGGTTGCGGTCAGGCAAGACCACATGCTCGGCCTGCAGGAACGCATGTTTGCTGCATTTGCCCTGCAGTGTGGGGTGCTGGCGGCGTGCAACCACGACCAGGTTTTCTTCCAGAAGGGTGTCTCGGTGCAGGCGGTCGTCATCATGTACGAAGGCGTCGATGGCCAGATCTGCCCGGGTCTTGTGCAGGTCTTCTGTCATGTCATCTCCGGCCGAGGTGACTTCCAGTATCACATCGGGGGCCTGCTGGCGGATTCTGGCCAGCAAGGGCGGCAGCAGAACCATCTCGAAGTAATCTACGCTGATGATGCGAAAGTGCCGTTGGCTACTGGCGGGGTCGAACCGGTTCTCCGGATCAAGGATGTCACGCAAGGTATTGAGCTGGGGGGCGAGTTGCTCATGCAGTTCGCGGGCACGGGGGGTGGGCTCCATACCTGAGCGGGTTCGGACAAAGAGCGCGTCGCCGAGAGTGTGGCGCAGGCGCTGTAGGGCGGCGCTGATTGCAGGTTGACTCATGCCGAGCGTGTCTGCTGCTCTGGAGAGTTGGCCGTGCTCCATGATGGCAACAAACACAGGGAGCAGATTCAGGTCGATGCCGCGCAAATTTAGTTTCATGGATATTACTTATATCAAATATCGATTTGGAAAATAAGTAGGCCCTCTCTAGTTTTGGCGTTGCGCACAACCCAAACTGGAGAATAACAATGGACCAGATCCTGACCCTATCGGTCACTACTTTCATTATCCTCACTGCGGTGTGGGAAGTTTTTGCAGGCCGCACCCGTGATGGGCGTAAAACCCGCCAGGACTGGAAAGTGGCTTTTCTTGCCACTTTCATGATGGTCGCGATCCAGCGCCCGCTGGTGCTGTTGCTCATTACCCTTGGGCTGACCAAGCTGTTTCCGGGCAGTGCCGGTTCGCTGGCCTGGCTGGAGGCTGAGTATTTCGTGCCGACGCTGATCGCTTTCTTCTGTATTGAAGAGTTCCTGCACGGTGCATTTCACCTGTTTGCCCATCGTCGCCGTCCCAACAACAAGGTGCTGCAGTGGATACAGGCGTTCTACAAGATGAGTCATCGTCCCCACCATTTGGCCGGTGGTCAGGACAACAAGGGGCAGTTGTCCGTCACCCAGACGTTTGTGAATGGCTGGGCCTGGTGGTTCATCATGCCGAACTACACCTTTCAGCTGGTGTGCCTGTATCTGGGGCTGGTGGAAGTCTTTCTGGTGGCGACAGCCTTCAAGGGCTTGTGGGCGGCTCAAACTCACGTGAACTGGAACTGGGACCTGTATTTCCACAATCACAAGTGGGCCTGGGTGCGTAAGACCATGTGGGCGTTGGCGCATGTGATTACCTTCCCGACCCAGCATCACCACCATCATGCGCGCGGACCTAATTCCGCGAAGAACGTCACTGCGACTCTGGCGATTTACGACTGGCTGATTTTTGGCACGCTGGCCATTGAGAAGGAAAAACCGAAGATGTACGGCTGGCGCCAGAATGACGAAGAAGCCAACAGCGTGCTCAAGCGATATTTCTTCTGGGATGTGCGCCAGTACATGCCCGGCGGTGCCGCCAAAGCAAAGGCGAAGAAAGCTGCGAAAAGTGTTGCCGAGGCGGCCTAAATATCGCCACCTGGAAACGGTAAGTTAACAGCCTGAGAGAGAGCTTGCCTGCAAGCGATTTGCCTTCGATGAAGACCCTATCGCTTGCAGGCAAGCTCTCTCATTGGCTGCCTCCCATTGTAGGCCCTCGGAACTGTGGGAGCGGTGGTTCTACCGCGAATAAAAAGCTGGGTAAGGCCAAGCCGGTAGTGTTAACAGGCCCAGGCTGGCAAGTGTTGCCCAGCACCATAGAATCTCTCCTACGGCGAGGTGGTGCGATGGCTGGCTGCTGGGAGGTTATGAAAAAATCTTAACCCCGACGATGCCGGCCACAATCATCAGCAGGCAGGCGAGCTTGCCTGCGGATACCGAATCCTGAAAGAAAACGATGCCCAGCAGTACCGTGCCGAAGGCGCCGATGCCGCTCCAGACGGCATAGGCGGTGCCGGCGGGGAGGGTGCGCATGGCCTGAGCCAGCAGCCAGAAGCTCAGGGCGGCGGCGATCAGGGTGAGAACAGTGGGTAGCGGACGGGTAAAACCGTGGCTGGCCTTGAGTCCCAGCGCCCAGCCAATTTCCAGTAATCCCGCGAAGAAGATGTAAGCCCATGCCATGAGGTAACTCCTGCATGGGGCCGTCCCCGGGTGGTGCCGTGTGATCGAGGTCGTCCTCGGGCGTGAATGTTGTTCAGGAATATAGTGTGAGTGGCGAAAATTTCAAGGTGTGGGGGCCCGCAAATGCGTTGGGCGGACGGACGGTATGCCTGGCTCACTGGAGAGGGTGCGGTTTTATTCCGGGCACCATTTATTCCGGGTACCAGGTATCGATAAGGGATTGCATTGCTTCCTCGTTATGGCAGCGATCTGTCTCTATCCACTGTTCGTCGATGCCGTTGTCGTCCTGCCATTGGGCCAGTGCCATCAAATACCCATAGGCCGGGCAGTCCGGTGGGGAGGAAGGCTGTTCCGTGAACAGTGGCAGTTGCAGGTGGCTGGGTTGCCGCGACAGCGGAGGGATCAGCGTGCGGGTACCGATTTCTGCATATGCATAATCGGGATGCCGGATCTGCCATGTCTGGGTACGCATGGCACTGGCGGCAATGATCAGGTGCAGCCCGACATGGCTTTGCTCTTCGATCGCAAAATAGCCGTCTTTATCCGTGGTGGCTGACAGATCAGGGTTATCTGCGTTGGTGATAACGGCACCGGCAACCGGGGTGCCGGTGACCCCATCGACAAGGGTGCCGTCCACCGGTTGGACATCCCACTGACGTTTGATGGTGGGCAGGCAGCCGCTGGTCATCAGGCTGCTGAAGAGCAGGGCCAGTGCCAGCCAGTGGTATTTTCTCATGTTCGGTCCGTCATGTTGTGTGTGCCTTGCCGATAACAGGGAGATAACGCTCTCACCATTTTTTATAGGGCAGCGTACTCAGGGCGCTGTTGTAGTAGCGTGTTTCGCCAGTGACATCGTCCCCGAGCCACTCGGGTTTGTCGAAAGGGGTGTCTTCGCTGGGCAGTTCGATTTCTGCCACGACCAGGCCTGTATTGTCGCCGTGAAAAACGTCTATTTCCCAGCACAAGTCGCCCTGGGGCAGGCGGTAGCGGGTCTTGTCGATGACGCCGGCGCCGCACAGCTCGTCCAGCATCTGGCGGGCGTCGTCGACGGGAATGGGGTACTCGAATTCGCTGCGGGTAGCGCCAGTGGTCTTGCCCTTGAAGGTCAACCAGGCGCTTGCCCCGGCGATGCGCACGCGCACCGTGGCGTGTTTGTCGTGACTGAGATACCCCTGGGTCAGACGTTCCCCTTCAAGCGTTTGGGTAACGGCGGTGTTGCTGACGAGAAACTTGCGTTCAATTTCCTGGCCCATTATCGATTCCCAGCTGGTCGAAGGTCACATCAAACCCCAGTGCGTTGAAGCCTTCAATAATGTCATCGGGCAGATAGAAGGCGGGGTCGTCCATAAAGAAGTAGTGTGACACACCGATGCCGTAGCGGTAATCGCCAGGCAGGTTTTTCAGCTGGGGGGCCAGTCGTTGCAGTTTGAGCAGCAGCTTTTCGAAGTGGTCCCGATGGCTGGCTCGCTCGTCCAGCTGGCTGGAGAGGATCCAGCGGTTTTCCCGCCGCTGGGCGTCCGGGAAGGCGTCGCTGTAGGTGTCGCCTTCGCGCCAGTAGTCATCGGCGCCTTGTCCCAACAGCACGTCGAGCCGGGCAGGGTCGTGATCGAAACCGACAATGGCAAAATAGACGTGGTGTTCCATCATTCGCTGCCGTCCGGTGCTGCTGTTTCAGGGCGCAGCTGTCGGTTACGCTGCAGTTCTTCGACCGGGAACCCTTTCTCTTGGGCAACCTGCACCAGCGCCTGATACTGGTCTTCGGGCAGTTCAGACTGGCGCGCCAGAATCCACAGGTATTCCCGGCTGGGTTCGCCGATCACCACGGTCTGGTAATCCTTGTCCAGGGCAATAATCCAGTAGTTGCCTTCGGTGATGGTGGGGATCAGTCGTGATACCCAGTTATCGAATCGCACCTTCAATTTGGCATTGTCAGAGCCAGGTACCACCCGGGCAGTGCCTTCCGCTTCGCTGGTTTGTTCGCCCTCCCGCTGACAGCGGTTGATGACCTTCACGGTGCCGTCGTCGTTGAGACTGTAGGTGGCGGTGGAATCGTAGCAGCCACGCTGGAACCACTGGGGCAGGCGGGCAATCTCGTACCAGGTTCCGGCATAGCGCTGCAAATCCACCTTGTCGACGGTGGCCAGAGGTTTCTCCTGGCCGCCGCAGGCGCTGAGCAGCAAGGTGGCAACAAGGGGTAGCAGGGCAGCGACAGGGTGTTTCATTCCAGTCTCCAGAAATCAGGTGTTCTCAGAATGCGGGGTGTGGCCGTTGGTATCAAGCCCACACAAATTGGCCGTGATATACTCCGGCGCTGATTCAGGGAGCCCGATTTTGTCCGACGCCGATACTCGACTGACACTGGAACAATTGCACTGCGAACGTGATGATCGCGTGCTGTTTCGTGGTCTCAGCCTGACCGCCCGGGCCGGTGAAATCTGGCAGATTACCGGTGCCAATGGCGCAGGGAAAACCACCCTGTTGCGGATTCTGGTTGGCCTGCATGGCTTTTACGACGGTGGGCGTCACTGGTGGCAGCCGGACTGGCAGCGTGAGTTATTGTATCTGGGCCACCAACCGGGGGTCCGTGAAGAGCTGTCCCCCCTGGAGAACCTCGATTACGCCTGTGCCTTGAATGCCCAGGGCGGCGATGCCATGGCGGGCCTGAAAGCCGTTGGTTTGCAGGGGTTTGAAGACGTTCCTGCAGCGCACCTTTCTGCCGGGCAAAAGCGGCGTATTGCGCTGGCCCGATTGTGGTTGGCGCCCAAGGCTGTGTGGGTGCTGGATGAACCCTACACTGCCATTGACCAGGACGGTGTTGCGCAACTGGATGCGCGGATCCAGCAGGCGGCGGAGGCGGGCACCCTGGTGATCTACACATCACACCATCAGGTCGGTGAGGGCGTCCGTCGTCTGCATCTGGCCAAAGGTCGCGCCGAGGTGCTCTCATGAGTGCCTTTGGCGCGGCCCTGAAGCGGGAATTGCTGGTGCTGTGGCGTAGTCCGGCGGAGATGATCAACCCGTTGTTCTTCTTTGTCATGGTGATCAGCCTGTTTCCACTGGCAATCTCACCCAAGCCCGAGGTGCTGGCGGTGATTGCCCCCGGTGTACTTTGGGTGGCGGCGCTGCTGGCAGTGATGTTGTCGCTGGATGGCCTGTTCCGTCGCGACCAGGAAAGCGGTGTGCTGGAACTGTTGCTCACCGCGCCGGTGATGGCCGTGGTGCCGGTGACTGCCAAGCTGCTCGCGCACTGGTTGCTGACCGGCCTGCCGCTGGTGCTGGTATCGCCGGTGTTGGCGCATATGCTGCAATTGCCCAATGCGGTGCTGGGCACGGTGATGCTCAGCCTGCTGCTGGGGACGCCGGCACTGACCATTATTGGCGCCATCGGGGCAGCCCTGACAGTGGGGTTGAATCGAGGCGGGATACTGCTGGCGGTACTGGTGTTGCCGCTGTACATTCCGGTGCTGATTTTCGGTGCCGGGGTCATCCGTGCGGCAGCGGAAGGTGGCGCGGTCAACGGCATTCTGGCCATTCTGGGTGCCTTGCTGGCGCTGACAGCCAGCCTGGGTCCACTGGCCGTATCGGCTGGTCTCAAAATCAGTTCGGGTAACTAAATGGTTTGGCAAACGATCAAGCGCTGGTACCACATGCTGGGATCCCCGCGCTATTTCTATACCTTCAGCTCCTTGGTGTTGCCGTGGCTCACGCCGATCGCACTGGTGACGTTGCTCACTGGCCTGGTGTGGGGGTTGGGCTTTGCCCCCAGTGACTACCAGCAGGGCAACAGCTATCGCATCATTTTCATCCATGTGCCGGCATCCAGTGGTGCGTTGATGGGTTACATGGCGCTGGGCGTGGCCGGCCTGGTGGCGGTGGTCTGGCGCATGAAGATGGCAGAAGTGATGCTCAAGGCCATTGCCCCGTTTGGTGCGGCGCTGGCCGCTATTTCACTGGTCACCGGCGCGCTGTGGGGCAAACCCACCTGGGGCACCTATTGGCAGTGGGATGCGCGCATGACCTCCATGCTGATTCTGCTGTTCATGTATGTCGGCGTGATTGCCCTGCAGAATGTGATCCGCGACCCACGGCAGGCCGCCCGGGCGGCGGGCTTGCTGGCCATGGTGGGGGTGATCAACGTGATCATCGTGAAGTATTCCGTGGAGTGGGTGCAGACCCTGCATCAGGGATCAACGCTCAAGCTGTTTGGCGAATCCACCATCAACCCGGCCATGAAGTACCCGCTGCTGATCAGCATGCTGGGCCTGTGGCTGTTGTATGCCGTGAATGTGTTGATGCGTGCCCGCACCGAGGTGATGTGGCGCGAGCGACGCAGCAAATGGGTGGCCAAACTGGTGACCCGGCCGGAGAAAGGAGAGCGATGATGGCATTTGAATCCTTTGCCGATTTCCTGGCCATGGGTAAACACGGTTTTTATGTCTGGAGCGCTTACGGAATCAGTGCGTTCCTGATTATTGCCAGCATGGTGCTGGCCCTTCGCGGACAGGGACAGGTGCGCCAAACCCTGGCACGGCAGCAGCGCCGCGCCGAACTGGATGCCGAGGTAAATGATGAATCCCGTACGTAAACAACGCCTGCTTCTGGTCCTGGCCGTGCTGGTTGGACTGGCCATTGCGGTGGGCCTGATGTTTTACGCCCTGCGTCAGAACATCAACCTGTTCTACACTCCCCAGCAGGTCGCCTCTGGCGAAGCGCCCCTGAATACCCAGATGCGAGTGGGCGGGCTGGTGGAAGCGGGGTCTGTCGTGCGCAATGAAGAGACCCTGGACGTGAGTTTTGACATCACCGACGGCAAGGGCAGCTTCACGGTGCACTACCAGGGCATCCTGCCCGACCTGTTCCGTGAGGGCCAGGGCATCGTCGCCAACGGCACCCTGATCAGCCGTGAACGCTTTGAGGCCGAAGAAGTCCTGGCCAAACACGACGAAACCTACATGCCCCCGGAAGTGCAGGATGCGCTGGAGAAGGCGGGGCATCCGGGGGCGCAGAAAAGCAGTGAATAGTTAACAGTGAATAGTTCGCGGTCGGGGGTGTTCTGGCGGCGATGAGGGAGGCCGCGCCGGGGAGTAGGTGCGGCCTTTTGCGTTCAGGGAGCTGAATCGGCCACGGGTTTGGTCTCCGCCTAATGCTGCGCTATGTGCCCTTAAAACCAAGGCCAGAGTATGGACGCGGCGTCATGCTTTCAGGCTGGCTCTTGGCTATTCCGCGACGCTGTTAACTATTCACTGTTAACTGTTAATTTTCCCTTGCAAGCCCCCTCCCAAAGGCCCTAAATTCGCGGCTATCGGCGCCCTGTCGCGGCGCCCCTTTTGTCAGGGCTTTTCATGAGTCAGGTCATCATTCTTGTCGACGATCCCGCGGACTGGGCAGCGTATTATCCGGCTCGTCATCTGTTGTCTGCCAAGGAGTATCTGCAGGCGCAGCAGCCGGTGTGTACCGACAAGAAGGTGCAGGTCATCAACCTGTGCCGTAGCTACAAGTATTTGAGCCCAGGTTACTATTGCTCGTTGCTGGCGGAAGCCCGTGGTCAGCGGGTGATGCCGTCGGTACGCACTGTGAATGACCTGAGCCGCAAGGCGCTGTACGGGCTGCATTTTGAGCAGTTCGAGACGGCGCTCGACAAGGCCATGAAGCGCAAGGGCGGTGGTTCGGACCATTTCAGCCTGCTGCTGTTCTTTGGCCAGACCGATCAGGAAGGCCTGGGGGAACTGGGCCGGCAGATTTTTGACCAGCTGCCTTGCCCGCTATTGAAAGTGGAATTCCGACGCCGCGAAAACTGGGCCATCGAAGCACTGAAACCGCTGACACTGAAACAGCTCAAAGGCGAGCAGGAAGACCGTTTTGCCCAGGCGCTGGAGCAGTTTAACGAGCGGGTTTGGCGCAGCCCCCGTCGCCGTCGCAGCGACCGTTATGAACTGGCCCTGCTGGTCAACGACCAGGAAGCCCTGCCGCCCAGCAACAAGACGGCCCTGAAACGCTTCGTGAAAGCCGGCCGGCAGTTGGGCATCCGCGTGGATCTGGTTGGCCGTGATGCCTACACCCGGTTGGGCGAATACGATGGGTTGTTTATCCGTGAGACCACGGCGTTGGATCACCACACCTACCAGTTTGCCCGCAAGGCCGAACAGGAAAGCATGGTGGTGATTGATGACCCCGGCTCGATTCTCCGCTGTACCAACAAGATTTATCTGGCCGAGCTGATGCACGCAAACAATGTGCCGGTGCCGCCGACAGCGTTTATCTTCAGCGATGATGATGAGCAGGTAGATCGGCTGATCGATGAGTTGAATCTGCCCATGGTGCTGAAAATTCCGGATGGCAGCTTCTCCCGTGGCATCTCCAAGGTGGCGACCCGCGAAGAGCTGGTAAAGGCGCTGGCACAGTACCTGAAACAGTCATCCGTGGTGCTGGCGCAGGCCTTTATGTACACCGACTATGATTGGCGCATTGGTGTGCTCAACAATCGCCCGTTGTTCGCCTGTCAGTATTTCATGAGCAAGGGGCACTGGCAGATTTATCACCACCAGAGCAGTGGCAAGACGACCTCAGGTAACAGCCGAACCCTGCCCGTACAGGAAGTCCCGGCCAAGGTGCTGAAAACCGCCCTGAAAGCCGCTCGCCTGATGGGTAATGGCCTGTATGGCGTGGACCTGAAACAGTCCGGTGACGAGGTGGTGGTCATTGAAGTCAACGATAACCCCAACATCGATGCCGGGGTGGAAGATGCATGGCTGGGTGAAGATCTCTATCGCCAGGTCATGCTCGAATTCCTTCGCCGTCTGGAAGCCAAACGCCTCGGCCTGCCGGTGTAAGTAGTAATCAGCTGTGAGCTACAAGGAAGGGCAAAACCCAAAATAGTTCCAGGGTTTTGAGAAGAACGGAAACGCCTTCCAGATCGTTGAGTTCGGCGCCAATAAATAACCTGTGCACCCGGTAGGAGCTATGCTCGCATAGCGAACCGAGCCCAAGCGAGGTATAGATTCCAAAGCCTGTGCAAGACACGGCCTGCATGGTGATCCTCGTCTCAGCGAGGCAAGGATCCTCAGAACGCTGTTCGAATCTAACAAGGTTAGTGCACCGGCCGAGATCGGCCTTCGCCGATTTCCGCCCTACGTTCTTGTTCCCTCTGTTCGGCCTTGGTGTCGAGGCTTTCTAGCGCAAAGCGGGTTGCGGGAAGCGTCTCTCTATTGAACACCCAAGCAAACACCCCGTAACACCCCTCCATTGCGTTTCCCTTTGTGCTGCGGTCTTATCGAAAAAAAGACACAGGACTGATTCATGCAACTGCTTGGATTATTGCGCCGGGAGCTGCGCAGTGAATGTCGCCAATGGGTGGATGACGGGGACATCAGTGCGGAGCAGGGCGAGCGGATACTGGCGCGCTACGGCACCAGTCTGGAGGATGTCAGCGATGGCTCGCTGGCCTACAAGGTACTGGTGGGCGTGGCGCTGTTGTTTGCCGGCATGGCCATGATGCTGCTGGTGTCGGCCAACTGGGAGGAAATCCCCCGCGCGGTGCGCATGCTGGGCCTGGTGGCGACAACCCTGGTGCTGAACGGTATTGGGGTGCGGCATTTCCTGCGTGATGGCAGCGGCATTGGCTGGCTGTTTGTCGGGAGTATCAGTTACGGGGCGTCGATCATGCTGATCGCGCAGATTTACCACTTGGGAGAGCACTTCCCGGATGGCCTGTTGGTGTGGGCGCTGGGTGTGGCGCCCATGGCGCTCTTGACCCGCAGCCGTGTGATTACCCTGTTGATGCTGGCACTGGCCCTGTTCTGGTTGATGGCCGAGGGCCAGTTCAGCCCACCTTGGGCCATGGTGCTGTTCCTGGGGTGCAGTGTTGCGGTGGCTCGGATGGCATGTTCTGCGGGGCTGATGATTGTTACCGTGGCGGCGGCGGTGACCTGGCTGAATGTCTTGTTGGGTTGGGCCTACGGTTACCCCTGGCGACCGGATATCGAGGCCGGCCACCTGACCCTGAACATGGGACTGTTGGCACTGATCTTCATGGCCGGGCACCGACTCTCGGTTACGACCTCGGTGTATCTGCGCCGAACCGCCACGCTGTTGTCATTGTGGGCGCTGCGGGGTTATCTACTCTTGTTGCTGCCGTTTACCTTCACCGAGTTCTGTGAGGGGTACCTGAAAGAGTTGGAGAGCGTAATGGATCCGGGGTTGTGGATGGGCTTGCTGGCTGCCATCCCGGCGGCCTGGCTGGCCCTGCGTAACCGTTCGGCTCACCCGTTATCCCGTGGGTTGGTGATGGGGCTGCCAGTGGTCATGGTGCTGTTGCATGGAGGAAGCAACGAGGCCATGGCTGTCCCGGTGACGGTGCTGGTCAATCTGCTGGTGCTGGGCTCGGCCATCGTGCTGGTGCAGCAGGGGTTGCTCAAGGGGCTCAGCCAGTATTTCTACAGCGGGGTGGCGCTGCTGTTGGTGCTGGGGATGATGCGCTACGTGGATCTGGTGGGTGATTACGTGGGGGGCTCGGTGTTGTTCCTGCTGGCGGCCGGCATTCTGTTCCTGGCCGCCCACTACTGGCGAGATCGGCAGGGAGGGGCTGGCCATGAATAACCGGCAGCGCAAATTCGCCTTTGCGGCGGTGATCCTGTTCCAGCTGGTGGTCATGGCCGGTGTCTGGGTGAACGGCTTTTATCCCCTGTGGCTGGGTGAGGAGGTGCGACTGAAAACGCGCCCGGTGGATCCCCGCGACCTGTTTCGCGGTAATTACGCCCGCTTGCATTACGACTTCAACACCATAGAGCCAGGAGAATCCGCTGACTTTCGCCCCGGTGATGTGGTGTATGTCCCGCTGGTCCGCAACGGTGACCTCTGGGACCCACAACCGACTCAGGCGAGTAGGCCGGAAAGCGGGGTGTTTCTGCGCGGGCGGGTCACCAGCCGTCCCTGGCGCAGCGGCAGCCGAGTCACCTTCGGCATTGAAGCCCTGTTCGCCCCCAAGGAAAAAGCCCTGGCCCTGGAAAAGCAACTCCGCCACACCGCTGTTGCGGTGGTAAGGGTGGCGCCAAATGGACGCGCTGCCCTAGTTTCCGTGAACAGTGAATAGTTAGTAGTGTCGCGGATGGGGCTTTCTGCTCCAAAACGCATGAGGCCGCGCCCGGAGAATGGGCGCGGCCTCATGCGTTTTGGAACCTGCCGCGCTGAACGCGCGCTGTTCACTCTTCACTCTTCACTGTGAACTGTTCACTGACTTCCCAGCGCCTTCTGAATAAACCCTGACTCTTTCTCAATGGTTTGGGCGAAAGGTGCCAGCGCGTGCATGCGCTCGGTGTGGGCGGCCAGGTTGGGGTAGGTGTTGGCATCAATCTGTTCGCCACCGTGCTTGAAGTTGACCATCTGGCTGGCCAGGGCGATATCGGCGACGGTCAGGCTGTTGCCCACCAGGTAGTCACGGCCTTCCAGTTCCTTGTCCAGATAGGCGAACAGCGGGGGAATGGTGGTGCTCAGGGCGTGCTGGACCTTGTCCTCGTCGCACTCCTTGCCCATGAGCCGCATCACCACCCGGTTACGGAACACCGCGAAGGTGCAGCGCATGGCCAGGTCGTAATCCACAAAGCGTTCAAACCAGATCACCCGTCCACGTTCCATGGCATCGCTGGGGTAGAGTGCGGGTTCTGGTTGGGTGGTTTCCAGCCAGGTACAGATGGCGGCGGAATCGGCCAGGTACTGGCCATCAATCTCCAGCGCCGGAATACGTTTCATGGGGCTGATCTTTTCGTAGCCTTCCGGGATGTTGGCAGGGTCCACATGGACGGCTTCGTACTCGATGCCTTTCAGTGCCAGGGCAACGCGGGTTTTGCGGACAAAGGGCGACAGAGCGGCCCCGTACAACTTGATGGACATGCATTTCTCCCGATAAATGAGCGTTTTTTCAGCAAGTTGACGAAAGATTCGTCGTTATAGCGCGCCATTATCAGAGCAGCGTGACTTTTTCGGGTCAATGGTGAGGAAGGACAAAATTTTTCCTTGACGAAGGGGCATCAGATACCTATTCTACGCGCCGCTTTGACGCACCACGTCAAGCCCGGGTCCCCTTCGTCTAGTGGCCCAGGACACCGCCCTTTCACGGCGGTAACAGGGGTTCGACTCCCCTAGGGGACGCNACTAATTCGCTAGTGATTAGCTGGCAGCAAGTTAAGCGGGAATAGCTCAGTTGGTAGAGCACGACCTTGCCAAGGTCGGGGTCGCGAGTTCGAATCTCGTTTCCCGCTCCAAATAGAAAGGGACCCAATCGGGTCCCTTTTTTTGTGCCGCTACGCGTCCGTCTCTTGTCTGGCCGTTCTCCACCATTGGCATTCTGTCCATAGCTGCCTACACTGATGGCTGACCAGAAGTGATGTGACTATGGCCCGCCTACACCCGCGATTGCTGGAAGCTCTCAACCTGTTGCCCGGGGACAAACCTGTCCACCTGCTCACCCGCCATTCCGTGCGGGAACTGGCCAAGAATGGCTTCGCCGATTACCGCTTGCCGCTGACCCCGGAGGGGGTGGATATGGCGCGTGACTGGGGGAGCAAGCTGAATCGTCCGGTGGATGCCTTCTACTCCAGCCCGGTGGGCCGTTGTGTCAACACGGCCAAGGCCATGGCAGAAGGGGCGAAGAAGGCGGGTTTGCTCAAGGCGCTCCCGGAGATCACCACCGATACCACGCTGGTCGAACCGGGGTGCTACGTGGTTGATATCAACGAAATCGGCCCCACTTTCCTGAAGATGGGGGCGTTCCGCTTTCTTAACCAGCACTTGCAGGAGCCTTTCGACGGCATGCTGTCACCGGCAGAAGGGCGCGCCAAGCTGGCGGCGTACCTGCGCGAGCGGGAGCCACAGGCGGGGCATCTCAACGTGCATGTTACCCACGACACCATTCTGGCCGTGCTGGTGGCCGAGCTACACGGTCGTCGCAAGATTACCGAGGATGACTGGCCCTGGATGATGGAAGGGCTGTGGGTCTGGTTCACGGACAGCCGGATGCACTGGATCTGGCGTGGCGATCACGGCCACTGCGCACTGTAATTTCGTTTCGCTCCCTGTTTCCCTAATTCGCATTGAGGTGAATCTTGTCTGCATTGACGATTCGGAATCTCACCAAGACCTATGCCAATGGTGTTCAAGCACTCAAAGGCATTGATCTTGAGGTTCAGAAGGGCGATTTCTTTGCCCTGTTGGGGCCTAACGGCGCCGGCAAATCCACCACCATTGGGGTGGTCAGTTCTCTGGTGAACAAGAGTGGAGGAGATGTCAGTATCTTCGGGCATTCGCTGGATACCCAGCGTTCCCAGGCCAAGATGAAGATTGGCGTGGTGCCGCAGGAATTCAACTTCAACCAGTTTGAAAAAGTGTTTGATATCGTTGTGACCCAGGCCGGGTTTTACGGTATCCCTGCGCCGTTGGCCCGAGAGCGGGCGGAAAAATATCTGCGCCAGCTGGGGTTGTGGGAAAAGCGGGACAAGCAGTCGCGAACACTTTCTGGCGGCATGAAACGCCGGTTGATGATTGCCCGTGCCCTGGTACATGAGCCCGAGTTATTGATCCTCGATGAACCTACCGCCGGTGTGGACATCGAGCTACGCCGTTCCATGTGGGATTTTCTCACCCGCATCAACCAGGAAGGCAAGACGATTATTCTGACGACCCATTATCTGGAAGAAGCAGAATCCCTTTGCCGTAACATTGCCATCATCGACCACGGCACCATCGTCGAAAATACCTCCATGCGTGCGCTGCTGGAAAAACTGCAGGTGGAAACGTTCGTGCTGGATCTGGCTCGGCCGGTGGAGACTGCGCCAGTGCTGGAAGGATTCGATGGGGGGTTGCGTGATGCCCAGACCCTGGAGGTGGCGGTACCCAAAACGCAAAGCCTGAACACCCTGTTTGTCGCCCTGGCGGAACAGCAGTTCGAGGTCATGAGCATGCGCAACAAGGCCAACCGGCTGGAAGAACTGTTTGTGCGACTGGTTGAGCAGAACCTGCCCGGAGAAAAAGCATGAAGGCCCGTGATCAGTGGGTGGCGTTCATGACCATCGTCACCAAGGAAATTCGCCGTTTCACCCGGATCTGGCCACAAACACTGTTGCCGCCGGCAATAACCATGACATTGTATTTTGTCATCTTCGGCAACCTGATTGGCAGCCGCATTGGCGACATGGGCGGGTTCGATTACATGCAGTACATCGTGCCCGGCCTGATCATGATGAGCGTGATCCAGAACAGCTATGGCAATGTGGTGAGTTCGTTCTTTTCCACCAAATTTCAGCATTCCATCGAAGAAATGCTGGTTTCTCCCATGCCGCCACATGTGATTCTCACCGGTTTCGTAGTGGGGGGGATGGTGCGCGGGATGCTGGTCGGGTTGATTGTCAGTCTGCTGAGCCTGTTTTTCACGCACCTGAGCATGCAACACCTGCTGATTACGGTCACGGTAGTGATACTGACAGCGGCCCTGTTTGCACTGGGGGGCTTTATCAATGCGGTCTTTGCCAACAAGTTTGATGATATCTCCATTGTGCCCACCTTTATCCTGACCCCCCTGACGTATCTGGGTGGAGTGTTTTATTCCATTGATCTGCTGCCGGAATTCTGGCGCACCGTGAGCCTGGCCAATCCGATTGTGTATATGGTGAATGCCTTCCGCTACGGGGTGTTGGGTGTCAGTGATGTGAATGTTTACGCCTCTCTGGCGGCCATTTGTGGCTTTGTGGTGGCCTTTTACCTGTTCGCGCTGTGGTTATTGCGACGTGGTACCGGCATCCGACATTAATTATTATGGATATTGAGCCAACGGACGGCTGAGCCAGGAGACACCATGAGTTACTTGAAGGAAACCCCGCTGGGTCGCTCCAGTGAGTATGTGGACGAGTACACGCCCTCGTTGCTTTGTCCGGTACCCCGCTGGGATGCCCGGGAAAGCCTTGAGCTGGAAGATACCAGCTTGCCTTTCCATGGCACGGATATCTGGAATGCCTATGAATTGTCCTGGCTGAATGAGAAGGGCAAGCCCATTGTGGCTATGTGCGAGCTGCGCATTCCCTGCACTACACCGAATATTGTCGAATCCAAATCCCTGAAGTTGTATCTCAATTCCTTCGCCAACTCGCGCTTTGATGATCGTGACAAGGTCCGTGCTGCCATCGAAAAAGACGTGGCGCAGACCGTCGGTGGCAATATTGAGGTGTTGCTGTATTCACTGGAGGAATCCGCGGGTTTTCCCACCTGGGAAGATCGTGGTGAATGCGTCGATAACATCGACCTGAATTTCGAGCACTACGAATACAACCCGGAACTGTTGCTCTGTGATCAGGGCGCAGAGCAGACCGGCCAGCTCTATTCGCATTTGCTGCGAAGCCATTGCCCGGTCACCAACCAGCCGGATTGGGCCACAGTGGTGATCCGTTACACCGGTCGGGCTATCAGTCCGGCCAGCTTCCTGCGTTATGTGGTGTCCTTGCGCAATCATCAGGGCTTCCATGAGCAGATTATCGAGCAGATGTTTGTTGACCTGATGTCGCAGTGCTCGCCGCGTCACTTGACCGTTTATGGCCGTTTTACCCGCCGTGGCGGTATCGACATCAACCCGTTCCGTTCCAACAGCGAGCAGCCGCTGCCAAATAGGAGAACAATTCGGCAGTAACGGTATCTACATCAGGCTAGACTGTTTCTTTTGTCATCAACAAGGAAAGGTTTCATGACTGAGAATGAACAATCCCAAAGTGGGGCTGAACCGCAAGGCCCGAGTAAGGAAGAATGCAGCCAGGCGATGGGCTGCCATTTGTTGTCGTTGATCGGGTTGGTGATTCCCTTCGGAAGCTTGATTGGCCCGCTGGTGATGTGGTTGGTCAAGAAGGATGAAAGTTCTTTTGTCGATGATCAGGGCAAGGAAGCCGTGAACTTCAATATCACCATGCTGATCGCCTTTTTCGTCGCATTTCTGCTGATGTTTGTGGCGATTGGAGCCGTGTTGATGCCGGTGCTGTTCATCTTCTGGGTGGTGATGGTGATCATTGCCGGATTGAAAGCCAATGACGGTGTGGCCTATCGGTATCCTTTCACGTTGCGGTTGATCAAGTAAAAGCCGTGACGAGCGGCTAGCTACGAGAAAAACCGCGCCAGGCAGGCGCGGTTTTTTTATTGCCAGGGGCTGGTTAATGCGTCTGCGCCCTGAATTACCAACGGTTTTATCTTTTTCTCGCAGCTAGTCGCTCATGGCCCGCAGCTGTGTCTTCACGGCCCCAGCGGCCAGCCAAACCCGATCCAGATTCCCAGTAACACCGACCACCCCACCAGTAGCGTCAGGCTGTAGGGCAGCATGAGTGCCATCAAGGTGCCGATGCCGGTGTCGGGTTGATAGCGCCGGGCGAAGCCCAGTACCAGCACGAAGTAGGGCATGAGCGGGGTAATGATATTGGTGCTGGAATCGCCCACCCGGTAGGCCGCCTGGGTGGCTTCGGGTTCGATGCCCAGCAACATCAGCATGGGCACAAAGATGGGAGCCAGAATCGACCATTTGGCCGAAGCGCTGCCAATCATCAGGTTGATCAGGGCAGCCAGCAACACGAACAACAACAGCAGGGCAACTTTGGGAATCGACAGGCTGCCAAGCCACGCTGCGCCCTCAACAGCCAGCAGGACGCCCAGCTGGCTGTAATTGAACCAGGCGACAAACTGGGCGGCAAAAAACATCAGCACCAGATAACCCGCCATGGAGGCCATGGTGGTTTCCATGGCGGTAATGATATCGCCGCCATGGCGAAACCGACCGCTGAGCCGGCCGTAGACGGCACCGCATATCCCTGCCAGCAACGCCACAATTACCACCAGGCCGTGAATGAACGGCGAGCCCAGTACACTGCCGGTGTCCGGGTGTCGCAGGGGGGCGTTGTCGGGGATCACCAGCAGGGCGGTCAGGGTCAGCAGTACCGCAAGAGTGGCCAGCGTCCAGCGCATGGCCGTGGGGTGGCTGACGGGCGTTTCAACCTCTACGGCGGTTTCGGTTGTCGTTGTTCGAAGGCGCGGTTCGGCGAGGCGCAGGGTGACCAGGCTGACCAGAGCTGTCACCACGAAGGTGGACACGATGATGAACCAGTAATTACCGGTGGCATCAACGGTTCGGCTCGGGTCCACCAGCGCGACCGCTTCGCTGGTCAGGCCGGCGAGAGTGGCATCGACCGGCCCTACCAGCAGATTGGCGCTGAAGCCGCCGGACACTCCCGCAAAGGCAGTGGCAATACCGGCCAACGGGGAGCGTCCGGCCAGTTGGAACACCAGCCCGGCGAGCGGGATCAACACGACATAGCCGGCATCCACCGTCATGCTCGACAGCACTCCGGCGAACGCTACGGTGACCACCAGCAGTTTCCCGGAGGCACCCTTTACCAGCGCGGCCAGACTCACGGACAGCAACCCGGATTGTTCTGCGATCCCGAGCCCCAGCATGGCAACCAGTACGACCCCCAGCGGGGCGAAACCGGTGAAGTTACTGACCAATGACGTGAACAGATACCGCACACCGTCACCGTCAATCAGCGAGCGCACCGCGACGGTGTCGTCAGTGATGGGATGTGTGGTGGTCAGCCCCAATGCGCTTAGCAGTGTGGTGAGTGGCAGCAGTAACAGGCAAAGCCACACGAATAATAGTGTGGGATGGGGCAGTCGATTGCCGAGTGTTTCCAGCCGGGTCAGCAGAGTGTGCCGTGGCATGAGAGATCCTTGTAGGTGAAAGCGTCAAGCTGCACGCAACACGCTACAACGCGGGGGCCGGTTTGTCTTGTGCTGTGGGGCTGGGCCATTTCGTTGGAGCACGCTGGGTGGCTTTCCCTGTTTTGCAGGAGCGGTTGTTCGACCGCGGTTTTCGGGTTTGGGTCATTTCGCGTTCGAGCGACCGCTCCAACATTATTGTTGCCCAGAGGCATCCCGCGCCCCATGTTTTAGCGTACCGCCTGTTGCGGGAAGCGAGCAGCGTCTCTCAAAGCCACATGGCGGCCAGCCAGCCCGCCGCCATCAACGGCAGGTTGTAGTGCATGAAGGTCGGAATAACCGTGTCGCGAATGTGGTCGTGTTGGCCATCGGCGTTAAGGCCCGCCGTTGGGCCGAGGGTGGAATCCGAGGCTGGCGAGCCGGCATCGCCCAGGGCGGCGGCACTGCCAACCAGCGCTGCCGTAGCCAGCGGTGAGAAGCCCAATGCCACACACAATGGGACGTAGAGAGTGGTAATGATGGGGATCGTGGAGAACGAGGAGCCGATACCCAGCGTGACGAACAGCCCCAGGAGCAACAGCAGGGCCGCCGCAAGGGGCGGGCTTTGCAGTCCGCTCGTCACCGTTGCTACCAAAGCGGGAACCTGATCTCCGGCCTGCACGACCGCGGCATAGCCATTAGCGGCAATCATGATGAACCCGATCAGTGACATCATCTTTACCCCTTGGGTAAAGGCATCCTGAGACTCTCGCCACGGCACCACGCCGCCTGCGGTGAAGACCAGGAAACCGACCAGTGCGCCAAGAATGATGGAGTCGCTGTACAGCTGCAGAGCCAATGCCGCCGCCAATGCGATGGCGGCCACCATGACATTACGGCTGGAAAGCGGAGCGTGTTGTTCTTCACCGGGAAGCTGAACGGGGTGGTAATCGCGAGGTTGTCGGTAGCGGATGCACGCCAGAATCAGGCCCGCAACCATGCCGGCGGCGGGCAGCAGCATGGCCAGAGGCAAATCCCCTTTGGGCAGCTCCAGGCCAGCCTTGGCGAGACTGGGGCCCAGCTGGGTATGTAGAAAAATACTGCCAAAGCCTACGGGCAGCACCATGTAAGGCGTGATCAAACCAAATGTGAGAATGCAGGCAGCCAGCCGGCGGTCCAGCCGCAGCTGATGCATTACTTCCAGCAAAGGGGGCACCAGGATGGGAATAAAGGCGATATGGATGGGGACCAGGTTCTGACTCATCACTGCCGCTGCCAGCAGTACGGTGAGTAGCAGAGTGCGGATTCGCCGCAATTGTTGCGGTGCCGGCGTGCCGCCCAGCCGGGCAATAATGCGCCCGGCGAGCCATTCGGTGATCCCGGAGCGGGCAATAGCAACCGCGAAGGCGCCTAGCAGGGCATAGCTCAGGGCAATATTGGCACCACCACCCAGGCCGCCACTGAAGGCGGACAGGGTTGCAGTCAGATCCAGCCCACTGCCCAGGCCGGCAACCAGTGCCGCACACAGGAGCGCCAGCACCACGTTCATTCGGGCCAGGCTAAGGCCCATCAGTATGAGTACCGACCAGATAACCGGATTGGCAAGCAATGACATGGAACGCTCCGCATTGGAATGCGGAAGAGTCTAGCAGGGTGCGCCAGCGCTTCCTAACGGTGGCTGGCGCCTCACACTCAACCCTGGTTGCTGCGCAGTCTCCGCGTGCGGAAGCTGCCCAGGCCCATGTCGGCGATCACTTTGAACAGCGCGAGCAGCACGCTTTCATCGGGTTTGGGGTCTTTGCCCTTGCCCATTCGATGTAACTGACGGGAGAACCAGGAGACTTCCATCATGGCCATTTCGTCGATCATCTTGATGCCGGTTTTGCGTGGCGTGACCCGGCTGATGAGCCCGTCCTGGCCGGCAAGAATACGGTTGGGCAGATCGGGCTCTACTGCCAGCGGGCGAGCGATGCCGACGATGTCGGTGGCGCCGCTTTCTACGGCTTCGGCCATGGCTTTGGCGGAGCGGAAGCCACCGGTGACCATCAATGGAATGGAGATCCGTTTACGGATTTCGTTGGCGTAATCAAGGAAGTAGGCTTCGCGGGCTACGGTGCTTTCACGGACCCCTTTGGCGCCGGCCATGGCCGGGTTTTCATAGTTGCCGCCTGAAATCTCCAGCAGATCCAGGCCTTCTTCTGCAAGGGTTTGCGCCACCGTCATGGATTCGTCTTCGGTGAAGCCGCCGCGTTGGAAATCGGCGGAGTTCAGTTTGATGCTGACAGGGTAGTCGTCGCCGACGGCCTTGCGAATGGCCCGGTAAATTTCCAGCGGGAAGCGCATCCGGTTTTCCAGTGGGCCGCCCCACTGGTCAGTACGCTGGTTATGGTGGCCGGAGAGAAACTGGCTGACCAGATAGCCGTGTGCTCCGTGAATCTGGACCCCGGTAAAGCCAGCTTTTTTGGCGATGGCGGCGCTGGTGGCGAAGCGTTTAATGATGTCGCGGATCTCTGCTTCGGTGAGCGCACGGGGGGTTTTGAACGCGCTTTTCAGTTCTTTTCCGAACGGTACGGCGGAGGGCGCGAGGGTATCGCCACTGGCGAGCATGCGGGGGATCTGTTTGCCCGGGTGGTTCAACTGTACCCAGATTTCATTGCCGTTGCGTTTGCCGGCCTCAGCCCAGCGTTTAAGCAGGGGCAGATCCTGCTCGCTTTCCAGCACGACATTGTTGGGCTCGCCGGTGTGATTGCGGTCGATCATGATGTTGCCGGTGATCAACAGCCCGGTGCCGCCGTCTGACCAGCGACCATACAGTGTCTCAAGCGCCGGGGTGACATGATTATCGATGGTGCCGAGGGCTTCGCTCATGGCGGATTTGCCGAACCGGTTGGGAATGGCCGTGCCGCAGGGCAGGGCGAGCGATGTTTTCAGGGTATCCGCGTGGCTCACAGTGGTCCTCCTGTGCCCGGTCTGGGCGATTACTGTATAGTTCGATGTTGCTCAAACTATATTTTGGTTCGATAATCGTCAAACTGTTTTGTTGGGGAGGATGGGTTTTGGCACAGACTGACACGGTCTCCGAGGCGCAGCTGGCCGCTGCCTTTCGGGCTCTGGCCAATCCAAACCGTCTGCGAATCTATCAGCAGGTGCTTGCCCATTGCAGGGAAAAGGGGCAGGCGGATTTGCAGGAGGTTTCTGCGGGTTGCGCGTTCGGCGATTTCATGAAACGGCTGAATATCGGCAAGCCTACGGTGTCGCATCATGTCAAAGAGCTGGTGGAAGCCGGCTTGATCCGGGTCGAGCAGGTAGGGCGTCGCCGTTTCTGTTTGCCGGACATTGCCATGCAGTCGCGGCTGGGGGATTTTTTCCATGTCTGAGTGGTTGTGGATGCCCGCCAGCGACTGGGCTCTTTATGGATGTGGCCTGTTTTTCCTTACCGGTTTGCTGACCGGGGTATGGAAGTATTGGCAGGTAAGCCAGAGTGAAAAGGCGCGTGCCCACTATTATGTGGATGTGGCTCACCGGGCCAGCCTGATGTATGCCTTTGCTTGTCTGGTGCTGGAGCGGTTTGCCCAGCTGAGTGTGTGGAGTGACCTCACCAATACCCTGGCGGTATTGGCCAGCATGCTGTTCTTTGCCTTGGCGGTTGGAAGTTACATCCTGCACGGGATGCTTCGGGATACGCGCAACCAGCTTCAGCGTCCTCACCAATTCGGCAAGGGCACGTTGGCCCCCGTGATGATGACAACCTTCATGGTGGCATTGATAGTTGCCGAGGTTGGCGGCTTTCTGGTGTTGTTCACGGGCGTGCTGATGCGCTGATGAGCCATTCCCGGTTTCATCAGGATGAAAACCGGGACGTTGAGCAGGGCTGCGTGTCAGGTACAGTAGCGGCCGTATTGACTGAGGGCCTTGCTGCTGTGCGGGTCCACAACATCGACCCAAACCTGCATGGAATCCTGATTGCGATTGTTCTGCAGGTTGCTGAAGTCACCGGCAATAAAGCTGCCGCTGAGGGTGTCGCCTTCCCTGGGCGTTGTGCCGTCCAGTTGTTTCACCAGTACCATGCCGCGACTGGAGTTGAGCAGCATGTATTCACAGCTCTGGCTGAGAATTACGGTGGCCTGTTGCTGGTCTGCCATCACCGGTGTGCTAAACGCCATGCCAAACACGATGGCGGCGCCGGCGAGAGGCATCTTGAATGCTGACATAGTGTGCCCTTCCTTGTTGTTGTTACCACTACGATACTGACTGTACTGCGAACAGGCGGTCCGTCCTGTTGTGTCATGGCAGTAAAGCTGTAACCCGTATGTAGTGATTTTTTAATGCTCCATCGGTCCGGATGGTGGCACAGGTGATGGCAAGTCAACATCATCGTTAGGTCTGTTTCTTTTCTAGGGATTAAGTGTGAACGCTTGTCATGGTCATAGGAGTAAAATCCATGTGCCGGCGGTGATGCCGGTGGCCCTTTCAAGGAGGGGCTGGGTGGCGAATGAGGTGTCGGCGGGGGGGGAGAGAATGCGGTGGTATATGATGCCGGCGGTGCTGGTGGCGATGGTTTTGGTATCAATCGCCAATGCCGCGGCACCACAGGCTGATGAATTTATTGGCAATATTGAACAAGGTCGGACGGGGTCGACTTTGGAGAAAGGGAATGTGGTAGTGGTGCCCATTCCCATGTCCAACCCCACATTGGGCTCGGGTCTGCAGTTGGCTGGCCTCTATCTGCATCCGTCGCGGGGGGACGGAAAAGGCCCGAATCCCACGACCGGGATTGGCGGCATGTACACGGATTCCGACAGCTGGGTTGCCGGGATTTTTCACCAGGATTATCTCTTTGAGGACCGTTTGAGGGTGTCCGCGGTGGCCGGTGCCGGCTCCTTGAAGCTGGAATACTATGGCTTTGGCGGGGAAGGGGCGTTTGCGGATCGTCCCTTGGATTACACGCTGGATATGTCAATTGGCTATTTCAGGGCATTGTGGCGCTTGCCCGGGACCGAGCACTGGTTTGCGGGTCCAGCCTTGCTCTATTCACAAGGCCGTGTGGAAATGAACTTTCCACAGTTTGAACCCGTTTTGCCTGCGGTAGGCAAAGACATTGCCATGGGAGCCGGCGGTTTGGTTCTCAGCTACGACTCCAGGGACAACAACTACTATCCCCGTCGAGGCGCTAATTTCTCCGCATCGTGGTTCGACTTTTCAGATACCTTTGGCAGTGATTTTGACTACGGCAAGACACGGTTGTCCTACAGTCAGTACTGGTCTGTCAGTGAAAAACTGGTGCTGGCTGTCAATGGTGAGTCGGAACGCGGCAGTGGTGCGGTGCCATTTTTCAGTCAGTCCGCCGTCACGGTGCGAGGGTATAACCGCGGCCGTTATATGGATGATGTGGCCATGACCGTCCACCTGGAGGGGCGCTACAAGTTTCATCCGCGCTGGATGTGGCTGGGATTCTATGATCATGGCTGGATCAGTGAGGCCGCGGACGAGTTGCTTTCGGGGGAGAGCGCCCACAGTACTGGGACCGGACTTCACTGGCAGACTACCCGGGACAAGCCTCTGCATCTGGGGCTGGATGTGGCGTTCACTGCGGATAATGACACGGTGTTCTTCATTCAGCTGGGTGAGCGCTTCTGACCTGCGTGGAGGGTATGTAAAATTGTCGACAATGGCTGTCTGTGGCCGGCCTTTTTGCTAGCATTGCGCTTTGCGTCTTTCGCCTCCCCGTCGGGAGCGGAGGGTGTTTGCTGATCTGTGGCCCACAAGGCCGATATCGTTTTGCGCTGCGCCCTGGCTATCGTCACGGCTGCGGTGTGTCCTTAACGGAGGGGACCATGAAGACTATTCATAAACACCGCCTGAAGGTGTCCAATGATGTGCAGGAGATCCGCCTGCCCGAAGAAGGCAAAGTGCTGCGGGTAGATTATATCCTGCAGGATGCAGCAATCTGTATGTGGGTGGAAGTGGATGCTGATACGGTTATTGATACTCCCAAAGAAGTCCGTAGCTTCAAGGTATTCAATACCGGTTCCGGGATTCCAGACAACGCCAGCTATCTGGGTACCACCATTGACCACATGAAAGCCCAGGCTTATCACGTCTACGAATTGAAGGCCTGATCGCGGTCGGGCTGTACCTACAGCCCTCGTCATCGGCGGCGCAAAACGCTAAACTGCGCCGTTTTCACGCGGGTTCAACCGTCAGCTGGTTGCCCCCGCGTTTCGCTGACCAGAAGAGAGCCGTAATGGAAGTCAATCCGCTGCGTACCCACCTTTCTGACCTGTCTGAGCGTGTCGACGCGCTTAGGGGGTATCTTTGACTACGCTCACAAGAGCGAACGTCTGATCGAAGTCGAGCGCGAGCTCGAAAATCCGGATGTCTGGAATGACCCCGCCTATGCCCAGGGGCTGGGCAAGGAACGGGCCCAGCTGGAAGGCGTGGTCAAGACCATCGATGAAGCAACCCAGGGTATTGAAGATGCCGCAGGGTTACTTGATCTGGTGGTTGAAGAGGGCGATGAAGACAGCTTGCCGGAAGTGGAAAGCGAGCTGGAGCGGCTTGAGAAGATGGTGGGCGATCTGGAATTCCGCCGCATGTTCTCCGGAGAAATGGACGGTTGTTTCGCCTATCTGGATATTCAGGCCGGTTCCGGAGGCACCGAGGCGCAGGACTGGGCCGAAATGATGCTGCGGATGTACCTGCGCTGGGGCGAGGCTCACGGTTTCAAAACCGAGCTGGTAGAAGCATCGGCCGGCGATGTGGCGGGGATAAAATCCGCTACCATCCGCTTTGAAGGGGAGTATGCCTATGGCTGGTTGCGCACTGAAACCGGTGTGCACCGGCTGGTGCGCAAGAGTCCGTTTGACTCCGGTGGTCGCCGCCATACGTCTTTCAGTTCGGTATTTGTTTCCCCGGAAGTGGACGACGATATCGACATTGAGATTGATACCGGTAACCTCCGGGTAGATACCTACCGCGCCTCCGGTGCCGGTGGTCAGCACGTTAACCGTACCGATTCCGCAGTGCGATTGACCTATCTGTTCAAGGACGACGGTGGCACCGAGCATACCGTGGTGACCCAGTGCCAGAGCGAACGAAGCCAGCACCAGAATAAGGACAAGGCCATGAAAATGTTGCAGGCCAAGGTCTACGAGCTGGAGATGCAGCGACGTAACGCGGAGAAGCAGGCATTGGAAAACAGCAAGGCGGATATTGGCTGGGGCAGCCAGATTCGCTCCTACGTGCTGGATGATGCGCGTATCAAGGATTTGCGCACCGGTGTCGAGAACCGCAATACCCAGGCGGTTTTGGATGGCGCGCTGGCGGACCAAGAATACTTGTTTGGAGACCGCTTTACCGTAGCGGATCTGAATGTCGCAGCCATTATGTCTTGGGTC